>CAJTWE010000010.1 GCA_910579955.1 uncultured Ruminococcus sp. | reverse complement strand
TAAATGCACACTTGAACGCCATTACTACGCCTGGATCGTTGTATACAGTTGGAGCGATGCCAAAGCCTTCTTCTCCAGCCTTTACCCAATATTCGCCAGCTTCCCATGTATAGCCATCTGGCTTAGGCTTGTTGGTGGTTGTTGTTGTGCCGTTTGTTGTTGTGGTTGTTATCTTAGTAGTAGTTGTTGCCTTTGTTGTAGTTGTTGTATCACCGCCGCCGCCTTCGCCGTCAGTAATAACCTTTATAGAGTCAACCTTAAATGTATCGCAGTCGATCCACCAGATACCAAGCTTAACTTCGCCGCCTTCTTCTGTCTGAATGATATCAGCAGTAGCTGGATCTACATCCCATACAATTGTACCCTTCTTACCTGTGAAGGATTCTTTAGCATCAGCGGTCATTGTCCAGTAATCTGGTGCAACAGAAGTAGAGCTACCGAATGCACCCTGCCATATTCCGATCTTAGAAGCGATAGATGAAATGTTAAACTCTACTCGCTTAACCTTTTCACCAGCAGCAATGCCAAACTTAGACCATGCCCAGCCTATCATCTTGTCTTCGCCAAAGTCAGAATAAACATACTTCTCACCGATATCTACTGTGTATTCCTTGCCCTCAACAGCAGCAGTAGTTGCTGTTGTAACCTTTGGTGTAGTTACAGTTGTAGCCTTTGGTGTAGTTGCTGTAGTACCATCTACTGGCTTTGTACCTTCTACAGCATCGCCAAGAGAAACCATCTGAGTAGCACTGCTTGTACCGCCTGATGCCAGAAGCTTTGCAGAAGCAATAGTGGATACGTCCCCACCCCAAGACTTCTTAATTTCATCAAACTTAAAGTATGCAATGCCATTAGCTTCATCTACATCATAAGGTGATACTTCTGTCCAACCACCCCATGCTGCATCCATAAATGCAAGCTTAGGAGATGAACCTGAGTATTTAACAGCGATCTCGCCCTTTGAAACCTTAGAAAGGTCAAGTGGTGTAATTGCTGTGCTGCCTTCAGATGAAACGTCACCTTCCCAGAGAACAGTACCGGAACTCAAAGCATCATGAGTATAAACCGGCTTATATTTGTTTGAGCCCCATGAAGAAGCATTCTTGTTAACAGTATTTATCATAGCGTCAACGACTTTTCCGCCATTGTCATACCATTCATATGTATCTCTGTTAATGTAAGCATGAATTTCACTTTGGTCACTATTGCCTACAGCATCGTTATCCCAAAGTACACATGGAATACCAAGCTTTGATGACCATGTAAGGTAGTAGTCAGCCCACTCTTCTCTTGCAGCAGTTCTTGCAGCACTGCCGTCAAAGTCAGAAGTACCCATCTCACCAATTACAACAGGGATATCCTTGTCTGTAAATGTTGCCTGAATATTCTTGAACATAGTATCAAGATATGCTTCATGTGATGCAGTAAATTCATCATGAGTTCCCTTTGCATCCATTGCAAAGTCATAAGGAGAATAAGCGTGAACAGATGCTGCGATATAATCATCATTAGCAGGGAATTCAAGTTTTACCAGATTATGCAGTTCCTGAGAAGCAGCATATGTTGGTATCATCAAAAGACGACTATCCTTATAAGGAGAATCTACAGAACGAACAGTGTTTACAAAGTCAGCATCAAGCTTGTTTATAACATCATAGCATTCGTCCGGAACACCCCATGCCCATTCATAATCTGTACCAACTGCACGAGGCTCGTTCATACCCTCAAAGATCAGATGCTGGTCATAATCCTTGAAATATGTAGCGATCTGCTTCCATATAGCTTTCAGCTTAGGTGACATCTCATCATAAGCTGTACCGAAATCTGCACGGTTGATCCATTCTTCATGGTGAACATTCAGAATAACATACATATCCTGATTATACGCATAGTCAACAACTTCCTTTACACGGGCAAGCCACGCAGGGTCAATGGTATATGAACCATCGTTTGATACGTGAGGATACCATGTTGTTGGTATACGAATGGTGTTGAAGCCCTTTGCCTTTACGGCATCGATTAACTCCTGAGTTACTACAGGGTTGCCCCATGCAGTTTCGTGCTTGGAAACATCGGATGTAGAAGGTGTACTATCCAGAGAGTTACCGACATTCCAGCCAATTTTCATCTCTTCAGTAATCTGAGCCGCTGTAAGACTGCCGGCAGCAGATGCACTACTAAAGGATGGTGTGCCAAATGCTGAAAGAGCAAGAGCGCATGAAAGTCCCATCGCTACAGCTTTTTTGGCAAACTTGTTTTTACTGTGCATTTAAATTTCCTCCAATTCTTTTTTATTTTCGTTGTATAATATACGGGACGTCGCACATTACCACTTTAATTATATATTAACTACTATAAAAAGTCAATAAAACAAATGAAAATTTGTACAATAATATTGCACAAATTTTATCCATGCAATTTGTAAGTTCCTACAAAAACCAAATAAAATAGTTATTATAAATTACTTTAAATTGCTTTTTGGCGTAAAGAATCGCAAAAAGGATATTGCCTTTTATAAAAATGTGTGCTATAATATAAAGGATTGCAGATCGTACAAAAGCTGCACCTATAAAGTTTAGAAGGGAATTATCACAATATGCCAATCACTGAGATCCTTGAAAATAATGCAAGACTTTATGGCGACGACGTAAGTCTTGTTGAGATTAATCCGCCGGACACAAAAGGCAGATTTACATGGAAAGAATACTCCCTTATAGAATCAGGCTCCGGAAATGATTTCCGACGCTCTATAACATGGGACGATTTCAACCGTCAGGCAAATTGTTTTGCCAATTTTCTTTTGTCACGTGGCGTTAAACGTGGCGACAAGGTTGCGATTCTGCTTATGAACTGTCTGGAATGGCTGCCCATATATTTTGGCGTACTTAAAGCAGGCGCTATTGCCGTACCGCTGAATTATCGTTATACTGCTGATGAAATCAAATACTGTCTCGGTCTCTCCGATTCAAGTATTCTCGTGTTCGGTCCTGAATTTACAGGAAGAATAGAAGAAATATGCGGACGTATCCCTGATGTTAAAACACTTTTATATGTAGGAAAAGACTGCCCTACATTTGCTGAAAGCTATAATAATCTTGTGATCTACGCTTCTGCAAAAAATCCAGAAATAGAAATCACCGATAGCGACGACGCTGCTATATACTTCTCATCAGGTACAACAGGATTTCCGAAAGCTATTCTGCATAATCATCAAAGTCTGATGCACGCAGCCAAAACTGAACAGAATCATCATAAGCAGACTAAAGACGACGTTTTTCTGTGCATTCCACCGCTTTATCATACCGGTGCAAAAATGCATTGGTTCGGTTCATTACTTGTAGGCGGAAAGGCTGTGCTCCTGAAAGGCGTAAAGCCGGAATGGATCATGAAAGTTGTCTCTGAGGAAGAATGCAGCATAGTATGGCTTTTAGTACCGTGGGCTCAGGACATTCTCGATGCAATTGAAAGAGGCGATATAAAGCTCGAAGACTATAACCTCGATCAGTGGAGACTTATGCACATAGGCGCTCAGCCTGTTCCCCCTAGTCTCATTGAACGCTGGCTGAAAGTCTTCCCAAATCATGACTATGATACAAATTACGGTCTAAGTGAGTCCATCGGTCCGGGCTGTGTTCACCTGGGACTCGGAAATATACATAAAGTCGGCGCTATCGGCAAGGCTGGATACGGCTGGGAAGTTAAAATAGTAGATCCTGACCACAACATAGTAAAGCCGGGAGAAGTCGGTGAGCTTGCTGTAAAGGGCCCGGGAGTTATGACGTGCTACTATCACGATGAAAAGGCTACTTCTGAGGTTCTCGAAGACGGATGGCTATTTACAGGTGATATGGCGCAGGAAGATGAAGACGGATTTATTTATCTAGTTGACCGTAAAAAAGACGTTATTATTTCCGGTGGTGAAAATATCTATCCAGTACAGATAGAAGATTTTCTCCGTGCTCACAATGCTATAAAGGACGTTGCCGTTATTGGTATCCCTGATATGCGTCTTGGTGAAGTCACAGCCGCAATAATTGAGCTTAAAGACGGCATGACAGTTACAGAAGACGATATAAATGACTTCTGCTTCTCCTTGCCAAGATATAAACGTCCAAGAAAAATCATTTTTGCTGATATTCCAAGAAATCCTACCGGTAAGATAGAAAAGCCAAAGCTTCGCAAAATTTACAGTGTAGATAAGCTTGTAGCTCAAGAAACCGGAGTAGCTAAAAATTAAGAAAGGAACAATTATAAACATGAAAAAATTAATGCTCGGCAACGCAGCTGTTGCCAGAGGTGCCTACGAAGCCGGTGTAAGAGTTGTGTCCTCATATCCGGGTACACCCAGCACCGAAATCACAGAAAATATTGTACAGTACAATGAAATTTACGCAGAATGGGCACCTAATGAAAAGGTGGCTGCCGAAGTTGCTATTGGCGCATCTATCGGCGGTGCAAGGGCTATGTCCTGCATGAAGCACGTTGGTCTCAACGTTATGGCTGACCCTGTATTTACAGTAAGCTATACAGGTGTAAACGGCGGTCTTGTGTTCTGCGTTGCAGACGATCAGGGAATGCATTCCTCCCAGAATGAACAGGATTCACGTCACTATGCAGAAGCTTCCAAAATACCTATGCTTGAACCGTCAGATTCTGCTGAATGCAAGGAAATGACAAAGCTTGCATATACTCTCAGCGAAGAGTACGACTGTCCTATGTTTCTGCGTCTTTCCACAAGAGTTTCCCATTCTCAGAGCATTGTTGAACTTGAAGAGCGTACAGGTGACGAACTTAAAGAGTATAAAAAAGATCCGGCTAAATATGTTATGATGCCCGGAAATGCTATTAAACGTCACGTATTCGTTGAAGAACGCCTTCGCAGAATGGAAGAATATGCTGAAACAGCTCCTATCAATAAAATTGAAGACAACGGCAGCAAAATCGGTATTATCTCCGCTGGTATAGCTTATCTCTATGCAAAGGAAGCACTTGGTGATAAGGCTGACTACTTAAAGCTTGGAATGGTCTATCCAATGCCTGAAAAGCTTATTCAGGACTTCGCAGCAAAGCATGATAAAATTTATGTTGTAGAAGAACTCGATCCGGTAATTGAAACTCACTGCAAGTCACTGGGAATCAATGTCATAGGTAAAGAAGCATTCACACTTCTTGGTGAATATACTCCTCGTATGATCGCAAAGGCTGTGCTTGGAGAAGACGGAGAAGAAATTACAGAGCTTACAGAACAGATACCAGTACGTCCTCCTGTAATGTGTGCAGGCTGCCCTCACCGTGGAACATTCTATGTGCTGAAAAAACTTGGTCTGAATGTATGCGGTGACATTGGATGTTACACTCTTGGTGCAGTTGCTCCACTGTCAAGCATTGACACAACGATCTGTATGGGTGCTTCTGTCAGTGCAGCACTCGGCATGGCTAAGGCAAGAGGAGATGAATTTGCAAAGAAAACTGTATCTGTAATTGGTGATTCCACATTTATTCATTCAGGAATTACCGGTCTTATTGATATAGTATATAATAAAGGTATAAATACCGTAATTATACTTGATAATTCCATTACCGGTATGACAGGTCATCAGGATAATCCGACAACAGGATACACCATTCGTGGCGAAGAAACAAAGCAGGTAAACCTTATTACTCTTTGTAAGGCTGTTGGCGTAGAAAATGTTGTTGTTGCAGATCCATTTGATCTCAAGGAATTTGAAAGAGTTGTAAAGGAAGAAACAGCTAAAGATGAGCCTTCTGTTATCATAGCGCAGAGACCTTGTGCTCTTCTTAAAACAGTAAAATACACAGGTCACTGCAAAATAAGCGATGACTGCAAGAACTGCAAGCTCTGTATGAAGCTTGGTTGTCCTGCAATTTCTTTAAAAGACGGAAAGCCATACATAGATGAATCTCAGTGCAACGGATGCGGACTTTGTACAGGTGTCTGTCCATTTAACTGCATAAAAAAGGAGGGCTGAAAAATGAGTCATAGCAAAAATATTATGATAGTAGGTGTAGGCGGTCAGGGTACACTTCTTGCCAGCAGAATACTGGGAAATGCTGTTATTGGTGCTGGCCTTGATGTAAAGGTATCTGAGGTTCACGGTATGAGCCAGCGTGGCGGCAGCGTTGTAACTTACGTAAAATACGGTGAAAAGGTTCAGTCCCCTATTGTTGACAAGGGCAGTGCTGATATTATTCTGGCATTTGAAGAGCTGGAAGCTTATCGTGCTCTTCCGTATCTGAAAAAAGGCGGCAGAATGATCGTAAACACACAGCAAATAAATCCTATGCCTGTAATTATCGGAGCTGCTGAATATCCTGAGAATATATGCGAAAAGCTCCAGAAAGTCTGTGATCTTACAACAGTAGACGCAGCTTCCCTTGCTGCACAGGCAGGCAGCATAAAGGCTGTAAACGTTGTTCTGATCGGCGTTATGGCAACTTCTACAGATATTCCATACGAAGACTGGATAGAAACTATTCGCAATACAGTTCCGCCTAAATTTGTAGACCTTAACATCAAGGCATTTGATTTGGGATACAATCTGAATAAGTAAAATGCTGTTCTAATTATAGATAGCTATAGATAAATATAGATCCGCAGATTTTTTATAATAGTCTGCGGATTTTTATTTTTCTTATTGTTTGGAATTTCTTAAAAAAAAGTTCTTGACAATCGTTTTTAAGTATGCTATAATAATTGAGTTGAATATTGATGCGAGTGTGCTGGAATAGGCAGACAGGCTAGCTTGAGGTGCTAGTGTTGGAAACGACGTGTGGGTTCAAGTCCCGTCACTCGCACCATTTTCTTTTTGCCCTTCTTGTATATACACAGAAGGGCATTAAAGAACTATAAACTCAATATTCATGGACAGATGGCTGAGCTGGTCTAAGGCGCACGACTGGAACTCGTGTATACGTTAATAGCGTATCGAGGGTTCGAATCCCTCTCTGTCCGCCAAAACTCCCGAAACTATATGGTTTCGGGAGTTTTTTTGTAGTACTATAAATTAAGGACTACATAAAACGCTTGACAAAATCAATTTTATTTGCTATAATAAAGATAGTTCACATTGTAAACTATCTCGAATATAATTTATAAAGGAAAGCGATAATATTATGGAAGAATTTGATTGGATAGATATGATGGAGAAAATGCAGGATATAAGGCTTTTTTCCAGTCTTAATGTAAAGCGTTCAAAAAGAAATGGTCTCACATCCTCTCAGGAAATAACTATTTTATCTACAATTGTATTGTCAGATAAACCTATAACCCCTATGGAACTGACCACGCTGACAGGATTAAGTAAATCTTCGGTAAGCCGCTTAATCGAACGTTTAGAAAAGAAAAAGTTTATTATAAAACAATATAATTCCAAAGATAAAAGAAGCTACACTCTTCTCAGCACATCCGAAGGCAATCAGGAACTAGACCAGACTTATCGGTATTATTTAGAACCTATCTATAAGCTACGACGAGTTCTTGGAGAAGAATGCTTTTTATCTTTAATTGCTCAGATAAAAGAAGCCAATAACATGTTGCAACAGGAGGGAAAACAATGACTTTTTATCAAGAACTTCAGCTAAATCAAGCCGGATCTAAAAATTATATAGCAAGTTTTAAAAACCCAAAGGAAAAGCGAAAACATATTGCGATTTTTTTGTTTAAAATATTGCTTAATGTAGCTTTCAGTTCTGCATTTATAATGTTATTCAGCATATTATTCGGTGCAAGCAACAGTATTGCAGGACTCGCAGTGCTTCTCAGTATTATGGCATTCAGATTTTCCGACTTGGGAATACGCACATCCCACTCCGTTTTTTGTATGTTTATAATATTCGGAATTCTTGCAGCAGGTCCTAAAGTATCAAATTTAGTACCTGTCGGATGGGCTTTTTGCATTAATATTATTTGTATTTTTCTTTTAATGATACTAGGAAGCCATAATGTAATTATGTTCAATCATTCGACTTTGGTGCTTTCTTATCTTTTGCTTCAAGGGTACGATGTAAGTGGTCATGAATATAAAATGCGACTTTTAGGTCTTTTGGTTGGTGCAATTATAACATCTTTTATTCTATATCGCAACCACAAAAAGGTACAATATAAACGCAGTCTGAAAAATATATTTCAAGAATTCAGTCTATCTTCTACACGTACAAGATGGCAGTTGCGAATGACCTTAGGCGTTTCAAGCGTATTGCTGATTGCTAATCTTTTAGGATTACCTAAAGCATATTGGCTTGGAATTGCCGCCATGTCCGTTACCTTTCCTTTTAAAAACGATATTGCAGAGCGTGTAAAATTCCGTACAATTGGAAGTATTTTAGGTGGAATCCTATTTCTGATTGTATACTTTGTTTTACCAGAAAGCTGGCACGGATTCATAGGAATAATTGGAGGAATTGGTACAGGATTATCCGTTCACTATAGTTGGCAAACTGCATTTAACTCTATGAGCGCTATTTCAATTGCCATATCTGTTCTTGGTATAAAATACGCCATTATATTCAGAGTTTTTAATAACATATTCAGTGCTTTATATATATGGCTGTTTGATCATATGTTTGAACCTATTATCAATTTTATCAGCAATCACTTTGAAAAGCTTGCACCCTCAAAATAGATACAATATTTAAATATTAAAGAGAAAAATCCCCATCCTGCAAAATAGGATGGGGATTTTTCTGCGGCAAATTGCCGATGGTACGCCTGATGCGATTCGAACGCACGGTCTTCAGAGTCGGAGTCTAACGCTCTATCCAGCTGAGCTACAGGCGCATAATTATTGCAAGAAATTTCTTACCTTACAATAAATTATTATACCATAAAATATATAAAATTGCAAGAGATATGCACAAAAATTCAAATTTGCAGCACTGTCTCCCACGCAGCTAAAATAAGCGGATCAACAAATGCAAAAATCACAGTCTGCACTTCTTTTAACTCTATAAACGAAAAATCAAAAACTGCACTTTTCCCCAAAACACTTATTTCAAGATTATTTTCAGAATCTGTTTTTATTTCTGCCATTGTCATTTGAACTGAATTCATCTTATTTTCCGTTGCTGCCGAAACCTCTATCCAGCTGAGCGCACCAACATTCAACATAATGTAAGCTGCAAGTATTTTTACCGTTTTAATAATTCGACCTTTCATTTAGAATTCCTCCAATTTTATTTAATTTTGTTTAATGTAAATCCAGCAGAACTTCCGTTAAAGCATCTCCTAAAAGTGAACCGGCATACACAGCCTGCTCAAACGTGTTTCCATGAGAACCTACTTCTATAAGCAAACTACCCGTAGTTAAATCTTGATTATATCTTCTGTAGTCAAAGAGAACAGGTCTTGCAAGGCCTGGATACATACTCTCCATCTGTTCTTGCAAACGGCAGGCAAATCGAAAATTGAACAAGTAATTCGGCATATCCATAGTACCGTCATCACAACCAGATATTATCATTACCTGCGCCGACTCTTTGCCGTTTATTTCTGCAACAGGCTGAGTAATAGAAGTCTCCGTGCCTATAGCATCTCTATGTATATCAAGAACTACACGAATACTTGGATTTTTTTCCAAAATGCTTTTCACGGTCTCTGCGCTGCGTTCATATGCACCCGTATATGATGGATAATCATGTATTGTTTCATCATGAATTGTGACTATCCCAGCAGCTCTCAATTTTTCCGCTATAGCCTCTCCTACTGCAACAACATTTTTGCTGCTATCAGTGGTACGGTAATTAAAGCTCGGGTCAAATGACTCCCTGACATATGGTTCATATGTTTCTGTTGTATGCGTATGCATTATAAGAACCTGTGGTTTTTCATTGACAGATATTTTAAATGCAGGCTTTAATACACTTTCCTGCAAGAGTTCGCTGTTTGTATGAGAAGTATAATTTGCTATCTGACCTCCATTTTCAAGAGTAAAAAATTTATCTCCTGAATATCCGCCCAGTGTTGTACGAATTATTTCTGTTTCATCGCTTTCATTCCAATTTTCCGGATACGGCTTACTTCCGGTTTCCTTTTTATCGGAATTTTCCTTTTTTTCTTTTTTATCCGATTGATTTGCGGAAGCTGCTTCAAGAGCCTCATCACTGAGCGGATCCCATTCTTCCCTTTGGAGATCCATATATACCTCATTGCATACATTGCTAAGCTGCCTTGAATTCATATCCGGACCGCTATTGTCAGATATTTTTTCTGAAAAGCCTTTTGTCACACCAAAACAAATAATAAATACTGTTAGAAGTACACCTGTAATCGCAAATATCCTGCGTTTAAGACGTACAGCAGCTCTTCGGGAAAGCCTTTTTCTCATTCCATCACCTCGTTATTATATCCGTGATGTTTCAGTTTATGCAGCAAAGCATCTCATTATGACGCATTATTAATAGAATGAAAAAAGCTGCCGCAGATATAATCTGAGACAGCTCAAATATTATTAGATATTATTAAATATTATTACAATCCCGCTTCCCAATCCCAGTTATACAGTTCAAGCTGACTGAGATCATATGGTGTAAGCTGGTATACACAGTGATTGATCCAGTTGGAAAAAAGCAAATTTGCACTGCATCCCCATGTATAAACCGGTTCGTTGGAAGGGTCATTATCAGGAAAATAATTAAATGGCAGCTGTATGTCAATACCCTTTGCTGCATCACGCAGATATTCTTCTTTAAGAGTATTTCGGTCGTATTCAAAATGACCTGTTATAAAGTACTGTCTGCCGTTGTTATTTGCGACAATATGTACTCCCGCATATTCTGATTCAGTAAGAATTCTGAGTTTCGGTATCTTGACAATATCATCACGACGAACCTCTGAAAGTCTTGAATGAGGTGCATTGAAAACATCGTCGAATCCACGAAGAAGCTGGATATTCTTAACTTTAACAGTATGAGGAAATATTCCAAACATCTTTTGCTCAAGATCATATTTAGGAACATCGAAATGATAATAAAGTCCTGCAAGTGCAGCCCAGCATATATGCAGAGTAGAAAAAACATGCGTTTTAGTCCATTCCATTATCTCCTTTATCTCATCCCAATAGTCAACATCCTCATAATCAAGATGCTCAACAGGAGCGCCGGTAATTATACAACCGTCATAGTAATCGTCACGTATTTCATCAAAAGTATGATAAAACGCATCAAGGTGACTTTTTGAAGTATTCTTGCTTACATGACTTGCAATTTGCAAAAACTCAATATTCACCTGAATAGGAGTATTACTAAGAAGTCTCAAAAACTGACATTCCGTCTCTATTTTTTTAGGCATGAGATTAAGTATCAGCACTCTTAATGGACGTATATCCTGATGAGAAGCACGGATATTATCCATGACAAAAATGTTTTCCTCGGCAAGAGTTTGATAAGCCGGCAGCTCCGGTGAAATACAAATTGGCATAAATACCGTCTCCTTTCATTGTTTTATATCTTTCTTAATTTTCTTTTCCTATAGCATTTCTGATTGCACGAAGTTCCTCGGCAGTAAGGTCACGATATGTACCGGGCTTCATCATGCCGAGCTTCAAAGGGCCTACACTTACACGGCGAAGTCTTGCGACTTCAAGACCCAAAGCCTCGCACATTCTTCGTATCTGACGATTTCTGCCTTCTTTGATAGTAATAAGCAAAACAACACGTCCCGGTTCTCTTGTTTTTACTACAACATTTGCAGGCAGTGTTTTTCTACCATCCAGATCAATTCCGCTGGCAAGTTCCACAAGCTGTTCTTCTGTAACATCAGGACGAACAGTTACACGATAAGTTTTACTGATATGACGGCTCGGGTGCATAATATCATTTGCAAAGTTTCCGTCATTTGTAAGCAGCAGCAGACCCTCAGAGTCCTTATCAAGACGGCCAACAGGATATACACGCTCTTCTACATCATCCCCTAAAAGATCCATTACGCAACGTCTTTCTAATTCATCTGACGTAGTAGTTACATATCCTCTTGGCTTATAAAGCATTAAATAGCGATAGTTTTTCTTTCGTGAAAGATAAACACGCTCACCACTTACAGTTATAAGGTCTTGATAGGTCGCCTTGTCTCCAAGCTTTACAGGATGACCGTTTAATTTTATCTTGCCCGCTGATATAAGGGCTTCTGCCTTTCTTCTTGAACAATAACCGGCATCTGCCAGCAATTTCTGTATTCTTATTTTTTCCAAAATTAACTCCTTTTTTTCTTATGAGAAAAATTCTCTTAGTTTTTCCGATATTTTTTCAAATGCATTTTTATTTTCATCCTTGCTTTCGCAATACGAAACATTATTGGCAGCATACAAAGGCTGCCTTGAAATTTCAAATTCACCGCAGTAGTGAACAAGGTAGCCGCCAATGCTGTCAGCCTTTACGGGGGCATAGAGCATAGGCGCTGCTTCTATCTCCCATCTTACATCACTGCCACTTGTCTCTGTTTCACCATATACCACATCGTTTTTGGCATAAAGATTTACACTGCTTTTTTCTCCTCCGGCAACGGGAAGTTTTATATCCTCAGGCATATCCGCATGCTTTGCAGTTATTGATGAAAATGCAAGGTTATAAAGCTGCGAATGGTCATTCCAGTCGTTCTTGTCATTAAGAGTAACACATATCAAAGTTACATCATCTCTTGTACAGGCAGAAACAAGGCATCTTCCTGCCTCGTCTGTAAATCCCGTTTTCACACCTATAACGCCCTCACAACTTGCAAGCAGCTTATTTGTATTTTTAAGCCATCTTTCAAAAGGTGGATTTCCAAATGTCACCTTAGCGCTTTCCTTACAGCATATTTCACGGAAATCATCATTGCGAAGAGCCTGTGCAGTAAGAATTCCCATATCATAGGCAGTAGAATAATGATTATCATCATGAAGTCCGGACGGAGTTACAAAGTGCGTATTTTCCATACCGATACTTTTGGCACGTTCATTCATAAGATTTGCAAAGTTGCTATAACTTCCTGCAATACGTACAGCGACCGCACCTGCCGCATCATTACCTGATGGCAAAAGCATTCCATAGCACAAAGCACGTTTTGTTACAATATCACCATCAACAAGCCCCATGGAAGATCCTTCTATATGTATAGCGTCGGAATCTACAGTAAATTCACTGTCAAGATCGCCGCTTTCAAGGCATATAAGCGTTGACATTATTTTTGTAGTGCTTGCCATAGGCAGCTTCTCATGAGCGTTTGATTCATAGATAACAGAACGTGTGGCAGCGTCCATAACAACGTAAGCGGCGGCAGAAACCTCAGTTTCTGCCTGATTATCCGCACTTACAGAAAGTGGAAAACATATTACCGAAACAAGCAGAATAACACAGCAAAGAAATCTTCTCATATATAATCCTCCATAATGTTTTTGGGACAATATATGAGAGATATTGCAATTATAGAAGTATAGAAATATTATTCTTCGGTTTTTAATGTGCCTTCCTCTGATTTCTTCTCTTTATGCTCCTTTACCATTTCAGATATCTTATCAAGAAGTTCAGGAACAGAGCGAATAATATTGCTTACCTTGTCATCTGACGAAGAAACCTGTATAAGACGTACATTTCCATCTTTATTTACAATAAGGAATGCTATAGGCTGTACTGTAACTCCTGCACCAGCGCCGCCACCGAAAAGCTCTTTCGGATTTTGTTTTGCCGGCAAGTCTGAGCCTCCTGAGGCAAATCCATAAGAAACCTTTGATACAGGTATAATAGTTGTTTCGCCTGCCTGTATTGGGTCTCCTATAACGGTTTTCACATCACCCATTTCACGAATTTTGTCAATTGTAATGCCCATCATCTGATTGATTTTACTTTTTTCGCTTTCAGTCTGCATTTTGTAATTCCTCCTTTTTAATTTTAACATTTAAACCGTCTGACGTTTCCTGCTGCGACTTGCGCATCATACCCATAAGATATGTCCAAGCAAGGCTAAAACCTGCTGCCAAAACGGCTGACGGACTTATTTTTGCCCGAAAACGAGCTGTATAAACAGTCTTTTCAGTACCGAATCTCGGTTGAATGTCGATATGATCAGCTTTTATGACGAAAAATGACTGAAAAAAAGCAAGAATATTTGCAACCACAGTGCATATTTTTCCATATGCAAGAGCGCATTCATATGCGTCAAAATCTCCTACCTTTATATCAAGATAAAATTTTGTAATACGAATGCCCTTAAAAAGCCTGCGCATTCCTTTTTTAACAGGAGTAAGAAGAGATCTTATAAGCTCCAGTATGTCACGCACAGAACGCTTTTCCTTTTCTTTAGACTCATCTTTTTTATCATTTTTGGATTTTTTAGCTTTTTTTGCTTTTTTAGCAGCCTTTTTTTCTTCCTTTTTCTTCTTTTTAAGAGCCTTCTTTTCCTGCTCGGCTTTTACCTCTTCAGGAGTTTTTTGTTTCTTCTCTTTGGATGTATCAAATACTACAAATCCGCAGTAGGATATTTTAACTGCTGCTTTATTCTCCTCATAACGAAAGTCGATGACTGCCGGCATAAACAGTATAAAAAACAGAATTCCTATAATACATATTAATACTATCCATCCTATCATAGGCAGCACATCTCCTTTCTGCCATAGATATTATTGACAATTTTTGGGAAATCATTCATTTTCCTCTATTATTTCAGAATTTTTTTCAGAATCTTTTTCAGAAGAATTATGGACAGCGTTTTCATCAGCTGATGATTTTTGCGGCTGAAGTATAGGAAGCGGCGGTAAATCTCCAAGAGATGTCAGTTCAAAACATCTCAGGAAATTACTTGTGGTTTTATATGCAATAGGCTTGCCCGGAATATCAAGTCTTCCTGCTTCTTCCAAAAGCTCACGATCCACAAGAGTATTTACAACCGAGCTGCTGTCCACGCCTCTTACGTGTTCTATAAAGCTTTTTGTAACAGGCTGATTATATGCTACAATGGTCAAAACTTCCATAGCAGCATTTGAAAGAGGTGCTGATTTTTTATTCTCCATAGCTGCACGAATATATGGTGCGAACTCCTTTTTAGTGCAAAGCTGCCAGCTTTTCCCAAGCAGCTTCACTCTAAGACCGCTTCCAGCTGCCTCATACCGTTCATTAAGTGATGCCATTATATCAGGAATCTCTTTTACATCTGCGCTTAAAACTTCTGCCAGACGTTCTGAAAGCACAGCTTCACCGCAGGCAAAAAGTACCGCTTCTGCAATACCTGCCATTTTTATTGTGTGTGTATGTTCCATGTTTCCTCCTCTTCGTATGTTCCCAGAGGTGTATCTTTATATTTGTTTTCTTTACGGTAAAGATAGGTATTGTCATCACTTATGTATATTTTACCGTGTTTAGTCAGCTCCAGAACAGCTAAAAACAGAGCGACCCTTGCGCTTCTCTCACGAACCTCGGCGTACATTGCATCTAAATAAACATGCTCATTTTTATGAAGGCTTCTCAGTACATAGATAACCTTTGACATAACAGAAACAAAGCTTCTGTTTACAACTGCTTGCAGCTTGTCCGTAGGACGCTTCTCTTCTTCTATGAGTTTTTTACCCATAGCAAGAAACACTTTGCCAAGCTCATGAAGGTCATGCTTTCGTTCATAACGTGTGGGGATATTTATCTTCATAGGCTTTCGCACAAAGATTTTATCACCTACGTAACGTTTTCTAAGATTTTCAGATGTCTGCTTGCAAAGCGCATATTCAATAAGTGCACCCTGTAGAGCTTCTTTTTCCTTTTCAGCGTCATTAGGCTTAGGCAGCAGAGAAATGGTCTTTATAAGAATCAGTCTTGCTGCCATCTCAAGGAATTCTCCTGCCAGTTCCAGATCATGTTCTCTTGCCTGTTCAAGATATATTAGATATTGCTCTAAGAGACTTGATATTTCGATATCATATATATTGAGCTGATGCTTGGTTATAAGGCTTAGAAGCAGCTCCATAGGTCCTTCAAAGACCTCAAGCTTGAATGAAATTTTTTCCATTAACCTTTACCCTAAAATAGCATTCATTAAAAGTTCAATCCAATTAGTAAGGAAGTAGAAAAGATGAAAGATCTGATTGCTTACCCATGAAATTGGAATATTAAGTGCAGATGATACGATCAGCACGAAAAATACAACAGAAATAACCATATGATTACGCTGTATCCAAATAACTGCACGTGTAGGCAAAAACTGTATTAAAACATTTGAACCGTCAAGAGGAGGTACAGGTATGAGATTGAATACAGCAAGACCTATATTAACTCCAACGAAACAATTAAAAACAGTTGCTACGCTTGACAGTACATTATAAAGTGCAATATTACCTGCTGGAATTGGAATACAATACAGTACACGAAGAACTATAAGTGAAACAAATGCTGCTAAAAGATTAGAAAGAGGGCCTGCAAGCGACGTCCAGATTACACCCTTTCTTGGATTTCTCATAGCGTTTGGATTTATTGGTACAGGCTTTGCCCAACCGAATCCTGTAAGCAGAAGCAGAATTGCACCTACTGGGTCTACGTGACTAAAAGGGTTTAAAGTAAGTCTGCCTGAACTTTCAGCAGTATAATCCCCACATTTTTTTGCTACAAAAGCATGGGCAAACTCATGAAGGGGCAAAATGAGCAGAATAACAATTACTCTTGCTACTATTGTAAATAAATCAAGATTAAGAAAATTCATTTTTTTACCTCGCATATAATGATTATTCTTTATATTATACAACATCTTAAATCAAATTTCAAGAGAAATTTGTCACTAAATGCGTAATAAAAAATTTTTTTGAAAAAAAGCTAAAAAACACTTGCATTTTGATTTTGAATCTGGTATAATAGAATCTGTTAGTTTGTTTAAGGAGGTGCAGCCTATTATGGCAAAATGTGAATTTTGCGGCAAGGGTGTTACATTTGGTATCAAGGTGTCTCACTCACACAGACGCTCTAACAGAACATGGAAGCCGAACGTAAAGCGTGTAAAGGCTATTGTGAAGGGTACTCCCTGTCATGTATACGTTTGCTCCAGATGCCTGCGCTCCGGCAAAGTTGAGCGTGCATAATCGGTATTAGCCGATGATTCAGATATGGAGAAGAGGTTCAGGAGAGCTTTCCGAAAGGTTAAGCTGCTCCTGATTTTTCTATATCACCATTTTAGAATAAATATTTTTTATAAAAAAGCTTGCAATTTTGTGCAATGTGTGATATAATGTACTTACCATACACTTAACGTGAGAAAATTTTTTAGTTTAGGAGAACAAATATGGCACAGATGAAAAAACCTACTGTAAAAAATCCCGAGCTCGTTTCTGCAATGGCAGAATTTAAGGCAAACGCTACACCAGCAAATGAACAAGCTATGACAGAAGCTATTAAAAACGCTCAGCTCATCGCTCCGGTAATTATGGACGATCTTCCAGAAAATCTGGGCGCTGGCGAAAAGTATACCGCACAGGCTAAGTTTATGCTCGTTCAGCAGAGAGACGGCAGCAAGCTGTTCCCTGTATTCACAGAATGGCTTGAGCTTCTCAAGTGGAAAAACGATCCTGATTGCAAAACAGTTACCATGGGATTCGAGCAGTTTTGTAATATTGTGGGCATGTCCGCAGAATCAAACGGACTTGTTATCAATCCGGGCGAAGATGGTCTTTTAGTTACAAGACAGAAAATGAGCGATATCATAGGCAAGGATCTTACTCCAAAAGCCCCTGCTCCGGCAGCTATCCCACCAGCTCCAACACCTGAGATCGACCCATCAAGAATGCTTTTCGGAAGCGATAAGCAGACAAACCCTGATTTGGTAAATGCTATTGACGCATTCCGCAAAGAAAGAACTCCTGAAAGAGAACAGACTATGATAGCAGAAATCCGTAAGGCAAGGTTTGTAGCGCCTGTTCAGATGGAGCTGCCTGAAAATCTGCAACTCGAAAAGGGTCAGACACATCAGGCTCAGGTTAAATTCGTTATGGTTCAACGTGAAAATAAGAAGTATTTTCCGCTGTTTACAGATCAGGCTGAGCTTGCAAGATGGACAAATATCCCTGAACACAAAACAATACTTATAACCTACGATCAGTACAGCGATATGATCGCACAACAGGGCGGAGAAGCTGAAGGTCTTGTTATCAATCCATTCGGCGCAGCGCTTCCTATGCCAAAGCAGCAGGTTTTAGCTATGAGAAACGACGCTCAGCTCTATGACCTCAAGACTATGCCTATGGATCTTATAAATAAGCTCAATGAGCATTTCGAAAATGAACCAAAGGTTCATGCTGCATGGATCATGGGTATGCGTATTAACGGCAAGGAAAGCTATATGATTCTCATGGATCATGACAATATCACAACAAAAGAAGAACAGAAAGCTCTGTACGATCCTGTTGCAGGCATAGTAGGTCCGTTTACAAATGGCAATCCATGCGGCATTGTACCATCTAACGTTCCACAGTCACAGGCTGTTCTTAAGGGCAAAGTGCCTTTCTATAAGGAAAATAGAGACTAATCATAATAGATTGGCTTACGTAAATTAGATTATAATAAAACATAAGGTCACTTTTTACCATGCTTAAAAAGTGACCTTTTTTGTTATAATATTACAAAAATAACCTGAGAAGAAAGCGCTTCTCCTCAGGCTGTTTTTATTTATTCAAATTGTTTTTACTTTTCCATTTGCTCCAAAAGCATCTGTTTCATAATGTATAAATCAACAACATTGACCTTATCGTCTTGGCTTAATTCGCCTGCTTTCAAATCATTGATCTCACCGGCATTTACCAGCCATTTCTGAAGCATTATAATATCAGCAATGCTGAATTTACCATCTGCATTTACATCACCGAGTACTACTGGTGGTTCTACACTAGCACCTGGTACAATCCCGCAGCCATCATCAACGATAAGACACAGCATCTTTATTGTATCGCCAAAATAAACATCGTCACCATAATTTACGACAACGTCACGAACTTCACTATGCCACTCCTCATCATCTCCGCAAGCAGCTGAAATAAGGAACGGTGCAGTAAAGCAAAGATCATTATAATCCTCTATCGGAGTACCATCAAGCTTATATCCAGCCATTATCTCCCATGGATCTGAATTTGTTGATTTTGTTATAAAAGCGTTTAACTTAGTCGCTAACTTAAGAGCATCCTCATTACCGTTGATGAGATAATCCATGCTTATTCTCCAAGGTGTACGACAGCTGTTATAATAGTAATATCCGTCATAATCACTTTCAAGATAATTTGGCGGTGCAGGAATAAACTTGCCTGTTGCATTGTCCTTTATGATAAAGTCAGGAAGAATACCGGTATCGTATTCATCTGTTATGCTGTTTATAATATCATATGTGCTGTTATACACATTCATCCAACGATCGTCACCAGTAACCTCTGCATATACCGGCAGATACTGCATGATAAAGTCAGAAGCTCTTGTTGCAGAATAATACTGATCGCCCGGCTCAGACCAGTACACCCAGTCTCCCAGCTGTAAAATCCAGTCCTCTTTGTTTACTTCATATGTCATGATATCATTTATGACATCAATAGCAGCCTGTCTGTAGTTTATTTCACCATTGCTGCCCCATACTTTATCTGCCATGAGCAGTGCATAGGCAATATCCATATCGCCATCTGTTGCAGAGTCTGAATCAGGAGATGACTCTACTATAGCAGAACCATTGTCGCTCTGCTGCCATGACATAAGATTAGGCCCTATGCTGCTGGGATGTGCCTTGTAGAAATTATACATGCCATCAAAAATATTCTTAGCTTCATCATCATATTCTGCCATGCTTGCCGCAATAAGCATACCATAGCCATGAGCTTCTGAAACAGTGACCTCAGACGTTCCTTCACTATAAAGAACGTAATACTGATCCTCAGTAGTTACATATTTATTTTTAACAAGGTACTTACTTTTCCACTGATCATAAAACCTTGTCGTTTCTTCTGTAAGAGTGTATTCAACATCGCCATCCAAAGCTGCCGACGCTGTCGTACCGTACATCGCACCAATAGAGATGATGCTTGTACATGCCATTACCCCTGCAATAGTTTTCTTTAAAAAATTCATTACAATTCCTCCTTAAATTATGCACTTAGTAAAAATATAAGAATTTAAGACAATACCGCACAGTGATTGCACAAAAGATGCACGCAGATTTCGTGCAAATCAGTTAGGGGAATTTTGTGCGGTGTTGCCAGTGTTGCCCTAAACAAGCCCTAATCTTTGATCTAATTATACAATTTTTTTATATCCATTTCTACAAATATATTATACAGTACTTGCAGTATATTATGAAAAAGTAATTTCATGCATTGACTTAAAATAGATAATCTGATAAAATAAAAATATAAAGCTATAAGGAGAAAATAAATGAAGCAAAACACAAAACCAGCACTTGTAGAAGAACGTTTCTTTCCATTTGAATGCAGTACTAGCTATGGAGTTGAAGAAGATTATAAAGTTCTGCACTGGCATCAGGAAATGGAGATCTGCTATATCAAACACGGAACTGGAAAATATTTAATAAACGGCATTGAATATGACTTTTCGCAAGGTGATATCTTTCTAATAAGCAACGATGAAATACATTTATGTTATGATGACAAGGATCTTATAATGCAGGTTGTCATGTTTGACCCTAATTTTCTGCAAAACGGCATAGCCACTCCTTTTGATTATGAATACATACGCCCATTTGTTGAATCTTCGGAATATTTTTGTAATAAATTAAACGCTGACGACTATATAACTGCTCAGCTCTCTGAAATACTTTTGGATATAGAAATCGAATATGTTGCAATGAAAAAAGGATACGATCTTATTATAAAAGCTTTATTGCTAAAATTTTTAGCCCTGATAATACGTCATTGCTTTTCAAATGATGAAACCGCAGATAAAAATACAACAAACTCAAAGACATCTGAAAAAATAAGACAAATAGTTAAATATATTGACAATCATTATTCGGAAAATATAACTCTTAAATTTATTTCAGAGCATTTTGATATAAGCAAGCCGTATCTTTGCAGTAAATTCAAAGCATTGACCGGAAATTCTCCAATTGACTTTCTTATCAAAAAACGTATTATTGAAGCGAAAATACTCCTTTCAACAAGCGATAAAAGTATTATTAAAATTTCAGAAGAATGCGGCTTTGGCTCACTTTCAAATTTTAATCATCTGTTCAAAACACTTGTAGGATATTCTCCAAGCGAATACCGAAAGCTTTATTCATAAAAATATCCCTTCATAGGATTAAAGGCAAATTTTTTTACTGTTTTCCTATGAAGGGATTTTTTATTTTATTTACATATAATGATACTTCTTTCTTTTTCCGATCACAAATATTATTGTTACTAATGCTGCAATAAGTTCTGCCGCAACAATAGACATCCAGATACCATCAATTTTGAATAATAACGGGAATATAATGACTGCTGCCACCTGAAATACAAGCGTTCTCAGAAAAGAAATCAAAGCAGACGTAAGTCCATCATTAAGTGCAGTAAATAATGACGAACCAAAAATAGCAGCACCGGCAAATAAGAATGAGAAAGAGAATATCCTAAATGCTCTGAGTGTTAAAGACATCAACGAATCATCATAGCCCACAAATATATTTGCAAACAGCATTGCCAGAATCTCAGCAAATATAAGCATGCATATTGAAAAAACACCAATAATAACAGTACTTCTTTTCAGCAAACCTTTTAGCTCACTATGATTCTGTGCACCAAAATGATATCCAATAACAGGTGCTGTTCCAACAGAATATCCAATAAATGTTGACAAGAAAACCATGTTCACATACATAAGTACACCATATGCAGCAACACCGTCTTCTCCTGCATATTTCATAAGCTGAATATTATAGAGCATACATACTATTGACATAGAAATATTGCTCATAAGTTCAGAAGAACCATTAGTACAGGTCTTTAGTAAAATCTTTCCATTAAAGCTTGTCTTTGTTAAACGAAGCCGACTTGTATTTTTTCTTGCAAAATAAAACAAAGGTGCTAAGCCGCCTACTGCCTGACTTAATGCTGTTGCCAGAGCAGCACCGGTAAGTCCCATATTCAATATTGCTACAAATACGGCATCAAGTACCATATTTGTAACACCCGCAGCAATTGTAAATATAAGCCCAAGCTGTGGCTTTTCCGCTGTTACAAAAAAGCTCTGAAATTCAAATTGAAGAATAAATGCAGGCAATGCAATCAAAATAATTCTTCCATAAACCACACAATTATCAAGCAATGTTCCATCTGCACCAAGTAAAGCTGCAACAGATTTTATAAAAACAATTCCGAGTAAAGCAATAATAATTCCGCATACTGCTGATGTATAAATCAACAAAGAGAATATGCGCTTTGCTTTATCACTCTCGCCAATACCCATTGTTTTTGCAATAAGAGCGCTGCCACCCGTTCCAAACATAAAACCTATAGCACCGAGTATCATGAGAAACGGCATAATAAAGTTCACTGCTGCAAATGATGTTTTTCCAACATAATTTGATACGAAAAATCCATCAACAACACCATAAATAGATGTAAAAATCATCATTATAATTGATGGCAATGTGAATCTTAACAATTTTTTATAAGTGAAATGATCTGAAAGTTGTATGTTCATTTTACCCTCTCTATCATAATCTTTGTGTTTGTTCTTTTAACTCCATAGGATATCTTTGCGTTAAATCCAGATATAAATTTTCAATCTTAATTACACGAACAACTGTATACTCTAGAAAATAGCCGTATCATGTAAAAATCACATAATACAGCCACTTTTTCATTTAACATTACTTATAAGGTCATAGCTTTGATTTATAAACATAATAATGTCTTCCTGCGATACACTGCCATCAAGCAAAACAGTAAGCCAATGTTTCTTATTCATATGATATGCAGGAAAGCATCCTTTTTTCATAAGAAATGAGCCCAAAAGCTGCGGATCACACTTAACATCTAGTATATCTACGTTTCCATCTTCTTTTATACCAAGCTTTGATTTTGGAATATTCATAACAATTCCGTACCACTTCTTATTTTTACTTTGTCTCAAAACACCAGCATCAGGCGTTCTCGCCCAAAGATACTCAGGTTCTGTTCCAAAATACTCTTTTGCATAATCTATAACAAATTTTTTATCTGCCTTCATATTAAATCACCTACTTAACAAGCTCAGCCCTTATAGTAACACGACTTGCCCCACTATATGTACAAGTAAACAGGGTCAAATCCCAATATTCCGAATTTGCCTCCATAGCCGCACCGTTTTGTCCTGCGATCGTTTCACCGTCAATAACGGTATAGGTATACTGTATACCGCCGCCATCGACAAAAATCAGCTCATCACCGGGAACGAGTTCTGATATTCGCCCAAAGTGACAATTATAATTATGAGCAGCTATTATGAGATCTCCGCCCTCTACAGTACCGGAATATCTGCATGGAGCAACTCTGAGATTAGGATAGCTCCAATCGCTCATTACAGGCAGTTCAAGTCCAAGCTTAGGAATATAAAGAATGCCTATATAGGAATATTCAGCCACATAGTAATACGTTTCTTCACTATAACTTGAACCTGTTTGGTCCTCGTATTCAGCAAAGATATCAACTGGTGGAATTTTCTCATCTTGATTCTGGTCATAATTATCGCCGGACAATATATCAGAATCTTCAAATATATCATAAGTTTCATCTTGTTTCTCTTCATATGGCTGTGTTTCCGGCATTTGCTCTTTAAGCTCTGCTAAAATATCCGCAGTTCTGGATTCTGCACGGCTATCTTCTTCCCTATTATATATAAGCAAAAACAGCGCTGCAAGCAATAATATTATTCCCACTATGCAGAGATACGTACCTCGTTTTATTTTCATTTGTAATTTCCCCTATTTCTTTTGCTCTAACGCAAGCTCAAACTATTGCATAAATAAATTATATCATTTTCCATTCTATTTGTCAATTATCCCATTATCTTCTCTTCATAAAGCGCTTTATCTCACGAATAAAGTCACTTCCATATTTCTGAGAACGCATTACACCTACGCCTGATACATTCATAAGCTCCTGCAATGTCTGCGGCTTTTTTCTGCACATATCTCTAAGTGCTGCATTTGAAAATACCACATACGGCGGAACATTTTCCCTATTAGAAATTTTTTCACGAATTCTTCTGAGATTTTGAAACAGCTCCTCTTCTTCAGGACTTATATTTATAATCTCATTTCTATTCTCACGAACCTTTGATACGCATATCTCCACACGTCTTTCTTTTCTTATAACAGCAGCGGATAACTTTGTAAGTACAAGTTCTGAATATTCTTTATAGGGTTTAGTACCAAGTTCTCCACCGGCTATAAGCGAATCTATTATGTGTGTTACAGAAGAAATACTGCTGTCACGCATTATGCCATACGTAGATAATTTTTGCAGTCCCATTGACAAAACAGTTTTATCTTCACTTCCTGTAAGAACCTGCGCCGTTTTAGTACGGCTAAGATGATATCCATTTTGTGCGCCCCTGTAAACGCAGGAGATTATCTTCATAGCTTCAAGAGTAATATCCTTTTTTTCAGTATTTCCCTTGCACCCTGAGCAGTTTCCACATGGAGCGGCAGGCTTTTCACCAAAATATTTTAACATATAATTTCTCTGACATTCTACTGACGTACAATAAAAAGTCATTGTTCTAAGCCTGTCCTTAGCCTTCTCTATAAGCGACTCTCTAAGAACGCTATCGCCGATCTCTGTATTTTCTCTGGACTGTTCTATTAAAAATTCATTAGTGCGAACGTCTCTTCCGCTGTACAAAAGCACACAATCTGCCGGTTCACCGTCACGTCCTGCCCTTCCTGCTTCCTGATAATAGCTCTCAATATCCTTGGGCATATTATAATGTATTACAAATGACACGTTGGATTTATCTATTCCCATCCCAAATGCATTTGTTGCAACCATAATATTTTTTCTGTCGTAGATAAAATCTTCTTGATTTTTTGCACGCTCTTCAGCAGGCAGCCCTGCATGATAGCGTGTGGCATAAAAACCTGTTTCTATGAGTTCTTCGCAAAGTTCCTCTACTTGTTTTCTTGAAATGCAGTATATAATACCGCTTCTTCCATTATATTTTTTAAGAAGCCGTATAACCTCTGCTGATTTATTCTTTGGCTTTTCTACGCCAAAATAAAGATTTTTTCTATCAAAGCCCGTAGTTATCTCTACCGGTTCTTGAAGCGCAAGCAGTTTTACAATATCCTGTTTTACATTCTTTGTTGCAGTAGCTGTAAATGCGCCTACAACGGGACGTACAGGCAGCATTTCTAAAAATTTTGCTATATCAAGATAACTTTGCCTGAAATCCTGTCCCCATTGAGAAACACAATGGGCTTCGTCAACAATAACCATAGATATTGGAAATTTCATGGCAAAGCGAAGCATACCTTCTGTAAGAAGTCTCTCCGGTGCAATATACAGAAGTTTATAAGCACCCTGTCTTGCCCCATACATTACCTCTTGATATTCTTCATAGGTCTGAGAGCTATTTATATAAGCTGCCGAAATTCCAGACTGCACAAGACCCTCCACTTGATCTTTCATAAGGGAAATAAGCGGCGATATTACCAATGCTGTTCCACGCTGACAAATAGCCGGCAGCTGATAGCATACCGATTTTCCTGCACCTGTAGGCATTACAGCAAGAACATCACGTCCGCTGAGAAGAGCATTTACCGCTTCCTCCTGCCCTTCTCTAAAAGACGTATGCCCGAAATATTTATGTAGTAGCTCATGTGTATTCATAGCTTTACCTGCCTTCAAACCAACTGTTATACTATAATACATTATAACATACTATATAAAAATTTTCAATCGCAAAAAATCCCAAAAAAATTGAAAAAAGCACTTGACAACCGCTTTTAAGTGTGCTATAATAATTAAGTTGAATATTGATGCGAGTGTGCTGGAATAGGCAGACAGGCTAGCTTGAGGTGCTAGTGTTGGAAACGACGTGTGGGTTCAAGTCCCGTCACTCGCACCATTTTCTTTTTGCCCTTCTTGTATATACACAGAAGGGCATTAAAGAACTATAAACTCAATATTCATGGACAGATGGCTGAGCTGGTCTAAGGCGCACGACTGGAACTCGTGTATACGTTAATAGCGTATCGAGGGTTCGAATCCCTCTCTGTCCGCCAAAACTCCCGAAACTATATAGTTTCGGGAGTTTTTACATTTAAGCATACTATTTTATGAGAGGTCAAGAAGCGTATATAAATAATACAAAAATCATTATACGCCACATTCAAAAACATAGGATATGAAAAATATAAAAATAATAAAAAGTAAACGAAAAACAATTTCACTGCAAATCAAACCGAACGGCGGTATAGAATTGAGAGTTCCTATTCAAATGAATGCTGTGCAGATTCAGGAGTTCCTAAATAAAAAATCTGGCTGGATCGAAAAGCATCTGCAAGCAGTAGAAGAATATCAACATCAAATATCACAAGTAAAGCCCTTGACGGCAGAAGAAATAGAAGCGCTTGCCAATCAAGCACTAAAAATAATCCCTGCACGAGTCGCCTATTTCGCTGAAATAATAGGCGTAACTTATGGCGGGATTACAATCCGCAATCAAAAAAACAGATGGGGCAGTTGCAGCAGTAAAGGAAATCTTAACTTTAATTGTGCGCTCATGCTTGCACCATCGGAAGTTTTGGACTCTGTTATAGTACATGAACTTTGTCACCGCAAGCATATGAATCATTCTAAAGAATTTTATAATGAAGTCTATCGTGTATTTCCCGAATATGATAAGTGGAACAACTGGCTGAAAGAAAACGGAGCATTACTGATATATAAAATAACAAACTAAAAAAGAAGCGCCTGTGGTCACACAGGCGTTCTTCTACTTATATATTATATATATTTATTAAAACTTTGATGCCATTTTAAGAACGACATCAGCTACGATCTTAGCTGCTATCTTTTCAAATTTATCAAAGCTCATAGCACCTTCGTCATCAGCATTATCGGAAATACATCTCACGCTTACATAAGGAATGCTGTTTCTATAGGCTGTATGTCCCACAGCGGCACTTTCCATATCAACCGCATAAGGCTTAAATTTATCCGCAATAGAACGTTTAAGAACATTATCCGTAACAAACGCTTCACCTGAAACAATGCGTCCAAAAAAGTGCTTAACATCAAAACTATCACAGCAATCAGCTGCAAGCTTCATAAGATTTTCATCTGACTTATAAACTCCGCAATACGGTGGATAATCTGCTAAGAAATGCATATCAAGATCATGATGGCATACCTCAGACGAAATAACAATATCGCAAACCTTTATCTCATTGTTCATACCACCTGCAATACCTGCATTTACAATAGCATCAGGTTTAAATTCATCAATAAGTGCCTGAGCACACAAAGCAGCATTTACTTTTGCAATACCCGAGCATACGTGTATAACCTCTGTGTTATCAGATATTTTGTTTACATAATACTCAAATCCTGCTTTTTTTACAATTTCAGAATCAGGAAGTGCAGCTCTGATGTCGCAAAGCTCTGATGGCATTGCTCCAATTATACCAATACGTTTCATTTTCTAGTCTCCTATTAAAATAATTTACATAAGAAAAAAGCAGTTCTCATAAGAGAACTGCTTTTTGGAGGCGCCACCCAGATTTGAACTGGGGATCAGGGTGTTGCAGACCCACGCCTTACCACTTGGCTATAGCGCCGTTGGAGCGGATTACGAGGCTCGAACTCGCTACCTCCACCTTGGCAAGGTGGCGCTCTACCAGATGAGCTAAATCCGCAAAATGGCGATCTGGATGGGATTCGAACCCACGACCTCTGCCGTGACAGGGCAGCGTTCTAACCAACTGAACTACCAGACCGTATGGTGGAAGTTACAGGGCTCGAACCTGTGACCCTCTGCTTGTAAGGCAGATGCTCTCCCAGCTGAGCTAAACTTCCATCACTTCCCATTTATTCCGTCGCATCTCTCAGCGACAAGTATTATTATATCACAAACCAATTCGTTTGTCAAGCGTTTTTTCAAATTTTTTCAAAAAAATTTTTGAGACGGATTTTTGCCCTGAATTGCGATATATTTTTAGTATTTGAAACTGGATTTTTTTGCCTAACCTAAATTTTTTCTCACGACAAATTAATGCGCCCTCTTATATTTGAATCTAAGAGAGCGCCTAATATTAACTATTTAGTTTTAGTATACGATCAGTCAGACATAACAGGAATCTGAGCCAGAACCTCTGCGCCAGCTTCTTCCAGTGCCTTTACAAAAGCATCAGAAGAAGCATTATCACATGAACTAATAATACAGCCATTCTCTGCTGTCTGCTCTAATGTTACATTAGCAGCCTTTGCAGCGTTTTCAAAAACAGCAGCATCAAAGGAATTTGTTCTGTAGAATCTTGGTGCTTCAAAAGCATCAATACCAGCAACAAAATCTGTACTGTTGGTATTTACCCACTCATGAGACATTACTGTATGCTCTGCCTTAACACAATCAATAATATCACCCAAAACCGCACTAGCAGTAGGCAGCTTTCCTGCACCTCTGCCATAGAACATTGTCTTATCAAAACCATCGCCCCAAACCATAACAGCATTAAATACACCGTTTACATGAGAAATAAGGCTATCATTTGGAACTACCATTGGCATTACTGTAGAAAGAATTCTGCCGTCGTCAAGCTTCTTTGTACAGCCGATAAGCTTAACAGCACCGCCAAAGTTCTGCGCAAGTTCAACGTCCTGTAAAGTAATGTCACGAATGCCCTTTGTATAAACGCTCTCTGGATAAACGTGTTTTCCAAAAATAAGAGAAGCAAGAATACAAACCTTACGGCAAGCATCTGCACCGTCAACATCAGCAGATGGATCACGCTCAGCAAAACCAAGCTCCTGAGCAAGCTTCAACGCTTCGTCAAATCCCATTTTATCGCAGAACATCTTCTCAAGAATAAAGTTTGTTGTACCATTCAGAATACCTGCTGCTGCGGAAATATCATTACCTGCAAGACATGTGTGCAGAGGGCGAATGATCGGAATTGCACCGCCTACGCTTGCTTCAAAGAAGAAATTGCAATCATTTTCCTTTGCAATTTGCAGAAGGATGTCTCCCTTTTCTGCAACCAACTGCTTATTTGATGTTGAAACGCTTTTGCCTGCTTTCAAGCAGCTGCTTACAAACTGAAACGCAGGATTTACTCCACCCATACATTCAGCAACGTATCCAACTTCAGGGTCATTCAAAATAATATTTATATCATTTACAACCTTATCTGCATAAGGATCTCCTGGGAACTCTCTCAGGTCAAGAATATATTTTACATCAAGCTCAGATCCTGTATTCTTTTCAATTTTCGCCTTATTCTTGTAAAAAAGTTCTACAACACCAGAACCTACTACACCATAGCCTAAAACAGCAATTTTTTTCATATTAGTTTTCTCCTTCAAAATTTATTCACCGGACAACAGTCTTACTTCAACAACACCCGATACGCTGCGTAAAGCGTTTGTGATTTCCACCGGATTTACCACACCGTCTCCGCACTGCAAAGAAATGCTGACAGCTGCCACACCATCTACAGGAATGCTTTGATTCACTGTAAGAATATTGGCACTAAGGCTATGAAGCTTTGTCAGCACATTGGAAAGCACACCGCTTTCATCTCTCAGAACTGCCGAGAGATTAACTACACGCTGTGTCATTTTGTCATCATAAGCAAATACATAGTCACGGTATTTATAAAATGCGCTTCTGGAAATACCTGCGTGTTTACAAGCTGCTGCAAAACTTTTCTCCGTTCGGTCAGCAACAAGTTTTTTCACTTCAAGCACCTTGCCGAATATCTCCGGAAGAACAGCAGTATCTACAACTATAAACTGTGTTCCCATAAGCATTTCTCCTCCCTGAATCTATGTTCGTCCGCATATGAAGTACAACTGTACTCACGAATCCTTACTACTATACCATAAAATCGCAATTTTGTCAAGCGTCTATACATAAAAAAGCGGCTTTGGCGCATTTTGCGTTAAGTCCGCTTTTTTAGGCTGGTGTCAGCACACTCTAATTATTATGTTTCACACTCAATCGCTGCTTCTCATAACATCCGCAACATCACTTACAGTAACATAAGCCTTTGAATCTATATTCAGAACGATATTTCTCATTCTTGCGATTTGAAAACGATTCACCACAAAATAAATAACCGTCTTATCGGCATTGGAATATCCACCGGTAGCGGCGATTTTAGTAGTACCGCATCCAAACGCCTCTATCAGCGCATGACTTATATCATCCGCCTTATCTGTAATTATCATAACAGATTTTGAACGATCAAATCCCTCTACGATAAAATCAACTGTTTTAAGTCCTGCCGAATATGCAACAATAGAATAAAGCGGCAAAATCCAGCTTTCTATAATAAAACCGCAGATTATATACAAGATAACATTATATATCATAACAAACGTTCCAACGGTAAGCCCCGCCTTTTTTGCAAAGGTAACAGCAAGTACATCAATACCATCAATCGCACCGCCTGAACGTATAGTAAGGCCGCTTCCAACGCCGGATATTATACCGCCAAATAACGCACACAAAAGCAGATCCTCTCCTGCAAGCGGCGATGCCATACTTACATCAACAGGCAAAACATCTGTAATAAGCCATGAGCATATTGAGTATACAAGAACAGTGAAAAGAGAATATATAGTAAATGTAATACCCTGCTTTTTCAGTCCGAATAAGAATATAGGTACATTCAAAAGCAGCAGAAAAAACGAAAGGCTAAGATACTCCGGCGTGATTTGAGATAAAAGAATAGAAGTTCCTGAAACACCGCTGTCGTAAAGATTGACCGGTGCAAGAAATATTGTTACTCCAAAAGCATTTATACAGCCTGCAACCAGCAAAATTATAAAATTAAACGGCCGAAGTTTTTTTAGTTCAGTCGAGAAGTTGATTTTTTTCATATGTAATTTCTCCCCTTTAATATTATTTGATATTATTTAATACTATAAACATATAAATTTAGCCACATACAAAAGTATGTGGCGTATTTGTTGGCACCGCTTGGGGGAATCGAACCCTCAACTAACCCTTAGGAGGGGTTTGTTATATCCATTTAACTAAAGCGGCATATACTGCACGGTTTTGCCGTACAGTATTATTATAATCTATTTTGGGAAAAAATGCAAGCTTTTTTAAGATTTTTATTTTTCTACGCCATATTCCTTACGATATGCAAGCATTGCATCAAGATATTCCGCAAACGGAATAATACCATCTTTTATAGCCTTTATAATATCATCCATAGTTACAATTGCATAAACTGTTACACCATACTTGCTGTATGCCTCCTGAACAGCAGAATTATTGCTGCCCAGAGCCTTTTCCATACGGTCAACAGTTATAACCATACCTGTAATATCAACATCAGCAGCGCCTTTAAGCTTTGGATAAACCTCAGCAAGAGCCTTGCCCGATGTCATAACATCTTCAATGATAACAACCTTTTCACCGTTTTCAAGCTTTTTGCCTACGAACATACCGCCTTCACCGTGATCTTTTACCTCTTTGCGGTCAAAGCAATAGTTTACCTCGATATCATGGTCATTGGCAAGAGCAACAGCTGCACTTACAGCCAATGGAACGCCCTTATAAGCAGGGCCAAAAAGTGTCTCTACATCAATGTCATTATCCTTAATACAAGCTGCATAATATTTACCCAGCTGAGCCAGCTGCTTACCAGTCTTATAATTACCTGTATTGATAAAATAAGGTGCAATTCTGCCGCTTTTCAGTGTAAATGATCCAAATGTCAATACTCCACAATCAACCATAAATTTAATAAATTCTTCTTTGTAAGTCATTTTAAACATCCTTTCAATTATTAGCAGAGGTTATAGAATCCAGCTCTTTCTGCCATAGATTTACAGAGGCATCACTTGGCATTCTCCAATCACCCCTTGGAGAAAGCGTAACACTGCCTACTTTTGGTCCGTCAGGCATACATGAGCGCTTAAACTGCTGAGAGAAAAATCTCCAGTAAAATTTTCTAAGCCACTTTAGAATAGTGTCATTATTGTACACGCCTTTAAAGGCAGTACAAGCCAGACGATATATCTTCTTCGGAGAAAATCCAAAGCGGATAACATAATATAAAAAGAAATCATGAAGCTCATAAGGTCCTACAATATCCTCTGTTTTCTGAGAGATAGTGCCGTCTTGTTCAGGTGGCAGAAGCTCCGGACTTACCGGAGTATCAAGCACATCAAGAAGAACATCGGAAAGGCCCCTATCTGTAGTAACAGAAGCCTCATATGCGACCAGATAACGTACAAGCGTCTTTGGAATAGACGTATTTACACCGTACATACTCATATGATCTCCGTTATAAGTTGCCCAGCCAAGAGCAAGCTCAGACAAGTCGCCAGTACCTATTACAATTCCGCCTGTTTGATTTGCTATATCCATGAGTATCTGTGTTCTTTCACGAGCCTGAGAATTCTCATATGTTACATCGTGAATATCCGAGTCATGTCCTATATCCTTAAAATGCTGCATTACACTATCTGCAATGGGGATTTCACGAAGAGTAGCGCCATAAGATTTGGCAAGACGGCAGGCATTGTTATATGTTCTGTCCGTTGTACCAAAACACGGCATAGTAACAGCTATAATACCGCTTCTGTCAAGATGGAGCATATCAAAAGCATGAGACATAACTATAAGTGCAAGAGTAGAATCAAGTCCTCCGGATAATCCGACAACAGCACTTTTGCATCCTATATGACCAAGCCTCTTCATAAGCCCTACTGACTGAAGTGTGAGGATTTCTTTACAGTTGCTTTCAAGTCTCGCTTTATCAGACGGAACAAATGGATATCTAGGGAACTTTCGGTCAAGCTTAACCTCAGAAACACACATATCAAAAGTGTTGATAGTATAATTATGGTCACTATACTGCCATGTATTTGTTGTCTTACGATCTTTAAGAATTCTGTAAACATCAATATCCGCAATACAAAGGCCGTTTTCAAAAAGCTGAGATTCAGCAAGAACAGAACCATTCTCAGCAATAATATTGTGTCCTGCAAAAACCATATCTGTAGTAGACTCGCCTGTGCCGGCATCTGCATATGCGTATGCACAGATAAGACTTCCAGATTTTGCTTTTACAATGGTACGTCTATAATCTGATTTTCCGATTATCTCATCACTTGCCGAAAGATTGAAAACAATTGCTGCACCTGCGTTTACATGCTTAACGGAAGGAGTATCTCCCACCCATATATCCTCGCATATTTCCACCGCAAAGCTAAAGCCAGACATATTGCTGCATTCAAATATCTGATTTGTTCCAAAGGTAACGTTTTTACCATCGACAACAGCATCAAAATCAGACTCAAATCCCGGAGCAAAGTATCTTGCTTCATAAAATTCGCTGTAATTCGGGATATTTGTCTTAGGCACAATTCCAAGTATTTCTCCCCTAAATATTACAGCAGCACAGTTATAGAGCTTGCCAACATATGAAAATGGCAGTCCAACAATTGATACTATTTCCATTTCAGCGGTATCTCTTACTATTCTCAATAAATTTTCATTGGCAGAATTTTCAAGTGCCGATTGAAAAAACAAATCGCCACAAGTGTATCCTGTTATCGACAATTCAGGAAAGCACACTACTTTTACGCCTGCTGAATATGCATCTTTTATCATATCAATAATTTTGTCTGTATTGTAATCACAATCTGCCACACGAAGCTCAGGTGTGGCGCAGGCGATCTTAACAAAACCGTCTCTCATATCTCTCCTCCTTTATTTTCAAAAAATAAAAACAAACATCTTTTTTAGTTATATTACCATATATGTATTTTGCCCGAATCAATCAATGTAATCCAATACAGCATTTTTTAATTTTTGAATGCTTTTTGCAACTGACGCATGTTCCAGATGAACTATAATGTCAGCGTAACGCTCATAATACGGTCTGCGCTGCTCAAAAAGCTCATTGAGTGTCTTGCAGTTTCTGCAAACAACTCCTCTTGTAATAAGATTTCCCACACGCATCTCAATATCTTCAAGCGTATAACAAAGATAAACTACCTTTCCTATATCCTCCAGATGATCCATTCCACCCTTACTATATATTGCACTGCCGCCTGTTGCAATAATGGTATTATTTACGTTTACAGTTTCCAGTATCTTACCCTCTGCTTTTATAAAGCCCTCCACTCCTAACTCATCAATCAGTTCTTTCAGAGGTCTTTTATAATGCTCCATAATCAGGTCATCTGTATCTATAAAATCATAACCAATCTCCTCAGCAAGAATCCTTCCCAAGGTACTCTTACCAGAACCCGGCATACCTATCATAATGAAGTTGCTCATGGGCAATGCTCCTTTACTACAATAAATTTACTACAATAATTCACTATAATAATTATATCACTTATCCCTTACTATTGCAAGGGCTTGTTTAAGCTTTAAAAATTCTTTTATATTTTCTATTTTTTTGTTTGGAAAATACTACCGCTATACATATTGATTAAAATTTTCTCTCATGGGAATACTTTCTATAAAAATGCAAGGAGGTTCTAAGATATGGCATTTCAGAAGGTTATGATATCGGGAATAAACACATCAGAGCTTTGTGTATTGGGTGAAAAAGAGAAAATGGAACTGCTCCGTGAAATACGTGATACAGGCAGCAAGGAGGCAAGAGACAAGCTTATTAAAGGAAATCTCAGACTTGTTCTCAGTGTTATACAGCGTTTTGCTGGAAGAGGCGAGGATGCTGACGATCTGTTTCAGGTAGGCGTAGTTGGACTTATCAAAGCCATAAATAATTTCGATCTCACAAAAGAAGTAAGATTCTCTACCTACTGCGTACCTATGATAAGCGGAGAGCTAAGACGCTATCTCCGTGATTTCAACCAGATAAAAGTAAGCCGTTCACTGCGTGATCTTGCATATAAATCAATGCAGGCAAAGGAGCTGCTTACTAACAAGCTTCTGCGAGAACCGACGATAACAGAAATTGCAGAAGAGATTGATGCTAAACGTGAAGATGTGGTCATAGCTTTGGAAAGCGTCACTGACCCTGTATCCCTTTACGAGCCTGTATACTCCGATTCGGGTGATACGTTGTATGTCCTTGATCAAATAAGCGACAAAAACGGAATTGAAAACAAGCTTAGCGAACTATCATTTCGTGATGCGATAAAGGATCTGGGAGATCGTGAAAAAAAGATACTTTATCTTCGATTTATGAAAGGAAAAACACAAATAGAAGTTGCTAAGGAAACAGGCATATCACAGGCGCAAGTGTCACGTCTTGAAAAAGGCGCTCTTAAAAAAATCAAAGAGTCAGTATGATATAGCATCATTCTTCATTACTTTCATCATTTCCTTCATCTAATTCATCAACTTCTATAACCTTATCCTCACAATACTGCATACACTTAATCAACTTTAAAGATAAAGACTCAAGCGTCTCTATTGTATCAGCTATCTCTGCTTGCGATTTATAAAAAAGTGATTTATAATCCGGCATTATATCACCTCCCTCATATACTGTAATAAGTATATACTTAAATATGGAAATTGTCAATAGTAAGTGTATACGTTATAGTAAGTATATAAACGCTTTTATGGAGGATACCGGATACTATGGTAAGGCTTATTTTGGAAGAGGTTTTAGAGAAAAAGCAAATGACAAGATATCAGCTTGCAAAAATGACTGAAATAAAATATCAGACTATTGATAATTATTATAAAAATAAAGTCATACGATATGACAGCTATATTCTATCAAAAATATGTGAAGCGCTTAATTGTCAGATCGGAGATATTATGGTTTATATCAAAGATTGATAACTAAATAAATATGAAATAATAAACAAAAAGGTCCTAAGTCCGAGCTTTTTTATCGAACTTAAGACCTTTTTTATTTTTCGCTTCTTTTAATTTTTATTGCTTTTTATAGAATCATATATGATCTGTTACTATATTTCTAAGCCATACGCCGCTTTTAAGCATAATAGCTCCGATGATAACCTTTATGATTTCCATAAACTGAACAAAGAAAAATACAGATGCTATAGGAAGAGATGTATAATTTGCAAGCACAAATGCAAATGGTATAAGCACTACCCAAGTATACACACTGTCAAAAAGAAATGTTATAATAGTTCTTCCACCCGAACGCAGAGTAAAATATGCACAGTGCGAAAATGAACAAAACGGCATTACAATGGCGGATATAAAAATAAATGTACTTGCAAGCTCACGAATACTCTCATCAGTATTATAAATGTATGGGAAATATCCTCCCACAGCAGCCATTATACCTGCAAATAAACAACAGCACGCCACACTGAAAAATATCATTTTTCTTGCCTGCTCCCTCGCCTCTGAAAGCATCCCTGCTCCAAGACTCTGACCGATTATTACCGAAATGCTCGTACCAAGCTGAATGTAGACTATATTAAATAAGTTTGTAATGGTCGAAGAAATATTTTGTGCTGCAACTACTTCAAGTCCACGTACAGCATAACACTGAACAATAACAGTCATACCCGCTGCCCATAAAAATTCATTAAGCATAAGCGGTGTACCCTTTTTCAGAATATCGGACAATATACTTCTGGGTATTCCAAAGCCTTTATACGCACCTTTAATATATGGATTTTTCTCCTTATGACAATGAGTCCACACAATAACTATGGCACATTCCAGAATACGTGCTGCCACTGTTGCAATAGCAGCACCCTTTACGCCCATTGCAGGTATTCCGGCAAATCCGAATATTAAAACAAAGTCAAGTATAAGATTTGTGGCTACTGCCGCCGCACTTGCAAGCATTGGCACAAAAGTCTGACCTGTTTCACGAATAGTACTTATATAAGCCTGACAAACAGCAAACGGAAGCAGCGAGCCAAGCATGATAAGCAGATAATCCTGTCCATATTTAAGTGCAAGGCCTATATCTCCTATCGTTCCATTATCACTAAGGTAAAGAGAAATAAGCGGCTTATCAAAAAATCCGAAAAGTATAAACGCTATAGCTGATATACCAAGAACAGCATACATTTTAAATCTAAATGCATACTTCTGACCTTTATAATCACCTTTTCCAAAAAATTGCGTACCGAATATTCCAGCACCGGATACTCCGCCGAAAATCGCTATATTAAATACAAACATAAGCTGATTTACAATAGCTACTCCCGACATCTGCTCTGTACCGATCTGCCCTACCATGATATTATCAAGGAAACTTACAAAGCTTGTAATGGCATTTTGTATGATCATGGGCACTGCAAGGAGCAGTATACGTCTGTAAAATGCCTTGTCGCCTATAAATGTCCTTCTGAATTTTTCAAACATAAAAACCACCCTTTTTCAAAAGTCAAAATTGCATATTGCTACATTATAGCACACTAAATTTCATATATCAAGAGAACAAGATGTATTTTACTGTTTTTTTACAAATAGTGTTTGCTTGATTTTTATTGACATACAAATATTTCATGTTAAAATATTAAAATTATATAATAGAAAAATATTTTCCAAAAAAAGTGAGAAAAATCTCAATTGCTTACGTCTAATAAGTGAAAGAGAAATGCTTAGGAGGTGTGCCAATGGATAACGGTGCTGAATGCTACCGTAAATTCCTTGAAGGTGATAATGATAGCCTTACAATTATTATCCGTGACTACAAGGATGGTCTTATGCTGTACCTGTACAGGTTTACAAATGATATCTTTATAGCAGAAGACCTTACCGAGGACACTTTTGTTAAGCTATATACGAAAAGACCAAAATTTTCGGCGAAAAGCTCTTTCAAAACATGGCTATACGCAATAGGAAGAAATCTTGCGCTTGATCACCGCAGGAAACACCCATTTTTAAAAATTTCCCTCGATGCATGTCGGAATATGAAAGACGTCACCGACATTGAAGCCGCCTATGAAAAAACTGAACGGAATGCTCAGTTAAGCAAAGCATTGTATAATCTCAAATCAGATTATAGGCAGATACTTCATCTTGTATACATTGAGGGATTTTCAATCGAAGAATCCGGAAGGATAATGGGAAAAAGCAGCAAACAGATTGGTAATCTTCTTTATAGGGCGAAAAAATCGCTCCGCTCAGAGCTTGAAAAGGAGGGGATCTACAATGAAAAGCTATGAGGAAATGGCACAGAATGTGTTTAAAAGAGGCGATGAGTATTTTCGCATAAGAAGAAAACGATCTGCAAGAATAAAAAAGGGGGTATCTTTTATGTCAATACTTGGTATTTTTACATTAGTAGGCCTTGGTCTGTTAAGCAGCGACAATGTTAATCAGGTTATTCCTGATGACACAAGTCAAATTGCTATTGTTGAAACGGAAACAGCAACAGATTCAAGTACAACTAAAACTACCGACACTCACACTCAAACAAACACAACAACAGCAAAATCATTCGTTACTTCATCTACTGCACCTGCAACCTCTGTAACATCAAAAACAGCGCCTCCTCTGAAAACAACAGCTTCAAGGTCTAATATGACCTCAATGCAAAAAATCATAGGCAATGCAAATGATGTTATCACCACTGAAATAACACCTGCATATACAGAAACAAAAACTGTAACAACAACAATTAACACTACTAACACTACGACAAGCAGCAGCATTCCAAATATAGGCAGTATTTCTACAACTAAAAATTGCATTATTTCAAAGCTTGCTCCGGGAACAGGATTTGATTCCATAACATATTATAGGGGATTTACGGAAGCTCATCCAATATACCTATGGAGCACGGAGGCAACGAATTTCTATGCAGTAACAGCTGAAACATATGAGGAAATAAACAACTTCAAGCTGCCTTCCGGAGCTGAAAGAGTCGATCTAAGCGCACCCGGAAGAATTGCACCGTCATGGAGCGTCATTGAACAGAAATACTGTCTGGATGAACTTACAGATCCATACATCATTGTAAGCTGCAACAACAGCGAAGCGCTTTATCTGATGGAAAATGTAAAGGCAGTTTATCAGCTCGAACAGCTAATATGCACCGAAGCAAAAACTGTTGAGGGTTCTAATATGCACTATGTTACAGTTCTCTCTTCAAAGGATATTTCTATTACCGAAATTGGTAATCTGTCTATACCAAACGAAGATATAGTTATCAGAGATATCCAAAAAATATCAGAGCTTGAAAATGGTCAGAAAGAGTACCGTATCTACTTCGATAAACTCTTAAACGCTGCTATAAATTGTGAAGCGTCTGTCATTCGACACTTTGATATTTGTCAGAAGCTTATGGAATTTGATTTCATTGATACAGCCTACCCAAGCTTTATGTCTCCAGAAGATCTGCCTAGTATAACATATCCCTTAACACTTATGAACAATCCGTATTTAAGCGATATAAATACATCGGGTACTTTCGGAGAAGGCTTTAGCTGGTCATTAAGCGGCGATAATCTGACTTTCTCTGCCAATGAAGCTGTTGCCGGCTCAAATGAAGTTATACTTACTACCGGATCAGACGAATCCGCTGTAGCATCAATGCCTTGGAATAGATATCGTCCGCATATAAAACACATTGTATTCAGCGATGAAATAACATCACTCGGAGATGACTTCGACAGCTATTTCATGAATACTGATATGAATCTTGAAACCATAACAAATGGTGAACGATTTGACTGGCTCAAAAATGCTGTATTATATGGCGAAAAGCTTCGCTTTGAAGCAACATTCGTAGCTCCTAAATATTCCAAGACAGATTGGCTGACGTATTTGTCCGATGCAGCCTTTGTTGAAAAGGGCATTGCCGAAGATCCGTTTATTAATCCAGGTAATGAAAGTGCTGCATGGGAATACTCAGAACAAGATCGTATTGTAAAGCTGCGTGGAGAACTTACAAATGACTCTATCAATACAGCTGCCATGTGGTACAAAAGATTTGATTGTCTGATTCTGGAAAAAGGAACACGCTGCTTAAACGAAAGTGTAATGAGCGATCTCATACAGTTGACTGTTAAGGGGAATAAAGATGAGCTGGTACCGGTATATTGTTATCCCGATTTTGGCTATGATAATATTAATCAGTTACGTTCAAACGGTATAACAGTTATCGTAATGGATGAAAACAATTCTCCATACAAAGGTGATATAAACTTTGACGGTACTGTAGATATGGACGATGCTACATCTGTATTAAACTATTATGCATATACTACAGCCGGTCTTGACTATTCCTTTGCAGAAGACGAAGAGCTTAATAAATTTGCATGCTACGCTGCCAATACTAATACTAGCATTACAAGAACATACCAAAATCCCAATATTTCTGATGCAACAAACATCCTTGCATACTATGCACAGGAAACTGCCGGACTAAATCCGAGTTGGGATAGCATAACAAACAAATAGCATTGAAATGTCTTCTATCATCTCAGATTTAACTTAACTGCAATATTACAATATTGCAAATTACAAAAAGACTGCCGAAAACTTAAATCGGCAGTCTTTTTCATATCATGTATTTTCAGACTATAACGCCGCCTCCTACAACAATATCTCCATCATAGAAAACGATAGCCTGTCCTTTTGTAATAGCACGCTGTGGCTCATCAAATATTACTTTTATAGTATCATCGTCAATCTGAGTAACAGTACATGGCTGTTCCTTCTGATTATAGCGTATTTTTGCCCAAAGGCGCATGCTTCCTCCCTCTATCCTGTCAAAGGGAATGAAATGCACGTTTACAGCTGTAAGCTCCTTTGAGAAAAGATCTTTATTTTCACCAAGGTAGACAGTATTTGTATCTGCGCACTTTCCGCAGACATACATAGGCTTGCCCAGTGCAATGCCCAGACCCTTACGCTGTCCGATCGTATATCCAATAACGCCTTTATGCTGTCCAAGAACATTTCCAGCAGTATCGCAGTAATTCCCGCATGGGTAACATTTTCCCGTGTACTTCTCTATAAAGCTTACATAATCACCATCGGGTACAAAACATATGTCCTGACTTTCGCTTTTATGTGCATTAACAAATCCGTACTTCCGAGCAATGCTTCTTATCTCGTCCTTGCTTTCGTATTCTCCAAGCGGAAAACATATGTGACTAAGCTCTTCCTGCGTCAGGAAATAGAGAACGTAGCTTTGATCCTTAGCAATATTCTTCGCCTTTTTAAGAATATATCTTCCGTCCCCACGTCTTTCTATTCTTGCATAGTGACCGGTAACTATCTTATCGCATGAAAGTTTTTTGGCTTCTTCAAGCATCAGTCCGAATTTCATAGTTCTATTGCACTGAATACATGGATTAGGCGTACCGCCATTTTCATAGACATCTATAAAATTACCGATTACTTCTCTTGCAAAATCATCCTCAAAATCATATACATAATGCTCCATTCCGAGCTTCTTCGCAACTGCTTTGGCATCCTCTACATCGTCAAAGCCACCGCAAATTTTATCATTTGTTTGTGAAGATTTGCAATGAAGCTTCATTGTCGCACCAATGCAATCATAACCCTTTTCAATCATTAAAGCCGCAGATACAGAGCTGTCCACGCCTCCGCTCATTGCGATCATTGCCTTGCTCATTTGCCAAGCTCCAGCATTCTGTCCATACAGCGTTTAGCTTTAAGACGCATTTCCTCGTCCATAGTGATCTCTTCGCCGTCTGTACCCTTTAATACATTCAAAACATCAACAAGAGTTGTAAGCTTCATATTATGGCAAACACAGTCCTTTGACAGTGGGTAAAACAGCTTATCCGGATATGCAAGCTGCAAATGCTGAACGATACTATTTTCCGTACCGATAATAAAGCTCTTTGCCTCTGATTTTTCGGCATAATCCATAATGCCGGTCGTACTGCCTGCATAGTCCGCCATTGCTGTAACCTCTGGAATACACTCCGGATGCACTAGAAACTTTGCCTCAGGATGCGCTGCCTTTGCCTTTTCAACGTCTTTTACAGTCATTCGTGCATGAGTAGGACAGCCGCCATGAATAGTTACTATTTCCTTTTCAGGAACCTGCTTTTGAACAAAATTTCCCAGATTACAATCCGGTATAAAAAGTATCTTATTCTCAGGCATGTTTTTAATAATCTGAACTGCCGAAGAAGATGTCACACATACATCACAAAGCGTTTTAAGCTCTGCTGTTGTATTTACGTACGCAACAACAGTATGCTCTGGATAAGTTTCTTTAAGCTGACGCAGCATATCTACATCAAGCAGCTCTGCCATAGGGCAGCCGGCATCGCTTTTTGAAAGATATACATTCTTTTCAGGAGAAAATATTTTGACCGTCTCAGCCATAAATCTTACGCCACACATAAGAACATTCTTATTTGAAACGCTTGTTGCCTTTGTACTCAGTGCAAAGGAATCTCCCGTAAAGTCGGCTATTTCCAGAATATCCGGTGTCTGATAGCAATGTGCCAGTATGCAGAAATCCTTTTCCTTTTTAAGTTTGAGGATCTCATTCTGAATATCAGCGATCATGATCTTTATTCCTCTCCGGTATTTTCTCCGTCATGCTCATGACAGCAGGCGCAATTTCCGTCACAGAATTTATCCGGGTCATAAGCAATTCCATTCTTGTCGTAATAATCCTTAACAGCTGCCTTTACTGCCTCTTCGGCAAGTACTGAGCAGTGTATTTTATGTGCCGGCAGTCCATCCAGAGCTTCTACTACAGCCTTATTTGTAAGAGTAAGAACTTCTGAAATAGGCTTACCCATTATCATTTCAGTAGCCATAGAGCTTGCTGCAATAGCAGAACCGCAGCCAAAAGTCTTAAACTTTACATCAGAAACAACATCATTATCAATTTTCAGATAAACCTTCATGATATCGCCGCATTTAGCGTTGCCTACTTCTCCTACGCCGTCTGCATTTTCAATTTCTCCTACATTTCTTGGATTGCGGAAATGATCCATTACCTTTTCACTGTATAACATATTCTTTTACTCCTTTTTGTAAATCTTCCCAGATCGGGGACATTGATCTCAGATATTCAACAACCTTCGGTACATTCTCAACGATATGAGCCATTTCCTCAGGTGTATTGTATTCACACACAGAAAGTCTAAGTGAACCGTGAGCCACTTCATGCGGCAGACCGATTGACAAAAGAACGTGACTTGGGTCAAGCGAACCAGACGTACATGCAGAACCTGATGAAGCTGCAATTCCCGCATCATCAAGCAGAAGCAAGAGTGATTCGCCCTCTATGCCCTCAAAGCAGAAATTAACTGTACCCGGAACACGCATATCTCTGTCACCATTAAGTTTGCTGTGAGGAATCTTTGACAGACCCTCTATAAGCTGCTCACGCATCTCAGTAATCTTAGCCATATTCTCTTCCATATGAAGGACAGATTCTTCCAGAGCTGCTGCCATGCCTACAATAGCAGGAACATTTTCAGTACCGGCTCTTTTACCTCTTTCCTGTGCACCGCCCTCAATCAGGTTAGAAAGTGCAATACTCTTCTTAACATAAAGCGCTCCAACGCCCTTAGGGCCGTGGAACTTATGACCTGAAAGAGAAAGCATATCAATATTCATAGCCTTTACATCAACTGGAACGTGTGCCACAGCCTGTACAGCATCTGTATGGAATAAAACGCCCTTCTCACGGCAAACAGCACCTATCTCTGCTATAGGCTGAATAGTACCTATCTCGTTATTAGCAAACATAACAGTAACAAGGCATGTATCCTCACGAATAGCAGCAGCGACCTCAGCAGCTGTTACAACACCATTCTCATGAACATCAAGCAGTGTTACCTCATATCCCTGTTTTTCAAGCTTATTAAGAGTATGCAGCACTGCGTGATGCTCAAACTTTGTGGAAATAATATGCTTCTTGCCCTTACGTGCGCCAATTACAGCAGCTGAGAGTATTGCCTGATTATCGGCTTCACTGCCGCCTGATGTGAAATAAATTTCCTTATGGTCAGCATTAATCGCCTTTGCAACCTTTTCTCTCGCCTCTTCCAGCGCCGTTTTTGCCTCCTGTCCAAAACTGTAAAGACTTGATGGATTACCGTAAACTACATCAAAATACGGCATCATCGCTTCTTTTGCCGTTCTGCTCATCATAGTAGTAGCGGCATTATCAGCGTAAACCTTCATATAGATCTTCCTTTCCAATTCCCATAGAATCTATAGGATATTATGATAAAAAAATATGAAAAAGTATATGGTAATTTATACCTATACATTGCCATCGAGCAAATCTCTTAGTGATACCTTATCCAGATATTCATTTATGAGCATATCGAGCTTTTGCCACATGGGAAATGTAAGACATCTGCTTACATTGCGGCATTCCTCGTCTCCTTCTGAAAAGCCGTGACAGGACACAGGCGTAAGCCCACCCTCAGTAAGTCTCAATATCTCTCCTATGTGATACTCCTCCGCCGGTTTTTTAAGCATATATCCTCCATCCTTACCCCTAAGACTTGTAAGCATTCCGCCTTTATTCAAAAGCGAAACAATGGATTCCAAATACTTCATAGATACCTGCTGACGCTCTGCAATGGATTTCAGTGAGATATACCCCTTATTCTCATGCTGTGCAAGGTCGATCATTACTCTAATAGCATATGTTCCCTTAGTGGAAATCATCATAAGGCTCACCTTCCTCTCTTCACTTTACTCCTTGATATTATACACCTCAATTCCTATCCTGTCAATAGGGATTTGATGTTTTTTAGATTTTATACATAAAAGCGCCGTATCGGATAAATTTACCAATACAGCGCTTGTTTTATATTTTATTCTTGCTCAGAAGGATCTGCACTTTCACCCATACGTATTGCCTTTAGAACGATAGCACATTCCAGACGTTTCTTCTCAATCTCGCATGACATACGATGAGACTTTCTTGTATCACCTGCATACTGATAATTATTCGCATTGCATCCGCCGCTGCAATAGAACTTAGCCCAGCAGTCACGACAATCAGGCTTTGTATAAATATGCATCTTAGCAAAGTCATTCTTCATGTCATAATCAAAAGTACCCTCGTCAATATTGCCCATCTTATATTTTTCTTCACCAACAAACTGATGACATGGATAAATATCGCCGTCAGGTGTAATTGCAACATAATCATTACCGCAGCCGCAGCCTCTCAGACGCTTTATAGCACATGGGCCTTGATCAAGGTCTAACATAAAGTGGAAGAAGTTGAATTTCTTGCCTGTCTTTTCATAATCAAGAATACGCTGCATAAGCTTCTCATATTCCTTAAAAATTATAGGCAGATCTTTTTCTGTGAGAGCATATGGATCGCTCGGATCTGTTACAACAGGCTCAACAGAGATCTGATCAAAGCCTGCGTCAACAAGGCTGAATACATCATCGGAAAAATCAAGGTTATACTTTGTATATGTACCTCTTACATAGTACTCCTTATCTCCACGCTTTTCAACAAGATTACGATATTTCGGAATGATTCTGTCATAGCAGCCGCTGCCGTCAACACGCTTACGCATACGGTCATTAACTTCCTTACGTCCATCAATAGACAGTACCACATTGGACATTTCTCTGTTTATAAAATCGATCTTATCATCATCAAGAAGCATACCATTTGTAGTGATAGTAAATCGGAATTTCTTACCGTATTCCTCTTCCTTGCTTCTTGCGTATTCTACTATCTGCTTTACTACATCAAAATTCATAAGCGGTTCGCCGCCGAAGAAGTCCAGCTCCAGATTTTCTCTATTTGCCGAATGTGTAAGCAAAAAGTCGATCGCTTTTTTACCTGTTTCATAGGTCATGAGCTTTCTGCCCCCACCAAAATCACCTGTAGAAGCAAAGCAATATTCACATCTAAGGTTGCAGTCATGAGCGATATTCAGGCACATTGCCTTTACAGGAGAGGCAACAGAAACATCCGCATACTGCTCATAACCATCCTCTGAAAACAATATGCCTTCCTTATATGCTTCAAGAATTTCTTCATAGCAGGAAATAATATCCTCTTTCTTATAGAATGTTGAAAGCTTATCTACAATTTCATTTGGACAGCTTTCAGCAAGCGGAGGTTCAATGTCGGTCAAAAGATCATATGTAAGGTCATCAACTATATGGACACCGCCGCTGTTTACATCCAGCACCACATTATAGCCGCAAAGCTTGTACTTATGGATCATAATATACCATCCTTTTTAATTTATTTTATAATAAAACTGTTCGGAGGTTTCCAAACAAATATAATAAAGAAAGGGACAGATTTGTCCCCTCTCTGCATACTGATAAATCCGCACACCGAAGCATGCGGATATTGTCAGAAAAAATTCAGCTTATCTCTCGCACTTCTGATTTGCAACAGTACAAGAAGTCTTACAAGCAGACTGGCAAGATGCCTGGCACTTACCGCAACCGCCCTTAGCAGCAGTAGCCTTGAGATTAGCCTTATTAATAGTCTTAATGTGCTTCATACTAAGTTACCTCCAAATACAAATTATTTATTTTATTTTACCATAAACGGCATATTTTTTCAATAGCCTTTGCCGTAAAATACAGAATTTTTACATATTGCACAATAGAGATTCATCTGATTGCGTTATTTAGACTATTTAGGCGGCTTGCATATGCGTGTATTTACACCGCATACACCGCCTATACAGCTGCAAAGCAATACCAGAATAAATTTCATAAATGTGCCTGCACCGCTGAAACTTTTCAACAATATGATACCTGCCAAAAACACTACAAGGTAAATAAGTATCCCTATTCCTATTCCTGAAAGCAAACCATGTCTGCGCCTGCGTCTTGCAAAATTAAAACCGGCAGCAAAGCTTCCTGCACACAGTGCAATAGCCGCCATGCACGAAACAAGATCATCTGATGCATTAAAGCAGGAAATCAAAAGGGAAAATCCCGATATGAATATAAGTATTACAAGTATTCCCACAAGAACTGCTCCAATAATGCAGCCGCACTTGGAGCATCTAAAATTACAAAATCTGTGCTTGATATTTCTGCATTTAGGTTTCATTTGCGTCACCTCCGCACATTTGTATTAAAATCAACACAGCACCATTCCAAGTATGGAACATGCAGAGCTGTTCAAAACATTTTATGCGGAATATGTATGCATTATGACGCTAAGATATCCTCCCATTTAACTTTCACTCCGGCAGTATTCATAGAATAATACTTTATAATAAAAGTAGAGTCGGAAATATCAATTAACCCGTCATTATTTACGTCAGCGTATTTCTTGATAAAAGTTTCATTTGTATCAAATTGTAAATCTACTAATTTGTTTGCATAATACGCCAAGATAAGAGTTGAGTCTGTCATATCAACTTTACCATCATTATTTGCATCTCCGATTTTTTCTTCGCTGACAGCAATCTTTTTATTAGCAGCAACATATACAGGATCTGCATATGATTCGCCCGCCTTATTATAAGCTGTAACATTTATGGTATATATGCCTTCTTCTTGAAGTCTTAAACTAATTGAAGAGCCTGTGATTTTATAATCAGATGTTGCACCACTCTGTGAAGTTATAAGAATATAATACTCAATAGCGTTGTCACTTTCCAAATTTATCTGAATCCAATCACCAACTGTAGCGATCATTTCAGATGGAGTAACTATAATATAAGACGGCGGTTTCAGTTCCGTTGATTGTGATATATCACTAGAAACTGTAGTTGTAAAAGTTGTTGTTTTATCTGGTGGAGTAACTGTTGTAGTAACAGTTGTGCTTGTTGTAGTTTCAGCAGCAGTAGTAGACGTTGTAGTAGTAGAAACTGCTGTTGTTGTTGTGATTGTTTCGGTAGTAGTTGTTGTTATGGTTGTCATTGATGTCGTGGTTGTAGTAGTTGGTGTAGTTCCAGTAGAGAGCGAATGGTTTCTTATTGTATCTTCAATATTATAACCTCCACACATTTTCATATATCTTAATCCTACTGCGTCATTGCCGCTATCTCCTGTTGTTCCGTTCTTAATAATGCTTTGAAGGCCTCCAACGCCAACAGCATGAGCAGCTGCTATCATTCCTGCAAAGGTCATTAAAACGCCATTGACATTAGTATTTATGTAGGAGGTTATGCCCATATTTTCCGCATAGCGCAAAATTTTCTTGTGATAAGCAAGTACTGCATAATCCTGACCCGACTCTGATGCAAGAAATGTTTCTTTGCTTGTAATTCCAAAAGATGCAGCAAGAGAAGTCCAGTTCTTCGAGGAATCTACAAATCCTACCTCTTGTAGTCCCAGTATACCGATCTGCCATCTTCCCAGAAACTGACCATCATAAGATAAAGCACTATATTCATTTCCTGATTCAGATTCTCCAAGAGTATTTAGAAAATCGCCATATTCATCATTATAATCAGAGCTTACAAATGCACTTGCTTTTGTAAATCCAACTGTTTGAAACATAGCGGTAAACATAAACAAAGCTGCCATAAAAACAGCACCCAACTTATATACAACCTTATTCTTTAAAGTTCCCATAAAACACCTCGTTATAAACAGCAAATGAGAGCGGCAGCTCTCATTTGTATCAGTTTTCAACTTAATCTTTAAGCATTCCCTCGTCTTCAGAAGCTTCGGAATCCTTACCCTTTTTCTTTGATTCCTTCTTTTTCTGAGCTTCAGCCGCAGCTGCTTCCTTCGCTCTTTCGGCATCTTCACGAACAGTAATATTCTCCTGAATAGCCCACTTCTTCATTCTGAGTCTGCTTCTGTCACCACCGCACTCAATTACAACGGTATCTTCTGTAGTCTTAACAACAAGACCTACAATGCCGCCGATGGTAACTACCTCATCGCCAATGCGAAGGTCACGCTGCATAGCTTTCTGTTCTTTTTCCTTCTTCTTCTGAGGACGGATAAGAATGAAATACATTACAGCAAAGAGCGCAACCATTATGATAAGTGATGGAACCATGGATACATTTCCACTCTGCGCACCACCTTCACCGGCAGCAGAGGCAGATACTGTCATTGCGCTTGCAGCAAGTGCAGCAATTAATGAAGTAAATCCAATTTTTGCAAACTTTCTTTTCATTGCTTTTTTCCTTTCCGAGCTTTATTTGCTCTTGATATATTCATCAATAGATGCAGCAGCCTTTTTACCTGCACCCATCGCAAGAATTACAGTAGCAGCTCCTGTTACAGCGTCACCGCCTGCATATACGCCGTCCTTTGTAGTAGCCATTGTATCCTCATTAACTACCAGACAGCCTCTGCGGTTAGCCTCTAAGCCTTCCGTAGTTGAACGTATAAGCGGATTTGGAGATGTACCTATAGACATGATAACTGTGTCAACATCCAGAACATATTCGCTGCCCGGAATCTCAACAGGTCTGCGTCTGCCGCTTTCATCAGGTTCGCCAAGTTCCATGCGTATGCACTTCATACCGCATACTCTGCCGTTTTCATCACCGATTACCTCTGTTGGATTATTAAGGTTCAAGAACTCAACGCCCTCTTCCTTAGCATGATGAACTTCTTCCACACGTGCCGGCATTTCAGCCTCAGAACGACGATATACAATATATACGTGCTCTGCGCCCATTCTAAGTGCACTTCTTGCAGCGTCCATAGCAACGTTACCGCCGCCAACAACTGCAACAGCCTTTGAACGAATAACAGGTGTTGCGTACTCATCAAGATAACCCTTCATAAGATTAATTCTTGTAAGGTATTCGTTAGCAGAGCACACGCCCACAAGAGCTTCACCTGGAATGCCCATAAATCTCGGAAGTCCTGCACCAGAGCCTACAAATACAGCTTCATATCCCTCGTCCATAAGCTCGTCAACAGAGAGGACCTTTCCTATAACCATATTTGTCTTAATATCAACACCCATATCTTTAAGGCTGCTGATTTCTTCCTGAACGATCTGCTTAGGCAGACGGAATTCAGGGATACCATACATAAGTACACCGCCGGCAACTTGGAATGCTTCAAATATTGTTACATCATAACCAAGCTTAGCAAGATCGCCTGCACAAGTAAGACCAGCAGGGCCGCCGCCAACTATAGCAACTTTATGTCCGTTTGAAGGAACTGCTGTTGATTTTTTTCCTCCATTATTACGCACATAATCAGCTGCAAAGCGCTCCAGTCTGCCGATACCGACAGGCTCGCCCTTTACACCACGAACGCACTTGCCTTCGCACTGGCTTTCCTGAGGACAAACACGTCCGCATACAGCAGGAAGGCTGTTAGTCATTGTTATAGTATCATATGCACCTTCAAAATCTCCAGCTGCAATCTTTCCAATAAAGTCCGGAATTCTAACGCCTACAGGACATCCCTTTACGCAAGGCATTGCCTTACAGCCAAGACATCTTGCTGCTTCTTCCTGAGCCATAGCAGCAGTGTAGCCTGTGGATACTTCTTCAAAACATTTAGCACGTTCTTTTGGATCACGTTCCGGCATTGGAATCTTTTCCATAGCCATATTAGCCATTGTGTTCTCTTCCTTTCTTCTTATTTATCAGCTTTATCAGCCTGCTTGAGCATACGGCACTCATGTTCCTGTTCACGATAAGTACCATTTCTACGCATAAGCTCATCAAAGTCAACCTTGTGTCCGTCAAAATCCGGGCCGTCAACGCAGGCATACTTGATTTCTCCGCCTACTGTTACACGACAGCCGCCGCACATTCCTGTTCCATCTATCATAATAGGATTGAGTGAAACGATAGTTTTAAGCGCATAAGGCTCGGTTGTCTTGCATACAAATTTCATCATAGGGATAGGGCCTATTGCAATTACCATATCATATTTCTTGCCGGAGTCGATTCTCTCCTGAAGAACAGCTGTTACAAGTCCCTTAATTCCATAGCTGCCGTCATCTGTACAAATATAAAGATTAGTACTTGCAACTTTGAATTCATCCTCAAGAATAACAATATCCTTATTGCGGAAGCCGGCAATAACGTCGACCTCAACGCCCTTATTAAACAGATGCTTTGCCTGTGGATATGCAATAGCGCAGCCAACGCCGCCGCCTATAACACATACAGATTTAACATCATCCGGAATTTCTGTAGCAACGCCCAGTGGTCCAACAAGGTCAAGAATAGCATCACCGACATTAAGTTCAGCAAGTCTTCTTGTAGAATTGCCAACCAGCTGGAATATTAAAGTAATAGTGCCTTCTTCACGATCATAATCCGCAATTGTAAGCGGAACTCTTTCACCATATTCATCTACTCTAAAAATAATAAACTGACCGGGAAGAGCTTTTTTTGCAATCAGAGGTGCTGAAACCTTGATTTTAACAACATCCTGATTGAGAACTGTTTTATCTGTAATTGGAAACACAGTATTCACCCCTCTTAGAATTTACATTGCCTCTATATAAGAAGCAAACATCATTTTTTGCATATCTGCATCAGCATTAAAATAAATTATATCATATTCTCATTAGAAATACAAGTATTTTTTTTGATAACAATGCATACAAAAAAATAAGCCGACGGCAGGGTCAGCTTATTTTTTTCAGCCTGCAACAGTGCAGACATTAGTCTTACTCTTCGTCCTCGTCGTCAGACTCCTCAAAATCGTCAATTGAAATATCATCAAAATCAAATTCAAGAAGTTCGCCGCAGCATGGACACTTCATAGAGCCTTCATCCAAAATGGAATCAGCCAGTACGATTGTATTCTCACAAGTAGGGCATACTGTCTCATAAAGATCTTCTTCTTCATCGAAATCATAGTCCTCATCGTCGGAATCATCATCGCAAAAGTCAAGCTCATCCTCATCATCAAGAAGGAATTCTTCAACTTCGCCCAGATCTTCATCAATATCTTCGCACAGCTCAGTAAGCTCGTCGATCTGATCCTGAAGGTCGTCCACATAGAGAACAGTTGACTGAAGAACCTCCAAAACCTGTCCAAGAACCTTGCCTTCCTTAGTAGTCATATCAATATCAAGACCATCTACCAGACCATGCAGATATGACATCTGTTCGCTCAGCTTCATATTGTTCACCTCTCAGTTTAAACAATTGTTATTCTTATGCACGTTCCATGTATTCGCCTGTTCTTGTATCAATACGAATCATATCGCCCTGATCAATGAATAGCGGAACTTTAATTTCTGCACCTGTTTCCAGAATTGCAGGCTTTGTTGCGTTTGTTGCAGTATCGCCCTTAAATCCTGGATCTGTCTCAGTAACTTCAAGCTCTACAAAGAACGGTGGCTCAACGCCAAATACATTGCCCTTATAGGACAGAACCTTTACCTCTGTGTTTTCCTTTACAAATGCAAAAGACGGACCCAGCTTGGACTTATCAATAGGAAGCTGTTCGTAGCTTTCCATATCCATAAAGTAATACAGATCGTCCTCATTATACAGATACTGCATATCCTTACGTTCAATATAAGCTGTAGGATACTTATCTGTAGGGTTAAAGGAACGCTCTACAACTGCGCCTGTAATAACATTCTTATACTTTGTGCGGACAAAAGCTGCGCCCTTACCCGGCTTTACGTGCTGAAATTCGATAACCTGTACAACGTTGCCATCCATTTCAAATGTTACGCCGTTTCTGAAATCGCCTGCTGAAATCATAATTTAACCTCCGTTAATACAGTATTTTCGCTTATATCATGCTGTATATATTCACGCATATAACGAAAACACATAATATATTTTTATTATACTACAAAAAAAACGTTTTGGCAATACCTATTTACAGAAAAATTTCTTATACTCTACAAAATAATCATATTTTTAGGTGCATTAGTGAAATTTTCACATCCATTTTCCGTAACCAGTACAAAATCCTCTATTCTGACACCAAATTTTCCTGCAATATAGATCCCCGGCTCTACCGTTATAACATTTCCGCTGCGCAGAATAGCCGTTCCAAGAGGAGATGCATTTGGATATTCGTGGATTTCCATACCGACTCCGTGTCCTAAAGAGTGACCGAAATTTTCGCCGAAACCAGCCTGTGCAATATGCTCTCTTGCTATTGCGTCAAGCTGTTTTCCCATAAGACCCGCCTTTACTGCACGAATAGACTCTTCCTGAGCTTTAAGCACAATATTATAAACATTTTTCATTTCATCCGTTGGTTCGCCTACTGCAACTGTACGTGTCATATCACTGTGATAGCCATCCACAACAGCACCGTAATCCATCAGTACAAAATCTCCCTTGCGAACCTTACACATATCAGATGGAACGCCGTGGGGCATTGAAGTGTTTGCTCCTGTAAGAGCAATAGTCGGGAAAGACAGCTCCTCTGCACCGAGCTTTAACATTTTAAAATCAAGCTCAAGCTGAATCTCACGTTCGGTTACTCCCTCATGTATAAATTCAAGGATATGAGAAAAGGCTTCCTCAGCAAGCTTCTGTGCGCTTTTTATTTTTTCAATTTCCACATCATCTTTCACAGTACGGCAAGTATAAATAGCACGGCTCAGAGCGTTTGAAGTATCAAACTCCCACTCGCTGCTGAGTTTTTCACGAAGCTGAGAAAATCCATTCAGCGTAAGCTCCATTGATTCAACTGAAATTCTTTTTGCATTATGCTTTCTCAAAAGCTCCTTTATCTGCGAATAAAGATCGCTTTGCTGTATTACTGTACAGTCTTTCACTGTATTACGTGCTTTTTCAATATATCTGAAATCTATTATAAGATATGCTTCATCCCTAAAACAAATAAGCGTTCCGGCAGAAGAAAGCATGCCTGTAAAATATCTTCTGTTTACATCAGATGTAATAATAGCGCAATCTGATTCACAAGGCAGCATTTCTATAAGTCTTTCTATGCGTTTTTTCATAATAACATCACCTTACATCTCTGCAATTGCATAAAGCGCCAAAAAATAGCTGTTTATACCAAATCCTGCAATAGTGCCTTTACATACAGGACTTATAACAGAATGGGAGCGGAATCCCTCTCTTGCATGTATATTGCTGATATGCACTTCTATAACAGGAATGCGTATATCGTGAATTGCATCATGTATAGCGTAGCTATAATGCGTATATGCACCGGCGTTTATTATAACACCATCAAATTCTTTTCTGGCAGCATGAAGCTTGTCGATAATAGCGCCCTCATGGTTAGATTGAAATATTTCACATTCCATTCCCAGCTTTTCGGCACGTTCCTGTATCATTACATTAAGCTCTGCAAAAGAAGTACTACCATAAACTCCCGGCTCACGTTCTCCTAAAAGATTTAGGTTAGGTCCGTGTATTACAAGTATCTTTTTATTCATATAAAACGATTCCTTTCTTTATTGATCTATGGGTTCAGTTAGTGTTTTAGGAAGAAACGGTATCTCCATTTTTCTCTTAAATTTAAAAAATCTTGTCTTTTCATGCTCAATTGGAAATACAAAAACACATTTCAGACCTTTTAGTCTTGCGCCTAATACATCTGTAAAAATCTGGTCACCCACTACTGCTAGGCTCTCCCAAGGGAGTCCCATTTTTTCCTTTGCCTCACAAAAGCCCTTTGACAACGGCTTCTTTCCTTCACAAACGAAATCAAGTCCCAGCAAATCCGCAAAAGGCTTTACTCTGGGCGGATGATTATTTGAAACTATGCACATTTTTATCCCATTTGATTTCATTTTAGCAATCCATTCCGGCACACCGTCCGCAGGTCGTGGATTATCATGTGTTGTAAGAGTATTATCCAGATCTAAAAGCAATCCTTTTATTCCATGTTTTTTCAAAAGTCCCGGTGACAAATCGCATATTGTATTAAGAGCTATTGTGATTTTAAACAGCATAAATACATTCCTCCTATGCTGCACTACAAAAAAACGGACACACTCTTCAGTGTGTCCGCCATGCTGTACCGCAGATTATATCAATACTTGCGCTTACGAGCAGCCTCAGACTTCTTCTTACGCTTTACTGAAGGCTTTTCGTAATGTTCTCTCTTTCGAACTTCAGCAATCACGCCGTCCTTAGCACATGATCTCTTAAAACGCTTGAGCGCTGTATCCAGAGATTCATTTTTGCCAACACGAACTTCTGCCACTTACATTTCCCTCCCTTTGCCGCCACGGCAGAGGCTGATCAGATAGGAGCGAGCTATCGCCCTTTTCCGACCTATACCACCGAATCTGTCATTTTATGACATTCGGGATACTTCTCTGTTTCTCATATAGCTTGCATTCATTAATTTATATTATATTGTACCATGTTTTAATTGCATTGTCAAGATGTTTTTTCATCTTATGACATTTTTGTTATTTTGCTACAAAATTAACCAGTTTGTTTGGCACATATATCTTTTTAATCAGTGTCTTGCCCTCAATAGCCTCTGCAATCTTAGGATCTGCCGCTGCCATTTCAAGAACAGCGTCCTTATCAGCTGATACAGGTATCATAAGCTTAGCCTTTACCTTGCCGTTTATCTGTACTACTATTTCAACAGTCTGATCTATACAGAGAGATTCGTCATATGTCGGCCATGACTGCTCGCTGAGGATACCGCCGCAATGCGCTTCATACATTTCCTCTGTAATATGAGGAGCAAACGGATTAAGCAATCTCAAAAGTGTATTAAGCTCTGCCTTATTTATACTGCCTGTTGCTGCAATATCATTAAGAAGCTCCATCATTGCGGCAATAGCTGTATTAAATTTGAGGTTTTCAATATCCTCGGAAACCTTCTTGATAGTCTTGTGTATTTTAGACTTTACCTCTTCACGATATTCATCGCCACCTGTAAGAACATCTTGAAGTGCCCATACACGGTCAAGGAATCTCTTGCAGCCCTTGATACTTGATGTACTCCATGGAGCAGTTTTTTCAAAGTCACCTACAAACATCTCATAAAGACGAAGTGTATCAGCACCATAGCTTGCTACAACATCATCTGGATTGATAACATTTCCACGGGACTTAGACATCTTCTGACCGTCCTCACCCAAAATCATACCATGTGATGTACGGCGCATATAAGGTTCTTTTGTACTTACCTTGCCAAGATCAAAGAGGAACTTATGCCAGAAACGTGAATAGAGCAGATGAAGTGTAGTATGCTCCATGCCTCCATTATACCAATCAACAGGCATCCAATAATCAAGCGCTTCCTTAGAAGCAAGCTCCTTATCATTTGTCGGATCACAGTAACGAAGATAATACCATGATGAACCTGCCCACTGAGGCATTGTATCTGTTTCTCTCTTTGCAGCGCCGCCGCACTGAGGACAAGTTGTATTTATAAAGCTTTCCAAGGTTGACAGCGGACTTTCGCCATTGTCAGTCGGCATATAGCTGTCAACATCCGGAAGTGTCAGCGGAAGCTCGCTTTCAGGAAGGGCAACATATCCGCACTTATCACAATGTACTATCGGGATAGGTTCACCCCAATATCTCTGACGTGAAAATACCCAGTCACGGAGCTTGTAGTTTACTTTGCTTTCGCCCTTGCCATTTTCTTCAAGCCACTGCTTGATCTTTACCTTTGCTTCTTCTACAGTAAGACCATCGAGGAAATCACTGTTTGTCATAATGCCTGTCTCGCAGTCTGTAAATGCTTCCTTTGTAACATCTCCGCCCTTTACGACCTCAATAATAGGCAGATCAAATACCTTTGCAAAGTCATAGTCACGTGTATCGTGTGCAGGAACTGCCATGATAGCACCTGTACCATAGCTCATGAGTACATAATCAGACAGAAAAATCGGTATCTCCTTACCGTTTACAGGATTTATGCCGCAAACTCCGTCCAGACGAACGCCTGTTTTTTCCTTTGCCATTTCTGTTCTTTCAAAATCAGATTTTCTTGCTGCCTTTTCCTGATATGCACGTATCTCGTCCATATTTTTAAGGCTGCTGCTCCACTTTTCAATAACAGGATGTTCTGGAGACATTACCATGTATGTTGCACCAAAAAGTGTATCCGGACGTGTTGTATATATTCTCAGAGTGTCTCCTGCTGTAGTTGCAAAATCAACTTCCGCACCTGTAGAACGACCGATCCAGTTACGCTGTGTAGTCTTGATTCTTTCAAGGTAATTTACTTCATCCAGATCATCAAGAAGTCTCTGTGCATACTCAGTGATTTTCAGCATCCACTGTGATTTTACCTTTCGCACTACTTCACCGCCGCAGCGTTCGCATACGCCGCCTACAACTTCTTCGTTAGCAAGAACGACCTTACATGATGTACACCAGTTTACAGCCATTTCTTTCTTATATGCAAGTCCCTTCTTGAACATTTCAAGGAATATCCACTGAGTCCAGTGAAAATAGTTAGGGTCTGTTGTGTTTATCTCTCTCTCCCAGTCAAAAGAAAGACCGAGAGACTGGAGCTGACTTTTAAAACGTGCTACATTATTTTTTGTTACTATAGCCGGATGAATTTTGTTCTTAATAGCAAAATTCTCAGTCGGCAGACCAAATGCGTCCCATCCCATAGGGAAGAGTACATTGTATCCCTCAAGACGGCGCTTTCTTGAAACGATATCCATTGCAGTATACGGACGTGGATGTCCTATATGAAGTCCCTGACCTGATGGATATGGAAACTCTACAAGCGCATAAAACTTAGGCTTACTATAATCAGTTCCTGCACGGAAAGAGTTATGTTCTTCCCAATACTTCTGCCATTTATTTTCAATGGCTGTAAAATCATACTTACTCATCTTTATCATCCTTTTATGTTAAATTTAATTATTGCTGAAATAAGCCTTTACATCCTTATTAAAGGCAAGAATCAAGCCTGACAAAAGATCCAGTATTCCCTCAGCAAGATAGATCCAGTATACAAAACCGTTACTCAGATTTGTAATATTCGTCCACACATGAGCGAGGAAAACCAGTGCCAGATACACTGCAATGATATAATTGCAGTAAGGCAGGCGCTTATAAAGCAGTACGAAAATAACTCCTGCCACCAAAACCATCAACACATTTGCAAAGGAAAATCCCAGTATCAGGTTTAAAATTGATTTTATTATGAGATAAATTCCCACAGCTGCTGAAAGCTTTTTTCCTGTTTCAACCATTACTATTACCTCCAGTAAATAATACTTAATCCTTTTTTATCCAGTCTGAAATGTCGACATGTTCACCGTCTGCCCACATACGCTCCAGCTGATAAAAGTCTCGTGCTTCTTTGTAGAAAACGTGTACTATAACGTCTCCGTAATCAAGAACTATCCAGCTTGATCCATTGCCTCTGCCCTCACGATGAATAGGCTCTACGCCGATCTCAGAGAGCTTATACTCAACCTCATCAGCAAGGGTACGTGTGTGTGTAGTACTTGTACCATTTGCAATTACAAAATAATCGCCCAAAATAGTAAGCTCATTTACTCCGATTACTTCTATATCCTCAGCTCTCTTACTGTCCAAAGCCTTTACTATTACTTCAAGTATATTATTTTTTTCTGCCATATATTCTATCTCCTTTTAGTCGTCACGGCTGTAGATATTTTGTCTGCCGTCTTTTGTATTTCCGCTGCTTATGTCGTCAAGATTTTCTTTATTGCCGTTAAATTCATTGCTCAGATACTGTCCCTCAGAAACAGCCTCTACTATAGTGCTTTCCTCAGGGTATACCTCATTCTGATACGGTCTGAAATGACCGTTTATTATATCTATTGTCTCGCCCTTATGAATAGAGTAAATTGCTTGTCCCTGATACATTGCGCCCTCTCCGGGAACCATGTATATGTTTACACTGTCCATTGTAAGACGCTTTGAAGCAAAATCTGCCAGCATACTCATTTCTGCAAGAGAAAGATCTGTTGCAAGCCATTCGTTTTCGTATATCGTCTCCATAGACGACATGAGTTTGGTTTGCCCCATACTCAGAAGCTTTTCCATAGCTGCGGCAAGAAAAATTCTCTGAGCCTTTACACGTCCTATATCGCCCTCGTCATACTCTCTTCTGAAACGTATAAACCATTCAGACTGCTGACCATTCAAAACCTGCTCTCCGGCAGGAAGAACCTTATCAGCTTCGTATATTATTTTCTCAGGCAGCGTGATTGGAATGCCACCCACTTCATCAACAATATGCTTGATATTTTCACAGTCAAGCTTTACATAACAGTCAATAACCACGCAAAAGCTTTCCTCTATACAGTTTACAGCACGCTGCAAAGGAGTTACGCCATCCTGCTGACCTGAAAAATACACGCTATTGAATTTATTTGTAGATGGATTTGCATAGTTAGGCATATAGGAGTCTCTTGGTATCTGCAAAACATTCATAGTACCTGCAAATAAGTCAAACTGAAAAAGCCAGTTAACGTCTGCAAGCTGTCCGCTTTCATCCATTCCCATAAAGAGTATTGTATACTGACCCTCAACTATTTGTTCAAGGTTAAGTCCATCATTTATAGTTTCAGGATCAACATCGTCCTTTAAATTAAGCTTATCAGTATCTTCAGCAGCGGGCTTTTCAAGCTTTCCCTCTTGAAGTATAGCCGGCTGAGCACGTTTTACAGTATCAAGATATGAGATCTGATCAACAATAACCTCGTTGCCGCTTACAGTTCGATACGCCACAATAGGCATATTAACGCCAAGCGCAATTATTATAGCCGCACTTGCTGCAATTGATATTACTTTCAGGCAGATATTAAGGATCTTTCCCTTTCTTCCGCCCTCTTGCCTTTCCATATTCCTCTGAACATCAATTCTATTGCTTTGCTTTTTATTATTTCTCATATTCATTCACCTCACAGGACAAATCTCATATATGATATGTGTCATCAGGAAACATAAGAGTATATTCATTATATGCTTCAATTGTATAGCAAGGTATAACAGCACAGCGTTTAAGCTGCTTTCTGACAGAATAACGCAGTGCATAGAGCATTCCCTTATCAAGGTTATTGGCACATACTTTTCTCATAACGTCAACGCCGCTGTAATCACGTTCTTCGGAAGTCATATCACCAAGATAAACTATCTTTTCAAGAAGAGACATATCCTTTCTTCCAATGGTATGAAATCTCACTGCATTCAAAACATCTTCATCTGTAATTCCGAACTCCGTTTTAAGGAAATATGCACCAGCAATTCCGTGCCAGACCTTCCAAGACTGCGCTTCTTCCTTACAAAATCCCATTTCACTTTTAACTGCCCAGCTATACTGCTGCTCTTTTGGATCTTCCTTACATATATCGTGAACCATGCCGGCAAAATATGCCTTATCAGGTTCTTCTCCGTAAAGCTTTGCAAGATGCCTGCATTCCTTTGCAACATTCATGGTATGGTTATATCTTTCCTTTGAAAGACGTTCCTTTAAAAATGCCTGCATCGACTGTACATCATACAACATAACACAGCTGCCTCCATTCATCATACGCCATACAATTTATGCTTTAATATATATTGTACTACATTTTCCGGCAAATAGCAAGAACAATCTTCATCTTTTTTTAAAAGCTGTCTTATCTTTGTAGAAGATACGGGAAATATATCCTCACATGAAACAAATACCCTGCCATTTTCAGATAACAGCTCCGCCTGCTTTTTAAGCTCTTCGCTGTCACCATAGCTTCTTGATATACAACCAATATCACAAAGTTTAATTATCTCCTGCCAGCAGTACCATCTATTAAAACTCATAAGACCGTCGCTTCCCATCAAAAGCACAAGCTTGTCACAAGGGTAAAGCTCTTTCATATGGCGTATAGTATAGATCGTATAGCTTACGCCTTCCTGCGTAAGCTCATAGTCACTAACGCTTATATTTACCTCATCTTCAACAGCAAGTCTAAGCATTGCAAGCCTGTCTCTATCCGGTGCTACATCTATTTTATCCTGCTTAAACGGCGAAATTCTCGCAGGTACAAATATCACTTCATCAAGCTCGAAACATTTAATAGCTGTTCTTGCAAGATGGATATGTCCATTATGCACCGGATCAAAGCTTCCGCCGTATATGCCGATTTTTCTCATATCAGTTCTTTAAATCAATAACGGGATCTTGTGGGTTTCGTTTATATAAAACGAATCTGTTTCCGATAACCTGCACGATCTCGGATTTTGAACGCTCTGCCAATATTGAAGCTGCTTCTCTTGCATCATATTCGCAGTTATCGAGAACATGGATCTTTATAAGCTCACGCTTTTTCAGTGCATCCATAACCTGCTGCACCAGCGCATCTCCAATACCGCCTTTGCCTATCTGAAAAATTGTTTCATATGTGCTGGCAATACCTCTCAGTTTAGCTCTTTGTTTACTTGTAAGCATATTAATTTTTCTCCTTTAAATATTTACTAAAAAGCCTAAGAGCATTACCTCTATGGCTTATTTTATTTTTTTCATCATCTGTCATTTCTGCAAGAGTTTTATCTCCATAGCAGAAAATAGGGTCATATCCGAAACCGTTTTCTCCTCTTTCCTCTATACCAATAAAGCCCTCACAGCTGCCTGTGAAAAAGTGCTTCTCGCCGCTTTCATCAATGTAGCATATTTCACAGATAAATCTTGCACTGCGCTTGTCGTCCGGAACATTTTCAAGTTCACTGAGAATTTTAAGAGAGCGGTCTCTGTCGCTTGCGTTTTCTCCTGCAAATCTATGAGAATATACCCCCGGAGCACCACCGAGTGCATCTACAACAAGTCCGCTGTCATCTGCTATAACAGGCATATTAAGTCTTTCATATACAGCCATAGCCTTTATCTCAGCATTTTCACGAAATGTAGTACCGTTTTCCTCTACCTCAAAATCAGCACCAGCATCACGCTGCGAAATAACCTCCATGCCAAAGGGCATGAGTATCTGCGCCATCTCACGAAGTTTGTTTTTATTATTGGAAGCAAGTATCACACACATTATATACGCTCCTCCTTTTCAAAGAGAGCATTTACAAAATCCTCTGCATGGAATGGCTGGAGATCGTCTATCTTTTCACCTACTCCGATAAGCTTTACAGGAATATCAAGCTCATTCTTTATAGAAACGATAATACCGCCCTTTGCAGTTCCGTCAAGCTTAGTGAGAACAATACCGCTTATATCAGCAGCTTCCTTAAAAAGTCTCGCCTGATTAACAGCGTTCTGACCTGTAGTAGCGTCCAGAACCAAAAGAGTTTCCACAGAACATCCTTCTGCTCTTGTAGAAATTATTCTATTTATCTTTGCAAGTTCCTGCATAAGATTTTTCTTATTATGAAGTCTTCCTGCCGTATCACATATAAGTATATCGCATCCTCTTGCTTTTGCAGCGTCAATAGCATCATACACAACAGCACCCGGATCTGAACCCTCTGCGTGTTTTACAAGCTCAACTCCTGAACGATCTGTCCATACCTCTAATTGATCTATAGCTGCCGCACGGAATGTATCCGCAGCTGCAACGATGATCTTTTTGCCGTCCGCTTTAAGCTGATGGCAAAGCTTACCTATAGTAGTAGTTTTGCCCGCACCGTTTACACCAATAACCATGATAACAGAAGGCTTAGTGGAAAGATCAAGGTTCTGGTCTTCGCCGAGCATTTCGCTTACTATTTCTTGAATAAGATTCATAATCTCCTTCGGGTCGGTTATTCCTCTTTCTTTAATGCGCCTTCTAAGAGCCTCGCATATAGCTTCCGAGGTTTCAACGCCCATATCGCCCATTATCATAGTCTCAAGAAGTTCATCAAAGAGATCCTCGTCAATTTTTGTGAAGCTGCCCAGAACATTCTGAATTCTGGACATCATAGATTCCTTAGTCTTTCTCAGTCCTTCACGTATCTTAGCAAAGATTCCCTTTTTCTGGGCCTTTTCTTCCTGCTCCTGCTCTGTTTCTTCTTCTATTGCAGATTCTTCCTCTGATTCAGAGGGTTCTTCAATGGCATCATCAGTGATTTCAGATGAGTCCTCTTTATGTTCTAATTCTAATTCTGATTCTGATTTTAATTCTGACTCTGATTCTAGCTCCGTTTCATCTTCTTCATCTGGAAGAGACTCCAGTTCCTCAACTTCCTGAGTAAGCGCAGCGAGTTTAGCAGCCTCTGCTGCCAGTGCAATAGCTTCTGCACGCTCCTTTTCGGCTGCTTCCTCCGCTTCTATGCGGCGACGTTCTTCCTCCTCACGTACTGCTGTTTCACGTTCAGAAATAGCTTTCTCTATGTCACCGGCAGGAGCTTCTTCTGTAGCTGTAATCTCTTCGTCTACTACGCTCTCTATTTGCTCTTCCTGAATATCATGCTTTTTTCTGCTGAAAAAGCCTTTCTTCTCTTTTTTGTTTTTCTTACTAAAAAAAGCCATAATTATACTTCCTTTCTATATTTATGATGTTTCAGCTTCAAATTCATCCTGTTCCATACGCAAAAGCTTTGACACACCATTTTCCTGCATTGTAACACCATACAGCACCTTCGCTTCTTCCATAGCACTTCGTCTATGCGTTACAAGAATAAACTGGGTTGTATCCGTAAAATGATGAAGATACTGCGCATATTTACGAACATTGCCCTCATCAAGCGCTGCATCTATCTCGTCCAGAATGCAAAACGGTGACGGACGAAGTTTGAGTATTGCAAAGTAAATCGCAATAGCAACAAAAGACTGCTCTCCTCCGGAAAGTGATATAAGGCTCTTTATGACCTTTCCGGGCGGTGCAACGTGTATATCTATGCCGGATTCAAGAACATTATCAGGATCGGAAAGGCTAAGATTTGCCTCTCCGCCTCCAAACAGATCTAAAAAGATCTCCTTAAAATTCTTGTTTATCTCTGCAAAGCTCTCCGAGAATATATGCTGCATTTCTTCTGTAAGTTCCGAAATAAGCTTTTCAAGTTCATTCTTTGCATTTTCTGCATCCTTCATCTGCGCTGTCAAAAACTTCCATCGCTCAGAAACCTCTTTATATTCCTCAATAGCCGCAACATTTACACTTCCAAGGCTGCGTATCTTACCCTTTAATGAAGCAAGCTCTCGCTGCGACGCTGCAATATCTTCAAGAGGCTTTGCAATGGCGGCTGCTTCGGAACGTGTAAGCTCATACTGTTCAAGAAGTCGGTGGATTATCCCGTCGTATTCACTCTGAACAGAGATTTTTCTTTCTTCAAGACGTGTTACTGTACCTGCATATTTTTCCTTTGCAGCATTTGTGGCTTTCATCCCCTCTTGAATCTGACGTATCTGCTGATTTTCTGTATCGTGGACTTTTTTCCAGTGCTCAACCTCATCAGACGACTTTTTGCATTTTTCTTCAAGCTGACTGATCTTCTGCCTTGACCTTTCTGCTTCCTGTCTCTTATCAGAAATAAGCTTATGATTCTGTGAAAGCTCTTCTCTTATACGAATAGCTCTTTCTTTAGCAGTTTTCTGCTGATTTTCAGCATTATCCAGATCCTTGTGAAGTGCATCCATATCCTTTTCAAGAGCCGCCGTCTGGATACGCATCTGCGCTCGTTTTTCTGCAAGGTCATTCTGCTCTGCACGCAGGCTGTCACGCATGCCTTGCGTTTCTTCCATATCCATCTGAGTTATCTTTATCTCATCTGATACTTTTTTAAGACACGTTTGTACTCTGTCATATTCAAGATTTGACTGAGATAATTTTTCACTAAGCTCAAGCTGCTGCGATTCAAGCTCCTGCTGTTTCTCCGCTATCTGTGCCAAAAGATACTGCTGCTTTTCCAGTTCAGCCTTTGCCTGCATCTGATTTGATTGTGCTTTTGCACATTCTTGTCTGAGCTTTTCTATGATCTCGTTCATTTTTGCAGTTTCTGCTTCTGCCTGAGATAATTTATCTGCATTTTCTTTCTGACGTTTCTCCAAATCTGCTATCTCATTACTGAGAAAGTTTATCTCAGTTTTTCTTGTAAGCATACCGCCGCTTCTCTGCGAAGAGCCGCCTGTAAATGAACCGCCTGCATTAACTACTTGTCCATCAAGGGTAACTATTCTAAATCTATAACCATATTTTTTTGCAATATCAGAGGCATAGTCAAGATTTTCTACAACAACGATTCTTCCAAGAAGTGAACGAACTATTCCATCATGAATCGGATTATAACGAACAAGTTTATAAGCATAGTCAACAAATCCTTGTTCGTTTTCAAGTCCGTATTCCTGCATAACCTTGCCTTTAACAGATGTAACAGGCAAAAATGTAGCTCTGCCCGCCTTATGCTGTGCCAGAAAGCGAATCCACTTTTTAGCAGCCGATTCATCATCTACAATGAGATTCTGCATTGCACCGCCAAGAGCCGTTTCAATGGCAATACCACATCTTTTATCTGTTTCAATACACTGTGCAACAGTTCCGTGAACACCGCCGGGCTGTCCGCCGTCTGCACGAAGAATAGCCTTTACACTTCCTGCAAAGCCCTCCATGTTCTGTTCCATATCGGTAAGAAGTTTTCTTCTTTGCTGCTTTTCACGGATAGAAAAAGCTATATGATTGCTTTCTGTTCGCAGTGCGTCTGTCTGCCTTAGTGCACTGCCGCACAACTCCTGATGCTTATTAAAGCTTTCACCAAGCTCTGTAAGCCTTGCATCTGCACTTTTAAAAGTATCTTCCCACTTTTTAGCTTCGGCAGATTGATTTTCCTTCTCTTCTGCAATTGCTGCTATGCGCATATTGCTTGTGGTAAGCTGTGCTGTATATTCTTCATGTTGACGTATAAGAGTTTCACTCTGTACACGATATTGTCCCTGTTTTACATAGAGTTCCTGCAGCTTCTGACCGGTTTCATCAAAGCCCGTTCCAAGCTGAACTGACCTTTCTTCCAGTCTTTCCCAATCATGCTGAAGCTGCTCTGCTTCAACACGAAGCGCTATCTCCTGACGATGAAGCTTTTCTTCTCTTTCAAGCAGCTGACTTACATATTTTACTGCATTATCGGATGTACCGGATATTTCCTTTGCCTGAGCCTCGAGTACTCCCATATTTACAAGAGCATGCTCAACATCATTTTCACAAACAGCAAGCAATGACGAAAGCTGTGCAGTTTCCTCTTCTGCACGACGGATTTCCCCACGCAGAGTTTCTATTTTAACGCTGCTTTCTTGCAAGCGTCTGTAGCCATCCTGTACCTTAGTCTCATCTGCTTCAAGATCTCTCTCTATGTTCTCATACTGAGCCTTTGCTTCAAGCAGCTCATCAGACAGTGTATCAATTTTTTTTCTAAGAGCATCTGATTGCTGTACCCAAAGAGATACTTCAAGCTGTTTTTGCTCCTCTGCAAGAACAAGAAATTTCTTTGCCTTTTCAGCCTGCAAACGAAGAGGTTCAACTCTTCCCTCAAGCTCAGCTGCAATATCACGAAGTCTGGACAGATTATCCTCAGCACTTGCAAGTCGTCTTTCTGCTTCTTCTTTTTTATATCGAAATTTTGAAACACCAGCTGCTTCCTCAAATATATCACGTCTTTCAGAGCTTTTAGCACTTACAATCTCTGCAATGCGGCCCTGTCCTATGATAGAGTAGCCGTCACGTCCCATGCCGGTATCCATAAACAATTCATTTACATCTTTAAGACGAACAGACTTGCCATTTATACGATACTCACTCTCACCGCTGCGGTAGAGCTTTCGTGTAACACTTACCTCTTCTCCGTACTCATCGCCGAGAATACCTGAATGGTTATCAATATTCAAAGTAACTGCTGCAAAACCTGTAGGCTTCCGCTGCTTGGTACCGGAAAAAATAACATCTTCCATCTTGTTGCCACGCAGTGTCTTGGTGGACTGCTCTCCCAGTACCCATCTTACCGCATCGCCGATATTACTCTTTCCGCTGCCGTTCGGCCCTACTACAGCCGTCAGACCTGAGTCGAAATTCAGCTTTATTTTATCCGGAAAAGATTTAAAGCCCTGTAATTCCAGTGATCTTAAATACATCGTACACTTCCTCTCCGAGTGTTTCTGTCATGGTACTATCTGAACCTTTGCAAAAGGATATTCGCAGCTTTTCATCCGAAAAATCATTTCTTTCAGCGATCTTAACACCTGTGCCAAAAGCCGCCGTGGAAAACAGTCTTTTATTTTCCTTGTTATGTCCTGCCGTAACACCTGCTTTGCCTTTAGCTACTTCAAAAAGTACATAATCACCTTTTCCTCTGTTTTTGAGAATATCACTATAATTCTCTGCCCAGCTAAGCATTTTAGAAAGATAAAGCTTTTCAAGCGCCATTTCCTTTAATGCCGGATGATAAAAGCCTCCAATAATACGCTCTTCCATGCCTTTTTCAGCATGAAGCCCACATCTTATAAGAGCAATGCCTTTTTGTTTCAACCGACATATCGCACGAGCTGTAAAGTCTATCATATCTTCCCATGACGGCAAAATATATTTACCACTTTTATAAAGCTCGCCTAAATGCGTACCCTCCAAAACAACAACGGGATATATTCTCATTGTATCAGGATTCATAGATATACACTCCGACAAGGTGTATTCTTCATCAGAACTTGTACTGCCATAAAGGCCGTACATCATCTGTAGTCCAAGTGAAAATCCGTGCTGCTTTATTCTTCTTGCAGCATCGGCAATATCAGCCGCACTGTGACCACGGCGATTGAGTGTAAGCACTTTATCCGACATACTCTGCGCACCAAGTTCTATGGCAGTGACACCGTATTTTTTCAGAGTAAGAAGTATATCCTCAGGTAGTGCGTCAGGTCTTGTAGAAATACGAATACCGGAAAATCCATATTCTCCAAGAAACGGCTGAACAGCTTCAAGATAAGCTGTCATTTCTTTTAATGGTATTGCAGTAAAGCTGCCGCCAAAAAACGCTATCTCAGAATTCCTGCCATCAATACCGCTATCAAGACTTTCTTTGCACTGAGAAGCTATTTCAGCTGGTGAGGGTGCTTTCACAGTACCACTTATAGCCTTCTGATCACAAAAGCTGCACATATTGGGACATCCCATATGTGGAATAAAAAACGCTAAATTAGAGTGCTTCTTCATAACCCATAAGCATAAGAGCTTCCTTTGCAGCCATTTGTTCAGCTGACTTTTTGCTCTTTCCAGTTCCTGTACCTATAACGTTTGAGTTAAGACATACGTTTACCGTAAATGCCTTATCATGATCCGGACCGCATTCTCCTGCAAGAATATATTCAACCTTTTCCTCAGGATTTTTTTGAATGATCTCCTGCAACACGGTCTTATAATCACGGAAACAAATCTTATTGCTTTTCTCTGCGTGTTTAGGGATAAATCTCAGCACATGCTTTGAGGCTGCTTCCATTCCGCCATCAAGATAAATAGCAGCGATAACGGCTTCAAAAGCATCTGCTAAAATAGAAGAACGTTCTCTTCCTCCCGTATGCTCTTCACCCTTGCCGAGAAGAATAAATTCACCGAGATGTATCTCTTTTGCAAAAACATGAAGCGCCTTTTCGCATACAAGAGACGCTCTTAGCTTTGTAAGCTCACCCTCGGGCATTTCCTTATAATTGGAAAACAAATAATCGGATACTATGATAGACAGCACACTGTCTCCTAAAAATTCAAGACGTTCATTGCTTGATCGACACTTTTTCTTTTCATTTGCATAGGAAGAATGTGAAAGCGCTTCCTCAAGAAGCTGCTTATTCTTGAAACTGTAATTGATATATTTTTCAAAACGACCAAGTTCTTCACAACACATCTGTTCCATGATCTCTATCAACCTTTCTGCACACTGCAAACATTTTCGGAAATGGCAGCAATCATATTTCCCTTGACACAATCTCTTGCCTGACGTATAGCATTATAAAATGCCTGTGCATCAGAACTGCCGTGGGCTTTAATGACCGGCTTTGACGCACCTATCATAAGCGCACCACCAACAGATTTATAGTCAAGCTTACGTGAAAGCTTTTTTATTTTGCTCATAACAAGAAGAGCTGCAAGCTTTCCTGAACCTGCAAAAATATTATTTTTAAGCTCGCTTGCCATAAATTTACCCATGCCTTCATAAAGCTTCAAAGCAACATTGCCTGTAAAACCATCAGCTACTATAACATCCGCTGTACCGAAAGGAAGCTCCCTTGCTTCCGCATTGCCGCAAAAGTTTACAGGTGCTTTTTCAAGAAGCTTGTATGCTTCAAGATCAAATTCTCTGCCCTTTGTTTCCTCTGAGCCTATATTGAGAAGCTTTACTACTGGTTTTTTTATTCCCATTACTCTCTCCATATATGCACTGCCCATAATTGCAAACTGTACAAGCATCTCAGGACGACAATCATTATTAGCGCCGCCATCAAGAAGAATAAAAGGCTTATTTGCCGTAGGCATGATAGGTGCAAGTGCTACACGCTTTATTCCCTTTATCCTCTTTACAATAAATGTTGAACCTACAACCAACGCACCGCTGCTTCCTGCGGATACAAAAGCATCTCCCTTTCCCTGACTGAGCGCCTTCATTCCAACAGCCATTGAACTGTCTGAATGTTCTTTTATAAGAGAAACCGGTTCTTCGTGTATATCAAATGACTTTTCTGCATGAATAATATCTACCCCATCAAGTGAAATATCATTTTCCCTTGCACATCTGTGAATAACCTCATCATCACCCACGAGAGTTACTTTTACACCCAGATCACGTGCTGCCATAGCACCGCCTTTGATAACTTCAAGCGGTGCATGATCTCCGCCGAATGCATCTACTATGATGTTCATCTATTTCACACTTCCTTTACTGATAAGTATTCTTTCAAAGCCTTCAAGGCTCTGTCTGCATATGCCTGATATTTTGCTTTTTTATCTCTTATGCGTTCCGGCAAATCGGGCAATATGCCCATATTGCATCCCATAGGCTGAAATTCCCGAACGCTTGCATCGCTTATATACGCAGCAAGTGCACCCATCATTGTTTCTCTTGGCAATGTAAGCGGTTCTTTACCCAAAAGTTTTCTTGCCAGATTCTTACCTGCCATTATTCCACTTGCAGCTGATTCTATGTAGCCCTCAACGCCGGTTATCTGTCCGGCAAAGAAAAGAAGCGGATCACTTTTAAGAGAATAATCAGAACTCAAAAGTCTTGGACTGTCAAGGAATGAGTTTCTGTGCATTACACCATATCTCATAAAGTCAGCATTTGCAAGACCGGGGATCATTGAAAATACTCTCTTTTGTTCAGGAAATTTAAGATTTGTCTGAAATCCCACCAAATTAAAAAGTGTACCCTGACTATTTTCACGTCTTAGCTGAACCACTGCATATGGTCTTTTTCCTGTACGTGGATCTCTAAGTCCAACAGGTTTTAGAGGACCGAATCTCATAGTATCCTCTCCTCTAGAAGCCAGAACTTCAATTGGCATGCAGCCTTCATAGACACGGAAGATTTCCTTGTCGAACTCACTAAGCGGCGCACGCTCCGCATTTACAAGAGCTTCGTAAAATGCAAGGTACTCTTCCCTGTTCATGGGACAATTTATATAATCTGCATCTCCTCGGTCATAACGTGCAGCAAAGAATGTAACATCCTTATCAAGACTTTCATAAGTCACGATAGGCGCAGCTGCATCAAAAAAGCTAAGTCTCTGACCGCATTTTTCCTCAATGCTTTTAGCAAGTCCGTCAGCAGTAAGAGGGCCGCTTGCTATGACAGCTGGTGATGACGGAAGAGTCGTTACCTCTTCGGACTTAATCGTTATAAGCGGATGAGAAGTCAGCTTCTCTGTCACCATATCGGAAAAAAGTTCACGATCCACTGCCAGCGCTCCCCCTGCCGGAACGGATACCTTTCTGGCGCAAGGGATAAGCAGTGAGCCCATTCTCTCCATTTCTGCTTTCAAAAGTCCTGCCGCAGACGCAAGGCGGTCTGCTTTAAGAGAATTGGAACATACAAGCTCTGCCAGACCTTTATAATGATGAGCCGGGGTAAATTTCAGCGGCTTCATCTCATAGACAGTTACAGGGAAGCCTGCTTCTGCAAGCTGCCACGCAGCCTCACAGCCTGCAAGCCCTCCGCCTATAACCGAAATATTCTGTTTATTTTCCATATTATTATTCTCCGCCGTTTACAGGTCTATCATAACCGCAGCCCTGTTTTTCACAAATCTTTCGTCCTGATTTACCACCCTTTTGGAAAAGAGTTGAACCGCACTGAGGACACTTTTCCTCCAAAGGAACATTCCATGTCATAAAATCACATTCAGGATAATTTCCACAGCCATAAAAGCTCCTGCCACGCTTGGATTTTTTGAGTATTATCTTTCCACCGCACTTAGGACAGCTGCCCGGGGTTTCCTGAACTATCTTCTTTGTATTAGTACATTCCGGGAAGCCTGGACAGGCAAGAAATCTTCCGAATCTACCGATTTTTATAACCATATTTCTTCCGCAGTTTTCACAAACAATATCGGTTTCCTCATCGGGAACTTTAACTCGTTTGCCTTCCATCTTTTCTTCAGCCTCGGAAAGCGTCTTAGCAAAGTCACCGTAAAATTCATCAAGTGCGCTTACCCAATCAAGCTGTCCCTGTTCAACCTCGTCAAGATTGCTTTCCATTTTAGCTGTAAATGCAGCGTCAACTATATTTTGAAAATGTTCTTTCATAAGATCGGTTGTAACTTCTCCGAGAACTGTAGGTTTAAGCGTCTTTCCCTCACGCTCAACATAAAGCCTTGATATGATAGTTGTTATAGTCGGCGCATAGGTACTTGGTCTGCCAATACCATTTTCTTCAAGAGTTTTTATAAGAGACGCTTCTGTGAAACGTGCGGGCGGCTGTGTAAAATGCTGGTTGCCTTCAAGAGAACGAACTTTTAAAACATCCCCTTCATTAAGCTCAGGAAGATTCTTGTTTTCACTTTTTGTATCCTTTGATTCTTCATAAAGAACGGTAAAACCGTCAAAACGTACAGTTGAACCGCTTGCCTTAAACAGACAGCCGTCTGCCATAATATCAACAGAAACAGTATCAAGGGAAGCGTCTGCCATCTGGCTTGCAATAAATCTCTCCCAAATAAGCTTATAAAGCTTAAACTGATCAGATGTAAGACTCATTTTCAGTCTTGCAGGTGTAAGAGACGGCATTGATGGTCTAATAGCTTCATGAGCATCCTGAGCATTTTTCTTTGATTTATAGACTCTTGGCTCAGGTGGAATATAATCATCGCCATATGTGCTGCGGATATAATCAGTAGCAGAATCTCTTGCTTCATCAGAAATACGAAGGCTGTCGGTTCTCATATAGGTAATAAGACCCATCGCACCCATTCCTTCGACTTCAACGCCCTCATAAAGCTCCTGAGCGATCTTCATAGTACGCTTAGACTGGAATCCCAGCTTATATGATGCCTCCTGCTGGAGCGTGGATGTAATGAATGGAGCTGACGGATGCTTTTTTGTAATACGTTTTTTGACTTTTGTGACCTTAAACTCAGCTTCATTAAGTCTTGCAAGGAGTGCGTCTGCCTCTTCCTTTGTACCGATCTCGGTTTTGTCAACACGTTTACCATCCACCGAAGTAAGTTTTGCCGAAAATATCTTTTTTGACGAACTTGCTGAAAGCTTTGCATCAATAGACCAGTATTCCTGAGGCACAAATGCCTTTATTTCATTTTCTCTATCAACTACAAGACTAACGGCAACAGACTGTACTCTTCCAGCTGAAAGTCCACGGCGAACCTTTTTCCATAAAAACGGACTGAGCTTATATCCAACAATACGGTCAAGAATACGCCTTGCCTGTTGTGCGTTTACAAGGTCAACATCTATTTTATGAGGATGCGCCATACCGTTTTGTACACCGCTTTTTGTAATCTCATTGAATTCAACACGATTATTGTCCTCCATGTCGAGATTAAGCATTTGTGCAATATGCCATGATATTGCCTCCCCTTCACGGTCAGGGT
>CAJTWE010000009.1 GCA_910579955.1 uncultured Ruminococcus sp. | reverse complement strand
TTTGTGCATTGTGACGATTTTTTTATCTTCTGCCTACTTTTGCTTGACACTAACGATTTGCTTGCCATGTATTGACTTTTTTTATTTTTGTGGTATAATAACTGTATATTTAATAAATGCTTTGGAGATGAAATATTTGAATTCATTTAATCAAGTTTATGTTACAATAAATCTCACCGCTCTCAAGGAAAATATACAGCACACCTATGAATTATGCAAGAAAAAATCTATCGACCTTGCTGTTGTTGCAAAAAGCATATGCGCAGATGAACGTATTCTTGAGGTAATAGAAGAATCCCCTGCTGATACTATAGCTGATTCAAGGCTTGATAACTTTTATTGTATGAATACAAAAAAGAAACGTTTTTTAATACGTCCGGCATCTGTTATGGAAGCGGAAGCTGTTGCTTTGTATTCTGATATAAGTATGCAAACTTCTCTTACAACTGTTAAGGAAATAGACTTGGCTGCTAAAAAAAATGGCAAGGTTCATGATATTCTTATAATGATAGATCTAGGAGATTTGCGTGACGGAATTTATTATACCGATCATGAAACAATTTTAGAAATGGCAGAATATATTCATAAAAGCTCGAATCTGCGTCTTGCAGGAATAGGCGCAAATTACAATTGCTTTTCACAACTGCTTCCCAATAATGAAAATATGAATATAATTTCTGATTTGTTTCATAAGCTAAAGCCCTTTTACGATACTGATTCTCCTATAGTATCCTGTGGAAATTCAAGCTCTGTTACTCTTCTTACTGAAAATACTTATGAAATACCTCGTGAGATAAATCAATTCCGAATGGGAGAAGCCATTGTTCTGGGGCGTGATCCGGCAGATAATACCACTATTCCGGGTTATCGTTACGATGCTTTCACTATGGAAGCTGCTCTCATTGAAGTATACGAAAAGCCGGTAGATGGTAAAATAATGCGTCGAGGCGTGCTTTCTGTAGGAAAACAGGATCTTATGATAGACTATATATTCCCGATAGATGAGAGAATAAGTGTTCTTGGTGCTTGTTCCGATGAATGCGTTATAGATCTATCAAACGCCCCTGAATACAAAACAGGAGATCTCATCAAGTTCAGGCTCGAATACAATGCGCTTATGACATTGTTTGCATGCAGCTTTTTTCAGAAAAAATATATTGAATAATGATAATAATTATAATGATAAAACCACGGCTCATATGAAAGCCGTGGTTTTTATGTTTTATAAGCCTGCTATACTTCTTGCATAGATAGTTAGAATCTGAGTTGAATCTGCGATAGTTATTTCGCCGTCGCCTATTATTTCCTATCCTTAGGAGAATCCGAACGCATAGTCAGTGCAATACGCTTTCTCTTCAAATCAACGTCAAGCACACGAACCTTTACAACATCGCCAACCTTTACAACATCAAGAGGATGCTTCACACGACGGTTTGAAAGCTGAGATATATGTACAAGTCCATCCTCATGAACACCTATATCTACAAAACAGCCGAAGTCTATTACATTACGAACCGTTCCCACAAGCTCCATACCCGGTTTCAGGTCTTTCATTTCCATAATATCTCCGCTTCTCATAAGCGGTGGCGGAAGTTCATCACGTGGGTCACGTCCCGGCTTTGCAAGCTCCTTTACAATATCCTTTACCGTGGGAACGCCTACTCCTGCATTATCTGCAATTACATCAAGTCCCTGCTTTTCTGCCAAAGATGAAATATCACTTAATCCCGTACCGGAAAGATCAGCAAGTGTAAATCCACACTGACTGAGAATTTTCTTTGCTGCGTCATAGCTCTCCGGGTGTACCGCTGTATTGTCAAGGGGATTTTTAGCGCCGGGTACTCTCAAAAATCCAGCACACTGTTCAAATGCCTTTGGACCAAGCTTAGCCACCTTTTTAAGCTGTTTTCTGTCTGTAAATGCACCGTTTTCACTTCGATATGCTACAATATTTTTAGCTATAGACTGATTTATTCCCGCAATATGAGAAAGCAGTGAAAATGATGCTGTATTCAGATCAACGCCTACATGGTTTACACAATCTTCTACAACGCCGTCCAAAGCAGCCTTCAATTCATTTTTAGGCATATCGTGCTGATATTGACCAACGCCTATTGCCTGAGGATCTATCTTCACAAGCTCTGCCAGCGGATCCTGTAAGCGCCTTGCAATAGAAACGGCACTTCTTAAAGACACATCGTATTCCGGAAATTCTTCTGCCGCAAGTTTAGAGGCTGAATAAACTGACGCTCCTGCTTCTGATACTACCATATAGGCAGCTTCATGAGAAATATCTTTAAGAATTCCTGCAACCACAGCCTCTGCTTCTCTGGACGCTGTACCGTTTCCTATTGAAACAGCTGTTACATGGTGCTTATTTATCATTCTTTTGATAGTTTCCTTGCCCTGCTCCATTTTTGCGCCTTCGCCTATAGTTATGTATGCTACGCCTGTATCAAGAACTTTTCCGGTAACATCAACAACGGCAAGTTTACAGCCTGTACGATAACCCGGATCTACTCCTAAAACAGTTCTGTTTTTAAGCGGCGCACCCATAAGCAATTGTCTGAGATTAGAGGCAAATACCTTTATAGCTGCTTCTGCTGCCGTTTCTGTAAGCTCACGTCTCACTTCACGTTCTACCGCTGGGAAAAGCAGTCTTGCAAATGCGTCCTCTGCCGCCTCTTTTACAAGTTCGCCGCAAGGACTGCTGTTTTTAACAAATTTACGTATCATAACAGCTTCACCCTTTCCCTCGGGAAGTGCGATACTTACTTTAAGAACATTCTCACGTTCTCCTCTGTCAATAGCAAGTATTCTATGTCCCACAAACTTTTCAACGGGTTCACTATAATCATAATACATCTGATAAGGTGTTTCAGCTTCTGCATCTGCCGCCTTTGAATAAATAGTTCCAGAAAGCTGTGTGAATTTTCTCATCTGCTTACGCAAATCAGCATTATTTGCCATTTCTTCGGCAAGAATATCCTTAGCACCCTGAATAGCTTCTTCTACAGTGTTGACATCAAGCTCACTATTTAAAAAAGCTTCTGCTTCTTTTATTGGATTTGTACTGCTATTTTGCTCCATAATAATACGTGCAAGAGGTTCAAGTCCCTTTGCAATAGCCGCAGATGCTCTTGTCTTTCTTTTTGGACGATATGGAAGGTATAGATCTTCTGCTTCAACGAGAGTTTCCGCATTCTGAATTTTATTTTGCAGTTCTTCTGTGAGCTTGCCCTGACCATCTATCGCAGTAATTATCTCGTCCTTACGAGCTTCAAGCTTTCTAAGATATTGAAGTCTTGTATCAAGTTCACGTAAAACCTGATCGTCAAGAGAACCTGTAACCTCTTTTCTATATCTTGCAATAAATGGAATGGTTTTTCCATCATCCAAAAGCTCTACAGCACGATCTACCTGTTCTGTTCTAAGTTTTAATTCTTCTGCAATTTTGTTATTGATATTCATATAATATTTACTCCTTTGTTTTTATTGAAGTGCAAGACCTGATGAGTCATATTTGAAACTGTCATAGCTGCGAAGAAGAAGTGCTGCCAGTTTCTGCGAGGAAATGCTCTCAAGGTCAGTATTGCTGACCCATTCGTATTGTAGTTTCAAATTAGTAAGTCTGTTTGAAAGTTCACCTTGTCTTTTGATAAAATCCTGCCTGCTTATATCATGAATGCTCTGTTCTTCATCATAATATTCATAACCGTATATTCCATTTGAAAGCGTCTCACTTAAATAATACTCTTTAAAAATTTGATTTTCATGTATATAGAAGCATCCTAGAGCCGATGTATTTTTGTTTTCATCTTTACAGTAATCTGTAGAAAAATAAAGCATTTCCTTTGTATCCGGAGCATAGCAAAGAGAAAGGCTTGAATTTATATCAAAAAAGCCTTCGGTTTCATCGTAATCTATAGGTATTCTGTCAAGGGTACAGTTACGAACACGAAACACCATTATATTAGTAACAAAAGTTTCGATATCATAAGAAATGCTTATAAGCTCAGGACTGCCGTCAAAGTCTGTATCAAGAAAACAGCAGGCATTATATCCATTTTCAGGCTTTTCAAGAAGCCATTCACTTCGACGCTTTACAAGCATCATAACTATATCCTCAGAAGAATATACGATATTCTGGGCATCAGGAACAGCCATCGGTGCAGTTTTGAGTTTCCATGCATATATTCCAGAAATAACTCCTGCAAGTATGCATATTTCCATAAAGACCATAAATATACGCAAAAGATTTTTTTTCATTCTCTTACTGAAAAAAACATTTCCTTGCTCAGCGTCTTCGTTTGAATCATCCGAGTTAGATTTGTTAAAAACAGGCATTGCCGGCAATTCGCTCCAGCGCAAAACATCTGTTTCAGTTTTTTCATATCCACAAAATTTGCATACTGCAAATTCATTCTCCATTTTCTGACCGCACTTAGGACAAACCATAGGGCCACTCCTTCCTCACAGCCGATGCCAATATTTATATTATAGCATTTATATTATAGTTTATATTATAGATAGTATAATACAATACATTATAGTATAACATACTGCCAAACAATTTGCAAGCATTTTATTTACCCTGATTCAATGCAATTTGCAATAATACAACAGATATTACAATAGATATTGCCAAAAATTCTATTGACTTTTTTCAGTATATCTGTTATACTCAAAAGTAATAAAAATTTAAATAAATGAAAGTTGTGTGATTATGAAACGTCTTCATTTTTTGTTCGCCCTTCTTGTTGGTAAAGTAATTATGAAAATCACAAAGTGGATACCAAAAATATCCGGTTCTACATGGCCGGGAGGCATTGCCGGTATAATAATGAAAAACTTTGTGAAGTACTTCCGATTCCCGGAAAATACTCGAATTGTTATGGTTACCGGAACAGGCGGTAAAACCACTACTACTGGTATGGTAGCTGAACTTATAAGAAGCTCTGGAAAAACTATCTGCACAAATGAACTCGGTGCAAATATGGATCGTGGTGTTGCAACTGCTCTTATCAGCATGTCCGATATGTCAGGATGCGTAAATGTTGATTACGTAGTAATGGAAGTTGACGAACGCTACCTACGTCTTATTACAAAGCTTCTTAAGCCTCATGTAGTTATCGTAACAAATATACTCAAAGATCAGTCGCAGAGAAACGGTGAACCGGGTATTATCATGAGAAAGCTTCGTGAAGCTGTACTTGATGACGCTCATCTGATTCTTAATAGAGATGAACCAAATACCGTTTCAATTGGCTTTAATCATAAATCTGTAGAATATTACGGCGTTGAGGGTACACCTATCGCAAAAACAGAAAATGAATTTACAGTTTCATGTACTTGTCCTGTATGTTCCGGCGTTATCCGCTATGAATATGAAAATATGCTGGGTGTCGGCAAATTTGCATGCGAAAACTGTAAGCTTAAAAGTGAAAGCAATGCTACAATTGTATCACTGCATGGTGATAATACTATTTTGGCTGGTAAAAAGACATTTACAGCAAAATATCTGTCAACATATTTCCTTTACTGCTATGCTTCTCTTATTGCATTTGCTGCACATGAAGGATTCACAGATGAAGAAGTTCAGAAATCTATGAAGAAATTCACTATTCAGGAGGGCAGAACAGAGGATCTCGACATAGGCGATAAGATCATTCATTATCTGCGAATGAAACAGGAAACACCTATTACACTCCAGAATTCAATTGATGTAACATATAACGACCCATCTCCAAAGGTTGTTGTACTGGATCTAAGTGAAGTCGTAGATTTCCAGCCGCACTACACCGGCAACTATTATTCATATGACTGTGACTTTGGAAAACTGGAAAAAAGCAATGTTGTAAAGTATATCTGTATGTCAAAAACTGTATGCTATGACGCTGCTGTAAGACTGATTTTAGAAGGTATTCCAAAGGAAAAAATCACAGTTATTCCTACAGATGATTACGATGTACTCCTTAAAGAATTGGAACAATATGATTGCAAGCAGGTCTACCTGCTTACATGGATGCATTCTTATTACAAATGCTCTGGCAGCGTAGAGAAATATCGCAAGGCAAAGGAGATGAATAACTAATGGAAATTAACGTACTATGGCTGTATCCGGACAAAATGAATCTTCATGGCGACCGTGGCAACATGATGGCTATTTCAAAAATTGCTGATGCTATGGGAATTACTCTTAACATTACTCGTGCCAATTCCGCTTCCGAGGCAGGAAATTTATCTGATATAGACTTTATATATATAGGTTCTGGTCAGATGGACCATATGAAAGCTCTTACAAACGACCTAAAGTCAATTGAAGCTGAGATAAAGAACTACACGGAAAATGGCGGTTATTTTCTCATAATAGGTTCAAGCGGATGTATGCTTTCTAAGAATTTCACAAGATATGACGGCACTGTTGAAAATGGTCTTGGTATTCTTAATATGACAGCAAAAGAGCTTGACCGAAAAAAAATGCCTTATGTTACCCGTGAAGTTTACGGAGATGATATTCTCTTTAAAACAACTGATGGCATGGAGATAGCAGGATGCCAGATCCAATGTATGGATTTCACTTTACAGGGTGCAGATGCATTTGGAAAGGTAATTTACGGCTACGGCAACAATACAACCGATGGAACAGAGGGCGCACGTTATAAAAACGTAATTTTTACAAATACTGTAGGTCCTCTTCTTTCACTGAATCCTTGGCTGGGTGTTAGAGTTCTTTCTAATATTGCAGAAAAAAAAGGCATAGATATAAGCCGTTTCAATGAAAATGATGTTGTATATATGGACTATGCACGCAAGTCTATGGAGCTTAAAAAGCAGTTTATCAAGGAAAAATTCAAGCTCCCTGGTATCTGTGCGAATATCTGATAATATATCCAAACGAAGTACAAAGTTATTTCGTTTGGATTTTTTATTGGAAAGATATTGTAAAAAACGTGTAGAAAACTGTAAAAAATCTAGTATGTGTATTGACATTTATGACAATAAATGCTATAATTTTACCAGTATCAAAACGCAATTAAATGGAATAATAGCTTAATAAAGCTTTCAAAGGAGGAGTTATTCATATGAAAAAAAGAATCGGAATTCTTACAAGCGGCGGAGATTGTCCCGGTCTTAATGCCACTATCAGGGGTGTTGCAAAGGCTTGCTACGAAATGATCGGTAAGGATAATGTTGAGATCGTAGGCATTTGTGATGGTTATTACGGTCTTATAAATAATATATGCCGTGAAATGAAACCGGAAGACTTTTCAGGAATTCTTACAAGAGGCGGTACAATTTTAGGCACTAAACGCCAGCCGTTTAAAATGATGACCGTTATAGGCGATGATAAAGTTGATAAGGTCAAGAATATGAAGCAAACCTACAAAGATCAGAAGCTTGACTGTCTTCTTACACTGGGTGGAAACGGCACTCATAAAACCTCAAAGCTCCTCTCTGATGAAGGCCTTAATGTTATCGGTCTTCCCAAAACTATTGATAATGACATCTATGGCACTGATGTTACTTTTGGTTTTCATACAGCCGTTGACATTGCAACTGATGCCATTGATCGTCTTCATTCAACAGCTAATAGTCACTCACGTATATTGCTATGTGAAATTATGGGCAACAAAGCCGGCTGGCTTACACTGTATTCAGGTATTTCAGGCGGTGCGGATATTATTCTTATTCCGGAAATTCCATATAATATTGATAAGGTTTGTGAATCCGTTGTAAAGCGCAGTGAAAGCGGTAAGAATTTTTCTATTATTGCTGTAGCTGAGGGATGCTTTGACGTTGCTGAAGCTAAGCTCAAAAAGAAAGAACGTGCAAGACTTCGTCAAGAAGCAGGTATTACAACCGCTACTAATCGTATTGCTTCGCAAATACAGAAGAATACAGGACTTGAAGCAAGAGTTTGCGTTCCGGGTCATATGCTTCGTGGTGGAAACCCAAGCGCATACGACAGATTGCTTGCAACTCAGTTCGGTGAATATGCTGCGCAGCTTATTCGAGATGAAAAGTATGGCATGACTGTTGCTAAGAAAAATGGCAAGATAACTGCCAATAAACTGGATGACATCGCCGGCAAAACAAAATTTGTAGAAAAGGATTGTCAGGAAGTTAGTACAGCAAGAAATATTGGTATTTCATTTGGCGACTAATATTTAATAAAAATATATTTAAAAATATAATTAATGAGCTGTTGCAGCATAATCAAAGTGCAACAGCTCATTAATTTTATAATATTACATCAGCGCTTTACAACATAACGATAATGCGGCATATCTATGCCACGATAATGTTTTGTCCAATCATCCAATCTTGTCATACCATTTCTGATAGCTACGTTTTGAGAGGCGATATTTGTATCTCTAATTATAGAGCAAACCTCATCTGCATCCAATACTTCAAAAGCATATTTTTTACAAGCTCTTGCAGCTTCTGTTGCATAACCCTTATGCCAATACGATCTATTGAAAAGATAACCAATTTCAAGGACTTCCGTTTCTTTCCAAGGTTGCATTGTAAGTCCGCATTGACCTATCATATCATCAGTTTCTTTTAAAATTACTGCCCATAAACCGAATTTCCATTTTTGATAACGATAAATCTGCCTGTCAAGCCATTCCTGCACTTCATTATCATTGAATGCGCCTTCATACGCATACATTGTATCTTCATCTTGCAGAATTTTACACAAAGAATTAAAATCCCCTTGATTCATCTCTCTCAGATATAATCGCTTTGTTTCAAGTATCATATTTACCTCTTTATCTCTCCCAGATTCTCACAATAAAATTTCTTCCGGTACAGCTTCTGCCATCGCTTTATATGCCAATGCACTCGGATGAAGATGATCACCACTATCAAAGCCTTTACCAAATCGTGATTTATGGTCTGGGTCACATACTGCACGGTCAAAATCAATGCAGCCATCTGCTTCATTTGTAGTTCGTATCCACTCGTTTACTTCATTTCTCAGCTTTTCACGAAAATCAGCGTATGTTCTCCAGCCTTCTATCGGCAGAAGTGTTCCTAGATAAACTTTTAATCCGCACTTCTTTGCAAATTTTATATAGCTTCTAAGACCTTCTATCATTTCCTCAGCAGTTGGAAGATCACTCCAAGGTCTAAACTTATTCACCTCAGTACCAACAGGATGAATAATATCATTTATGCCATGCTGAATTATAACAGTATCAGCACCACTCACCATAGGTATTTCCCTCGGAAATCTTGTACTGCCTTTTAATCCATATGAATCATATGTGATATTGTCATATTGCCTGAGAATTCTTGTGCCACTGGCTGCCTTTCTGATTATAGAAGTTTTTCCTCCGCTTATTTCAAGAGAACGCTGCATAAGATAATCAGGCCAAGCGCCTGCGGTTATAGAATCGCCATAACAGATAACAGAACGCTTTTCATTATCTGTAAGAACTTCAATATCACTCAGAAAATAAAACCAATTTGTCTTATTTGACAGATCATCAGGTAGCGCAGCTGTTTCCATGAAGTTTCCTACCGCAAAAAATCCCTTGGAAAGAGGCCCTGTAATAAGCACTGCTGAACGCATTTCGGTAAAATCTTCAAGATAAATGCTTATGGATATGTATTCCCCTGCCGTTACACTGAGTGTTATAGGGTCGCTCAGCACCGATTCGCCTTTTGGAATTGTAATGCTGCTTTTTCCGTCAAATGTAATCAGCTCTGATGTTTTTTGATCTATACTTGAGCTGCCATCAGATTTTGCAGCGGCAGCACGTAATGTAACTGATTCATTTCCGCAAAAATTATCAAGACGTATACGAATAGCCTTGCCTGATAAAATCATTTTTACTGGATAGCGAAGAGTAAGATTTTTAGCGTAATTTTCTGGTCTGCGTGTAGCTATTGATATAGCATTTCCCCAGCAGCTTATCCATTTAAGTGATGTTTTTTCATCCATGTATAATATCCTCCTGATTTTCTCATTTTTCATAACATTATTTTTTCATAACAATAAGTATAGCATAAATAAATTCAAATTTCAACAGTTTTTGCGACTGCATAAAATATAAATAGTTAAAAATCACTGTTTTTCTCAATTGGAAATAAAAACCATTGACAGGGGAAAGTATTTTGAGTATAATATATTACTATAATAGGCATTTAGCATACTTAAAGCAGTTTTTACTCCAAAAACATAAGAAAGGATTGGTGTTATGGAAATCAAAATCACTGCACTTCTTACAGCTTCTGCATTTGCATCAATAGCTTTTGTAGGCTGTTCATGTGCAAAATCCGTTAATAATGATACAGATGACAATTTAAATAAAATCGCAATTGAAAGCGATGTCACCGTATCATCAGAAACATTGGCAACCACCACCAGCCGAACTGTATATACGGAAGTCTCTTCATCTACTGCAACTGAAACATCAAGTACAAGCGGTACACAGACTTCAAAATCCGTTCCTGTTCAATTTGTAGGAAACCCAAATTCACGTGTTACTACTGCAAGAACTGCTGCTACGCAGGTTGTAGTTGTCACCGTTACCCATCCTCCGCAAACAACAGAGATAACTACTACTGAAGAGGCAATAACAACTACTGTTACACCTGCTGTAACTCAGAATGCTCCGGACGGAATATTCACTCCTGCTAATGATATGGTATTTACTCTGGACAGCATTCAATTGAAAGTAGGAGATAATCAACCTTATCTCGGTTCCTATGCACGAGAAGTTTCAGACGGTACTATCCTACACGGCGGTACAGCTGCGTATATATACAGTTTTGACGGATTCCGTGTTGCTACTGAAAACATGACAAAGACAGACGGCTCTACAGGTGAATTTATAACAGAAATAGTACTTACAGGTGACGATGTCAGAACTAACAAGGGCATTAAAAGAGGTTCAACTATTGACGACATTTACGCTGCATACGGCACATCACAGTGCCTTAACGAAGAGACAAACATTTACAGGTACAAAACTGATGACGGATTTGTTTTAGAGTTTTGTACAGACGGAAGTATTGTAACAGAAATCAAGTATTATATGGCTGTAGAATAATGAGGTATTTAATATGAATAAATGTATTATTACTGCATTTTGCACTGCTGCTATACTAACAAATATTATTTCGTCAGAAGCTGCTGCCGCTGAAGCTATCATTCTTCCTCCCGATAAAGGCATAACTCTTCTGGATACATCCGGTAAGATATACATTCATATGCAAAATAAAGGTTCTATTCATATTACTGCCGACAAAACCGAACCTGAGGGAGTTTTTCGTTATTATAATACAGACATTACAAGTTATACTCCAAAAACTGACGGCTCATATCAGATGGATCTCAGCTGCTGCGAATATCTTTTAGACCACGGAAAATACGCATCACATTATACTGTAAACATATCATCTGCTATGGATAAAAACGCTGTCTACATCCAAGATATCATAGTAAAAGATCCGGGATTTGAAGATATAGAAAGCAGTGAATATCATTTCTACATAACAATGAAACCGTCATATGAATCCGGATATAAAATATCTAGTTCTAATGAACACATTTCCGATGATGGCATACTTATAAGTGAACTGTATATAGAGTTTTCATATTCAAATAAGGGCGATGTTACAGGCGACGGAAAACTTGATATTTCAGATTCAACCGCTGCTTTAATGATCTATGCAAAGCAGCTGGCAGGTCTTGATGCTTCTGAATTTTCAGAGGTACAAAAAAAGGCTGCTGACATGGATGAAAACGGTATAATTGATATTTCAGACTCAACTGCAATACTGACTAATTATGCAAAAAATATTGCCGGACTGGAATAATTATATAATTTAAAAGATTATAAAGCCACAGCTTCTTCACTGGCAAAAGCTGTGGCTTTATTGTTTATACAAATTAATAAAAAACAATGTATTAATAATAACCTATATGTTTCGATTTTTGCATAATGCATTTCGATTTTTGCGCAGTACTTGACAATATATCCAAAATTTGATATACTAAATAATATATGCGGAAGTTTGATAAGGTAAAATTACACATCTTAACCTTAATTCTTCTGAAAACGATAATATAAAAAAATGGAGCGATTTTGCTCCGGATTGGGGGATATTATGGTATTCAGCAGTATCGATTTTATATTTCGATTTCTGCCGATCTTCCTGATTGGTTATTACATTGCACCGAAAGGCTATAAAAATCTCATCTTACTTATCGGAAGCCTTATTTTCTATGCTTGGGGCGACGGTTGGTATACGTTATTGCTTGTGCTTTCAGTGTTTGTAAACTTTATTTTTGGCAAGCTTATAGCCGGACACGGGCAATCCAATCAGACCCGAAAAACACGGCTTACTTTTCTATGGGTCTCAATCGCCATAAACTTCGGACTGCTTATACTGTTTAAGTATACCGGATTCCTCACTGAAAATCTAAATCTTATACTTAACATTTTTGGTGGAAGCATTCCTGTGGCAAATATGCATCTTCCTCTCGGCATAAGCTACTTTACATTTATGACTGTATCTTATCAGGTTGACGTTTACAGACGTGAAATACCTGCCGCAAACAATATTGTAACCTTTGGAACGTATGTTACAATGTTCCCAAAGCTTATATCCGGCCCTATAACAGAATATGGCGAGCTTCTTCCTTCGCTTCGTAATAAAAACGTTACGCTTGCTAACATTGAAGAAGGCTTGCAGACATTCATTATAGGTCTTGGCGCAAAAGCATTGCTTGCCGATAATATGAGCACCCTTTGGGCTGGTATGTCACGTTACGGTTATGAAAGTATCTCATGCCCATATGCATGGCTGGGTGCTGTCGGCTATAGCTTCCAGCTTTACTTCGATTTCCTTGGCTATTCTCTTATGGCTATCGGCATTGGAACTATGCTTGGATTCAAGCTTCCGAAAAACTTCGATCATCCATATGCTTCAGGAAGTATTTCAGAATTCTGGAGAAGATGGCATATCACTCTTGGACGTTGGTTTAAGAAATATATCTACTTCCCCCTCGGCGGCAGCAGATGCAGTACAATTAAAATTGTCCGCAATACTCTTATAGTATGGGCATTTACCGGTCTTTGGCATGGTGCAAGCTGGAACTTTGTTCTGTGGGGTCTGATATTCTTCGCACTTATCATGCTGGAACGTTTCTTCTTAGGTAAGTATCTGGCTCGTACACGTGTTCTAAAGCATGTTTATGTGTGCATAATTATTCCACTTACATGGGTAGTATTTGCACTGCGTGATATGGGCGATATAGGTATGTATTTCTCACGTCTCTTCCCATTCGGAGGTTCTCCAGACTTTATTACAACACGTGATTTCTGGAATGCACTGAGTGATTATTGGTACTTGTTAATTGCCTGCGTTATATGCTCTCTGCCTGTCACAGAAAAAATATATCAGAAGTACAAAGGCAGTATTGTTACAAAGATAATCCTCCTTGGTATTTTCATCTACAGTATGGTTGTTGTTCACAACTCAAGCAATAACCCATTTATGTATTTCCGTTTCTGATAACAGGAGGATTTTATGGATTCAATTATTTCAATTATTAAAAAGTATACACTTTTAATAGGTGTTATAATAGCGATGATTGTTTTAGCTATCGTATTTCTGATTCAAAAGGGAGATGACGATTCTCCTGCAACTAAAGATGGTTTATCGCTTTCTACAAACACCGAAAACATAACAACACAGCCTGCTACCTTTGCTACTGACAGCAACGGAAACAGAATATCACAGACCACAACAACTGGATCAAACAATTTCAGTCCCTCTGAAACAACTCAGGAAACAGTTACATTTAACCCTCCTGATAATACAGAGGCTCAGTTTACAACAGTTAATGATGACTATTTTTATGATGCACTCTTCATAGGAAACTCCAGAACAGTAGGTCTTTCAATGTTCGGTTCGATGCCGGAAGAAACTACATTCTATGCAACGGTTGGCATGAATATCTACGATCTTTTAACATCTTCTGCACAAGTTCCACCGGAAGAAGGCCCGGAACAATCATTCTCTTCCGTTATCAGCGGAAATCAGTATGGCAAGATTTATATCATGCTGGGTATAAACGATCTCGGTACGGGAACTTCGGAATCCTTCGCTGAGTACTATAAAAATGTAATAGATCAGATACATCAGCAGCAGCCAAATGCTATCATTTATATTCAAAGCATTATAAATATTTCTGCTGAACGTGATGCACAGGGAGATGCCATTTCAAACCAAAATATCAATGAAAAAAATGCTCTCCTGAAACAACTTGCAAACAATGATTACATCTATTATCTTGATATAAACGAAGTTCTCATTGATTCAAATGGCTACTTAAATGCTGATTATACATCAGATGGTATACATCTCGGCGGCGGCTCGTTGTCATTATGGGAAGATTATCTTTACTCCCATGCTATTGTAAAATAGTAATAATAATAAAGGCTGTTGCAGCGATTTTGAAATGCTGCAACAGCCTTTTTGTTGTTTTGATTATCGTGTGATTTTAACCTCTCTTTTAAACTGCAACGCAGCTCTCTTGTTTTTCAAGAGCTTTTATTTTCTTAAGCTCAAGTCCCATCATAATAATAGTAACAATAAACGCACATACGTCTGCCATAGGTGCTGCATACATTATTCCATCAAGTCCCCAGAGATAAGAAAATATCAAAAGCAGCGGCATAAGAAATATAAACTGTCTTGTAAGTGAAAGAAATACGCCCTTGTACGCCTTACCTATAGAGGTAAAAAATGTGGCAACAATAGGTTGGAAGAAGTTTATAACAATTGCTAACAGGAATATGCGGAAAAATTTAACCCCAAATTCTACATAAGCAGCGTCTCCCTTACCAAACAGGGAAAGAATTTGTTCCGGAAATACCTGAAATGCAATGGCAGCTACAAAAGATAATATTCCGCCTAACCCAAGGGTCATCCAAAGAGCGCCCCTTACTCTATCATATTTCTTAGCGCCATAATTATAGCTCTCAATAGGCTGACTTCCCTGTGCAAGTCCTATTATGAATGAGAAGAACACCTGGAATACTTTCATAACTATACCGGCAACCGCAATAGCTGTTGTTGCACCATATTTAGAAATCTCACCGTAATGACTAAGAAGCTGATTCATAACGATCTGTACTACCATCATTGTAATCTGATTGAAGCAAGATGCCATACCAAGAAGTGCTATTCTTCTAATCTCTGAAAATCTAGGGATAAAATGCTTCATAGTAAGCTTTACTGTCTTATATTTTCTGAGATAGCATATAACTATTATTGCAGAAACTATCTGACCTATAATTGTCGCCAATGCAGCTCCTGCCATGCCCCAATTAAATACAAGAATAAATAATGCATCAAGTATAATATTTATAATTGCGCCTGCTATATTGCAAACCATAGTCATTTGAGGGCTGCCGTCTGCTCTTATGATATGTCCTCCGCCTGCTGTAAGTATCATAAAAGGGAAACCTATTGCGGTAATTCTAACGTAAACAGCTGCATAATCCTCTACAATTCCACCCTCTGCACCGCAAAGTGAAAGTATCGGATGAAGAAAAAGCTCTGTTACTATCATAAGTAAAAATCCACTTAAAAATAACATTGTAGAAGAATTTCCTGCAAAATATGCTGCCCTTTTTGAGTCGCCGCTTCCCATTGAAAGATTAAAGCATGACGCACCGCCTATTCCAAAAAGCAACGCTAACGCTATACATGAGGTTGTAAGCGGAAATGCTATATTAGTTGCTGCGTTTCCGTCTATACCTACCGATTGACCAATAAATAACTGGTCAATGATATTATACAAAGCAGATACCAGCATTGCAATAATACTTGGAATAGCAAACTTTTTCATAAGAACGCTTATTTTTTCAGTTCCTAAAAATGTGCTTTCTGACTTTTCCATTTTCTCTCTCCTCTATATTTTTTATTAAAAGCACTCTGACAAAGTGTTATACTATGACAGAGTGCTTCTTTTATTTGAGTGTAACAATAGTTACACCGTCTTCACCTTCACCAAACAAACCCAATCTAAATGATTTTACATAAGGCATTCTTTTTAGTCTTTGATGAACTGCTTTTCTTAAAAGCCCCGTACCCTTGCCATGAATAACAGTTACTGTTGAAATGTGCGAAATAACAGCACGGTCAAGAAACGCTTCCATCTCATATACACCCTCATCACAGGTCATTCCTCTTATATCAAGCTCCATAGAGGCACTGCGCTCGGTTTGAGCGGATATTCTACCTTGCTTTTTCTGTTGAGGTCTTGCGTTTGATTTTTTCTGTTTCTGAGGCTGATTTTGATTTTCAATAAGTCTGAGTCTTTTTATATCAACCTTTGTTTTCATAATACCCATCTGAACAAAAACCTGTCCGCTGCTATCAGGATTGCCTGCAAGTACACCTCTTGTATTGGTATCCACGATAAGAACAGTGTCTCCGCTCTTTAGAGGACGTGGCAAAACGTACTCTTCATCAGTTTTATTGTCAAGAGGATTTGCCATGTCATACATTTTATTAAAACGCTGCTTGCTTCCTGATTTTGCAGCAGAAACCGACTCGGCAAAGCTTTCCTTTTCTTTTTCTTTTCTAAGCTTATCAAGTTCATCAAGAAGCGCATTAGATTCTGCCTTTGTAGTTTCAATAATACTATTAGCTTGAAGCCTTACCTGTTCCATGCGCTGTGCCTTTTCTTCACGGAAAAGCTTCATTTCTTCGGCAAGCTCATGTTCATGTGCCTGTGCTTCTTCCCTTGCTCTCTCAGCTTTTAAAAGTTCATCTTCCAGCTGAATACGTGTTTTTTCAAGCTTTTCAACAGCCTTTTCAAAACGTGTGTTTTCCTGACTTACAAGAGCTTTGGCATGATTTATAACAAATTTTGAAAGGCCAAGTGTTTCTGTTATGGCAAAAGCATTTGACTTACCCGGTGCTCCTATTATAAGTCTGTAAGTAGGACGCATATTTTCAACATCAAATTCACATGACGCATTCTGAACGTCGGGCTGCTCTGTAGCATAGAGTTTAAGCTCCTGATAGTGAGTAGTTACCATAAGCTTTACGCCATTATCTTTGAGCCTTGATATTATAGCTTCCGCAAGAGCAGCACCCTCTACAGGGTCTGTACCCGAACCCAATTCGTCCAGCAAAACAAGAGAACTGTCGTCGGCTTCTTCAAGAATGTGTATTACATCTTTCATATGTGCTGAGAATGTTGACAAATTCTGTTCGATGCTCTGTGTATCACCAATATTTGCATAAACTGACTTAAAAACAGAAATACGACTTCCTTCTGCTGCCGGAATAAGCAGTCCGCACATAGACATAAGTGTAAGAAGTCCACAGGTTTTAAGCGCTACTGTTTTACCGCCTGTATTTGGACCTGTAATAATAAGTGCGCTGTACTCTTCGCCAAGGCAAAATGAAATTGGTACAACACGGTCAGCAGAAATAAGCGGGTGACGAGCCTTTTTAAGGTCAATAACTCCATCATCAGATAAAATCGGCATAAATGCCTTCATCTGCGCAGCAAGAGCAGCTTTTGCAAAGTATAGATTCAGTTCTGCACATATGCTGTGATTTGCTATAATAGAATCCGCCCAAGCCGCACAATCTGCACAAAGTTCCTTTATAATGCGCTCGATTTCCTCCTGTTCTTCCGCTTCAAGGAGACGAATATCATTATTAGCCTCAACTATAGACATTGGTTCAATAAAGATGGTTTGACCCGAAGCTGAAGAGTCATGTATAAGACCTTGAATATGTGTACGATGCTCTGCCTTTACAGGAAGAACAAATCGTCCGTCACGAAGAGTTACCCTTGTATCCTGCAAACATTTCTGTACATCCTGACTGCGCACCATTTTATCAAGAGTATCACGCAGATGCTGCTGTGAACGGCTTATTTTTCGTCTGATCTGAGAAAGTGCGGCGCTTGCTGCGTCCGAGATCTCGTCCTCAGAAATAATTGAACGTTCAAGCTTTTCAAGAAGATATGGAACAGGCGTAAGCTGTGAAAAGAGATAATCCAGTTCCGTATCCATACCAGAACAATGGTCATACCAATCAGATAAAACCTGTATCTGTCTAAGCACAACCGCAATGTCCATAAGATCTTTAAGTGAAAGCTGTGCACCTGATTTGACACGTCTAAGTGACATACACATATCACGGAATCCATAAAATGACGGCGTACCAAAACGAAGCGAAAGTGAAAGCGCCTCTGATGTCTTGAGAAGTTCCTCCCTCACACGAGAAACACTCGTTTCAGGACGAAGCTCAAGCGCCATTTTTCTTGATATTTCATTTGAGGTTTTGTCAGCTAGCATTTCAAGAATTTTGTCGAGTTCCAATATTTTTTCGTATTTATTCATAAAACCTCCTGTGTTTGATATATAAGTTATTTCAAGGCAGCGTTGCTATCTGCACATTGATGCCTTAACATTATGATAAAATTCAAGACTCCTTGGTTTCACTGCCATGTGACGGCAAATAAAATCCTCAGAAAATCTTGAAACAATATTTATTGTTTCATCACCTGCACGAAAATTAAAAAGACGTTCCATATCAACCAATGTGATATGACGAATCATTTCAAGGCCTGAAAGCTTCATATGATACACTATCATATCTTCACTTTTATTCATTTTATTATAGCAGTCCTCACACCAGAAACAGCCTTCCTGAGCAGAAAAAACAAGTTTTTCCGGCAGGTGATCCATACATCCTCTGCACATAAGCACATCAGGCATGAAACCCATTTCAGAGGCAAATCTCAGCTCAAAAAGAGGTTTGAGAATACTTGGATCACGCTTTCCCTCTGTAAGGTAAAAAAATGTATTAAGAACAAGCCTTAAAGAAGAATTATCCTGTCTGCCTTTAGTAACTGTCATTCTGATAAGTTCTGCAAAATAAGACGCCAAACTTAGATTTAACAGATTTTCACGCAATTGGTAGAAAATCCGAATCGGCTTGGCGCTTTGATAATAATATCTGTCCCTGCGCTGTTCTATGCAAAAATCAGCATAGGAAAAAAGCTGAGTAGCAGCAGTACTTTTTCCGGTTATTTTTTTTGCCCCACGAACAAAAAACGTTACCACTCCCAACTCTTCGGTCAATATATCAATAAATCGTCCCTTGTCACCTGCCTGAGTTTCTCGCAGAACCAGACCCTTCATTGAAAGCAGCATAACACGCAGACCTTTCTATACTCTCATCTGATGCTATGGAGAATTCTCTCCTATAGTTCAGATAATCATCAATTTTTCCTGTTTTGCAAAATATTTCCCAAAGTGTCAACGTATTTCACCTCCGGAAATATTATAAGTAAAAATGTTATAAATATAGCTGCCAAATTATACGCCGTCATCAGCAAGTCCAAAGTTCTTTATAAGACCTTCCTTATTTCTCCAGTCCTCTTTTACCTTTACCCAGCATTGAAGATTTACCTGTATCCTAAAAAAGTTCTCAAGATCATTTCTTGCAGAAGTTGCGATTCTTTTGAGCATAGCTCCGCCCTTGCCTATGACAATGCCCTTATGCGACATTCTCTCACAGTAAATAACTGCATCAATATCAAGAATATCCTTGTCATCACGCTCTTCCATTCTTTCTATTCCAACGGCTATACCGTGCGGAACTTCCTTTTCAAGAGCGCAAAGCAGCTTTTCACGTATCATCTCAGCGGCAAGAACCTTTTCGGGCTGATCGGTAAATTTTTCATCCGGGAAAAAATGAGGTGAATCTTTAGCAAGCTTTATTACCTCTTCTTCTACTATGGAAATACCATCATTTTGAAGTACGCTGATTGGAATTATAGAATCAAAATCATACTTTCCGCTAAGTTCGGCTATAATGGAAACAAGCACTGATTTATCAGAAAGCAGATCTACCTTGTTAATTACAAGTATAACCTTTGATTTAGATTTCATAAGGCTTTTAAGAAGTTCTTCCTCTTCATCGCTTACAAAACGATTTGTGCAGTCCATAACAAATAAAACTGCATCCATATCAACAATTGAACTTTTAGCAGCATTGATCATATGAGTACTAAGCTTATTTTTAGGCTTATGAAGACCTGGTGTATCCATAAATACCATCTGGGTATCACCTATTGTCTTTATACCAGTAATACGAGTACGTGTTGTTTGAGGCTTATTGCTTACAGACGCTATTTTTTCACCTATAATAGCGTTAAGGAGAGAGGACTTGCCTGCATTAGTCCTTCCTACTATAGATACAAATACAGATTTTGTCATACTCACGCTTCCTCTGTCAAGAAAGTATTTTCTCTTGAAATACCCAGCTCACCAAGAACCTGCTCTTCTTTCTCTCTCATTATTCTCTCTTCAAGAGGACTTATCTCATGATCATATCCCAGAAGATGAAGCATGGAATGAACAGTCAAAAAGCCTATCTCTCTTTCCAGAGAATGACCATAGATCTCAGCCTGACGCATTGCTGTTTCAAGGGAAATAACAACATCTCCAAGCAGTGCGCAGCCTGTTTCTTTGTTTATATCATATTTACCGTTTGCACCAAGAGGAAATGAAAGGACATCAGTTATACTGTCCTTATTTCGATACGCTCTGTTGAGTCTGCGAATCTCGTTATTGCTTACAAAAGATACGCTTACCTCTGCATCCTGTGAAAATTTTTCCATGGTGAGTACAGCCTGACAGCAGCGGCGTATAAGAAGTCTTATTCCAACCGGAACTTTGATTTCCTTTTGATTATTCTTAACTGAAACTTTTACTTTTGTTACCTGCATTGTTTTCTCCTTTTACATTTCCATTATAATATTTTTCGTATGCTTTGATGATATCCTGAACAAGCTTGTGTCTAACAACATCTTTATTTGTAAATTCCTGTACAGATATATCATCCACACGGCGAAGAACCTTCATTGCCTCCAAAAGACCGCATTTACGCTTGTCCGGAAGATCTATCTGTGTAACATCGCCTGTAATAACCATTTTTGATTGTTCGCCCAGACGTGTCAGAAACATTTTCAGCTGCTCTGACGTTGTATTCTGAGCCTCATCAAGAATAATAAATGCGTTATCAAGAGTACGCCCTCTCATATATGCCAACGGAGCAACTTCTATAATACCTCGCTCCATATTTCTTTGGAATGTCTCTGCTCCAAGCATTTCAAAAAGCGCATCATAAAGAGGTCTAAGATACGGGTCTACCTTATTTTGCAGATCACCCGGCAGAAATCCCAGCTTCTCACCTGCTTCAACCGCAGGTCTTGTAAGAATTATCCTGCTTACTTCGTGACGCTTGAACGCTTTTACCGCCATTGCAACAGCAAGATAAGTCTTGCCCGTACCGGCAGGACCTATGCCAAATACAATGGTATTCTTTTTTATAGCATCAACATATTTTTTCTGTCCGACTGTCTTTGCCCTGACAACTTTTCCTGTAGCAGTAAGGCAAACACCGTTCTCTGTAAGAGCTTCTATTTCATCCACTTCTCCGTCATCGACCATAGAAGACACATACCTTACAGTCTGAACATTTACAGGCTGTCCTGTATTTGACATGTGAAGCATTCCCTGCAATGCACTTTCTGCACTATCAGCAGCATCGCCATCTCCAACTATCTTTATCTCTTCTCCACGACACACAACAGATACTCCGTATAATTTTTCAAGAGCTTTTATATTTTCATCAAAGCTACCGCATATTTCCTGCATCTGTGCGCTATCCCGCACTGTGATTCGTCTTTCAGCCATATAAACCCTTGACCCTTTCTCTTACATAGTTCAGCTTAGTACATTGTACCACATTTTATCCTCATTTTCAAGGGATTTGACAAACTTTGCTTAAATATTATGCAATTTATTTATATCTGACTATATTTCCACCATACTATTTGACATCCTTTTAATTATCAGCAATTGCTACTTCTATATTCATGAAGCTTTTATAATTAATTTTTTTCAAAAAAATGCAAGTATATTTTATTTCATTTTTCAAATGATATATCAAAACAAGTTGAAAGGAAATTATAGATATGAAAAGGAACATAAAAGCAGAATTTGAAACACTGGACTTTGCTGAGAAAGCCGCTATCGAACTGAATAAAAAAATACCGTCTATAAAGGGAATACACGTTTACCCCTTAAATCCTGAAAGCGTTATGATAAACGATGGGGTTAATGAAAAACATTTCACACTTCTTCCAACAGCTATTGCATCAATGAATTATATTACAGCACTCGTAGAAACTGACTACAATTTTGAGGACGTTGAAGAGGATAGAAAACGCCAGACATCATTTGTAGAGTTTGCCTGTGAAAATATAATCGCCCACGATGCCGAGCAAATACTTTTGCAAATGGGTGGAAGTCCTGTTATACCGTCATAAATTATGGCCAAGGCGCATAAGCTGTACAAAATACCAATAATGTTTTGGAGGTCAAAAATGACAGAATATTTACCAGAGGGAAGCAGACTCCACACAGCTGAAAACCTAGCTGCCATTAGAAGTACAGAAGCTATTTTATGCGCCATGAGAAAGGGTACAGTACTGGAAGCACGTGCCATAGTTTGTGACAGCTCTCATAACTTGATAGTAGACCTGCCTTGTATGCAAGGAATTATTCCCAGAGAAGAGGGCGCACGTGGTATAAAAGACGGAACTACAAGAGATATTGCGCTTATTGCACGTGCAGGAAAACCGGTATGTTTCAGGGTGATGCGTATTGAACAGGATGAAAACGGCTCACCCAGAGCAATCTTGTCAAGACGCTCGGTACAAGAAGAATGCTGGAATAACTACCTTTCAAAACTGCGTCCGGGAGATGTAATACCAGTACGCATAACTCATATGGAAAGGTTTGGTTGCTTTGTAGACGCCGGCTGCGGTATACCCTCTCTCATTCCCATTGATGCAATATCAGTTTCAAGAATAAGCCATCCTTCCGACAGATTCCGCACTGGGCAGCATATACGTGCTGTGGTAACAGGATTTGATATGGGTAAACTCTGTCTTAGTCATAAAGAGCTTCTTGGAACATGGCTTGAAAATGCCTCGATTTTTTCTACAGGTGAAACAGTAGCAGGAATGATACGTTCTGTAGAGGATTATGGAGTTTTCATTGAACTAACTCCAAATCTTGCTGGCCTTGCCGAACCACAGGGTCAGCTGCAAGCAGGGAAATGCGCCAGCGTTTACATAAAAGCACTGATTCCAGAAAAGATGAAAGTGAAACTTGTAATTGTTGATGTATTTGACCCCGACGAACCTCTGCCGCCTATAAAATACTTTACTGAGGAAGAGCATATAAATAGCTGGAGATACACTCCACCCGGTGCATCTAAGCTTATTGAAAGCGTTTTTGAATAATATTTTTATCAACCTGTACAAATGAAGTCTAAGGCTCATTTGTGCAGATTTTTTTATTTATAAAATTAGATTTATATATTAGATTTATATATACGTATTGACATATCTAAAAAAATACGTTATAATATTCACAGAATATTTACCATTATTTTCCGCACATTCTTATATGGTAAAACGTTATAAATATCAGAAGGGAGGTTTTCATGTGTCAGCTGACTTAGAAGAGCAATATGATAAAATTTATAAATATTGCTGTCTTAAAATAAAAAACTCTGAAAAAGCCGAGGATATTACACAGGAAACCTTCCTTCGATACCTGGAAAAACCCGGCTATAAAAGCGTAGCAGAGCGAATAAAGCTGCTTTATACCATAGCCGGAAACCTCTGCATTGATGAATACAGAAAAAAACAAACTCTTCCGCTGCCCGAAGACCTCCCCGATAATACAGACAGCGAAAAGAGCTGGGACGACCATATCATTTTGAAAGAAGCGCTTGATTCTCTTTCAGAAATAGACAGAGAGCTTGTACTTTTAAGATATGTAAATGAAGTCCCGTTATCAGTTATGTGCGAGCTTTATAATATGTCAAGATTTGCACTTAGCCGACGACTTAAAAAAATTCTGTTACAGCTGAGAATTTCTTTTGAAAAGGAGGACAGGGTATGAAACAGGATTTTAAAAAAGCTCTGGAAGATGCATATGGATTTAAAAAGCCAATGCAAAAAGAAAAATTTTTTCAAAGCTTACATAATGAAACACAAAAGCAAAAGAAACCTGTTCCTTTTTATATCAAAGCACTGAGATATTCTGCTGTTCCCGTTACAGCAGCTATTGCTGCAATTATTTTCACGGGATTTATAAATAACAGCAACGTAAAAAATGAATTTGTATCAAAAGACGTGTCAACTGATTATTCTGACAATTGTGATAGTGAAAACAACTGCGAAGAAACACTATATGATACAAATTATGATAGAAATTATGATATAAACACAGAATTCACATCAATTGCAACATCCGTTTCTCTAGCAGAAGCGAATGAAAATATTTCCTCTTTGTCTGCTGCGTCATCAACTGCCATTTATAATAATAACGATGGCTCTCCTATCATCTATGATGACGCAGATACAGACACCGAAAATTCTGATTTACAAAACAATATAACAACAACTATAAATACGACAGCATCATCAGCTTTTACTACTGCTACAACTAAAAAAACGGCTGTAACAACAACCACACAAACAGCACCCTCACACGAGGAAACAAAACCAACAACACACCCCACATCTAATGTACCGGTTCAAACAACTACTACGCATGGAGGCTATGAACCTGATGTGACTACAACCACACACTCTGACTCTAACTCTTCTGATACATCTCCGGAAAGAGATTTTCGAGTAGTTCCATCAGTTACATACAATAAAACAGATAATATAATTGATATAACAGATGTATTATCTCAAGATGATTTCTTAAATCATACTTACGACTGGAAAAACTCAGCGAAAAGTTCTGTCTATGCAGTTTTTGGAACGGTTGAAAATGTCTATTACACAAGCTCTCTGGGAGTTCCATATATTCAAGCAGATATTTCAGTGGATTATTCTATGAAGAACGATGATTTGCAATATGGCGACAAGATCTCGGTATATATCCCCGGCGGATATATGTCACTAAACAATTTTTTGGACAGCCACAAATGGTTTGAAACAGAACTTGGTACTATGACAGATGAAGAGATAAATAACAGTACTGTTTTTAATGATAACGGAAACGCAGGTATTATATCAAAAGGGCGTAAGTTTCTTTTCTTTTTGAATGATGGATTTAAAGATATGCCAGACGGTGCATTTACACTTTGCCATGAAATGGACATTTTTATAAAGAAAACGAGCTTAAACTCCATCACATATATCAATGCTAAAAATAGAAATATACGCTTTACCGATGATGAATATAAGAATTTGAAAGGATGATTTTTATGAATTATAAAAAAGTTTTTAGTATGCTTATGTGCATACTTATGGCTGTTTCTGCTTCAAGTCCTATTTCAAGTAATATCAAAGCATATGCTGAGGGAGAATCTTCTGATACATCATCAGCTGAAAGCAGCAATGATAATACATATATCACAGGAAATTACCGAATGCATTATTCCATCAATACAGATGGTGAAGAAAAATACGCAAGCATAGACAGCTATGATCTTACTTCGTATGAGTTCCCGGCTATTTACCCTCTTACTCTTACAACACCTCCCGAAATAGACGGATATCCTGTAGGTGCTATAGGAAACTATGCCTTTGGAATAGATGAATATTGTGATTGCTTGCCATGCCCTGCACAAAAGCTTGTTATTACAAGCAATTATACAGATTTTAAAATCGGAGAAAGTGCATTTCGCAACTGCAATCCGCTTAGAATCGTAGAACTACCCGAAAATCTCAGCTATATAGGAAAAGAAGCATTTTTCGGTTGTGATAATCTTAATGAGATAACCATACCAAAAAATGTAACTACCATAGAAGATAAAGCCTTGGGATATGTTTTAGGGCGTGTTTATGTGAAGCAGGAAGACGGAAGCGTCATTGATATTGAAAGCATGCTGCCGATGCCCGATTTCACTATATATGGCTATAGAGGTACTGAAGCAGAAAGATATGCTAAGGATAATGAGTTTACATTTGAATCCATAGATCCATCAGGCGATATAAACGGTGACAATGAGCTTACTATGAAGGATATACTCATACTCCAGAAATATATTGCAGGTAAATCGAGGCTTTCAAGCGGAGAGCTGGCACGTGCTGATATTTGCAATGACGGACGCATTAACTGCTTTGATATTGCAGAGATAAAAGCCGCTATAATAGAAAAGCGTAAAAGCATAGATTATCTGATATCTATAGATCAACACTTTTCAAATATAAACGAAAGATTCGATTCAAATGCAATTATCAGAAGCAAAAATGAAATGATAGACTTCCTTGAGGATTATATCTCACGTAAGGACATTGCAGAGATCTATTCTGCAAAATATACAGATAAGTTCTTTGAAGAAAACGTTTTGCTGCTGGGCGCTGTTTTACAAAACTATGGCTCACAGGTCATGTATGACGTATCTATAACTGGATTTGAGAATAATACTTTAAATGTACACTGCGGAGCTGTTTATCCGCCTATGTCCTCAGAATGCGTAATATCAAGACTTATTGCACAGATAGTTATTCCAAAAGATCAATTTACATTTGATAAGGTGGAATGGAAATAATCATATTAAAATTGAAAGGATGAAACTTATGAAAATTGAACCCGTAAAGAATTACAAAAAACCTCAGTATGCTGTGAAGATCGCCTCTATTCTTACTGCAGCAAGTTCACTGGCAGGATGCGCAGCACCCCCTCCGCTTCAGCTTGCCGGAGAGGAGAGCTCTATAGAAGAACCGACACATACTACAACCGCTACTACAACTACAGAACCTCAGCTTGATGGCGGCATTGTTATAGTTGACGAAACGACAACTGTAGCTACTACTACAACTACAGAGCCTCATCTTGCTGGTGATGTTGCTATCATTGACGACACAGAAACCACTCCTACTAAAACTACAACCTCAACTACAAATGTTAGGCTTGCAGGGGATGTAATTGTAACAGACAACACAAATACAACCAAATCTACAACAGTAGAGCTTGGAGGAGTACTTACAACTACAACAGAAGAAACAGAACTGAGAACTGAAGGCGTTGCTCCTATGTATACAACTACTCAAACTACAATTCTGACAACAGCCGGTACTGCTCCAATATTTACAGAAACAACAGAGGTTACTCTTGCAGGAGAACCTGTACTTCCCATGGAATAAGCAATATGAATTTTACACTTCATTTAACTGAGCAATGCAACATGGACTGCATATATTGCGTACGAGAAAAGAAAAACATATCAATGTCCATGGATACGGTAAAGGCTGCATGCGATCTTGCTTTTGCTAAGGGAAGTAGCGCTGGACTTTGCTTCTTTGGCGGAGAACCGCTTCTGGAACGCAGCAAAATTGAATGGGCGCTTAACTACTGCGAGGAGATGTCACGCAAAACCAAAATACCATTTAGTTCTAAAATCACTACCAATGGTACGCTTCTTGATGAAGAATTCATTATGCGTGCCAAAAATGCTGGTATGGTAATAGGAGTATCTTTTGATGGCATATCACAAAAAATCAGCCGTAAATACAATAACGGCAGAGATTCATTTGCAGATTTAGAAAATATATCAAAAATCCTGCTGCGTGAAATGCCGAACTCCTACGCTATGCTTACTCTTGCACCAGAGGCTGTATCCCAATATGCAGAATCTGTGGAATATCTCTATTCTTTAGGTTTCAAAAGAATGACTGCTACCATTGCATACGGAAAGCGTGCTGTATGGACAGATAAGAATTTAGAAATATTAAAACAAGAGCTTCATAAAATTGCTGTGTTTTATGAGGAATGCTTTTCAAAATGCATCCATTTCTTTTTCAGTCCGTTTGACAGCAAAATAAGAGAATGTATAACAGGATATAATCCATCTGAAAGATGTCATCTTGGATTCAGACAAATGCCGATTTTTACTGACGGAAAAATTTATGCCTGTACTCAGTTTATAGGCGATGAAAACTTTTGCCTTGGTGATGTCTGGAACGGTATTGATACATCAAAACAGATCTCTCTTGCAAAACGTTCATCTACACCAAAAGAATGTCTGGAATGCGATCTTAGAAACCGCTGCACAAATTCATGCGGTTGTCTGAATAGACTTGAAACTGGAAATGAAAATAAGATCTCTCCTCTTCAATGTTCATATGAACGCATGCTTATTGAAATAAGCGATGAATTAGCAGAACGATTATTTGAAATAGACGAAAAAAGATTTATAAATAGATTTGGCAAAATGTAAAAATAAAGGCTAAAAATCCCCAATGCAGTTTTGTAATACGCATCGGGGATAAGCTTTTGTTTATAGAATATTTGTAGAATAAATGCCTGTAGCATACTGAACGGCAATTGAAACGCCTGTTACTGCAACCCAGCAGCAAAATCCAAGAAGTATAGGCTTTCCGCCCTTCTTGATAAGACTTACAACGTTTGTATTAAGACCAATAGCACACATTGCCATAGCAATAAAGAATTTTGCAAGCCATTTCATTGCAGGTACAAAGCTATCATTGTAAAATACTGTAAAGCCGTTTTCAGGCATAAGACCAACTAAAGTTGTTATTACAGCTGCTGCGATAAAATATAAAATAAACCACGGGAAAATTTTTCCAAAGGAAAATGAAGAAGCTTCTGCGCCTTGTTTTTTTGCCTTTCTGGTTCTGTAAATCGCAAGCGCAAGAGTTATTGGAATAATCGCCAGAGTTCTGGTAAGCTTGACTGTTACAGCTGCGGAAAGAATACCGCTTACTCCATAAAGTCCCTCTGCTGTAGACGCTGCCGCTGTTACAGATGATGTATCATTTACAGCAGTACCTGCAAATATTGCAAAGCCCTCTGAACCGAAATGCAGGACATTATAACCCAGTGTAGGAAAAATAAGAGCTGCAAGAATATTAAAAAGGAATATAACGGATATTGACTGTGCAACATCGTCGTCCTCTGCATCGATTACAGGAGCTGTTGCTGCAATAGCAGAGCCTCCGCAAATAGATGAACCTACACCAATAAGGCAGGCTGTTTTCTTTTTTATTTTCATAACCTTCATAAGAATAAAGGCTGTAATAAGGGACGCTGAAATTGTTAAAACAATTACAGGCAAGCTCTTTGCGCCAACTTGTGCAATAGTATTCAAGTTTAATGAAAAGCCGAGAATAATTACAGCCCATTGCAATATTTTCTTTGACGTAAATTTTATACCCCCTGCCAAAGCATCGCTTTTAACAAGTTTTGGAGCAGATAAAGAAATTATCATTCCAATTAAAATTGCCAATACAGGTGCGCCAATAAGTTCAAAGGAAAAGTTTCCAATACTAAGAGAAGCAATAAAGGTCGCTATCCCTGCAATTGCAGCGCATAGAATAATACCGTATGCATTTTTCTTCAAAAAGTTCATTATACATCCTCCAATATCTTATTTTATTCAATTTATTTTAGCAAAAAACTATGACAAAATTTATTTATATTTTTAAACTATTGACGTATTACATTAAATTATGATATAATAATTATGATATTATTATTTTGAAAGGATATACATAGTTATATGAAATATATTTTAGCTATAATTACGGCATCACTAATTGCCGTATCTTTTGCAGGCTGTTCAGTATTTAAAAAAGCACCTGCGGAAACTGCCGAAGAAACAACAGAGAAATCTGAAAATTCAAAAGCATCAGATGCCACTGAAAATTCAGCAAAACAAACCTGTACTGTAGGAGATATTTCATTTGAAGTTCCGGCGGAATGGGAGGCTGTAAACGGCTTAGAGGGTTCATTTACTTCTCCCGACAAAAAAACAGCATATCAGCTTCAAGGAGAGTCCATGCTTGGAAGCTACACTCCCGATGAATTTTTCCATAATCTTATAGATTCCTACTCTTCTTCATATGAAATAGTCAGAAAGGAAAAAGGCGTTTCACCGCTTACAACGGCAGATGGTACGGAGTGCTTGGCAGGACGCATTGAAATGATAAGCAGTAATACACTATTCAGTATTGATGTACTCATTGCGCCAAGCAAAAACACGGTTCTGACATATGCTTCTCAGTGCAGCGAAAACAATATGCCATCTTCTGATATTCGTGACGTAACCAAAACCACTGTTTTCAATATTGCTACAGAAGACATGGCATCAGGCAGGAAATTCAAAATAAGCGTCGGAACGGAGATTCATCTGAATGATGACGGCAGCTTCAAATATTTTGAAACATCCGGCGACCCTGAAAGCTCATATTTTGAGGGAAACTACGAAGTTTACTATGGTCAAGCTGCATTTGACAAGATTGTTTCAATGTCTGAATACGGTTTTACAAAAGAAGAACTTGAAAACACACTTTCTGCAAATATGAACGGTTATTCTATAGGCGGCTCATCCCCTATGGACTACTTTAACAATGAAGACTCATCAGGTAAAGAAGGCTATCGTATATGTAAGGATTCTTTCTATACTATAATCATGCACACTAATAAGCTTTATGAAAACGGAAAAGAAACTGAAAGCGATGGTACTGCGCTTTATTTTGGTTATTACATACCTGAAATAGAACAGTTCGACTTACTGAGCGTAAATACTGTAACCTATACTCAGTGGACGGAAATCAAATAATATAATTTAATACAATAAAAAACAAGGGCTGCTGCATTTTTTAGTGCAACAGCCCATTTTTATAATAATTTACAGCTTACGCTTTTTGCGCTTCAACAAGCTGTGCCATATCGTACATACCAGCTTCTTTACCCTTGATAAATACAGCCGCATTAACTGCACCTACCGCAAATACGCTCTTTGATGCTGCACTGTGAGAAAGAGTTATAACCTCATCACGTCCTGCAAATATAACATCATGCTCGCCTACGATAGTACCGCCTCTTATGGCATGCATACCTATCTCGGATTTCTCACGCTTCATTCGTCTTGCATGTCTGTCGTATACATAGTGATACTGATTGTCACGTGTTTCATTAATGGCATTTGCAATCATGATAGCTGTGCCACTTGGGGCATCTATTTTCTGATTGTGATGCTTTTCCACAACTTCAATGTCAAACTGATCGCCCAATACAGAAACTGCCGTCTTTGCAAGCTGCACCAGAAGATTTATTCCGAGCGACATATTAAATGTGAAGAATACAGGAATCTGTTCAGAGGCTGCCTTTATTTTAGCAATCTGCTCATCACTATATCCAGTTGTAGCAAGTACAAGAGATACATTGTGTGTAAGGGCATACTCAAGAAGTGCATCGAGAGAAGATGGGTTTGAAAAGTCAATGATAACATCAGGCTTTTCTGTAAGCTTATCAGGTGCTTCTACGATTGGAAAATCACTGTACACTTTTGTATATGAATCAATGCCGGCAATTACCTTACAATCCTCACGGGACTCAATACAAGAAGCAACGGTATGACCCATTTTACCATTTGCACCGCAAATTACAATATTTGTCATTATCCTTTACCTTTACCGCTGCTGCGGTATCCTTTCAATTAACAATTAACCTATAAATCAGCCTATAATACCCTTTTCAGTAAGGACATTTCTCATAGCTTCAATATGCTCATCTGTCATTTCACACAAAGGCATTCTGCACGGACCGGACGGCAGACCCATAATATTCATGGCAGCCTTTACCGGAATAGGATTAACCTCAATAAAGAGTGTATTTATAAGTTTCAGATACTCAAGCTGAAGCTTAGTTGCCTCTGCAAAGTTATTATCCAGACAATACTGGCACATCTGATGTGTTTCCTTAGGAAGAATATTGGAAAGTACGGAAATAACGCCCTTGCCGCCCAGTGACATAATAGGAACTATCATGTCATCATTGCCGCTGTAGATGTCAACTAAGTCGCCGCACTTTGCAGCAAGCTTAGCTGTATAGCCGATATTGCCGGATGCTTCCTTGACAGCAACAATATTCTTATGCTGACCCAAAGCCTCAACAGTTGGAATCTCAATTGTAACGCCTGTTCTGCTTGGAATATTGTAGAGAATCATAGGAATATTTACATTATCAGCAATCTGCTTGTAGTGCTGATAGAGGCCCTTCTGAGTGCACTTGTTATAGTATGGTGTTACAACAAGCAAACCATCTGCGCCGAGTTCCTCTGCTTCTTTAGAAAGCTCTACAGCATACTTTGTATCATTGCTGCCTGTACCAGCAATAACAGGAACACGATTAGCTGTGTGTTCTACCGCACACTTAATGGCTGCACGATGCTCATCATCATCAAGTGTAGAGGACTCGCCTGTTGTTCCGCAGATAATAATTGCATCTGTACCGCCGTTTATCTGAAAATCAATAAGCTTTTTCAGTCCGTCAAAATCCACTGCTCCATCTGAAAGCATAGGAGTTACAATAGCAACGCCTGCGCCTGTGAAAATTGTATTTTTCATTACAAATACCTCCTCGTTAAAAATACTATAACGTTTTATTTTTTATATTTTAGTCCTTATCAAAATAGCCCTTTGCTGCCAGCAGTTCTGCCAGAAGAACTGCACCGCCTGCTGCACCTCTGAGTGTGTTATGAGACAGACATACAAACTTATAATCAAACATTGTATCTTCACGGAGACGACCGATAGATACTGCCATACCGCCTTCTAACATACGGTCAAGCTTAGCCTGCGGACGATTATCCTCTTCAAAATAATTGAGGAACTGCTTTGGTGCGCTTGGAAGCTCAAGCTCCTGCGGAACACCTGCAAATTCTGCCCATATCTTAAGAATCTCTTCCTTAGACGGCTTATTCTCAAAGTTTACAAATACAGCTGCTGTGTGACCATCTGATACAGGTACTCTCAGACACTGTGTTGTGATAAGAGGACTCTCTGCCTTTACTATCTCACCATTTTCAATAGTACCCCATACCTTCAGTGGCTCCTGCTCTGACTTCTCTTCTTCTCCGCCGATAAATGGAATAACATTGTCAATCATATCAGGCCATGTCTCAAATGTCTTACCAGCGCCCGAAATAGCCTGATAGGTACAAGCAAGAACATTCTTGATGCCGAACTTTCTAAGTGGTGACAGTGCAGGAACATAGCTCTGGATAGAGCAGTTTGACTTAACCGCAATAAATCCTCTCTTTGTGCCAAGACGCTCTCTCTGGCTCTTGATTATCTCAATATGCTCAGGGTTTACTTCCGGTACTACCATAGGAACATCTGCTGTAAATCTGTGTGCAGAGTTATTTGATACAACAGGACACTCTGCCTTTGCGTATGCTTCTTCCAGTGCCTTTATATCCTCTTTCTTCATATCAACCGCACAGAATACAAAGTCAACCATGCCTGCGATCTTTTCAATGTCAGCCTGTGCGTCCATGATGATCATATTTTCCATAGACTCCGGCATTGGAACTGACATTGCCCAACGATTGCCTACTGCTTCCTTATAAGTCTTACCTGCACTTCTTGGAGATGCGGCAAGAACCTTTACATTGAACCACGGATGTTCTGCAAGAAGTGTTGCAAAACGCTGTCCAACCATACCTGTTGCACCAATAATACCCACATGAAACTGTTTCATTTTGTAATTCCTCCAAAAAATATAAAAAATATAAAAAAACCGGTTGAAAACCGGCCGCTCATACGATATAATAGAATAGTACCAACATACACATTGTGTATGGGACAGCACTCCATCATAACGATGACAGTCAGAGCCCTGTTCGGAAATCTGACCAGATACAGCCCGACCACAGCTATATCTTCGGCACTCCAGCCTTTCCTGCCTGCATAAAGCGGATTGGTTATCCTGTCAGACAATACTAATCGGAAGTGCACCTCTGTCTTAGAACCGCTTAGTTCTTATCTCTATCATATCATTTTTGCGGTTCTATGTCAATAGAATTTAAAAAAAAACAGGAGATTTTACGATGAAAAAATCAGATTTTTACTACGACCTGCCCGAAAGCTATATTGCCCAGACTCCAACAGAGCCAAGAGACCATTCAAGGCTCATGGAAATAGACCGTAAAACAGGTAATATAAACCACGGGCATTTCTATAATTTATGCGATATTCTGCAAAAGGGTGATTTGCTCGTTATGAATGATTCTCGTGTTCTACCTGCACGTCTTTACGGTGAAAAGGAAGAAACCGGTTCATTTATAGAATTTTTGCTGCTTGAACAAAAAGGCGATAAGCTTTGGGAGATAATATGCCGCCCCGGTAAAAAGGCAAAAGTCGGCGCACGTTTCAGCTTTGGCGGTGGAAAAATGACTGCTGAAATAATCGAAGTAAAAGATGACGGCAACCGTATTGCAAAATTCAGTTGCTACGGAAATTTCTATACTGCTCTTGAAGAGATAGGTCAGATGCCGCTGCCTCCTTATATTACTGCCAAACTTGAGGACAAAGAAAGATATCAGACAGTATATTCACGTGAAATTGGCTCTGCTGCCGCACCTACTGCCGGACTTCATTTTACAAAGGAAATGCTTAAAAAGCTTGAAGAAAAAGGCGTAGAGCTTGCATATGTAACACTGCATGTAGGTCTTGGAACTTTCCGTCCTGTTAAAGAGGATGATGTACTAAAACACAAGATGCACAGCGAACACTATATGCTGCCAAAAGAAACTGCTGAAAAGATAAAGCAGACTAAAGCAAATGGTGGACGTGTCATTGCAGTAGGTACTACATCTTGCAGAACTCTTGAATCTGTAGCGACCTTCCATAATGGCGAGATTTGTGCAGATGAAGGATACACCGATATTTTCATTTATCCAGGATATGAATTTAAAGTTCTTGACGGACTTATAACAAATTTCCATCTGCCTGAAAGCACTCTTATTATGCTTGTATCTGCATTTCTCGGATACGATGAAACTATGAAGGCATATAAAACAGCAGTTGAAGAAAAGTACAGATTTTTCAGCTTTGGCGATGCAATGTGCATTTTATAATTTATAATTATCACACTTTCAAAATACGGAGGATTTTTAAGTAATGTTTACTCTGATAAAAAAAGACGGTAATGCAAGAAGAGGTACTTTTGAAACAGTACACGGTACTATTCAATCACCGTTTTTCATGAATGTTGGAACTGCCGCAGCTATAAAAGGCGGTATCTCCTCTATTGATCTTGAAGGGCTGAAATGTCAGGTGGAGCTTTGCAATACATATCATCTTCACCTCAGACCGGGAGATAAGCTCATCCGCACTATGGGCGGACTGCACAAATTCATGAACTGGAAAAAGCCTATACTTACAGACAGCGGCGGATTTCAGGTTTTCTCACTCTCTAAGCTCAGACGCATAAAAGAAGAGGGTGTATATTTCCAGTCACATATAGATGGTGCACGTATATTTATGGGCCCGGAGGAAAGCATGCAGATACAGTCAAACCTCGCCTCTACTATTGCAATGGCGTTTGATGAATGCGTAGAGAACCCGTCTCCATTTAAATATGTAAAAGATTCATGCGCAAGAACAACTCGCTGGCTCGAACGCTGTCAAAAAGAAATGACAAGACTTAATGCGCAAGAAGGCACTATAAATCCAAAACAAATGCTTTTTGGTATAAATCAGGGCGGTACATATGACGAACTAAGAGTATCACATATCAAAGAAATAGCACAGTTTGGACTGGACGGCTATGCTATAGGCGGTCTGGCTGTAGGTGAACCTGCTGAGGTAATGTATCATATCATTGAAGAGGTTGAACCTTTCATGCCAAAGGACAAGCCGCGCTATCTTATGGGAGTGGGTACACCTCAGAATATAATTGAAGCTGTATGGCGTGGCGTTGATATGTTTGACTGCGTAATGCCAAGCCGTAATGCACGTCACGGTACTGTTTTCACATGGGATGGTATTGTTCATATTACAAATGAAAAATATAAGACCGACCCCCTGCCACTTGACCCTAAATGCGATTGTCCGACTTGCAGGAATTTCTCCCGTGCATATGTTCGTCATCTGTTCAAGGCAAACGAACAGCTTGCAGGCAGACTCGCCGTTCAGCACAACCTTTATTTCTATAATACGCTTATGGAAAAGATTCGTGATGCTATTGATGAGGATAGATTCGACGCTTTCAGAGATGAGTATTCGGAGAAGCTTGGCACGAGGATATAACTATGAATGCATTTCGTAAAATCAGTGCATTTATGACAGCAGGTATTATAGCGTTTTCAGGTATTGCCGTTAATGTCCGATATGTATCAGCAAAGAATGAGGTTTTTCCGGAAACTATGACTATTGAAGATTATACCGGATATTTTCAGTGTTCTTTCAATATTGATATAGATAATGATGGACAAAAGGAAGAAATCGGATATTATTATATTGGCTCACAAGATAGATATGCAATATCTGATATGTATTATGTATACAATGATGATTCTGAACCATATACACTGTATAAAAGAATTAGTAATTTACATGTAGCATTTAAACTTCATGTTGTTCAGGATAATAATACAGGTGAAACATTTATTGGATATATTTATACCAATATGTTTGGAAGTAAAATTCTTTACAAATTCTGCCAAGATAAAAAAGAACAGTCAATTATTGGATACTGTGCTCCAGATGATAATCATTTGAATGATAGTGTAAGCTTGGAGGAATATTACGCATATATGCAAAACGTTACTTTCCTTGATGAAATCGCTTATGGCAAAGGAGACATCGACGGGGATGCTGATATAACTATTTCAGATGCGAGTACGATACTATCATGCTATGCAAACAGTCTAGCAGAGCTTCCCTTAGAAATAAACGATGTTCAGAAAGATGCTGCGGATATGGACAAGGACGGTGAAATAACCATAAACGATGCAAGCACTACTCTTTCTCTGTACGCTGAAAGTGCAGCAGGAATAATTAATACGACTATTCTTCCGTATACAGTAAAAGAGGATGAAATCAATAGACATTCTTTAGTTAAAGGAAATCTTGAATCAACCTTTTATTTAGATATAGACAATGACGGCAAAAAGGAAACTATCGGACGGTATGATAGCACTAATTTATATGATAGCAGCTCACAAGACATAAATGTAATAGCTCAACCATATTTATTTCAGGTATATGACAATGGAATTTTCAGCGGTTCATTTGGTTTTGACCCAAGCGGTGGAATGTGCTATATCGCCAATTTTTTAGTTAATGACCATAATATAAATAAAACTTACCTTGCAAGTATAACCCATCGCTGCGCTGCAATGTACGGCTATGTGTCAATATCAAAAGTATATCCAGCAGCAAGCAGCGGAGATGTAAATCAGCCTAGTTTATATTTATCCAAAAATTGGACAGAATCAGAAGCCGCCATAAATATAAATGGAAAATCAGCAACAAAACAAGAATTGCTTGATTATGTGAAAAATCTTGAAATTATAAGTCCATATGAAAACGAAGATGAATCATTATCTATCTTTGAATATATATTTGATACATACTTTGAATAATCACGCATTCTTAGGTAAAAGCATAAACTGTAAAGAACAGGCAAAACTATAAAATGCCTGTACCAACAGGAAAAGAGGCTTTTAGGAAAAATGCCAAGCGTATTCTTAAGTCCGTCCACTCAGGAATGGAATCCTTATGTAAACGGCGGAAACGAAGAGCTTTATATGAATCAAATCGCTGACCGCATGGAACCATACCTGCGTTCAAGCGGCATTGTATACAGAAGAAACGACCCGAACCGTGGAGCTGTCGGGGCTATAGCTGACTCTAATGCAGGCAGCTTTGACGTTCACCTGGCACTCCACAGCAATGCTGCACCAGAATCACTTGCCGGTAAGCTTCGTGGTATTGATATATATTACTCACCAAACAGTCAAGACAGTGAGCGCCTCGCCACGATTATAGCAAATAACTTCAAGATGATATATCCCTTGCCCGACAAAAGCAATGCACGGCCTACCACATCTCTTGGTGAGGTCACACAAACGAAAGCTGTGGCTGTCTTATGTGAAATAGGCTACCACGACAATATTCAAGATGCCGCATGGATAAAAAATAATATTAATAATATTGCTGTTAATCTCACAGAGTCACTTTGTGATTACTTCGGTATCCCCTTTGTCAATGCAGGACCTGTTAGAATGGGAACTGTTACAGCTGGGGGAAGTAATCTTAATATAAGAAAATTCCCATCTGTAAACGGTCAGGTAATCGGAAGTATTCCTGACGGAGCGAGCGTTACAATATATGGCAGAACAGACGGCTGGTACGTCGTATTCTACCAGGGAATTACAGGATATGCAAGTGCGGAATTTATAAGCGTATAAAGCATATAAAAACAGGACTGATGCATAAGCAATGCTCAGTCCTGTTTGCAATATAGATAATATATATCCTAATATTTATACGCCCTTTCGTCCAAATATTCCCCTTCTCTTTCGTGGTTCTACAGGCAATATCTCTTCAAATAATGCATAATATTTAAGAGGTATGAATCTGTCCATATGACACTTGCCGAAAAACCACTTCTTATATTCGCATTCTTTTATTATATCCTCAAAGAACGTATGTATCTCCAAACGCTGCTGTACATCTACTCCAAGGCAGTCCTTCAACGATGCCGGCGGCTCGTGGGTTATAATATAATCAACCTTTGAACCTGCTTCCTGTAGCTTATATATAGCATGTCGGATCTCATCATGAGTAGGATGCTCCTGCTTCCACCAGTTTCCGGTTTCAGTACGGTATTCTATATCCTGACTATGACCGCCGCCAAAAGTGAAGTACGTATCACCTTCGATAGTATATATCTCACCTCTTTGCAGATGAACTATATTGGCTGCTATCTGACGCACTATTCCGCCCATCCATCTGTTAAGCGGATAGTCTCTTTCAAGCAAGTCAAAATTTTCATGACAGCCATCTACAAATGCTATAGTGTACTTCTTCTGAGACAATTTTCTAAGAACTGCCTCCTCCTGATGTGAACCGTCCCATATAAATCCGAAATCACCGCATATTATAAGCACATCCTCCTCCTCAAGCTTTTTGAGAAATGGATCGCTGAATCGCTCGTAATCTCCATGTGTGTCTCCTGTTACATAAACCAACGCTTGTTCCTCCTTGCCTTAATTAAATACGCAGAAGTGCGCAAAAAGCCGCACTATTATATCTTTAAAGTTATTTTATCATATTTTCGGAAAAAGGTAAATATATTTTTTAAAAAAGTCTTCCCGAATCGCATTTTTTTTGATATAATAAGATAGAAAAGAGTCGAAAGCATTTAGACTTATATAATTAAAGAAAGGTCGTTGTGATAATGAAAGTTCTCCGCAGGTCTATTTTGTCGATTTTGGTATTTACCATAATTTTAGGCATGATCGTTCCTTGCTCATTAAAAACAAACGCATATACATTTACTCCTCCATTTACAATAAACAGCAGTGCCGGAATTGTTATGAATCTTGATTCAAGTACGGTAATTTACGAAAAAAATGCGGATCATCAGGAAATGCCAGCTCATCTTGCGCAGATAATGACCGCAATTATTGTAATGGAAAAATGTGAAGACATTGACCATACTCAGATAACTGCTGCTGTTGATCCCATGTCATACTTCCAAAGCTATGACGAACCTGACGATCTGCGTTCAGCTGATATCGGTTCAGGTGATACGCTTACTGTAACAGAATGCCTTTACGCTATGCTTCTGACCTCAGGCTGCGACGCTGCATATCTGCTTGCCAATTACATAGGGAATGGAAGCATGGAAGAATTTGTGGGAATGATGAACCAGAAAGCTGCGGCTATCGGCTGTACAGGCACACACTTTACAAATGCTACAGGTCTATACGATCAGTATCAGATAACCACTGCACGTGATATTATGATCATAACCAAATACGCTATGGATGAAGTTCCTAGATTCCGTGAAATTGCAACTGCCGATTTTTATAACTCCATGTCTAAAAGTAAAACTGTCTCATATGCTCTTAACGGCTGGGCATGGAAACATTCCAACACAATGACAGAAAAAGACAACCTATTCTACTACGAAGGTGCTCACGGCATAAAAACCGGAAATCTGAATCAATACGGAAGAAATATCATAACACTGGCAATTCGTGACGGCATTACATATATGGTAATATTGCTTGGCGCTCCTTTTGAAGATGAGGACGGCGACCTGCAATATTTCCACATTGAAGACGCAACAGAACTTCTCGACTGGGCATTTTCAAGCTTTCAGTATACCACGATAATAGGAAACGATATGGAGATCGCAGAGCTTCCTGTTACAGGTGCAAGCGATAATAATTTTGTTTTGGTAAAGCCTGAAAACGCACTTACTATGCTTTGGTGTAAAGATGTCGATATATCCGCAATACAGCGAGTTCCTACATACAATGAAAATATTATCGCACCCATAAAAAAAGGAGACATTCTCGGACAGCTTGATCTTAAATTCTCAGGCGAAGTTATCGCAAGCACTCCTCTTGTTGCTGTAAGTGATGTAGACCGCTCTGTAATAAAGCACAACACATCGGCTTTTATCACATTTTTCACTGAACCGGGTATGGGTTCAACTTTCCATATAAGCCTAATATTTGCTTCTCTTATATCACTTGCATATATTATAATATGTATTTATTCTTCATATTCTGCAAAACAGAAACAAAGAGCAGCTGATTCAATCCACATCGTACCTAAAAACTCCCCTGCTTCAAACGTTGCAAATTCCAATCAAAAGAAAGCATGGAAACGTTCTGATCCGGTATTTTATCACAAAAATCCAAATGGTGACAGAGACAATACAAATAAATAAGCAAGTGGGCTGATGCACAAATATGCATCAGCCCATTTTTTGTAATATGTAATAATATAATAAGAAACTACTTATATCACCGCTTCAAACCGCTCGATATTTTCCTTTCTTCCAATAATCGTAATGGTATCTCCTGCACTGAATACATAGCTCGGTTCAAAGTCGATAAGAACGCTGTTATTATGCTTTATGGCAACAATGTTCAACTGATAATTTTTGCGCACGTTCAGTGACAATAAACTTTGTCCTGCGATTTTTTCAGTAACCTCTATCTCCATAATATTTATATCATCACTAAGCTCGATATATTCCAGAAGATTGGGGGCAAGAAGCTTATTGGCAAGCCTTATTGCCATGTCACGCTCAGGATATACTACCTCAGCGCCCAGCATTTCAAGTATATCGCCATGTTCCTGACTATTGGCTTTAACTATAACTCTCTTAACGCCCAATCGCTTTACATAGAGAGTTGTCAGAATACAAACATCTATCTGCCCTGCAATGCCTATTATAACAACATCACATTCATGTATTCCTGCCTGCTGCAAGCTTTCACTTGTCAATGAATTTACAATATGCGCATTGTCGGTCAAAGCGGCAGCTTTATTTATCTTGTCCTCATCTCCGTCTACTACAACAAGCTCGCAGTCGTTTGCGGCAAGTGCCTGAGCTATTGCATAGCCGAATCTTCCAAGTCCAATAATGCCATATACAAGTTTTTTCTGTTGCTTTTTCCTCATGATAATGTCTCCTTTTTTATCCAATAGGAAGCTGACCCTCCGGCAGCTCCGTATAATACGTATGCTTTCTTGCAAAAAGACTTATAATGGTAAATGACCCGAGTCGTCCCATATACATTGTAGCTATAATACATATTTTTGCAGGCAAACACAGCCCTGCTGTAATTCCTGTAGAAAGCCCAACTGTCGCATAGGCTGAAAATGCCTCATACAGTAGAGATGACAGCGGAATATCCGGTTCAAACACACTAAGCAGAAGAGTGCAGGTAAACACTACTGTAAGCGCTATTACAAATATTGTAAAAGCTGAATGTACAGTAGAAGATGAAAGCCTGCGTTTAAATGCAGTAACCGAACGTCCTGACGGATATGCAAGAACTGCCCTGAACATAGTAAATACGCTTGTAACCTTTATACCACCGCCTGTAGAGCCGGGCGCAGCTCCGATAAGCATAAGCACCATCATTACAAGGAGACCAGCGTCACTGAATTCTCCTATACTATAAGTGGAAAAACCTGCGGTTCTGGTAGAAACACTTGTAAAAAATGCAGAGAGCCATGATAGGTTTTTGTCAGTTATTTTTAAAAGCAGCATTCCTCCGAATGTAAGAATAACGGTCATAAGCATAACTACTTTTGTGTGCAGACTCCATTTGCGAATGTGCCTTTTTCTAATTATCTCACTTATAACAAAAAATCCAAGACCGCCTGCAATAATAAGAAAAGCTGTTATAAGATTAAGCGGAACGTTGTCGATATAACCAGAAAGCCCTTTTCCTCCGCCCAGAATATCAAAGCCTGCATTGTTAAAAGAAGCAACCGAATGAAAAATGCTTATGCCCACGGCGTGCCAGAACGGATAATCCTGCACAAAAACAAAAAAGCTTAGAAGTGCGCCCACTGCTTCAACGGTTACCGTTGTAATAAGAACCCATTTTATAAGCCCCTGTAGTCCCATCATGGATGGATAGTTAAGAGCTTCACGAAGAAGAACCCTATCACGCATGCGTATTTTTTTACCAGCCATCGTGATAAATCCAAGACCGATGGTAGTAATACCCAGTCCGCCTATCTGTATAAGTATGCCAATGACTGTCTGCCCAAAGGCTGTGAATGTATCGGCGGTATCTGTAACAAGAAGTCCTGTTACACACACTGCGCTTGTTGATGTGAAAAGCGCATCATAAAACGGCAGGTCATTCCCCGGTTTCTGGGATATGGGCAGCATAAGAAGAAATGTTCCTGCTAAAATTATAAGTGCAAACCCCAAGGCTATTGCCTGCATAGGTCTTAAATGTCGTTTTTTCATATGTACTTATCCCCTCAGTTAAGAGTAACGTTTTCAACGTCGGCAAGTTCCAGCGACGTTAAGATTTCATTTGAGATCTCCCCTTCTATTTTAGCAATACGATTTGCTTGATTAGAAAGAGCACTGTCAACAAAATTGCGTACGTCTCTTGCATTTGCAAAGTTTTCATTTGCGTCTGCACATCGTTTTTGAAAGAAATCAAGAACGGAAAGCTCGGCTTCTCTTGTAGGAATAAGCGCATAGTTCTTACACATATTTTTAAAGATCTCCAACAATTCCATCGGATCATAATCCTCAAAAAAAATCATAGTACGAAATCTTGAATGAAGTCCGGGATTTGATTCAAGAAACTGCTTCATTTCCTCAGGATAACCCGCAACTATTACAATAAAGTCATCTCTGTGATCTTCCATTTCTTTAAGCAGCGTATTGACTGCTTCCATTCCAAAGTCATTAGAGCCTGCCTGAGATGTGAGAGTATACGCTTCATCTATGAAAAGCACACCGCCCATAGCCTTTTCAATGACCTTAGCTGTTTTAATAGCAGTTTGACCAACATATCCGCTTACCAAATCAGCTCTATCCGTTTCAACAAGATGTCCTTTGGCAAGGATTCCAAGCTTTGAATATATCTTAGCAAGAAGCCTTGCAACTGTTGTTTTTCCCGTGCCCGGATTTCCTGAAAAAACCATGTGAAGAGAAAGCGTAAGCTCAGGCAGTCCTCTTTCCTGACGAAGCTTTTTCACCTTGATAAGATTGATAAGCGTGTCAAGTTCTTCCTTTACACGTTTAAGCCCAGTAAGATTATGAAGTTGTTCCATAAGCTCTTCAAGTGTTTCTGGAATCTCATCTATTATATCAGCAGAAACCTTCTCTTCTCTTTCGTCTTTTGATTTTGAATTGCTGCTGACCTGATGCCGAAAACTCTCCGGCACACGTGCAGCAATATTTTTTAGCGGACTCTTCCAAAGACGCAATTTTGCAGTCCTTTGCGAACGCAGCATTACCATTATCTGGGCAATAGACGTTGTCTGAAAAGCATCTGCCGAACCGTCCAAAGCACTGAGCATAAGACCCAGTGAATTTATGGTTTCAATAAACAAAAGCGATATACTTCCTGTAGGTTCGCCGTAAAGCATATCTGCATCAGTAAAAAGATCAAGTACCGAAAAAAATGTATCACTGACGCTTTTAAGAGCTATCTTATGTTCAGACAAAAACATATTCAGATATTGTGCTGATGTCTTCATTCCCAAGCAGTCGCCTATAAAATTTATCTCTGCATCATTGAGAAAATTATTTGAATTTGCAAGAAAAAGCATATATTTAAGATAAGCAAATCTTGTAAAATCACGCAGCGGCATGCTATTGCCTTTTATAGTTATCCCTTTAGCTTCATACTTACTGCAAAGCTCATAAGTATATTGTACTGCAAGCTGCAAATCAGTTTTCACCATCTACAGTCTCCTCTGCTTCTATATTCTCAAAAAGCACAGCTCTGAGATCGTCATACATCTTCATATATGCATCAATAAGCTTTTGATTTGTATTCTCACGAGATTTTACTATCTCCATAGCGGCATTAGCCTTTGCCTGTCCTGCAATATCTCCCGGAACATGCTGCATTGGCATTCTTTCCAAAAGGTCAAGCGATTTCTGCATATGAACATGATCAGACTGCACGTCTGAAAGCAGCCTTTTTATTACTTCATAATTTTCTTTAAGTTCGCTAAGTGTAAAAATACTTTTTGCCATTTTTAAATTACTCCTTTTTTATTCTTTGCACGTGAGTCGATTTTCTTTTTAATAAAAAATCCGATAATAGCCGCCAATGCCATACCAATCGCCAAAATTATTATCAGTTTTATATTCTTGTCCCATATTCCGCCTCCAAGCCAGATAGTGAGTATCAAAGACGGAAGTCTGCCAACTGAAGTAAGAATAAACAAATGCATAGGCTTTATAGGCGTTAATGACACCACGTATGTCAGTGGGTCTTTGGGAAGTCCGGGACACAGAAAAACAAGAAATACTATGATCTCTATTCGTTTAGTGTTCTGCATAAAACGATATGATTTAAGCTGCTCATCGGATACGAAAAGATTCACTATAGGCTTTCCGGCCAGCTGAACAAGGTAATATACAATTACCGTTCCAAAAAAGCATCCGGCTGCCGAAAGGAAAAGCGTAATCCATTCACCGAACAGCATTCCGCCTATAAGCGGAATAGGACCCCCCGGAATCACTGCAATAACTATTTGCAAAACCTGAAATACAAAAAATATCAGGTAGCCGAATACGCCCAGACCATCTACAAATTCAAGCACAGTGGCTTGCCCTTCTTCTGTCATAAGCATTTTAGCAAATGGCAGAAACGCAATGCTTATACCAATGAACAAAACCAATATTACAATACTGGCTATAACAGTTTTTGCAGATATAGGTTTTTTCTTGGATGATGTGATTTTCAGATTACTTACTGATTCGTCTTTACTTTTCATTTCATGCTCCTTTGCACTAAAAAAGCTATCCCTATATTTACCCTATACTTATTTTATAGTATACTCTGTTTCCTTCAAAAAATCAAGGATTTTTTGCCCTTTTCACACTATTTATTGGAATTTTTCAAAAGGGCTTGACTTTTTGGGCAAATACATGTATAATAGAATAAATATCTACAGAAAGGACGGACGTATATGAAATCATTACGTACACGTATTGCAGCTATTTTACTGGTTGCAGCTATGGGGGTTACACTGAGTGCCTGCAACAAGGATGATGCAGATAGCTCTTCTACTTCTTCTGCCGGAAATGCAGAGGTTTCTAATAATGGGGAAAACAGCGGAGATGCAAACTCTGCCGATAATAACAATGGGGAAAACAATACTCCGGTATTCACTACCGATGCAAACGATCCTACATCTTTCCTAAAGCAGGAGATCACATTTGGTATGGACCCTTCTGAATCTTTAACCGGAAATAATGCTCAGGATCCTACAGAAGCACCAGCAGGACAGGGTGGAAATTCTGCTGCTCAGACTGTTATCTACACAAAGCAGGTAGTAGTTACCGAAGCTGGCGGTGTAGCTGTTACAGATGCAAAGGGTCAGGATGTTACAGAAGTTGTTACAGAGGTTCAAACCGAAGGCAGCTCATATGTAGCAGCTCCTATATCAAAGCCTGTTTATTGGCTTGATATGACCGGTAATTCCGATAAGGTTTTTGACGGCGAAATAATGTACCTTGAATTCAAGATCAAGGAAGGTACTCCTGACGGCAACTATCCTATCATTCTTTCTTCTCCAGACTTTGTAAACTGGGACGAAGAACAGCTTGACGTTAAAACAGTAGCAGGCTATGTTACAGTTGGCGATGCAGTTCCTACACAGCAGGATCAGATTCAGCCGGGTCAGCTGACTATATCCTCTACATGTGCAAGCGGCAAGGTTGGCGATACAATTACAATTTCTCTTAATATTCATGATAATCCAGGTCTGGTAGGCATGCTCTTTAAGGTAGAGTATGATTCAGGCGCTCTTGAATATGTTTCCAGCGAGGCTCTTATCTAAGCTAAGCTAATTGATGAGTTAATACATAAACTTAAAACCCACTGCATTTCATATTTGCAGTGGGTTTATTTTTATATTAAATTACGGCAGCTCTTATTAAACAATAAAATTAATCAATAAAATCATTCCATGATACATCAAATCCGGCTGCTGTATATGCATAATATTTAAGAATCAGAGTTGCATCTGTTATATCAACCTCTCCATCTTCATTTACATCGCCGTTCAGAAACTGTTCTTCTGTAAATGCCTTATCCTGAATAAGAGATGTTCTTTTCGCATAGAAATCAAGCGCAGCTGTTGCATCAGATATATCAATATCCTTATTTGCGTTTACATCGCCTTTTAAAGGAACAAAATCCATAAACGTTATACTATACCTTGATGACTGCTTGCCATCTTCTGAAACATCAACTATTATAGTATCTATTGCAGTTTTAGTAGAAACAGTGTAGTATTCTCCGGACTCAGCCTTTTTCCCGTTTATAGATATATCCCCTGTAGATATAATCTGAATATCCACACTTTTTTCATCTTCGCTCAGATATGCTATATATTCTCCGGGAGAGGGGGTATTCTCGTATATGTAGCCGCTAAAGCCTTTATTACGCACCAAAACGCTTGACAAAGTCGTGCTTTGCTGTGTGTACTTCTTTTCATACACCTTATCTTCGTTTACATAAGCAGATATTGTCATATCTCCGTTAAAAATAAATGGTTCGGTATAGGTCTTATATTTTCCGCCGTTTATAGAATATTTTATCTCATCACCACTGGGAGCGCTAAGACTTATCTTTGCGCCGAGGGGCAATTCCCTTCCATATTCTGAAAATATTACTGAATCAACCGGAGTTGTAAACGCTTTTATGCTGTTATTAGCTATGTATTCATAGCACTTATAACTCACAGCGGGAGAATCATTTTTGTTTTTAATGCCGGCATCAAGTTCCATTTCATATTCATAGAATCCGTTTTCATAATTATCACTCCAAGTAACACCATCAGAACTGATAAAACTTTGATTTGGTTTAAATCCTTTCAAAATGTATTCTTTCATATCATCGGAGGTATATTCACTTGTTCCGTCCTCATAAAACAATTCACCGTCCAGATATCCCTCACAAGCAATATGATAACTTTCTTTTCCTCCTATCTTCACTACTACAGAATAGCTTTCTCCTGCTTTAACAGAAACAGGGACATCCATATCTATAGTATGATATCCAATATTGGAAATCACACCTTTTGTTACCTTACTTGGTTTTCCGGAACAAGGATCTGACAAGTCATTAAGTCCGGTATACACTGTTATCTCATAATTTTCATCAGGTATTACAGTACATATCATTGCCGCTGTAACAGCACAATCTTCCTCAGCACTAAATATATTTGCCATATAATCATATTTTACCGCTTCGGAATTTCCTTTTGATGAAACGAAATTTGTAAATCCATAGTTATCATATAGATGTATATCAGAATATTTCTGTACAGGCTCAGCGTCAAGATAAAAAACGTCATATATACTATTATCGGCATAAGACAGCCAGAAGTAACCGCCATCTCCCCAATCTTCACCCCAACTGTTTTTACAGAGCCATGCGCCATCCATAGGAGGAGTATCTATAAAATTCTCAGCCGAAAAATTGTCATCCCAACCAATAACACTTACTGCATGATATGTTGATACTCCGTCATTTATATTTATGTAATCTTCACCTATGTAATACGAATTATACTTCTCATAATAATAATCATCACAATTAAAATAGTTAAGTACCATTGCATGACCATTATATATCTGATTTTTTATAGAATGGATCTGATCATCAAATGTACTGTCCATTGTATTCCAGTATGGAAAATATTCAATATCTGTTACCTGATAATCACGCATACTACGAACAGAATCCGCATTTGAATTATCTTTTACTATTGACTCATCGCCATAATACCAGCTCTCAAAGCGTTCATTAAATGCTCCTATTCCAGCAGAAAGCATTGCAGATGTAAACTGATAATTTCCACCCTGATCAAAAGCAGAAGCTTCTTCATTCTCAAAAGGATATCCGAACTTCTCACAATAAGTATAATATGCTACCATCCATTCGGAGAGATCAATTTTCGGATATCTGCTCAAAAGAGAAGATTCAATAGAATTCATAGCTGCAAACGACCAGCAAGTTCCATAATTTCCCTGATGTTTAACAGGAGTTACAAGTCCTTCTTTTCTAAAATCATAGCTATCAGGAATAACAGCAGCCTTTGATTCATCAGAAACACCATCCGACAGTATCATAAGAGATGACAAGTCATCATCTTTATAAAGCATACTAACAAGCTTTTGCTTTTCTTCCGGCTTTTGTGCAGATTTTTTATTCCCTGCCTCAGCTGTAATTCCCTGCAAACATAAAGAAGTTATTGCAAATCCCAGCAGCAGCGACAAAATATAATGCCTTTTCATATATTATTCCTTTCATTTAGCGATTTGCATATAAGTATTTCCACATAAAGATATTATATCATATATAATATGTAATTGCAATATTTTCACAATATTTTCACATAAAAAAGACCGGTCAGATTTCTCCGACCGGCTGCATTTATCACATATGGTTATTTCTATTGAAATTTTGATTCATTCTCCCACGCATTCTATTTTGTTTACCGCAATTTTTATCAAATGACGGGTTACAGCAATAGAAATTTTTAGCGTTAAGATCGTCCTGAACATTGCGCAATGCTTCACCAAACCTCTGGAAGTGAACTATCTCACGCTCTCTAAGGAACTTGATCGGGTCACGTACGTCTGGATCTTTACACAGCCTTAGAATGTTATCATAGGTGCTGCGTGCTTTTTGCTCTGCTGCCAAATCCTCAGTAAGGTCTGTTATAGGGTCACCCTTAGACTGGAAGTATGCTGCTGTAAATGGCGTGCCCGATGAACCTTGAGTATATACGCCTGTTGTATGGTCTACAAAATAAGTGTCAAAACCGCTTTCCAATATTTCTTCCGGTGTAAGATCTGCTGTGAGCTGATGAATAATAGCTGATACAATCTCAAGGTGTGCGAGTTCTTCTGTAGCGATATCCGTAAGAATTCCCTTTACCTTACCCTGCTTCATGGCATAACGCTGGTGCATATATCGCATGGAGGCTGCAAGTTCACCGTCTGGTCCGCCTATTTGCGTAATAATAAACTTAGCAAGCTTAGGGTTAGGATTTTTGATGCGAACGGGGTATTGGAGTTTGTTATCATATTCATGTTATACATATAAACTTATAAAAAAACAACATCTAAGTTCATGTCTGACTGCATTTTATTCTTGCACATTCTTTGAGTCTTTCGATAATCTATATGGTGTATTACACTTCTCAGAAGTTCATTTTTTCTCTTTGGGGTAGCTGTGTGAAATTCATCAAGTACCTGTTGTAGAAATATAATTGCAGCATCCAGTGAAAGCTTTTTACTGTTTTCCTCATTCTCTGATTTTATGGATTCAAGCTCTGATTTAAGCGATTTTTCTTTCTCTTCCAATGATTTCATACGTTCAACAAATACCTCAACTGTATATACATCTGTTTCCAGAAATGTGTATAACCTATCTTTTTGATTTTTAAGCTTGATAAGAGCAGCTTCAATCTGCTTTTCTACATCTGCCTTACTATTAGAAGAAACATTGCTTACCGTTTCATGTTCTTTTACAGATAACGTCAATTCATTTAGTCTGATTTGTATTGACGACATAACAACTTCGTCTATAAGCTCTATCGGTGAGCAGGTCACCTTTCCTCTGCATTCATTACGCAAACAAAGCATATAGCCTTTTCTGTTCTTAGCAGGTCTTCGTCTCATCTGATGGCCGCAATTGGCGCAGTAAAGCAAATCGTGATAATAATTTTGAAGTTCAGTTCCCGACTGTACTTGTGGAACAGATCTATTTTCAATACGCTTTTGTACATCACAAAATATATCATACGGTATGATCGCTTTATGATAACCGTCCGATATTATTTCTCCGTCACTTTTTGTATGCCAACGAATTTTACCTGCATATACAGGATTCTTCAAAATCTTACGTATGCTTACTGGTTCCCAACAAGGCGACTTTTGCGGCTGTATTTGAAGTGTATTCAAACGTGCAGCAATTGCTTTTGCTCCTAATCTCTCGTTAAGGTACATATCAAATATCATGCGAATAACAGCCGCTTCGTCCTCTACTATCTCCAATGTACGGATTTTAGGAGCAGGACTTATTTTTTTATATCCATAAGGTGGATTTGTACCAATATAGTTTCCTTCTTTAATTGATGCAACACGTCCTGCCTGCATTCTGCGTTTGATCGTCTTATATTCCCTGCGGCTCATAAACAAAGAAAACTCAAAATATTCCTCATCAAATTCATTGTTCGGGTCATAAGTTTTCGATGGTGTTATAATTTTTGTATCGGACTCTTTGAAAGCCTCGGCAACTATTCCCTGATCTATGGTATTTCCTCTTGCAAGACGTTCTATTTCCATTACAAGAACGCCGTCATAAAGTTTTTCCCCAAGATCTTGAAGAAGCTGCTGCATTTGAGGTCTTGACGCAATACTGTCACCGCTGACTATCTCACGATAAATTTTAACAATAGGAAAATGCCGCCTTTTAGCGAGTTCCTGCAAAGTATGCTCATGACGTGCGAGCGTCTCCCCTTCTCCCCTTGCTTCTGCTTCTGCATCTGCTCTGGATTTTCTGAGATACATACAGTACTTTTCCATTAGAGTTCTCCTTTCTTAAATTTATGCCCCACTGCTTTTGCGGTGGGGCTGTTTTTTATTTCATAACTAAAGACTGTCGATACTGTTCTGCTTCTGGAAAATCAATCCATTCGACTGTTTTGTCAAAGTTTTCACGTACTACTTTTTTGATTTCATCAAGTGACACTCTAAAGAATTCTCTTCTTGTGTTTACCTTATTTACTTTTCTATCATCAAAAGCCTTATGTAAAGCTGATTCAAGAGCAGGTGCATCTTCTGTAAAAATCAGAGCATGAACATCAAAATTGAATGGTACAGAAGCATCACCCAATTCATTTACTCTATCCATAGGTTCCAATCGTCTTGTCATTCCGATTTTATAAACATCTTTTCCAAATGCTCCGATATTACTGATGATATACACATATCCAGCACGTTTATTTGCTTCACGGTAATCAACGTTTTCGATAGCTTTTTGCGTATCGGCAATATCTGCTTCAAGCTCCACTTTCTTAGCGATTAAGTCTTGATTATCTGGCTCTTTCTCTAATTGTAATAACAACATTTGCATAGCATTTTGATAATGTGCTTGCTCTTTTAAAAGTTTCTTTCTTGCTTCTTCAATTTCTTTTTGTGCTTTTGCCGCTTCACGTTCCTGAGCTTTCAGCTCACGGATTCGCTCTTTTTCTTCATGTTTCACGATTGCAAAATCCAATGCAAGAGAAAGCTCTTTCTTTTTTAATTCTAAGTATTCATCACTTATTTCGATTTTTAAGCTGGACGAACATTCCGAGATTGTACTCCTTGCTTTCTCCATTTTTGCAATGGAACGGTCATAATTTGAAATCTTCACATTTGCTACTATATTATCGCATTCAGTGTTAAAAGCTCTTAAAAGTAACTTTTGCAGACCTTTAAGCATCTTTATTCCTTGCGACTGGCTGTCATTTACTTTGCAATAAGCTGCATTGCCTATACATGCTTTTTTTAAAGTTATAAGCTTTTTTTGTTCATCTCTAACTTTTTTTAATTCTTCTTTATATAAATCCGAATTAGCAAATTCGTATGTTGGCTCGTAAAGTCCAAATGTCTGTATTTCAATTTCTGCATCATTTTTTATAATCTCTTTTTCTTGCTTTGAAATTTTTGCTCGATTTTCTTTTTGTAGCCATTTTAAATGTTCGATTTGCTTTTTTGCTTCTTCTTCATCATCAAGAATTTTCTCATAGTTCTTTTTTTCTTCTTGGATTTTATTTTCCAGTTCATCGAGAAATGTTTTTTCAGGGCATACTAAAGGCTTTAATCTTTCAATTTCAGCCTCTAACTCTTTTTTTTCAGATTCCAGCTGCTGAGTTCTTTCTATTTGACATTTTATCTTTGTTGCTTGTCGCTCCACTTCAAATGCAAGCTCTTTTTCTTTTTTACTTATTCCAAACAAGCCCATATTGTACACCTTCTTTTCTTATTTTAATTATAAATATTATTAATGCTGAAAATAATGCTATAATTTTTTCATGCTGTCACTCCTTGAAGTTGTTTTTCTTAATTATAGCATTATTTCCCATATAACTCAATGATTGTAACTACTCTGTAACCAAAAACTGTTAAATTAAACGTGATGTTGCTTGTTGTTTTGTATAAAATCACTAAATTGAGCGTATACTTGTCGCTCTAAAGGGTGAGATAAGAACATATTGCGCTTATACAAAACTTCCATACGTCTTGCACGGATTTCAGCAGCTTGCATAGATACATTACATAACCGAGCAATTTCTTCTGGTGTATGAATATTAAGACCCCACAACACACACGCTGGCATAAGCATATCAACTGCAAATCTTTCTGCTGCATTCTCTTCATCGGAATTGCAATCACGTTCTGAACGTGATAATGGCTCATCACCTAAATGACCGAGCAGGTAATGCCCCAGTTCATGCATAATTGTAAAGCGTCTACGTCTATCATTTTGGCTTTCATCTGTAAATATACATATTTCGCCATTTTCTCTCTTGATCTCTCCTGATGCACCGCATAAATCAATTTTATTTGATTTTCTGCATACGATGTCATAACGAGCTGCAATTTGAACAACCTTTATCGGTAATTCCAATACTTGACAATCAATTAAACATTGCCAACTTGCATTTCGTGCATTCTTATAAATTCCATAATTCATTATAAATCACCTCTGTGATATTGTATCACAGAGGTGATTGCTTTATTTATGACTATAAGTCCCAGTCCTCTAAAGGTTTTTCACGATCTCGTTGTATTTCTTCAGCAGTCATTTCAACTGTTTCTACAACTGGTGCGTTTGGATTAGGATTTCCTCTTGCTGCTCGTTGGATTATATATGTTTCCTGTGAACTTTTTCGCTCTTCTTCTTTTTTTATGCAGTTACGTATAAAATCAAGCACAGCCTCACGCTCTTCATTGCCTAATTCAAGATATTCTTTAATGATTATCTTTTCTAATTCTTTTAGTCGCTCTGCTCTGGCAAATTCATCTATTGGAGATTCTGGTGGTTTTGCTCCTGGTCTGCCGAGCAGGTAGTCTGTGGTGACTCCGTAGAAATCGGCGAGTTTTTGAATCACACTGATTTTTGGCTCACGTTCTCCGAACTCATAAGTAAGATACGCACGTTCTGAAATTCCCGTTTTTTCGCACAGTTCTCGTTTTGTTAAACCGTGTTTTTCACGAATTTGTTTTAAGGTATCCTTTAATTCCAATGTTTTTCACCTCTTTTCTATTCTATACTGTTATTATACGCAAAAATGCGTACATTGTCAATAGTGTAATCGGCTATTTTTCTCGAAATATACGCATTTATGCAATCTACACAAAACATTAATAGCATATTTGTGTATCTTTTTATGAAAAAATGCTTGACAATATACGCAAAAAAGCGTATAATATAATTACAACAAACGCAAACGAGCGTAAACTTGAATAAGACGGCAAGTGTCAGAAAGGAGAACATCATGGAGGGCATGACAGAATTTGAACTCATAACATTCTTAAAGCTGGTGCTTGAAATTCTCGAATCGACAGACAGCATTGAGACGGCAAGGGAAAAAATAAAAGCCCTGCTTGAGCGATAAGCAGGACTTCAACAGAATTCAAAAGACAGGGTGGTACTTGCCGCCACTCTATCTTTTATAATTATATCACAGACAAATGAAAAAGGCAAGATATTTTTTGAATAAAAGAAGGAGGTAAATTGTATGACAACCAACTCAACATCTGATACAAGGGCGATCAAAGATGTTCTTGAAAATGTACTGATTGTATATGAGGTTCCTGAGGCGTGTTTAGAAAATGTTATGATGTTTATTGAGGGCGTTAAAGTTGGCGCTAAAAGCAAGTCAAAGACTAATTTGAAAGGAGAAATCAATGATTTCAATTCTGAAATTTAAGGAGTTAATATGATAGGAATTATAATTTCTGTATTGCTTTCAACAGTAATCACTTTGTTGATTATAGCTTTTCTTGAATTTCGTTATTTGTAGTCATTTTTACATCTTCTATTGATGTATTTTCTTGTGGCTTGGGTTCTGCTGATTCTGCAAGTTTTTTTACAAGTCGAAGCAATTCAGCTCTGTCTTTGTCACTCATATATAAATATGCAGCGACAATGGCTCTATCTTGCTCCGGCAGATGGAACGCATCGCAAAGAGCAATTATCGGGTCTTCTGGTGGCTTTGCTTCTGGTCTGCCAAGTAGGTAGTCCAATGACACTTTATAAAGATCGGCAAAACGAATTGCCACTTTCAGGCCTAATTTCTTTTTACCTGTTTCGTAATCTGAAACGAGAGCAGTTGCCATTCCAGTTTTTTCAGACACTTCTTTCATTGTCAGTTTTTTGCTTTCACGTAAACTTTTTAAAATTTCATTTGGTTCCACAGTGTATACCTCCTTTCTTTGAATTTATTATACACTAAAAAGTTAGCAATGTCAATGATTATAAGTCTAATTCGTTAAAATAGCCAAAAAGTTAGTACACGAATTTGTGCATGTCTACAATTCTAACTTTTTAGTTGAAATTCTATTGACAATTCTAACTTTTCGGTGTATAATACAATCATGGAAACAACAAAACAGTGTTTCTAAAAAAATGAAAGGAGCTTAACAAATGAATGAATACCAAATTTTAATAAAAAGTCTAAAATCAACCATTGGAATTTCAACAACTGAAAAAATTTTGGAGCAGTTCAAAGTTGTGGTAAAAGAGAACAACCTTGACCGCTCCGAAAAAATGTTACACGATTTCCTCCGTTTGATAGAAATTGAATTTACTCATCAATAACAGATTCATCATTTTCAATGTAATTAGTGTGGGAAAAATCAACCTCGAATAACGGCATGTTATCACTCTCCAAATGCGATTTGCACAGTTCTCTGTTTGCATCAACAACTGCTGCAAATGCATCAAAAACTTGATCGGTCATAAACTGATCCATAGCAGCATAACAATTTTTGCATTTAATAATATCATGTGACATTTCGCTCCAATATATCGGAAATTCTTCGCCGCACTTTTTGCATCGAATAATTGCTTTTGTAGCCATATATCTCACCCCCTTTCCTGCTCCAATTATAACATAATTCAGCAGGAAATACAATCATATTTTGAAAGGCAGTGATTTCATGACAACTTGTATGGAAATGACACTTGCGCAGGCATGTACTGAATATAACGTCAGCCCTGAAAACTTGATTGAACTTTTTCAGGCACTTGGAATGGTTAAACCAGAAAATAAGGAAAAACTCATATGGCAGGCTACTGGTGCCGCTACTGTTCTTGCAAAACTTGAAGCAGAGGAAAGGACGTGACACCAATGCACTAAACCCTAAGACAGCCGCCCGTGCGGAGTGTTATCCGCACCCAGTAAGAAAATAAATGATCGATCAGAAAGGATAGTCAAAATGAAAAAATACATCGTAACATCAACAAGAAAAGGCGGTCGTGCACTTGTTTATAGATTCAACGATTTTAAGTCCGCCTGTGAGCAATATAAGGCTATACTTAATGCTTATGCAGATTCTGGTTGGCTAGAATCAGTGTTTAAAGACACCAAAATTGAAAAGTGGAATCCAATTACAGAAAAGTATGAAGCAATTTAACTATCTCTCCTTAAAGTTTGCAGCTGAAATGTAGGCTGCAAATATGGGCTGCGTGCAGTACTTATATGCGGTGCAAATCCGCAGCAGCTCACCAACCCGAAAGGGTAATAAAATTTAGGAGGTAATAACAATGAAAACAAGAAAAGTAGTGGCAATGGTGACCGCATTAGCAGCAATCACCATAGCTTTTACTGGATGCCGTGAGGCTGATCGTGTAAGGCACAATGTACAGAAAGAGGCGGATTATTTCAACGTGGAACGAAGATTATCTGTTATCAATGCCAGAACTGACAAGCCAATTCTTGAATTGATTGGATATTTTTCATTGTCAAATAACGGCAGTAATGAATTAGTAATCACACTTGAAACAGGCGAAAATACATACAAAGTCGACTATGTATATTTAAATGAATGGACAATTTATACGGTTGAAGATATAAGTGGCGCACATGTTGACCCGTATCATTATGAAATCAATTTCCTTCCGGAAATGATTCAGCCGATTACATTCACATCAAATGATTAAATATCGCCCGTCTGGAGCGTATCCAGACCCAGCCTGACAAACAGGCAGACACCCTTTTTTGTAGTAGAGATATGCAGCTGTTACGGTTCGACAGCTGCAACATGGGACAGTAACTCAGATGGCAAGAGTATACAAAATCCCTGTTTGTATTGTCGCAGGTTCAAGTCCTGCCTGTCCCACCAGTGACTTTAAACAGCACATTAGTTAAAATGAAATCAGGACAAGTGAAAGCCGCATAAAATGAAATGAGGTGATTTTAATGGAACTACCAGAACATGAGATTATTCTGAAAGAACACTGTGGCAAATATGAAAAACAGGTATTACGCTTTAAAAATGGATCTACTGCTGTAATGTGGATACCTGATCATACACCAGAAGAAGAAGAAGAACTCAATGCTAAGATCGCAAAGGCTTGTTTTGAACTCGTTTTTCCTGACGAAGATTGGAGCGGTAAAAACTTATATGTCATAACATGAAATATAAGGACGTTCAAAATAACGGAGGTGAAGCAAATGGCTATGCTAATAATCACAGCTATTTTCCTATTAGCAATTTGGAAAATGATACGACACAGTGATTTCTATTACAACGGCGAGGAGGGATATGAGCTTGAATGTGAGCGGGACGAGTACAAAGATCATGCCGAATGATCTGGAACGTAAAATGATATACGATACATATGACCTATTACTTGCTGGCAAAAGTGAAGCAGATCTAATAGATTATATTAATAATTATGAAGATAATCATATTGGGCAAGCAGTAAAAAGGATCGTTAAGTTGAATATATCAAAACACTTTGAAAATAAAATCCCCCGCATCGGAGGAAGCCGATAGCGAGGGACTAAGAAAAATATTTACAAGCTTATTTTAACATAAGTAGAAAGGAATGTCAAGTACGTGACAATACAATCATGGAGCGGTGGAAAAGACAGCACGGCAAGCATCATATTAGAACATATGCACGGACTTCCAAAATCCAGAATTGTATTTGTGGAGGTTATGTTTGACCATAAGAGAAATATTTCAGGGGAACTACCAGAACATATTGATTTTGTGAAAAACATTGCAATTCCTAAGTTTGAGAGTTGGGGCTATGTAGTAGATGTAATTCATAGTGAAAGTGATTATTTTCAAGAATTTTATCACGTAATTTCAAAGTCGAAAATACCAGAACGTAACGGAAAATACCGTGGATTTTTTCTTGGCGGTATGTGTGCTGGAAATGATAGGTTAAAAATGCGACCATTGCATAAATATCATGCACAGTTTACGAATGCCACATACATAGTTGGAATTGCCGCTGATGAATCTGAGAGATTGCAACGACTAAAATCCGGTAAACGCTCTTTGCTTGCTGAATATGGCTATACTGAGCAGATGGCATACGATTTATGCAAAGAACATGATCTTTTGTCTCCAACTTATAAAAACAGGAATCGTGGCGGCTGCTGGTTTTGCCCGAATCAGAATATTGAGCAGTTTGCAATACTGAAAGCGCAATATTATGATTTATGGTCAGAACTTAAAAAAATGTCAGAAGAGAAAAATTTAGTATCAAAAGGTTTTAGATATGCAAAAACTTTTGAACAGGTTGAAAAAGAGGTAGACGCATATCTTTTAATACAGGATATGTGTGCGAATCAAATGTCTTTTTTTGAGGAGAAATGTCAAGAGTATGAAAGCAGAATTTACAATACCCGGAGAACCTAAAGGGAAAGGACGTCATAAAACTTCTACTCAGAGTGGAAGAGTAATACACTATACACCTAAAGGGACAAGGCTATATGAAGAAACCGTTGCTAATGAATACTTGCGGCAATGTGGAAATGTTAGAGTTGATGACAACGAATATGTGGATATAAAAATTTTAGCATACTTTAAAATTCCTAAAAGTGCGAATAAAGAGGATGCAGAGCGTATGCGGAAAAACATTATTCGACCGGCTAAAAAACCTGATGTAGACAACATTATTAAAATAGTGGCAGATGCACTTAACGGAATTGCATATAAAGATGACAAGCAGATTGTTGATTCTGTTGCAAGAAAGTTTTACAGTGATACACCGTGTGTCAAAGTCAAAATTACAAGTATTGATCAGGAGGAATTTTAAAATGAACACAAATCTACTTAGTATCGATAATGAAATTTTTAATACTATGCGTTCAGAGCTGAATGCCGTACTACAACACATAATGATGGAAATGGAAAAGCGTTCCGCTAAAGATGCAGTGATAACACTAAAACTTGATGTTTTCAAAAGAGAAGAATACGTCCCGGCTGTAGATACATATATGAGCGATCGTTCTACTACTGTGGATTCTCTTAAAATTGCGTATAAGATAACGTCTACCATACAGTCAAAATCAGAGACTAAAGGCTATACTCCTAACGGATATATGGTCGAATATGATACGATCAATGAATGCTTTCGTACTAAAAAATTGAAGGTGCTCAAATGAGTATGTTTGCGGAGGAGTGACAAATATCAAATGAAACTTTTAAAATTGACCTTAAACAACTTCAAAGGAATAAGAAACTTTGAAATCAGTCCTAACGGTAAGTCGGTTACTGTTTATGGTGATAACGGTACAGGAAAAACCACGCTTGCCGATGCTCAACATTGGCTTTTGTTTGGCAGTGACAGCGTTGGTACAAAAAATTTTACGCCCAAACCTAAAACTGACAGTGATTATTCTCATGGTTTGGAAACTTCTGTAGAGGGTACATATCAGCTGGAAAACGGTTGTACTACAACATTGAAAAGAACATTTTCGGAGGTATGGAAGAAAAAGCGAGGTTCAGTCGAAGCCGTATTTTCAGGGCATAAAAAAGAGCATTTCATTGATAGTGTACCAGTCAAAGAAAGTGAATATATTGATAAAATAACAGAAATTGCAGCCCCTGAAATTCTAACAATGCTTTGTTCTGCTACATATTTCTCTGATCTTCTTTCGCCTGATAAAAGACGAAAAACATTGCTTGAAGTTACCGGGGATATAAGTGATTCCGATGTTATTTCATCCGCTCCGTTTTTGTGTGAGCTTACAGAACTGCTTGAAAAAGAGGATGGCAGCAAAAGAAGCGTACAAGAACTTTTAAAAATCTCAAAATCAAGGCTAACTGAAATAAATCGAAATCTACAGCTTGTTCCAGCAAGAATAGACGAAGCTGAGAAAGCAATTCCTGACATTGTAGAAAGAGACTTTGAAAAAGAGCTGCGAGTATTGGGCGGTCAAAAAGATGATATTTTAAAACGCATGGCGGCTGATGATAATGCTATGCTTGCGGAATCACAGGCAGCCTTAGCAGCTGTTCAGATAGAATTGCTCGATGCAGAAAAAAATTACAAAGCACAGTGGGCTGAATCCAATAAAGAAACAGAAAAACAAATTCAAGACCTGATGTGCGAAAAGCAGATAGCTATTGATACACGTTTGAGAGCTGATATGAACGTGATAAGATTCAAGCAGGAACTTGAAGAATTGAATCGAAAGCGTCAAGAAATACTTGATAAATATAATTCTGAATGCAACGCCAAATGGAATGGTGATACTATTTGCCCTACCTGTGGACAAACCATTCCGGAAGAGCAAATCGAAGAATCACGAAGAAATTTTCTCATAGAAAAAGGTAAAAAACTCGAAGAGATCTTAAAGCGTGGTAAGGAAACATGTTCAAAAGAAATGATCGCAGAACTTAAAGATAAGATTCAGCGAGATGAAGAAGATTCAGGTTTGCAGTCTGAAAAAATCAATGAGATAACTGAAAAAATCGAAAAACTGAATGCAGGTCTTATACAACCAAAACCATTTAGTGAAACAGAAGAATATAGAAAGCTTTTGGCAAAACGTGATTCTGCATCTGCTTCAATGCACGAAACCAGACAGCTCAGAAATAACATCACAAGTAAACTACAATGCGATCTTGATGGAATAGAAAGCAGCATTGATATGGTTTTAAAGCAAAAGGCAGCAGCAGAACAGGCGAAAGTACAAAAAGCACGTATATCTGAGCTTGAATCTGAAATGAAGCAGTTAAGCCATGAATATGAACGTCAAAGTAAATCAATTTCACTATGTGAGGAATTCATACGTACAAAGGTATCTATGCTTACAGACAGCATAAACGAAAAGTTCGGAAACGTAAAATTCAAGTTGTTTGAAACCCAGATAAACGGCGGTATAAAGGAAGTCTGTGAAACACTTGTACCATGCAGTACAGGGCTGATTCCATATGCATATGCAAATCATGCTTCTAAGATAAATGCAGGACTTGACATTATAAGAGTTCTTTCAGAACATTATGGAGTGAGTATGCCTGTATTTGTAGATAATGCTGAAAGCATTGTTGATCTCTGTGATTCCGGACTACAGGTCATAAGACTTGTAGTTTCAGAAAATGATAAAAATTTAAGAGTGGAGGAAATGTAAATGAATAACACACAAATTACTAAGGTAGATCAGCTTAAGTTGGTGCTGAATGAAAATTCTATATGTGCGCAGATAAAAAACAGCTTGAAGGAAAAAGCAGGAGCTTTCAGGAGTTCCATACTTGATTTATACTCCGGCGATAATTATCTTCAGAAGTGTGAACCAAGAGATGTTGTAATGGAATGCCTGAAAGCAGCATCGCTTGATCTGCCTATCGTGAAATCTCTTGGCTTTGCCTATATTGTTCCCTACAATAACCGTCCTACATTTATCATCGGATACAAAGGACTTATTCAGCTGGCACAGCGTACCGGACAGTACAAAACTATAAATGCCGGAATAGTTTATGAGGGCGAATACAAAGGTTATGATAAGCTTTCCGGTATGATTGATATTTCAGGAGAACGCATAAGTGATACTGTTGTAGGATATTTTGCGTATTTTCAGCTGATAAATGGCTTTGAAAAAATTCTGTATATGACAGTAGATGAAGTAACAAAATGGAGACAAGATTATTCTAAAACAAGAAGTGATGCCACACCCTGGAGCAAAGAGTTTGATAAGATGGCAATGAAAACTTGTTTGCGCCGCCTGATCAGTGGCTATGGTGTAATGTCAACACAAATGCAGCAGGCTGTACAATATGATGCAGCTGGTGAACAGAACCGCAATGTTTCAGAAAGAGTTAAGCATGAGATCACTGAAAATGCAAATCAGAGTGTTATTGACGTTGATTCGACAACCGGAGAAGTTATAGACGTTCCTCCGGAAGCAGTGCAGGAAGTTGCACCTGTACCGGATTTTTAAATCATGGAGGTACAAGTTTTAGCATCAGGCAGCAGCGGAAATTGTTACCGCATAAGTGACGGAGAAACCGATCTGCTGCTTGACTGCGGTATTCCATTAAAAAGGATACAGTCAGGGCTTGACTTTCGCCTTGACGTTATTAGCGGCGTACTGGTCACGCATTGTCACGGAGATCATATTAAAGCAGCTAAGGATATTGCAGGTCGTGGAATACCTATATTTACAAGTCAAGGCACAATGGATGCTTGTGATCTGTCGGGGTATTTCTTTCATGCTGTGAAACCTTTACAGTCGTTTACAGTTGGAACATTTGTGATATTACCTTTTGACGTGGAACATGATGCACCAGAGCCTTTAGGATTTGTAGTGAAAAGTAAAGTTACGGGTGAAAAGCTGCTGTATTTTACAGATACATACTATTTAAAATATAGATTTGTCGGTATCAATTATCTTATGGCTGAATGTAATTACAGCAAAAAAACGATGGATGAAAATTTGAATCCTGTCTTGAAAAACCGTATTATTGAATCTCACATGAGCCTTGAAACTTTGCTTGATATGCTCAAAGCAAATGATTTTAACGAACTTAAAAGGGTATATCTACTGCATCTGAGTGATAGCAATAGTGACGCAGAATACTTTAAGCGTGAGGTTCAGGCGTTGACAGGGACATTGGTTTTTGTATGTTAGATAAAGTGTAAATTTCTCATGAAACTTGAAGAAAATACTTCAAGTTTTCCCTATAAGAGACTATTAGTGAAAGGCATTTTGCCTTAAATAAAAAGCCATGTAAAATGGCTGAATGAGGTGAAGTAATGGCAAGACCTAAGAAAGACGGGCTTGATTACTTTCCTTTTGATGTTGGTTTTTTCCTTAATAGAAAAATAAGGCGCCTTCATGCTAAGTTTCACAATAACGGTATTGTGGTCTATATTTATCTTCTGTGTGTAATATACCAAAACGGATACTATATAGATTTAGATGAAGATTTAATTTTAGATATTTCAGATGCTGTGGGCATCTCAGAAAATGGTACAAGGCAGATTGTAAACTACTTATTTAGCCGGTCACTGTTGTTTAATGATATACTTGCTAAGTCGGTCAAGGTTTTAACTGCTGCATCTATCCAACGAAGATATCAGGAAGCTAAAAAAGGTGGAAAAAGAGATATCGAAGTTGATGGAAAGCTTTGGGTTTTAAAAAATGAAGAAACCTTAGGCTGTATAAAAGTGCGCTCTAAAAAAGTTAATTCTGAGATTAACGCAAGTTTTTCTGGGAAAAACGGTAATAAATCTGAGAACTATGACACAAAGGAAAGTAAAGTAAAGGAAAGTAAAGATACTTACTTACTTACTAGTGGAAATCAACCCGAAAATCTTTCAACAGTTTCCACAACCCCCACGTTTAAAGAAGTTGTAGCTTGCATAGAAGAGATCGGCGGTGGTGTGAACGCTCAAAAGTTTTATAACTACTACAGTTCTCGTGGGTGGAAGGATAAGAATGGTGTACCTATTGATTTGAAAACTTCTGTCATACACTGGCAGAATACTGAGGGTAAATTTAAATCTAAACCTAAGTCTAAATCTGAGTCCATTCCTGAAAGCCCTATGGCAGATGCTTATAAACAACTTGTTTACAACATTGATGAATGAGAGGTTAAAAAATGAAAATAAAGGTTAGCGGAAGCGACTTTGATAAAATTCATAGAGTGGCGAACGTCATAGAAAAATATATTGAGCTTGATAATCTTATCAATAGCTTATCAAAAGAAGAACGCGACTTGCTTATCAGATCACTTGAGGAATCGCTGAAAGAAGAGGAACAAATAAAATGATCAAAAAGAATTGTGCCGTATGTGGCAAAGAGTTTGAAGCGGCAAATTACCGTTACTGCCTATGCTCTGATGAGTGCAGAAAAGCAAGAGAAAAACAATACCATAGCGGTACAGGACATAAGTATATATACAAGCCTGTAGAAGTACTTTGTAAGATCTGCGGCAAGCCTGTACCGCCAACATACGGCGGCATACATGTAAGCCGAAAGCATTATCATGAGGACTGCGTATACAATGACGCTCTGGACGCAGTGCAGGAAGGCGCAAAGGAAGCTGATCCACGAGTAAGAAGAGCAGCCAACTTTCTGGGCGTGGGTATAAAAGAGCTTAGAGAGGATCTTGTATGAAAGCAAGGGTGCAAGAAACAATCAGACAGAAAGCGGTTAAAGCAGAATTTGATAAACATGCCGAAGAATATGCAAACCACGTGGCACAGAGCATGGCGGCTCTTATGGCGTATTACATGTACTCCAGATGCGGCTGTACCAAAAAAACTTGCTGCAAGCGCATAATGGACATAGCCGATATGCTCAGTGCTCCTGCTGTTTTCGGGAAAGATATACATGATGCCGATTACATTGAGTGGTGCAGAAAAGAGCTCGATCTGGACGTTGAGGAGATAATAAAACTAAGAGTGTCGGTTAAATACGTCTGAGAACCACAGAATTGGCTTGTAATGGACTTTGGCAGTTTTACACATAAAGTTTGCCTATTAAGTATTAAAACGCCTTACAGGCGAATTTGAGAGGAGTTAGAGAATGAGCGATGAAACTTTAGAAATGCTGTGGAAGATGCTTTCAGATGAACAGCTTATGGAAATTCGTGAAAAAGGTGAAATGGACAGCCGCACAATGGTTTCGTTCAAAACCGAATTAACGATGAGATGCTTAATTGAGCTGGACGAGCTAATGGCAGCTTTCTTTTGATTTGAAGTGCGACGTAGAAAGGAGAATTAAAATGAATCTGTATAAAGTTGAGTTTAAAGGCTATGCATATGTAGAAGCTGAGGACGAGGAAGAAGCAAAATCTGCTTTTGAACTTGACGAATTTGAGTATATGGAGAAGTCTATTTGTAAAGTTACGGAAAAAGGTACATTGGATATGTACCATGATATGGAGAAAGGATTTGATTAAAAATGAATCGTGAGATTTTATTTAGAGGGAAACGGATAGACATTGGCATGTGGGAATATGGCAATCTGTCGATGAGAGATGAATTAGGGAAAGCAAAATACTATATCGGGCAAAATATGCTTGGATATGAAGTTTTACCTGAAACAGTCGGACAGTTTACCGGCTTGGCCGACAGAAACGGCAGGAAGATTTTTGAGGGGGATATCGTGAAAGGTAAAGGCAAAAGTAAAAAAGCTTTTGCCATAGAGTATAGTCAAAATATTGCAGGATTTGTCACAAGGGGACCCGGAGCGTTTTCTTGTCCGTGTATGAACGTCGGAACTATGAAGTCTTATGAAGTCATTGGCAACATCCACGATAATCCGGGGCTGGTGGGAGATACAGAAAATGAAATCAACTAAATATGAAGAGACCATATCTCAGCTTGACGACCTGATACGTGATAGGAAGAGCTTTATCCACGATGATGAAGATTCAATCTTTAATGAAGATATTAAAGCTCTTAAAACTGCGATAAAGGTGTTAAGAAAAGCAAATAGCAAGCGTATAGATTCGCAATACTATTTCATGTTTGGTACTTTGGTAGGGACTTTGATTATTGGAACTATAGTATTGATTCTACGGTCACTTGGATTTTTGATTATCATATAGGAGGTACAGAAAACGATGGAACGATTAACTAAAATTATCGACTTACATAATGCATTACCATTAAGTATGGTTGAAATCGAAACAAAAACTAATAAGCCTTGCGTATATGGTCATGCTGTAGATGTTTTAGCTGCATATGAAGGTACTGGATTAACTCCTGGACAAGTGCAGCGATTGCAGCAAGAAAACTCCAAATTGAAATGTCTGCTGAAATTGGCAATAGAGGATATGCAGTATTTTTCATGTCATAATTTTAAATCGGCATGGAAATGTGAAATATGCGAAAAATTTTTAAAAGCTGGTAAGCGATGTGAAAATATTAAAGAGTGTAATTTCATCTGGTATAAACTGAAAGAATGCGAGTCAATCTGCAAAGATGATAAACATTGGCACCACGCTGATGAAGTAAAGGAGCTGATCAAGAATGAAAATGAACTGGATACCGACTGATTTTGCACTTCCAGCTAAAGACGGAAAATATATTGTTACTAAAATTTTTGGTAGCGTCAATGTCGTCGATTCTATAATATACAGCAGTACAGCTAGGGAATGGCAAACATCTTGCGATGTTATAGCCTGGATGCCGCTGCCGGAGCCTTACAAGGGAAAATAAAACACAATAAATTGTATCTACCTATTGCAATTATGTACTAAATATGGTACAATAAATTTAAATAAGACTGTAATTATCCATATATAGTATAGGAGGATGCAAATGAACAGTAAGGAGTACAAAAAATACAAAATAGATGATTATGTATACAATGAGCTTAAATGGTTTTGCTTTCAGTATGAGCAAAAAAGGCAAAAGCTTAAAGATTGCTATTACTTAAAGTCTATGAATTATGACGGCGTAAGATGTGAAAATCATAATGAAAACATTGCCGAGATCAAGGCAATAAATGCAGCACAGCTTAGCCATGATGTAGACATGATAGACACAGCGCTGCGCCTTGCTTCTGATACTGCTACATACGAATTCCTAAAAAAGAATGTCACACAAAAAAATATGCCTTATGAACGCCTTGGAGCTGTTCCTATGGGTCGTAGGCAGTTCTATGAAATGAGAGCTAAATTCTTTCATATTTTAAAAATAATGAAAATAGGGTAACACAAACGCCAAAAAACATGTTATTCTTATATCATGAAATTATGTAAAGCCGATTCTGTTTTTTAGAGTCGGCTTTTTTATCACAAAAATGGAGGGAGGAGGATGTCACAAAATGTCACAAATTCAGAGGGTTCTCTGATTGATGCAAGAATGGTGATTGCTGCCGAATTACTCGCAAATCCGGACTTTTCAGGTACAAAAGCAGATGTCGCAGAAAAAGCAGGTGTGACATCACGTACCTTATACCGCTGGCTTAGAAATCCCGACTTTGTATCGCTTGTAAACAGCCTTGTATTACAATATGCAGACGCAGAGCTTGCTATGGTCTGGAAATCACTTTGCAAGAGAATTCAAGATGGCGATATGCAGGCGATTCGATTATACTTTGAACTTCGTGAACGTGGTCTGAATCAAAAGCAGAATTCAGAGCCTGAACTTGATGACCCTGCATCAAAACTTTATGATATATTAGGAGAAGAAAATGGAAGCAATTACGAAGTTGTCACCGAAGCAGAAACTGGTGATGAAGTGGGCACACATGCCGAAGTATCAGGACAAAAAGGCGATAATATGTGATGGCTCTGTACGAAGCGGAAAAACCGTTTCCATGATAATAGGCTTTGTTCATTGGGCAATGAGATTTTTTGATAATTGCAATTTTGGCATATGTGGAAAAACTGTTGGCAGTGCTTATAGAAATATAATCACACCGCTGCTTTCTATGCCTGATATTACAGATTACTATAAAGTCACCTATCGCCGAAACGACAAGCTTTTAACAATTCGCAGCGGTGAAAAAATCAATCGCTTTTATGTATTCGGTGGCAAAGACGAAAGCAGCTATGAACTTATTCAGGGCATCACACTTAGTGGTGTCCTTTTTGATGAAGTCGCACTCATGCCTAAATCTTTTGTAGATCAGGCTATAGCAAGAACGCTTTCAGAAAGGCTTGCCAGATATTGGTTCAACTGCAATCCGGATTCATCAGAACACTGGTTCTACAAAGAGTGGATATGCAACACACGTGGCAAAAAAGCACTTCACATCCACTTTATGATGCATGATAATCCGATACTTACTGAAAAAGAAATCTCAAATGCAGAGTGCCTATATACAGGCGTATTCTATGAACGATATATCTTAGGACGCTGGGTACTTGCTGAGGGTCTTGTATATCCGCAGTTTGACAAAAGTGTTCATGTTGTACCGGATACACTTCCGGACGCAAATTCCGGTGATTGGTATATATCATGTGACTATGGTACTGTAAATCCATGCTCATTCGGTCTTTGGTACATCGACGATGACGGTAACGCTTTAAGAGTGCGTGAATATTATTATGATGCACGAAAAGAAGGTATGAGCCGTACAGACGAGGAACATTATACAGAGATTGAAAAGCTTGTAGGCAGCTTAGCACCGTATATCAAAGCTGTTATTGTTGACCCGTCAGCAGCAAGCTTTATAACTTGTATTCATCGTCACGGGACTTTTCCGGTATGGAAAGCAAATAACAGCGTGATAGACGGCATACGTGATACAGCAGCTCTTTTAAAGCTCGGAAAGATACATATATGTGCCGGGTGTAAAGATATTATACGTGAATTCGGGCTGTACAGATGGGACGATAAGCATACTGATAAAGATACTGTCATAAAAGAAAACGACCATGCTATGGACGATATGAGATATTTTGTAAAGAGTGCAATGTATAGAACGTTGCGAGAAATTGCTTAAATAGTAAGTAAAGGCGGTGATGACAAACAAATGAATGTTTTTAGGTTCATAGGTTCAATTCTGTTCAAAAAACAAAAGAATACTCAAACCGTTTCTTCTGAAATGCAGACAGCTATTGAAACATGGCTTGATCTATACTCTTATGGTACTTTAAGCACCGATACAGTAAGCAGTTTAAGACTCCCCTCTTCTGTTGCATCAGAGGTTTCACGTCTTGTACTGGCAGAATCAAAGGTACAAGTAAGCGATGAAAATTTAAATAAGCATATGCAGATCTTCTGGAATCATTTCTGTGATCAGGCACAGCTTGCTCTTGCTCTTGGCGGCATGGCATTCAAACCTTATGTTTCCGGTGATAAGATCGCAGTTGATCTTGTACGTGCTGATAGATATGTGCCGACATCCTTTGATTCTACAGGTGCGGTTATATCAGCAGTGTTTATGGAACGCAAAGCAGAAAATGACCGATATTACACACGTCTTGAATCGCATTCATTTGATAGCAGCACTCATACATATACTGTTGAAAACAAAGCGTACTGTTCATTTTTAGAGGAATATCTGGGTAAGCAGTGCAGTCTTGCTGATGTGACCGGCTGGGAACAGCTGAAAGATGTGCAATCTATAGCAAATGTTCAGAAACCGCTTTTTGCTGTATTCAAAGTCTCGACAGCCAATCATACAGACCTTGACTCCCCTCTTGGAACTTCTGTATATGCAGATGCCTGTGAGCTGTTTTCTCAGGCAGAACGTCAATGGCAGCGACTCATGTGGGAATTTGAGGGCACTGAACTTGCTATTGATGCTTCATCAGCTCTTTTCCCACGTAAGGGCAAAAAGCTTGCAGAAAAGCTGCCACGTGCATTCAGAAGGCTTTTCAGAATGCATGATTTTGATCCTCAAGCAAAGCTTACTGATATGCTACAGGTGTTCTCCCCTGCTATAAGGGACACAAATATCTATAATGGATTCAACCGCATTTTACAGAGAATAGAATTTTCATGCGGCTTAGCGTATGGTACTATCTCAGACCCACAGGTCGTTGAAAAAACAGCAGAAGAGATCAAGACATCAAAGCAGCGCAGTTACATACAAACAAGCAGGATACAGCAGAGCTTACAAAATGCGTTAGAGCAGCTTCTCTATGCTATGGAGGTCTATTCTTCTCTTTATGATCTGCCATATTCAGAAAATGCAGAACTTACCTGTTCTTGGGGCGATAGTGTTCTTGAAGATACAGAAAAAATTTTTCAGCAGCAGTTGCAGCTTGCGCAGGCTGGATATTTAAAGCCGGAATTGCTTCTGTCATATTATTTCGGCTGCACGGAAGAAGAGGCTAAAAAGATGATGCCTACACAGCCAATATACAAAGATCCGTTTGGCGGTGATGGATAATGATTTCGCCGCAGTGGTATGAAGCTTGCACCGATCAGATACTTGTACTTTACAGGCAGCTTGAAGATGATATACTTAAAGATATTGTCCGCAGGATCATGAAAACTGGAACGGTCACAGAGTCGGCAAAATGGCAGGCAGAAATGCTACAGGAAGCAGGACTTCTTTACAATGACATTATGGCAGAAATTGCAAAGTACACATCTCAAACCGCCGAAGAGGTACGCTTGCTCTTTGATGCAGCCGGCACGGAGGTTATGAGAAATGATAATATCATAGCACAAAGTGTGACAGGTCAAAAGCTCCATCTTTCAGACAGCAGATTAAATATTTTAAAAGCCAATTACAGAAACACCTTGAGTAATCTGCGAAACCTTACAAAAACCACTGCTAAGACCTCACAGGCTGCGTTTATTGCTGCTTGCAATGATGCACATATGCAAATAACCAGTGGTGCATTCAGCTATCAGGAAGCCATAAGGCATGCCGTCAGGAAGTTTTCTGACGGTGTTTATGTTACATATCCATCGGGACATCGTGATAGACTTGATGTTGCTGTTCGTCGTGCATCACTTACAGGCGTAGGTCAGACAGCCGCAAAGATCTCCATAATGAATGCCGAAGAAATGGACTGCGATCTTATGGAAATTACAGCTCATGCAGGTGCAAGACCTGAACACGCTAAGTGGCAAGGTAAGCTTGTAAGCCGTACAGGAAAGAACGTGGGACGCATTGTAGACGGTGTTAGAGTGCTGTCGCTGTCTGATATTGGCTATGGCACGGGTGCAGGATTCAGGGGCTGGAACTGCCGTCATGACTGGAATCCATATTTTGAGGGGTATTCATCTTTGAATTACACGGATGAGCAGCTTGCAAAGCTTGATGAGAAGAATATTGAATATGATGGTGAGATGTACAGTCAATATGAAATATCTCAGATGCAAAGAGCTAAAGAGCGTAATGTTCGTGCATTAAAGCGTGAATGCGTTTTAAATCAGACTACTGCTGAAAATGCTAAGAATGACGTTGACAAGGCAGATATGCAGGCAGAATATCAAAGGTCAGCGGTCAAACTCAAAGCCGCTGAACAAGATCTGAAATCATTCTGCAAGGGCACAGGTCAAGACCGTGACAAATTCCGTGAACAGGTGCTTGGGTTTGGTCGCTCTCAGGCTCAGAGGGCGGTACAGGCGAATAAAAAATATTCTCTTATAAATTGGTTGACAACAGTTGATGAAGATGGTAAAATAGATATAGAGAATTTTAAAAATGCACTTAAAAAAGGTTACGTTAATACAATAATAGAACAATCTCAGCAACAAAAGCATCAGAGCAGCAAGGCGTGGAAAAATCAAGTGAAACAGGCTATTCAATCAGGTGGCAAACAAACTCCAAAAAGCAGATTGTTTAATTCTATTGATCCACAAGAAATTGTGAATAAGTATGGTGGTACAGGCGAATTTAAAAGCAGAAAAAACAATCACTGCGTAGATGAATTCATTGCACTGCCTTTTGAAATTGGCGTTACTTTTGATAAAAAGCAAGGTAAATACATAAAAACACGAATGGTACAAATTAAATATGCAAAAAATGGAACACATATTTTTCCTACAAAGGAATGAGGTGAAAAATGTGAAATGGGAAATAAGAAAAATTGATTTGCTTGAACACAGAAAAGCAAAAGTTTATTGTAAAGATGGCACTGTTTATATTGGAACAGGTGGTTGCCTTTGTGACGCTTCTGATGGCATTGATAATATTGATGTAGATGGAGTTGTTTTTGACACAGATGATGGAAAAGGTTTTATCTTTGCCGAAGATGATATTGAAAAAATTGAGTTTCTATAACAAATTAAAGCACCTTTCACCGGGTGCTTTTCTTATACCAAAAAGGAGAAAAATAAATGGAAAATGATTTTGACAGCGTTTTATATAATCTGCCACCAATGGGTGGTTTGCACGGTGATGATTTTGATGATCATTCATACGATGACCATGCAATGGGTGGCTTTCACGATGATTATGATGAATCTTACGACGATGAGCCAATAGGCGGATTTCATGATTGGTAAATATTTAATTTAAGCATCTGGAAACAGGTGCTTTTTTCATGCCCAGATCAAGGCACAAAACTGACGGAGGGACGGAATAAAAATGCAACCGTGGGGAGTGGTGCATAAATACAAAAATAAGCGAATTCTGAAAAGAATATCGCTTTTTTAATATCTTTTTTTAAAAAGGAGGATCTAAAAATGATCGACCAGAAGTTTCTGGAAGGCATCGGTATTACCGATGAAAACATGGTGAAATCAATCACCGAAACCTACTCTGCTGACATCAAGGCAGAAAAGGACACAGCAGCAGCCATTCAGAAGAATCTTGACACCGCTAATACCACTATCCAATCATATAAAGACATGGATATAGACGGTATCAAAGCAAGTGTTGAGGACTACAAGCAGAAATGGGAGCAGTCAGAGGCAGACCGCAAGGCATTTGAGCATAAGACAAAGCTTTCAGGTTATGTCAAGGGGCTTGGATTGCAGAACGATATTTACGAAAGCCATGTTCTTGGTCTGCTTGAAAAGAGCAATGTTCAATTTAATGATAAGGGCGAGTTGGTAGACGTAGATAATGTTGTTGAAACGTTCCGTAAATCTCACAAGGATGCATTCAAATCTGCTGAACCTAAGCCGCAGTTTGTAGGTACTGCCGGCGGCAGCCAGAATACACCCACAGATGATGATTTTATCAACACTATATTAGGACTTAAATAAGGGAGGAAAATTTTATGCCAAATAGTATAGCACTTATTCAGAAGTACATAGAGAAGCTTGATGAAGTATACAAGGTTTCTTCGGTTACTTCTGATCTCGAAGCAAATCCAGCAACCGTGCGTATGGGTAACAACGCAAGAGAAATCCTTGTAGCAAAGATGGATATGGACGGTCTGGGAGATTACAGCCGTAACGATGGATATGCAGGCGGTTCTGTAAATCTGGAATGGGAATCCAAGGAGTTTAACTATGACAGAGGCAGAAGGCTTACTGTAGATGCTATGGATGATGAAGAAACAGCTCGCATGTCATTTGGTATGCTTGCCGGTGAGTTCGTTCGTACAAAGGTAGCACCTGAAATGGACGCATGGAGATTTGCTAAGTATGCAGAACTCGCTGGTACAACTGTAAGTACCGACTTCAATACTATAGAAGATTTCTGCATCGCAGTAAATGAAGCTACTACCGCTATGGATGACGCAGAAGTACCTGCCGAGGGACGTTTGCTTTATACAACACCTGCACTGCATAACGGTCTACTTAACCTTGACAGCTATAAGTCAAAGGAAATGTTCGGAAGATTTTCAAAGATAGTGCGTGTGCCGCAGAGCAGATTTTATTCCGCTGTTGATCTTCTGGACGGTAAAAAGGATGATGAGCTTGTTGGCGGTTATCGTAAGAATGAAAACGGAAAGAATCTTAACTTTATGATAATTCATCCTAAGTCTGTAATCCAGTATACAAAGCACCGTGTAAACAAGACTATTACACCAGAGGCAAACCAGACTTCTGATGCATGGATGTATTTTTATCGTGCATACGGTATCACAGAAGCATATGACAATAAGAAATTGGGTATTTATGCTTCTGTGGCTACAAAGTAAAAGGAGGGCATATATGGCTACTACAGTAGGATTTATTCCAAAGGCAACAGCTCCAATTGCCACCCCAGACATCCCACCAAAGAAGGACGAAAAAACAGAAGACAAAACAAAGGATAAGTCATGATATACGCAGACTTCCCCTATTATCAAGATGAATACATCGGTCGTGTTATCACAGATGAAAAGATGTTTAGTACAGCCGCTGCACGTGCATCTGAATATATAGACTCCGTAACATTCGGAAGGCTTGAAGATAGCATACCAGAAGAGTTTTCTGAAAAGGTCAAGAAGTGCTGCTGCGCCTTAGCTGAAAACTTTTTTTACTATGATGCTAAAACGCAGCCTGATGCAGCAGTGTCAGGCGGTGCAAAGCAGTCGGAGACTATTGGCAAGTACAGCGTAACTTTCAGAAATCCCCTTGACAGCCTTGCACAGCTTACAAGCGGCAGCTTTGATACTTATCAGTATAACACGGCTTTAAAGTATTTAGGACGTACTGGGCTTATGTACAGAGGAGTGTGAGATCTATGTTTACAAACTGCGAGGGCTGCACCATATACAAAGAAAAAGTAGAAGACTTTTCGCCTGTATGGGAACGGCATGTCATACCTAATATATACTGGGAATGTACTCAGAGAAATGTACAAAGCGGCAAGGGTGCACAGCGTAGCAATGAGGTTTTCATTTCTATTCCTGCCGCTTCCATTTCAGACTATGTTCCTGAGAGTGGTGATACCATCGTGAAAGGTATAATAGATCTGGATTACAGGGATGTTTCTGTTAATGAGAGATACACAATAAACTCCGTGTCAGATTGCCGCTATGGTTCCCCTGCTGTTCAGCACATAGAGGTAACAGCAGAATGAAATTTAGTTCAAAGATCAATATGCCGAAGTTCAGTCAATTTCAGAGCCGTATTCAAAAGGTTCAAAAGTTTGTAGACAGCGAGGTCATAAGAAAATGCGATCCATATGTGCCGTTTGAAACAGGAATGCTGCGTGATTCTGTTAAATTCGGCACAAAGATCGGCAGCGGTAAGATACGCTGGATAGCTCCTTATGCACAAAGACAATATTACAAGGGTTCAGCTGCCGGCAAACGTGGCAGACGTTGGGGAGAACGTGCAATAGCTAATCACGGTGATGAAATTATCAGAGGTGCGCAGAAAAAGTTAAATGAGGGAAAATGATGGTATCTACTATTAATGCGATCAGAGAATATATTAAAAAATGTCCTTATCTTGACAATGGACGTATTTTAGGTGTTGACAGACTGGGTGCTGACCCGATCGAATATACCATTGATACAGTTCCGTGTGAACCGATCATAAAAGAGTATATAGACGGCAGCAGTGTAAGGCAAATTGAATTCATATTCGGCAGCCGTGAAAAATATGGTCAGGACGTTATGCAGAATATTATGAATTCTGATTTCTATGAAAATTTTGCCTGCTGGATAGAACAGCAGGACGAAAAACGAGTATTCCCTGATTTTGGAAAATGGCGCAGTCCTTTAAGCATTGAAGTTTTAACAAACGGTTACGCACATGATGTGACACCGGATACTTCACGCTATCAGATACAACTGCGTATTACTTACTATCAGGATAGACGATTTAAACAGGAGGAGATTTAAAAATGGGAAAAGGTATTGATAATAAGAAGCTTGTAAAGCGTTCGGAAAAAGTCGCTTTTATGGAAATCATAGGAGAAAACAAAGCAAGCACATTCGAGCTTATGGAAGGATTCACTGATATGACTTTTTCCAAAAATCCGAAGGAATATTCAAGAGGATATGTAGACGAGGATACAGACCGAACGGACCTTACAGGATATGTTGAAAGTATATCATACACTCTTGACCGCTATAAAGGACAAGCAGCTGTTGAAGAAATTGTAAGGATAACCGAAGAAGAACTTATCGGCACAGATGCAGTAAGAAGAATAATAGTTGTAGATAAAACAACAGCAACAGGTCATGGCAATGGCATTCTAAATGCTAAGGCACGTATAAGAGCTTATGCGGTTATTCCAGATTCAAACGGAAGTTCAAGAGACTGCATGACCTATTCCGGCAACTTCAAGTCACATGGCGAAAAGGAAGACATCATGGTAACAACCTCAGATAATTGGCAGACTGTCAATATAGCCACAAGCGAAGAGATAGAATAAAATATGTAATGTGGTGATGAAATTGATTTCACAAGAGAATATATGTAATATTTTAAATATGTCTCTTCCCTGCTGCGTAAATGTAAACGGTATAGAGTATCCTGTAAAAACTTCATTTCGTAACTGGATAGAGTTTTTCATGCTTCATGAAAACAATAATATATCATCAGAAGATAAAATAATGCGTTCCGTGTCTCTTTACACAAAGCATTATCCTTCAAATATATTGGCTGCATATTCGGCACTTCAAAACTTTTCAGCCTGTGAAAGTTTGCCAAAAAACACAGAATTAAAAAATAAGACAGGGGCTTTAAAAACTCCTGTCTTTTCATATCTATATGACAGCATATATATTTACGGCGATTTTATGAAGTACTACGGCATAAATCTCAGAACAGCGGAACTACATTGGTATGAGTTTTCCGCATTGCTTATTGCATTGCCTGAAAAATCTGAAACAAAACAGCGTATTGCATACCGATCTATAAATACATCTGAAATCAAATCAGATGAACGCAGACTACAAATAATACGCATTCAGGAATCCATACGTATTCCACATGAAGATATTACAGCTTCTGAAATAGGCGATCAGTTATGGCAATGGTGAGGTGATAATATATGCCAAAATCAGACGGCAGCATTGAAATAGATGCACGTATAAGCACGGAAAATTTTAAAAAGAATCTTAAAGAGATGGTAACCTCAGCCGAAAACAGCACCGATGACATTGCCGAAAAGGGCGATAAAATGTTTAAGGCTATGCAGTCGGCTAGAATGAAATTAGCTGCTGAATACAAAAAAGCAGGTATGAGCCAAAGCGAAGCTTCGAAAAAAGCATGGGCAGAAGTCAAGAAAACAGCTGAATATTCTTCTGTTATGGCTGCAAAGGAAGCAGCCAAAGCGTCTAAACAGGTTCAGAAATCAGCAGCAGAGGCTTCGCAAAGTACACAAGTCTCAGCTGATAAAGCCGGCAGTACTATCAAACAAATTCTTGACGAAATCGCACAGAAAGCAGATGAAACCTATGGCGATGTAGGCAAAAAAGGAATAGATTTCGCTGATAAAATCAAAGGTGCTTTAACTGTTGCAGGTATTACCGCCGGTGCAGCTAAAATAATAAAGCTCGGTACTGATTACGAAAAGTCCATGAATCAAGTAGCAGCTTCCACAGGTGCAGCCGGACGAGAACTTGAAAATCTTCAAACCATTGCTTCCAATGTTTACAGCAATAATTTTGGCGAAAGCATGGAAGATGCAGCAGCCGGAATATCCGAAGTATACAAGCGTACCGGACTTATTGATGAAGAACTTCAAAAGGCTACAGAATCGGCATTTTTGCTTAAAGATACATTTGGATATGAGGTAGCGGAATCAACTCAGGCAGCAACCCAGCTTATGAAAGTATTCGGTGTTACAGCTGAGGAAGCATACACCCTTATCGCACAGGGCGCACAACAGGGACTTGACCAGAATGGTGATATGCTTGATACCCTGAATGAATACAGCGTACAGTTTGCAAATCTTGGCTATTCTGCTGAGGATATGTTTAATATGCTCAAAAATGGCGTAGACAGTGGTACATGGTCGGTTGATAAGCTTGGCGATGCTGTTAAGGAAATGAATATTCGCTTGAATGATGGCACGGCAGATAAGGCACTTGAATCTTTGGGGCTTAATGCAGAAAGCGTTAAGATAAAGCTTTCAGAGGGCGGAGAAACCGCACAGAAAGCACAGCAGCAAATACTTACTTCCCTTATGGCTGTTGAAGATGAGCAAGAGAGATATATTCTCGGTCAGACTCTAATGGGTACTATGTGGGAAGATTTGGGCGAAGAAGCTGTAAATGCCCTTATGAATACAAGCGGCGAGATCTCCAAAACAAGTAATGCTTTAGATAAAATGTCAGAGGTCAAATATGATGATATCGGCAGCCGATTTGAACAACTAAAGCGCACCGCTGAAACTGAGATCATAGTGCCGCTTACAAAAGAGTTCATGCCAGTTATTGAAGAGATATTTAGTTTTGCAGAAGATAATTCCGAAAATATAGTAAACGTTATAAAGCCTATTGGCGTTGCTTTAAAGGGCATTTTTTCAATTGCTAATGCCGCTTTAAAGCCGGTTTCTGCACTTCTTTCCCCTATTTTGAATTTGGTGGGCAAGTTTAGTGGGGCTATAGGTGATTTGTTTTCATATATAGCAGGTTCAGAAACAGAAATAGAAAATTATAGTGGAACATTATCAGAATGCCGTACTGAAATCGAACAAACGGAGCTTGCACTTGAAAATGCAAAGAGGCGGTATGGTGAAAATTCTGACGTTGTAAAGGATCTTGAATCCGATCTGGAATTGCTTAATAAGCAGTATGAACAAGGCGGCGGATATCTTGCTGAACTCAATGAACAGTCTGACGCTACTTCTGAAGCGTTTAAGGAAATGAGCAAAGCTCAAAGTGATGCAATGGACGCTATAGATAATACTCAGGTTCAAGGACTCCGAGCTGTTTCTATGCTTGAATCACTTTCCGGTAAGGCGCAACTTACATCTGCTGACCTTGATACTATGTCAAAATATGCAGATTATCTTAACGATACATTCAATTGTAATATTGTTGTTGATTACGATAAGGGTGAAATTACAGGATTTGACCCGGAAGCCGTCACACAGAGCATAATTGATATAGCAAATGATAATAAAGTGCAGCAATCTATTGATTTTCTGACCAATCCGGACTTTACAAGCGGTTATGCAGATTCTTACAAGAAGTATAAAGAATTATTGCAGAAAAAAAGCAATCTGCAAAAAGAATATGATCAGCGCTATAAAAATGCTGATTATGATACATTCATTTACGATGATCGGTTTGGAGAGATTGAAAGAGAATTGGCATTAACAAGTGCCGAATTAGAAACAGCCACATCATCGCTTAATAATTATGATGCACAGCTTGAAGAATATGGAAAGATTGCAGAAGAAAGCGGTTTTTCTACTGAACTATTCCGTGAATCTTTACGTGAAACCGCTAATTCAGGTGATGAGCTTATAGGTGTACAGGAAAAAGCAAATGCTAAACTCAGTGAACAGCAGCAAGGCATAGACGCAGCTAAGGGCATAATGGAAAATTATACCGACCGTATACTTGAAATTGCAGAAGCTTATGACACCGCACGTCAAGCGGCATATGACAGTATGTCTCAGCAATTCGGACTTTTTGAAACAGCTCAAATGGATGCAGAAGCTACAGTATCGGCATTCACAGTTGCTGGCGATTCTCAGGCTAATTTTTGGAATCAATACAGCGAAAATCTTTCAAAGCTTGAAACCATGTCAGCTGATAGTCTTGGAATTACAGAGGAAAACTTCCAATTACTTAAAGAATTGGCGCTGCAAACAGATCAGGAATCCATAAGCCTTTTCAATAATGCAATGGCACAAGGCGATGAAGGAATGGCACAGCTTGCAAATACTTTGGGTAAAGTCGACGAGGCAAAGACAGAAGCTTCTGAAAAGGTTGGTGAAATCGGTTCAGGTCTTAATAAGGCTATGGCAGAAATCAAAGAACAAATCGAAGCAGATGTAGAAAAACTTGACATGTCAGATGATGCAAAAGACGCTGCTGCAAGTACTATGGATGGCTATATAGACGGCTTGTTCGATTCAATAGATAATGCTACTCAGGCTGCACAAAGCGTTGTAGATGCTGTACAATCCGTATTTGATAATGCAAATCTTACATACACTGCAAGCGGTATCAGCGGCTCTGTTAAGATAGAAGGTAATGCAAGAGGCACTACAAATTCATCTGATATATTCATAGCCGGTGAAGAAGGTCCGGAGCTGATAGTCGGAAAAGGCGGCAGCACTGTATTCCCATTTTCCGAAACCGCAAAAATTGTAAACGCAGTAAGCAGCATGATACCCGGTGCAGATTCAGCAGTAGCCGCAACTATGAATATCATGAATGCGCAGGGTGCTTCCTCTGTAAGTGCTGCGTCTCCTGTTTACCATGAGATCTTCTCTCCTACTCCTGTATCGTCTGCCCCTGCACAACCAGCATCATTCCCACAAAACAACACCGCCCCTCCTACAGTCAATGTTTACATAGGAGAT
>CAJTWE010000008.1 GCA_910579955.1 uncultured Ruminococcus sp. | reverse complement strand
GCAAAATTGCCTGGATACGTCAAATTTTGATGTCCAACTTTTTGTCCGCAGGCCCAGATTATGCGGAGCAACTCTCTTGACAAATCGGTAAAACTATCGTATAATAAATAACATGAGCAGACTGTGTGGCAGCGTGGAGTGATCCATGAGGAAAGTCCGGGCATCATAGGGCAGGGTAGCTGTTAACGGCAGCCGAGGGCGACCTTAGAGCAAGTGCAACAGAGATATACCGCTTTCATATGGAAGTAAGGGTGGAAAGGTGCGGTAAGAGCGCACCAGAGTGCAGGAGACTGTACTGCTATGTAAACCTTACCTGATGCAACGCCTATTGGTACGTATAATCATAACATTTGCCCGATGGATTATGCGTAATGGCGGCTAGAGCCTTGCGGCGACGTAAGGCGTAGATAAATTGTCACACACGACAGAACCCGGCTTATAGGTCTGGTCATACAAAAAGACTGCTGTAGCTTTTTAGGCTACAGCAGTCTTTTTGCATTTTTGTATTTTCTAGTTAACGTGCTTGTTACTCAGCGGATTCGGGTTTTGCAAGGTTTTCCATGTCGTCTGGAGTGAATGTGTATAGTATCGCCTGAGAAGAATTTCCGCTGCTGTTGATGCCGCCCAAAGGCAGGAACTTTATCGTGGCACTGTCAAATTCCAAAGGAAGCTCAGCAGGTACACATCCCGTACGTGCTTCGGTGGGTCTTAATGGATCGCTGAAAAGATCTACATCATTGCCAAACTGCTTTTTTGCACTATTTATGGCAAAGAGCGTAGCAAAATCGCACGGTTCTCCGTCTACTTCAAACTCAAAGCTTGAAAGCATATTTGGTTCGAGTTCTTCTTCTGTGTTGTTCTTTATGGTTACGTCAAGAAAGATTATATTTGAAGCACTATCTTCTCTTGAACTGAGATATTCGCTTCTGTAGATTTTGTTTATCTGTATCTCGACATCAGCCATTTCAGTTTTTTCGCCGACTTCACCGACCTGTGTGATCTGTGTTGTTGTTTTTGCGCTTACATTATCCGAGCCGTCGGCTTGCTTTACGGTGTTTTTATTGTTTTTGCAGGCTGCCATAGTAAGCATAAGTGATGCTGCACACAGCAGACTAAGTGTTCTTTTTAAAGCCATAAAAAGCTCCTTTCTATATGCAGTATATGCAGTAATTTTTATTATAGATTAAATGCTCTGTAAACTGTGATGCCTATAAGTATAAGCGTTACAACGATAGTTATTGGAGATGAGAAGTAGACTGCAAAGGTTTTTCCTTCTGATATACCGGTATATTCTTTATTAGAATTAAGCTTGAAATTGTTTAAGCCGTTCTTAGCAAGCTCTACAATAAATAGTACCAGTCCTGTTATCATAACTCCTATAACTAAAAATCCCATGAAAGATACGGGTAAAATAGATGAAATATTCTCTATGATGTATTTTATATCACCGGAAGAGAGCTTTTCCATGTCGATATTCCCCAAAAGCAATGACTGTACTGTGCCTATTGTATTCATTATAAAATGCAGGATAATTGATGGGATTATAGAACCGCTTTTTATAATAAGAAATCCTGAACATATGCCGAGCATGGCGGTATAAAATGTCTGAGCATAGTTAAGATGCCATAGACCGAACATTATACCCATGACAATTATCATAGACCATGAGCCATATCGTGCAGAGCTTCGCAGCATAGTGCCTCTAAAGAAAATCTCCTCAAATATTGGCGCAAAAAACATAATTGCAAGTATATTTGTCAATCTGTTTAGCCATGAGTTGTCTATAGAGACCTGAGCTGGATGGAGTTCTGTTTTTGTCATTATTTGAATAAAAGTAAATATGTAATTGGATATAAAGGAAATTGCATATACTGCAAACAGTGAAATAAATATCCATTTAACTATTTGCGCAGCAGAAAGCTTTGGTTTGCAAAAGCAGTCCTTGAGTTTTGGTGCAGCCTTGCCGAACTTTGTTTTGCGTAGCAGTAGCAGCAGCACCGGAATTACAACTACATACTGGAAAGTATAAATGATAAGACACCATAGACTATTCATAGTAGGGGAATCGCTATTGGGCAGCAGTGAGAAGAGGTGTGATGAGGCGAAGCTGACTATTGAAACGACTGCAACAAATGAGATAATTAAAATTGAATTGACAGATGATGCTCTGCGTATGTCCTTATTTAAATTGTCTGGCATTAGAAAACCTCCGATAAGATAGGTAAAGTATATTTATTAAAGCATGTTTATTTAGCAGTCAAAAACCGCCTCTCGTTTGGAGAAGCGGTTTCTTTGCTGTTTATTCAGCCTCTGCAATAGCCCCAACAGGACAAGCATCTGCGCAAGCTCCGCAGGAAACGCAAGCATCAGCGTCGATTACGTATGTTTCCTCTCCTTGGCTGATAGCGCCTATAGGACAAGCACCCTCACATGTACCGCAAGAAATGCAGGATTCACTAATTTTATATGCCATGGTGTTTCACCTCCATCCTTCTGTTGTGCAGAATTTTTCCGCTGCTTTAATTATAACAGATTTTATTCTGAATTGCAAGAGCTTTTTAAAAGTGGAATCAATTTCTTTTAGTATAATGTTTTTTTAAGAGTATTTCAGTATAAAGTAAAAATATCAGACCGCAGCTGAATTGTTCGATGAATTATCCGGCTGTGCTTTGGCGTTAATTTATAATGCATACATAAAATGTGTTTATTATATACATCCTATCAAAAGTCTAATTGTGATATAATAAGTTATATTGTATTATATTATATTGTATCATGCCATAGCGTTATATATTTTTTATTATTTTTTAAGGGATGATTTTTTGAAAAGATTTAATTATGAAGGGTTAAAGAGGGATACGGATGCAGCTGATTCATCGGACTGGTCTTTGCAAAGCGATGAATACAATAAAGGATATCGTGAATGGCGACGGCGGGAAGGGAATCCTTTTTCTTTTACAGGAAAACGTTCAAGCAAATGTCATACCTATATAGATGGTGTTGGAACTCGTGAGGAAATTGCCGAAGAGCAGGAAAGATCTGCTTTAAGAAATGCGTGCTTTGTTCTCACTTTTATAGCTTTTTCATATGCGTTTGCTGAAAACGTGTTTGTTCTTCCTGTAATATTGATTTTAAAATTATTTGGCGTAGAGATAAGCTATAGTTTTCATGAAAGCACGGCATATGGTAATCAATATGCATTATTGTTTGTATTTATTTTTGAAGGGCTTATGAAGTTCTTATTGCCGCTTATTATTACAAGGCGTTTTATTAAAATGCCGTCTAAGATAGCATGTCCCGTTAAAGTAAAAAATTGGTGGACGGTATTTGCTGCTATCAGCGTAGCTTTGGTTTCGGTTTCTGCGATAATGTTTTTAAGAATATATATGCCGTCTAATGTTTTTACTACCAATAGTATCAATACGACATACAAATTGTCAATGGGTATGGATACCGGCTGTATGATAGCATTTCTTGTATTTGAGCTGATAGCCGTACCTATTATGATAGAGTTGCTTTTTCATGGAGCGTTATTTCAGGTCATGCGTCAGTTTGGCGTGACTTTTGCCGTGGTAATGATTGCACTTATAAATTCTTCCATAAGACATAACCCGTTTTCATTGGGTGTTGTTTTTGTAACAATGCTTATCTCAGGATACGGCGTATGGCAAAGCGGTTCTGTCATTACGGGAATCATTGTACATATATTGTGCAGAGGGCTGAATTTCTTTTTGTATTGGTTCAAGGGGCAGCCCGATCTTATAAATGGATTGCCGTCGGAAATGATGTTTATTATAATCGTATTTGCAATAGGAGCTTTAAGCTGCTTTTTGCTTATGCTTTCCAAAAACAAGAAGCTTACCATGAAGGATTACGGAACATTTCTTGCTATGAGAACGAAATTCAAATACAGTGCCTTTGAAACGACGCTTGTTGCAGTATGGATACTTTATGCTATTTTGGTATGTATTGAGGTATTCATATGAGTATAGTTGAAATGGCGGATAGTTCTCCGGAAAGCCGCTATATGAAAAGAGCGCTGGAGCTTGCAGAGTATGCGGCTTCGCTTGGAGAAGTTCCTGTGGGAGCAGTTATAGTTCATAAGCCTACGGGAAATATTATAGGCGAAGGCTGGAATAGCCGTGAGGGTGACAGATCGCCGCTTGCTCATGCTGAGCTTATGGCGATAGATAATGCAAGCAAAAGGCTGCATGGCTGGAGAATAGTTGACAGTGAAATGTATGTTACTCTTGAGCCGTGTCCCATGTGTGCAGGCGCTATTATAAATGCAAAGCTTGATAGGGTGATATTTGGCGCATATGATGAAAAATCGGGATCAGTATGTTCGGTTCAAAAAATGTTTGCTATGGCATATAATCATAAGCCGGAGGTTTACGAAGGGTTTATGGCAGATGAATGCAAGGATATATTAAAACGATTTTTTAAGGAGCTAAGGCAGAGAAAACGTAAAGAGGGCATATATTGGCGCAAGGAGATGTCAAGAGCAACCGAACGTGCGATGGATATTGATGATAAAGAACGCTCATAGATAATAACAGGGCTGCTGCGATTTTTAACGCAGCAGCCTTTGTACTTCTTGACAGAAGCGGCGATAATTTGATATAATAATTACAAAGTATGAAGATTATTGTGTAAGGAGCAGTTATGAGTATGTTTTTTAAAAAAATCAGCGTTTCACTTTTTTGTGCTATAACTGCTTTTAGTTTAATAACAAGTTCTGTGTCTTTCCCTGCAATAGCTGAGGAAAACGAAAAAACTCAGACGACCGATTTGCTTTATGAAGATAAGCTGACCTATAGAGAATATCTGCAAAATCACAGCGATGAAAAAGTGCCCAAAAGCTCTGCTGTACTTACGCAAATTAAGTGCAGTGATAATAGCATTACTTTTAATGCTGACATTTACGAAACCGGTATGTATTGCGCAGAGATATGCTATACTGCTTGCGATACTAACGACTCAGAGATAGAATTTGCACTGACAGTAGATGGCATTATCCCCTTTGACAGTGCGGAAAGGCTAAGACTAGGCAAGGCATATACAAATGAAAGTAATATACAGAAGGATAAAAACGGCAATGAAATAAGGCCGGTTCAGGTACAGAAAGAAATGCAGCTGACAACAGATATAAAAGATCCCGACGGGCTTTACAATGAGCCGCTGCAATTCTTTTTTGAAAAAGGCAGCCATACTGTTCGGCTGGATATTAAAAGAGGCGATATGAAAGTCGAGTATATAAAGCTGCACGGTATGGAAAAGCACCGAACATACGATGAGTACATTTCTACTGTGGATGATTCCGGCGCTTTTGCTGAAATGTCTGCGACCGTTGTACGTATAGAAGGGGAGGATGCAAAGTATAAATCCGACCCTGGGCTTTATCCTACGTATGATAACTCAAGCTGCGATGTGTCTCCGTCCGATCCGTGGCATATTCTCTATAATACTATTGGCAAGGGCAGCTTTAAAAAATCAGGCCAGACCCTTACATGGGAAGTATCTGTTCCAAATGATGGCTGGTACAAAATAGGAATAAAAGCACGTCAGGAAGAATTGCGTGGATTTTTTTCAAACCGCAGGATATATATTGACGGCGAAGTCCCTTGTGATGATATGTCGGAGGTTCGTTTTTATTACAGCACCGATTTTGAGCTTACAGAGGTAAAGACAAGTGACAATAAAGAGCTTTATATTTATCTCACAGCAGGAGAAACGCATACGCTTTCAATGGAAGCTGTTCCCGGTGCAATAGGCTCGTATATTCAGCGACTGGATGATATAGTGTATAATCTCAGCAGCATTTACCGCAGCATAGTTATGATAACAGGTCCGGAGCCGGATAAGTATACAGATTATTATGTTCATGAAAAAATACCAGGGCTTATGGAAGATTTTGACGTGGTAGCAAAGGAACTTCGTGAGATACAGACAGAAATAGAAGCATTGTCAGGCTTTAAAGGCTCAGAGGCTGCATCGCTTGAAAATATGGCAGTTATTCTTGAAAAATGTATAGATTCCCCGCTTAGGATACCGGAATATCTTTCACAGATAAAGGATTGCACGGCTGCGCTTTCATCATGGACACGTGACTGCCGTGATCAGCCCTTGGAGATAGATTATATTGAGCTTGCTGCGAAGAATAGCGAATTTTCGGACTGCAATGCAGGCTTTTTTCAAAAATTATCTTACAGCTTTCAGAGATTTCTCGCCTCGTTCAGAGAAGAAGACAATTCTCTTGGAGATAGTGAAAATGGAAAGACAATAGAAGTATGGGTACAGCTTGGACGAGATCAGGCACAGGTAGTAAAAGAGCTTACTGCCTCAGAGTTTATTCCTGCTTATGGAACGGCGGTTTCAGTGAAGCTTGTATCAGGAGGAATAGTTGAATCCGCCCTAGCAGATGAAGGACCGGATGTTTTATTGTTCCTTAGCGGAGAAAATCCTGTCAATCTTGGCAGCCGTGGACTACTTGCAGATGTTTCAGAGCTGGAGGGCTTTGATGAGCTTTCTTCTCTATATGCAAATGATGCCTTTGTTCCATATATATATAATGGCAGCGTATACGGCGTTCCGCTTACAAGAAGCTGGGCGATGATGTTTTACCGTAAGGATATTTTGAGCAGTCTAGGCTTTAACACTCCGCCGGAAACTTGGAACGAGCTTATAGATATGCTCCCCGAACTTCAAAGAAACTATATGTCCGCAGGACTTGTTCTGCCTGCAATGCAGTCAGCTTCTGTTTCACCGGCTACAGAAACGGGACATACTTTTGCGCTTATGATGCTTCAACAGGGAATGAATTACTATAATGATTCATGTACAAAAACTACTTTCAATACAAATGAAGCAGCAGAAGCCTTTGATACATGGACGAGCTTTTATACAAAATACAGCCTTTTACAACAATACGATCCTTTCAGCAGATTTCGTACAGGGGATTATCCTATAGTTATAGCTGATTATACATTTGCAAACCAGCTCAGTACAGCAGCACCTGAAATAAAAGGTCTATGGGATTTTACCGCTGTTCCCGGAACAGAACGTCCGGACGGAAGCATTTCTCATGCGGTGAATTCTATGAGTTCTGGAGCTGTTATATTTAGCAATAAGGATGAAGAGATAATAGAAAAATCATGGGAGTTTGTTAAATGGTTCAGCAGTACGGATGTGCAGACAAAATACGCACAGCAAACGGAAGCCATTATGGGTCAGCTGGGGAGATATGCCCCTGCCAACACGGAGGCGCTGCATTGTCTTTCGTGGTCTGCAAATGAACTCTATGCTATTGAAGCATCTATGAGTGAATTGCAGGAAATACCAATACTCCCATCGTCTTACGCAGTTACAAGAAATATAATGAATGCTTTTCGTGAGGCAGTAAACAGCAAGGAAAATCCAAGGGAGATCCTCATGTATTACAATGATGATATAAACGAGGAGATAGCAAGAAGCTGTTTGGAAAATTAAGAAAAACAAGAAGAAATTAAAAAAGCAGGTATGCTGAAAATAAAAAAGGAGATGCAGCCATTGAGAAAAGGGTCAAATAACAAACGCAGCAGGCTTTTTGCTGCAATAAAACAGAATAAAACCGTTTATCTTATGCTGTTCCCCTTTATGCTTTTTTTCACGATGTTTACAATAATCCCTGTAATAATGTCTCTTCCGATAGGTTTTACAGATTTTAACATGATAGAGTTTCCACAGTTTGTAGGACTTTCAAATTACGGAGCGTTGTTTCTTTCTGACAAGATATTTTGGCAGTCTGTTCGTGTAACTATAGTTTCGGCAGTGTTCACAGGGCCTGTAAGCTATATTCTGTGTTTTTTGCTGGCATGGCTTATAAATGAAATGCGTCCACGGCTTAGAACTTTTTTTACACTTGTATTTTATATACCGTCAATGTCAAGCGTTTATACTGTTTGGAAGCTTATTTTCAGCGGAGACGCTCACGGATATATAAACTCTTTTTTGCTGAATACCGGAATTATTACATCACCTATCCAGTGGCTTACAGATGGTTCGTACGTATTGTTCGTTACTATAGTGGTGCAGATGTATTTAAGCCTTGGAACAGGCTTTCTCGCTTTGCGTGCAGGCTTTCAGAATATAGACAAAACATGGTATGAGGCAGGTGCTATAGAGGGCATAAAGAATCGGTGGCAGGAGCTTATTTATATAACTATTCCTGCTATGACTCCGCAGCTGATGTTTGCGGCTGTTATGCAGATAGTAAGTGCTTTTGCTGCGGGGACTGTTTCACAAAATCTTTTAGGCTTTCCGAGTACGGATTATAAGGCTCATACTATAATGAATCATGCCTTTGATTATGGCTGGATACGCTACGAGATGGGTTATGCGTCTGCAATATGCATGATACTTTTTGTGGTGATGTATTTTGCTAATAGACTTGTCGGCAAAATTCTTGGAAAATATACAGACTGAGGGGGGAGTATCATGGCGATGAGGTCGTCAAACAGAATGGTGAGAAAACGTTCATTGGGTACAGTGATGATATTTCTCTTTTTGGCAATACTCAGTTTGTTTATGATAATGCCCATTTATCTTACCGTTGTAATGTCTGTAAAGCCAGTGGGGGAGATATTTGTATTTCCGCCTAAACTTTATGTAAGCGAGCCTACCCTCTCAAATTACCGTGCAATGTTCAGACTTTGCAGCGATGCCTATGTTCCGTTTTCAAGGTATGTGTTCAACAGTGTATTTGTAACTGTTTCGATAACGGCAATGCAGACGGTTTTTTCAGGAATGGCGGCATTTTGTCTTGCCAAAGTAAAATTTCCGGGTGCAAAAATTATAAATAGTCTGATAGTAATAGCGCTTCTTTATCAGAACAGTGTTATTTATATAATGCAATATATGGTTCTTGCAAAGCTTGATATGATCAATCATGCAGCAGCGCTGATATTACCTGCTGCTGCCTCTCCAATGTGCCTTTTTCTTATGCGCCAATCTATAAGTCAGATGCCGGATTCTATAATAGAAGCGGCAAAGGTTGACGGCGCAGGGCCTTTTCGTATATGCTGGCAGGTTGTAATGCCAAATCAAAAGCCTGCTCTTATGACGGTTATCATATTTGCATTTCAAGCAGCATGGAACATAGAAGGCGGTTCTGTTGTATTTGATGAATCTCTGAAAACCTTGCCTACTGTTGTTCAGCAGGCAGCGGCGGCAGGACTTTCAAGGGCAGGAGTTGCAATGGCGGCAGCGGTATTTATGCTTGTACCGCCTGTTGTGATATTCATGCTCGCACAGCGCCATGTTATTGAAACAATGGCTCATTCCGGCATCAAGGATTAAGGAGATGTGACTTTTATGTATAAAAAAGCAGCCATATATGCATCTTCGGTGCTTTATTTTTTACTCTTGGCAGAAGGAATGTCGGTCTCTGCTGAGGTAAGTTACAACTATAACGGCCGTGGGGATTCAGTTGCTTCACAAGCAGGTTATAAAGCTGTGCTCGCTATAAGCGGCAGTGAGCTTGGATGCGGCGAATTTAATGAACCGTCAGACATTTTTGCAACTGACAGCGGAGAATTTTTTATAGCGGATAAGGAAAATAACCGCATAGTTGAAATAAGCTCTGATTTTAAAAGCTCTGTTCGGGAATACGGCAGCTTTTCAGAAAAAAATGGCGCAAAGACAACGCTTTCTAAACCCGAAGGAATATTTGTATCTGATGACGGTTATATGTACATAGCCGATACCGGTAATTCACGTATTATTGTTTCCGATATGGAATGCAATATTAAAATGACAATAACAAAGCCGGAATCTGCTATTTATGAAAATGAAACCTTTAAACCAACCAAGGTAGCTGCTGATAAGTCGGGCAATATTTATGGTGTACTCAATAATGTAACGGGCGGCGCTGCTTTCTTTGACAGCAGCGGAGAATTTTGTGGGTACTTTGGCGCAAACAGTGTTGAGGTGTCAGCGGAAGCTGCTGCGAATTATTTTAAAAGAATCTTTGCAACAGATAAAATGAGGGCTGCGTCGTTTAGAAGTACACCAACCGGTATAACAGGGTTTGATATTGATAATGAAGGCTTTTTTTATACGGTAACGGAAGCATCTGTTTCGGATTCTGAGCGTGTAAAAAAGATAAATGCCGCAGGAGTTAATCTGTTTGAGAATTTAGATTTGACATTTGGCGATTTACATTCTGTAAAGACACGCTTTATAGATATAGACGTAGACGATGCAGGCAGAATATGCTGCCTTGATATGGAAACAGGACGTGTATTCCAATACGATGAAAATGGAAGCTTGCTTTTTATAATGGGCGGACGAGGGGAACGTCTGGGCGGCTTTTCCGTTCAGCCCACGGCAGTTGAATCTGTCGGCAATAGTATTTATGTAACGGATGGACTTAAAAATACCATAACTATTTTTGAGGAGACAAGCTTTGGCAGGGCAGTTCACAATGCGTCGGAGCTTTATAATGACGGACTGTATGACGAAGCATTAGAGCCGTGGCAGGAAGTACTCAGACTTGATGGAAACTATCAGGCAGCGTATTTAGGAATGTCTGCTTCACTTTTGATAAGTGGCGATTATAAAGGGGCAATGGAGTATGCGGAGCTTGGAGGCTCATCTTATCACTATAACAAGGCGTTTGAACGGTATCGTGCTAAGTGGCTTGACGAGAACCTCTCATATGTGATTTTTGCTGCGGTAATATTTGTCATACTATGTGTGATTTTTAGAAGATACAGAAAAAAACGCCATAAAATTACAGAGGAGGGAACAGAGCAGTCATGATGGAGCTTTCAGAAAGAGCGTGGATAAAGCATGTTATTTTTCATCCGTTTGAAGGATTTGAGGACCTTCGATGGAAAAAAGCAGGCTCGCTTCTGTTTGCAAATATTGTAATATTTCTGTGGTTTATAGGAGCTGTCTTATGTGAAAGATTTTATGGCAAGCAGTTTGTCATTGCTGATATAGATGAGTTTAGCATTTTTCCATTTATTGTTAGAACAATAGTGTTTTTTCTTGCAGGCGTTATTTCTAATTGGGCGGTATGTACTCTTTTGGATGGAGAGGGAAGTGCTAGAAAAATATACATATACAGTGCATATGCGCTTGTTCCTTATGTGGTGCAGCTGTATGCTAGGACATTGCTTTCACACTTTCTTATACGTGATGAAGAAGTGTTTCTGATTATCATAGAAACAGTGGGGACACTTTGGTCAGGACTGCTTATATTCATGGCTATAAAGGCAGTACATCAATTTAGCGTTTCAAAAACCATATGGTCACTTCTGCTTACAATAGCAGGAATTATGCTGATAATGTTGTTTTTAGTGCTGATGATATTGCTGTTTCAGCAGGTATATGTATTTATTGCAGAGGTTTATACTGAGCTTGAATACAGATTCAGAGCATAGGGGAAAGTGATGATATTATGAAAAAAATCACAGGTGTTATTATTGCAGTTGCTATTATGCTAAGAGGGCTTGCTTTGTATGCCAGTGCGGAAGATGAAATACGGCTATGTGCAGAAAACTCAAACCTTTCATTATATTTAAATTATACAAGCGGACAAATAATTTTGCAGGATAAGAAAAACGGCTCTGTATGGCGTTCAGCTCCTGAAAATGCAGATTTAGACCAAATCGCAACAAATACTGTTATATCAGAGCTTAAATCTCCTTTGAGTATAACCTACTGTGAGCCAGAAAAACGGTCAAGTACAAGAATTTCATCACTGTACGGCGCAGATGCGGCGGTGAAAGATATTACAGACGGTGCTGAAATAATATATAAATTTAAAAAGGCAGGAATAACAGTACCGCTGCGTTTTACATTGGGGGAAAATTACCTTGAGGCGACCGTAGATGTATCAGGCATAAAAGAAAGCAAGGAGAGCAAGAAGCTTACAAAGCTTTCAATAATGAGCAGCTTTGGCGCTGCCGATTCAAATGACAAGGGCTATTTCGTTATACCTGACGGTTCAGGTGCGCTTATAAATTTCAATAACGGCAAAACAAATGCAAAAGGTTATACCGGTATGGTATACGGAAGGGATATTACTAAAGTTCCGGTTACTATGCCAGATAACGTAAAGCAGGTCTTTTTTCCTATGTATGGCATAGTAAACGGTGACAATGGTCTTATGGCGGTATGTACAGACGGTGATTCAAATGCACAGCTGATGGCAAGCGTAAGCGGAGTGTCCAGAAGCAGCTATAACCTTTGCAGTTTTGATTTTACATTGAGAAGTGATGATACTTACTATATGGCTGGAGATGACAGCACAGCGGTTACAGTGTTTGAAAGCGGCGATATCAAGTCGGATAAAATATCTATAAGATACTATCCGCTTGAAGATAGCGGCAGAAAGGGTATGGATTATGTAGATGTTGCTGCTGCTTATCGTGAGTATCTTATGAATGAAATGGATGTTCATAAATCGTATTACGAGCCAGAGCTGTATATTTCTCTTTATGGTGCAGTGGAAAAGCAGCATTCTTTCTTAGGTATACCACTTACTATGAAAACTGCGCTTACCACATCTGAGCAGGCGAAAATTATAATGGAAACGCTTAAAAATTCGGGTGTGGAAAACTTGGTTGTGAGCTATAATAAGTGGACGAACGAGGGTATAAAAAATAAAATTGATACAAAGGCAGATGCTGCAAGTGTTATAGGCGGCAATGATTTCTATGAGCTTATAGAATATGCTGATAAAAACGATTTTGTCCTTTATCCGGCTGTGAAGAATACAAGATTTAAGTCCGGCAGCGGATACAGCGAACATATAGACGGAGCTGTTCGTGTATCGGGAGAATATGCAAAGCTGCATGATTATGATATTGTAAGCGGAAAAGCACTAAAATCTAAGGGTGCGCTTTCATTATTGACGCCTTCTGAATATCCGGATATGTTTAAAACCCTTTCCGAAAGCTTAAATGAGAATGAAATACAAAATATTTGTCTTTCTGAACTCGCATGCGTTCTGTATGGTGATTATGGCCGTGAAGCTATCTCAAGAAATAAATCGCAGGATTTGCTTGAAGAAGGCTATAAAACGCTTAAAGATTCTATGAATAGTATACTGGCAGACAGGGCAAATGCCTACGCTATTCCCTATGTAGACAGAATAAGCAATGTCCCTCTAACGTCGGGAGAATACGATATTTTTGATGAAGATATACCTTTATGTCAGATAGTTCTCCATGGTCTGAGATCGTATAGTACCGAGCCTATAAACGGCAGTGCAGACAGCAGAGAGCTTTTGCTGCTTGCCATAGCATCCGGCAGCAATCCGAATTATGATATGATAGGTGAAAAAACAAGCGTTATTGCGGGAACTGAGCTTGAAAATCTATACTATGCATATTACGACGATTGGACAGAGCAGGCGGCACAGGATCTTTTATTTGTAAGTACGGTTCTTAAAGACGTTAGCGGACAGTTTATAACAGATTATCGTAAGGTGGGGAGCAGGATCTATACAGAATACGAAGACGGCAGTATTATCATTACAGATCTTGAAAAAATGTCAGTGATATCAGGAGGGAAAGAATATTTTCTCAGTGATTTTTCGGTGAGTGGAGGATGAGACTTATGAAAATAAGCTTTCAGAAAAGAAAAAATCTTTATGGTTACGGGTTCGTTTCAGTATGGTTCATAGGTGCGCTTATTTTCTTTATTATACCTCTTGTGCAGTCATTTATCTATTCATTTTATGATCTGCGTTTGGATGCAGGAGGTATGATGGGCGAATTTGCAGGACTTGACAAGTATAATTACGCACTTAATGAAGATCCGAATTATCGCAGCTATCTTGTGAATGTTCTCAGAGCCACCCTTTGGAAAACACCTCTTATTATGATATTTTCTCTGTTTATTGCGCTTCTTCTTTGTCAAAAGTTTAGGGGAAGAACAGCTGCAAGGGCGGCGTTTTTTCTGCCGGTAATTATCGCCACAGGACCTGTTTTTAATATAATCAGCGGAAATATGGCGACTACAGGAAACGGCGGTGCTGATAGATTTTCTACAACGTTTTCCGTAGATCTTGTTGAAGAGCTGATGGAACTGCTGGGAATAAACAGCATATCCTACCAGCTTGCAGTTTGGTTTGAGACAGCGGCAAATGATATTTTTTCTGTAGTTTGGAGCGCCGGTATACAGATACTTATGTTTATGGCAGCGCTGCAAAATATACCGGTTTCCGCCAAGGAAGCTGCACAAATAGAAGGCGCTACCGAGTGGGAATACTTTTGGAAGGTAACTCTTCCGAGCGTTAGCCCGATGATACTTGCTTGCTTTATTTTTACTGTTATAGATTCTTTTACAGATCCGAGCAATCAGGTTATGAGAAGAATTGCAGATTTGCAGATGGATTGGAAGTACGGCGAAGCGTCGGCAATGGCATGGATATATTTTGCAATAGTCATGGCTGCTGTAGGTATTATTACAGCTGTTATAAATAAATTCGTCTACTATGAGGTGGAGTAACATGAGAAGTACAGAAAAATCTGCTATTAGGCGAAAATGCAGTACTGTAATATGGAGTGTAGTTCGATTTTTTATACTGTTTGGATTAAGCTTTGTTATATTATATCCGCTTATTTATATGGTGAGCTGTGCTTTCCGTACTCCTGAGGACATGAATGACCCAACGGTAATATGGCTGCCAAAGCATCTTACTCTTGACGTTATACGTGAAACAATGGAGGTAATGAACTACTGGAAAACCCTTTGTACAACATTTTTATTGAATGTAGGATGTGCAGCCGTTCAGGTTTTGTCCTGCGCAGTGACAGGATATGGATTTGCAAGATTTAGGTTTAAGGGCAAAGGACTGCTTTTTGGAATAGTTATCTTGATGATTCTTGTGCCGTCCCAGATCATATCTATTCCGCAGTATATGATCTTTCGTTATTTCGGGCCTTTTAATCTTATAAACAATCCTCTTTGTATGTATCTTCCAGCGGCGATGGGGTGTGGTATAAAATCGGGACTTATGATATTTATATTCCGTCAATTTTTCAGAGGACTGCCCACTGAACTTGAAGATGCAGCATACCTTGACGGCTGCGGCCCTTTCAGGACTTTTTTATCTGTTTGCGCACCCAATGCAAGATCCGCATTTCTCACAGTTTTTTTGTTTTCAGTAGTATGGTACTGGAATGATTTTTATGTAAGCTCAACATTTTTTGATAAAAATCAGACTATAGCCCTCAGTCTTAAAAATCTTAACATACTTCTTTCGCAGAAGCTTTTCGGTGGCGCTGAGGTAAGTCTGCGTGAACAGATAGTATGGCTTGAGGCAGGATGCTTTCTTTCGGTATTTCCTATCCTGATCATGTATATTTTTCTGCAAAAGTATTTTACCCAAGGCATAGAGCGCTCAGGACTTGCCGGATAGCATTGTGCAGTATGCACAAAAATCAAGGTTTCATTTTTACGTCTGGTAATACAATTTTACTTGACAAAAGAGTTGCTTGATGGTATAATATGTACATAAATAAAAATGTTGTTTGAAAGGAACGATAAAAATGTTAGAATCAATCCGTAAGTACATTGCAGAGTTTATAGGTACTGCTGTACTTGTTATTTTTGGCTGTGGAAGCGCTGTTGCAGCTAACGCACTGCTTAATGCACAGGCTGTATTAGTACCGCTTTCATTCTCCACACTGGCTATTTCAATTGCCTTTGGTCTTGTTATTATAGCAATGGCATATTCCGTTGGCAATGTTTCAGGATGTCATATAAATCCGGCGGTTTCTCTTGGAATGCTCATTGCCGGCAAGATGTCCGTTACAGATTTTATTGGATATGTTATTTCTCAGATTTTAGGCGGTATCGCAGGTGCGGCTATTCTTATGGCTATGCTTGGAGGTACTGATTATGGCCTTGGCACTAATGGTTACGGAGACGCAAGTGCAATGGGTGCATCTCTCACTCAGGCTCTGCTTGTTGAAGTAGTGCTTACATTTGTATTTGTATTTGCAATTCTCGGTGTTACATCTAAAGAAAAGTATAGCTCTGTATCGGGTGTAGTTATTGGTCTTACACTTATACTCGTACATATTCTCGGTGTGCCATTTACAGGCACATCTGTAAATCCGGCAAGAAGCTTAGGTCCTGCACTTCTTATGGGCGGTGACGCACTTTCTCAGGTGTGGGTATTTATCGTTGCTCCACTAGTAGGCGCAGCAATTGCAGCAATTGTATTTATGCTTCTCCAGCCTGATAAGAAGATCAAATAATTTTTGAAGTCTAGAGCATTTATCTCTTTTTTCTCATTGTTTTTCCCGAAACAGCCGCTACTGTATTTATTGCAGTGCGGCTGTTTTGGGTTTTATTTGGTGTGATTTTTTTTAATTTCTTTGCATGATAAACATGGTAAATGTTGCTCTTGCTTGACAATATGAGCTGTAGTGTGTATAATTAAAACATAAAATATGTAGGGCAATACTGCATAAAGACTTCATTACTGTGAGTTTTCAGTATGATTTTTGTTTGGAATTGCCTTTGCTTTCATTATGAAGGGAGTAAATTTTTATGAAAAATAAAACTAAAAAAATTACAGCTGCTTTTCTCGCTGCTATGACACTTCTGGCATCGTCTGCACCTATGAATGCAAGTGCTGACGGAGCAGTAAAAATCGTAGCACTGGGTGACAGTATCACAAACGGCTACTCAATGGACGGTTCGCTTATAGCCTCATATCCGCAGATTGTAAGTGAATATTACGGTGCAGAGCTTGTGAATTTTGCGTCCAACGAACTGACAAGCGAAGGACTGCTTGCACAGCTTTCTGATGGTACTGTGCAGAGTGAAATCGCCGATGCAGATGTTGTTCTTATAACAATAGGCGGCAATGATATTCTGTATCCTGTTCTTAATAATGAGTTTATTGACGCAACTAAGTATAACACAATGGCAGAGCTTATAACTGCAATGAAAGGGCAGGGAGATATGTTTATCTTTCAGATGCAGCTTTATCTGAATTCTGTTATGCCGGAAGTTATCAAATCTTTCAATGCAAATGTGCAGGAAATCGAAAACCGTGTGCACTCAATGACAGATGCTCAGGTGGTAGTGCAGACTATATACAACCCAATGAGTCTGAGTGCTGACGATACTCCGCTTGCAAATAGCGGTTCTATGACTGCGCTTAGTGCAAACGTTCACAGCTACCTTGAGGGAAAGCCAGATAACACTCTTTATCCTGAGGACGGTGGTGTTAATGACTTTATAAGAGGTCTCGGCATGTCCTCGATAGTTGATACTTTTAATTTGTTTGCAGATCACTCATATTTTTACACACATATAAATAATGTCGATGTACATCCTAACAGCAAAGGACACCTTGCAATGGCTGCCTCTGTTATAGATGTGCTTGGACTTCCGGAAACAGGTGCAGGCAACAGCTCTCTTATGCGCAGAGCATATAAGGATTCAGGCGCTGAGACAACTCTTGCAGGCGTAAATACAGCTATAAATGACAGCGTTGTGGGCAAAATATTGAAAAAGGGCGTGGGAGATGTTGATGCAGATGGCGATGTAACGATATCTGATGCAACAGCTGCTCTTAAAATTTATGCATATGATCTGGCTTCTCTTGAAGCGCCTATAACAGGTATCGACGCTCTTACAGCTGATGCTGACAGCAGCGGAAGTGTAGAAATTTCCGATGCAACTCTTATACTAAAATATTATGCAGAGAGTACAGCAGGTTTGTTTAGTGGCACGTTTTCAGAATATATTGCGAGTAAGTAATATATAAGTAATAGATTTATGTTATGTGTGTAAGCTTTGCAATCCGGTTGTGAAAAAGTCCGCAGTTCAGTTTTACTGCGTTTTCTATAGGTTATCATAATATTATCACATAAAAAAGTATAATTATAATTACAAAAACAAAAGCAATAGCTTTTAAATAGATTGAAAGGATGATATTTCATGGCTGAATTTGAAAATGACAACAAGCTGAACGATGCAGTATTGGGAGCTGATAATTCCTCGAATGCAAATAATACAAATGAGCAAAATACCGGTTCTGATTATAGAAGCGGCTACTATCGCAACTCTACTCCTCATCAGGACGAACCGATTAGAAGCAATGGTTACTCCAGTAGTAATACAGGCTACACAGGCGGTTCTCCTTATAACAGCGGCTACAATACCGGCAATAGCTACACAAACAGAACAGGCAGCGAAAACGGCGTAAACTACGCAAATTATTATACAAATGCAGCACAGCCCGTTGATAATAAAGAAAAGAAAAAGGGCAGTAAAAAAGGTCTGAAAATTGCAGCGGCTATTACAGCAGCAGTATTTGTTGTAAGTGCGTCTTTCGCAGGCGGATATTTTACCAGCAAGAAAAATGATCAGGTAGGTAAAGACAATAATAGCTACATTGCTCCTGCGGATGAATCAGGAGAAGACAAAAATACAGGTGAAAATAATAGTAATAATAAAAGTACACTTCCTAATATTGCATCAGGCGGCGTGTCTCAAAGTTTAATTGAGCTGGCTTCGAGAAAAGATGCTATTACTATTCCAGAGATCGTAAGCAAGCTGACACCGTCTGTTGTAGGCGTTCAGGCTACATTTGTAGCAAGCGTTCAGTCACCTTCAAGCTTCGGATTTGGATATTTCGGATTTAATAATGGCGGCTCTCAGACACAGCAGGCTGTCGGTACGGGTACAGGCGTTGTTATTTCCTCCGACGGATATATTGTAACAAATGCGCATGTAATATATGACAGCAGTTCAGGTTATGGAATTGCGCAGTCTGTGGAAGTACAGATGTCTGATCAGGAAACAATATACGAGGCTGAAATCGTTGCATACGATGTTGAATCTGACCTTGCGGTTTTGAAGGTTGAACAGACAGATCTTGTTGCAGCTGAATTTGGCGACAGCGATGAATGTCAGGTAGGCGAGCTTGTTGTTGCAATAGGCAATCCTCTGGGGCTTGAACTTCAAAATACTGTTACTTGCGGTATTATTTCCGCACTTAACCGAGAAATAACTATAAACGATAAGAAAATGAGACTTATACAGACTGATACTGCTATCAACAGCGGTAACTCAGGCGGTCCGCTTATAAATAGTGCAGGACAGGTAATCGGTATAAACTCTGCTAAGATGTCATCAAGCTATTCAAGCAATAATGCTTCTATTGAGGGTATCGGATTTGCTATTCCGATAACCGAAGCAAAGGAAATCGTAGATGACCTTATCACATACGGTTATGTAACAGGCAGACCTCAGCTTGGCATTACCTGTCAGGATGTATCCGAAGCTGTAGCACAGGCGTATAATTTCCCAATGGGCGCTTGTATTATCAGTGTAACTGAGGGTGGTGCTGCTGATAAGGCAGGACTTCAAGTTCAGGACTTTATTATTGCAATTGACGGCAATGAAATTACTACAACAGAAGAACTTAATGAATATAAAAATCAGCATGACGCAGGTGAACAGGTCGTATTGACAATAGTTCGTCAGGGTCAGCAGATGGATGTTACAGTGACACTTGAAGAAGCTGTAGCAAAGGCGGAGTAATATAGTATTCCGCAAGCTAAATAGCAATCCACTATCTTCATACATTCTCCTTATTATTTTCCGAAGGGCACTTGCAGAAATGCAGGTGCCTTTTCGGTTTGCATATGGCTGCACAAAACATATATAAACATCATAGAATGAAGAAAGCCGAAGCTGTAATGTACCCGAACGGAGATGGTTTTATGGAAAAAAACAGGCTTCTTGTTGCAGGCGGAGATGTACGCATGCTGTATGCAGCAGAGAAATTGTCTGATATATACGACGTTGAAATAATAGGGTTTGATAAGGATAAGCTCAGTTCCTATGGAAATGAAATTTCTGAAAGCTTTAAAAGATTTGGCAGTACTGGCGCAAAGGCTGATGTATTGCTGCTGCCGCCGGTATTTAACAAAAAAGAGTTTGCAGATGTATGCGCAGCAATGGAAAGAATAAAAGATGGGGGAACAGTTCTGCTTGGTGTAGGAGGAGAACAGATTGAAAAGGAGGCAGAAAGCAAAGGACTTAGACACTATAATTATATGAAGGATGAAGTACTCGCTCTTGCAAATGCAGTTCCCACAGCGGAGGTGGCGCTGAAAACAGCTATGGAGGAAACAGGCAGAACCATCTGGGGAAGTCGTGTGCTGGTAACTGGATTTGGCAGGATAGGCGAGATCCTTACTGACAGACTTGTAAAATTGGGCGCAGACGTAACCGCAGCAGCCCGTAAGGAATATGACAGAATGAAAATAAAAGCTATGGGAGTAAAGCCGTCTGGAATAATGCCCGACAGGAATTTGCTCTCTGAAACAGATATAATTTTCAATACAGTGCCGGCAGAGATATTTGGAGCAGAGGAAATAATGAGCCTTGGTGAGAGCTGCATATTTATAGATCTTGCCTCAAAACCGGGAGGTATAAAGAAAGAAGCATTCTCATATATGAAATGTAAATATGTGTGGGCAACAGGACTTCCGGCATATGAAATGTGTTTTCACAAAAAAATAATGGATAAAAATCATGAAAAAATAGGCGAAATGACCATATCTTGTGAAAATGCCACAAAAAGGGAAAAAATATTACAGCAGAAATTTAAAAAAAAATGCGCTATATGGCTTGACTTTCTCTTCAGAATATGTTAAAATACTTTTGTAAATTGAAAAAAGCGCATCATGCACCGAGCGCAAAATTCGATGATACAAGGTGTTCGCAGATTGGCAGACGGGTAAATTTAAACTAATTTACAGTAGCAATCACGTATGCGAAGCGAGTGGACACGAAAAAATTATGAAGAGAGGTAATTGGAAATGAAGAAGATTCTTAACAGAATCGCAGCTGCTGCAATTGCTGTTCCTATGGCGCTCACACAGAGTGTTGTAATGAACATCTCCGCAGAAGATGCAGGCGTAAAGGTACTCACACTTGATACCTTTATGGCCATTCCAGCAGATCAGACTGAATCTACCTGGAACACCAAGGTGCTCAATATGGCAGCATCTATGGAAGGCACACAGAAAGAAATCTCTATTGAAGATTTCGTAGCTCTTCTCCCTGAACATAATGCATATACTGTTATGATTAAGGAGATCATGGCTGGAGCAAGCAATCCGATTCTGACTGTAAACAATGGCGTAGTTTCTGTCAAGGCTACAGTTAACATGACAAGCTATGCAGAATCCAATGTTTATTCTAAGGTTCGTGAAGCTCTCGTAGAAAAAGGCTACACAGAAGAAGTAACAATGGATGAGTTCAACAAGACAATTGAGCTTGTTGTAACTGCTGATGCAAGCGTTCTCGCAAAAGGTAAGGAAGTAAATGCTGACTACACACTGACTGCTGACGGCGAAAACATCAAGGACAATATGTCTGGTTATTTCAAGGGCCTTGCAGCTCAGCTGGTAGCATCCGTTGCTGCACAGGTAGGCGCTGACCCAAGCGAAATAGCAGATGCTATGGACGTTGATCTTATCAACAAGATCGAAACAACTGAAAAGTATATGGCAAAGGCTGCTACATTTGAGCGCAGCGGTTCTTATGCAACAGCTGATGAAATGCTCGCAGCTATTTCCAAGTTTGTAGCTGGTAAGACACAGGCTTACAAGGTTCCTGCTTCTGTTGACGAGGCAGTTGCAAGACACGGCGCAAGCTTTAACAAGGTTGTAGATCTGATAAGCGATATCACAACTTCTAGCGGTTATGCAATTGACGTAACAGCTGATGACGTTGCTGCTCTTGCTAAGTCCGGTTCTAACTTTGAAGCTGCTGCAAGTGCAGGTACATATACTTTAACATTCCAGGTTCCAGATGCTGAGGCTGCTGAAGTTGAGACTTATGTAAATGCAAATGCTGAAGCAGGCAAGGCTTATGATTATTCTTATAAGCTGGTTGAAGCTAAGGCTTCTGTAACAGGCGCTGCTTACTTCAATGTTACAAGAGTTATTGTTATGAAGGATGTTGAAGATTCAAAAACTACAACAACTTCTACTACAGTTTCCAGCGGCTCAACAACAACTACAACAACTACAACATCAGGTTCAGATTCTAGCGACTCAACAACAACTACAACAACTACGACATCGGGATCAGATTCTAGCACAACAACTACTTCTACTACAGTAAGTGGTGATAGTAGCACAACACCTAGTGAAACAACTGATACAACTCTTCCAGAAGGTTTTGTTCTGGAAAGCGTAGAGGTTGAAGCTGGTAAGGGTTACTACTTCTCACATGATGAGAATGCATTTGACCTTACAGAACTGGTTAACAGCCTGACACTTGTTGGTACACTTGAAGACGCTCCATATACTGTAAAGATTGCTCCTGCAAGCTTTAACAAGTATCTGAAGCCAGCATATGCAACTCCTGCTGAATACTTTAACGCAGTTGAAGATACAGCTTATGTTGCAAGCGAACTCGCTCTGACATTCGTTCCTGCTGATTCTATGGAAATTGCTGATGATGCTGATCTTACAATCGTAAACGGACCAACTGTTTACATTGGCGTTAAGGGCGATTCTGACCTTAATGGTACAGTTGAGATTACAGACGCTTCCCTGACTCTGGCATATTATGCAAACAGAATGGCAATGCTGGATGCATCCTTCAATGAAGATGCTGACCTTAACACTCTGGCATACTTCCTTTCTGATGTAGATACAGAGTCTAAGGCTGGTGCTGATTCAGACGCTGGAACAATCACTATCACTGATGCAACAAATATCCTGAAGTACTATGCTAACAAGATGGCAATGCTGGATACACCATGGTCTGATATTCTTGCATAAGTAAACGAAATTCGTAAAAAATAGGTAGATATATAACCGGCACTTGATTGTGCCGGCTGTATCCAAATAAATTTTATATTTGAAAGGAATTAATTAAAATGAAGACTACATTTAAGAAGAGCATCGCTGCTATTTCTGCAGCTGCTGTAGTTGCTGCTTCTGCAGCTGTATTTGCAATCCCTACTGATGCTGCTGCTGGTTCTCTTACTGTTGGTACTGTTGAACTGACACTTGACGAGCTGAAGGCTGCTAACTATCAGGTAACTATTCCTGTAACATACGATGGCAGTTGGACAGAATACTGCTCTATCGTTGGTTTTAATCCTGCTGAAGTAACAGCTTCTAAGGCTGCTGCAGGCGGTGCAATTGTGGAAGCAATGATGGGCGGTATTTCTGCACCAGCTACACCAGCTCTCAACAATTCTATTGGTCTTGCTGTATACGCTGCTACTGTAATGGATGATCCAACTACAACTGATATTGAATGTATTGGTTCTGGTGTTGTATGCAACATTACTTTCACTGTAAATGCAGACGCTAAGGAAGGCGACGTTTACAAGCTGACAGCTCTGTCTCAGAATCCAGAAGGCAGACCTGCTGTTGTAAGACCTGTTGGCGAAGAGCAGGGAGGCTTCGGTAGCTATATCGATGGCGCTATCATCATCAAGGGTGAGTCTACAACTACAACAACTACTACAACAACTACAACTACAACAACAACTACTACAACTTCTACAACAACAACAACTTCTACAACAACAACAGCTAAGCCAACAACAACATCTACAACTCAGCCAACAACAACAACTACAACAGGTACAACAACAACTACAACTGGCACAACAACAGCTGCAACAACAACTACAACTGCTAAGCCAGGTTCAACTTCTTCACCTAAGACAAGCGACGTTCTGCCTGTAGCAGGCGCTGCTGCTGCTCTCGTTGTAATCGGCGGTGTAGCTCTGGTTGCTAAGAAGAGAAAGTAATTTCTCCTAAGAGAAACGAAATCAATAAAGACTAACGTCTGATAAGGCACTCTCCTTCGGGAGAGTGCTTTTTTTATATTCTTTTGCATATCTTTCATTGAGGTGATGATATGTATGCTGTTTATGCAAGACAATCGGTTAATAAAAAAGAGTCTATTTCTATTGAGATGCAAGTAGAATTGTGCAAATCTGCTGTTCCTGAAAAGGAAGAAGTAACAGTTTTTGAGGATAAGGGATTTAGCGGCACAAATACAAAACGTCCTGCTTTTCAAGAAATGCTTGCACTTGTGCGTTTGGGTAAAGTGAGTGCTATTATCGTTTATAAGCTCGATAGAATTTCAAGGTCGCTTGCTGATTTTGCAAGGCTTTTAGAAGAGCTTGAATCTATAAACGTAAAGCTGTTTTCGTGTAGTGAGGGACTTGACACAAAAACTCCAATGGGGCAGATGCTTGTAAAGCTGCTTATTATGTTTGCAGAAATGGAACAAAAGATGATCTCTGCAAGAATACGTGATAATTATCATGCAAGAGCTGAAAAAATGATGCCGTTAGGCGGCACGCCTCCTTTTGGATTTGATAAAAACTGGGAGGAGGTCATAAGTGAAAGCCATATTGTTAGGGAATGTTATAAAAGCGTTATTAAGGGTGAAAGCCTTGATAAAATAGGGAAAAAATTTGGATTTACCGGTACAAAAGCTGCAAGGATTATCAGAAACACTGCATATGTTATGTGCAGCGCTGATGTGATAAGGAGACTTACAGGCTGTGGGTTTAAGCTGGAGGGAAAACCGGAGGATTTTCGTGATGGTTTCGGCATTGTGTCAATAAAATCACAGGGCGATACGTACATTGCACCGGGTAGTCACAGGGGCTTTATTGAGTCTGAATTATGGCTTGCTGCACGTGATATGCTTGAAAGCCGCAAGATATCGTCAAACAGTGGCAGCGGAAATACCTCCTGTATTGGCAGCCTTATCATTTGTGGAAAGTGCGGCAGTAGTTGTTATATACGAGACAACGGCAAGGGCAGACCGTATTTATATATTACCTGTCGTGGAAAACGAGATGGTACTTGTGCGGGTTTTAAAGGTTTGCGCCTTGAAGCTGTGGAAAGCTATGTTATAGGCAAGTTATTAAACGAAATTGAAGAGGTTTTAAGTGGAAGCAATATGTTTTTTGCTGGAAATTCCGATGAAATCAAAGAAACAGAGGATTTTATAATAAATGGACTAAATGATTCTGAAGAAACTGTTCCTGAAAAATTATTTGCCCTTGACCGAAAGAGAGAAACATTACTTAGAAAAAACGCACATAAGGCCAACATTCAACATAATGTCAAAAAAATGTGGAAAGCACTTTCATTCAGCGAAAAAAAGGCTGTTACAAGACTTTTTGTAAAAAACATTGTCGTTACCGATGAAGAAACTGTTCTCATTTTAAGATAAATGTGTCACTGCATATCATATGTTCCCGGGAAAGCTGCACCCAAAACAGCAGGTTTACTCCTTGCCGACGCTGTACGGCGAATATTAGAGGAGCGAGTGACATGAAAAAGCTTTCCGGCAAAAGGATCGGATTTGCGGTGACCGGTTCCTTTTGTACCTTTGAATCTGCCTTTAAGGTAGCAGAGGCTCTTGCCTGTGCAGGAGCTGAACTGACTCCTATATTTTCCGAACACGCAGCATCATTTGATACACGTTTCGGTAAGGCAGCGGATCATATTCATCGCATGGAAGAAATAAGCGGCAGGAAGGCTATACTGAGTATAACAGATGCCGAACCACTAGGGCCAAAAGATCTCCTTGATTGTATTGCAGTTTGTCCTTGCACATCAAATACTATGAGCAAACTTGCTTTTGGAGTTGTTGATACAACTGTTACTATGGCGGTCAAGTCAATGCTGAGAAATGCAAAGCCTGTTATACTTGCCATTGCCACAAATGACGCATTGAAATGCAGTGCAAAAAATCTCGGACTTCTTATGAATACGAGAAATTATTATTTTGTACCGCTGGGTCAGGACGCACCGGATAAAAAGCCTTCGTCGATGGTAGCTCACTTTGAAAAGCTTCCTGAAACTATCGAAGAGGCTCTTGAAGAAAGACAAATTCAACCTTTGATAATATAGAGGAGTAGAAACCTTAAAAAAGTTCTGCCATAATATGTATAAATTTGCCGCCTGTCTGCCATCGCAAACAGGCGGTTTTATGGAGGAATGAATTATGACACTTATTATTGCAAATCAGGCTATTATTATGCTTCTTCTGATTATGGTCGGAATACTGGCGTATCGTCTGAAAATCGTTACCCGTGACGGCGGCAAACAGCTGTCGGCTATTGTTCTTGAAATAGTTACTCCTGTACTTGTTGTCCATGCCTATATGGATGTGGAATACAGCGAAAAACTTGTAGTAAATCTCCTGTGGACTTTTGCACTGGCGACTGTTTCATATATTATTACAATTCTTGGTGCAATGCTTATTTGCCGCAAAAAAGAGGGCAGAGAAACTGCTATTGAACGTTTTTCCGCTATTTACAGCAACTGCGGTTTTATGGGTATTCCCCTTGCCAGTGCTCTTTATGGAGCAGAGGGTGTACTTTATGTAACTGCGTTTCTGACAGTGTTTTTCTTTTTTTCGTGGACTCATGGTATTATGCTGCTTACAGGAAAAGGTGATATCAAAGCATTTGTTAAGGTGCTGCGTTCTCCTACGGTAATTGCAATTGCTATTGGACTAATATTGTATTTTACACAAATCAGGCTGCCGTCTGTTTTAACTCAAACTATGGCTTATATAGCTGATCTTAATACGCCGCTTGCTATGATAGCGTCTGGTATAAGTGTAGCGCAGGCTAATATTATCGCAGCTCTGAAAAATAGTCGTGTTTATCTTATATCATTAAGCAGACTTTTGATTTTACCAATACTTACTATGATAGTATGTTTGTTTTGCGGATTTATTTCCGAGGAGGTACGTATAGTAGTTTTGCTGCTTTCTGCTGCGCCGTCTGCCGCTATGTGTACTTTGCAATGTCAGAAGCTTGGACTTCATGATACATACGCTTCTCAGATATTTGCTATGACAACGATTCTTTCTGTGGGAACGCTTCCGCTTCTTGTAAAGCTGTTTTCCTTGCTGCTTGAAGTGGTTGGGTAAAATATGATAACTTTTTGTGTATTTTACTCGTGAACACTTGCACTTCACAGAAAGATATGCTATAATATATTCGATATTGTAGTTTATCATTTTATAGAAATACAGAATGAGAAATAATGAAAGGAGTAGGATTCATTTTGGAATCCGACGTGGTCGTTATGAAGTTAACAGAAATGAACAAGGAAACACTGGAGCAGTTCCTGTCAGATTGTAAGGCTCAGTATGCAGCATTTCAGGCAGAAAACTTAAAGCTTGATATGTCAAGAGGTAAGCCTTCTCCTAAGCAACTTGAACTTAGTATGGATCTTATGGATTGCCTTAAGCGTGATGATTATAGAGCAGAAAATGGTCTTGACCTGCGTAATTACGGCGTTCTTGACGGTATTCCTGAGGCTAAGGAATTTTTCTCAAATATGCTGGGCGTTTCAGCTGATGAAACTATAGTATTTGGTAACTCCAGTCTTAACATAATGTATTGGGTAATGTCTGTTGCCATGACAAATGGCGTTATGGGCGGCAAGCCATGGGCAAAGCAGCCTAAACTTAAATTCCTGTGTCCTGTACCGGGTTATGACCGCCATTTTGCTGTAACTGAGTTTTTCGGCTTTGAGATGATCAATGTCCCTATGAATGAGGACGGCCCTGATATGGATATGATCGAAAAGCTTGTAGCAGAAGACGATACTATCAAGGGTGTATGGTGCGTTCCGATGTACTCAAATCCGGATGGTGTTGTTTACAGTGATGAAGTCGTAAAGCGCTTTGCAGCTCTCAAACCTAAGGCAGAAGATTTCCGCATTTTCTGGGATAACGCTTACTGCGTACATCATCTGGTAGATAATCCTCCTGTTCAGGCTAATCTCCTTGAAGAAGCAAAGAAAGCAGGCAATGAAGATATCTGCTATATGTTTGCATCTACATCTAAGATCACATTCCCGGGCTGCGGTATTTCAATTATTGCTGCCAGCAAGAATAACATTGCAAGCCTTAAAAAATCAATGGGCTTTGCTACTATTGGTTTTGATAAGCTCAACCAGCTGAGACATCTTAGATTTTTTGACGGCAAGTTTGAGAATCTTGTAGCTCATATGAGCAAACATAAGGATCTTATTGCTCCAAAATTTGCTATTGTAGAGAATACTCTTGAAAGTGAACTTAAAGATCTTGACATCGCAACATGGTCTGATCCTAAGGGTGGATACTTTATCTCCTTTAATCAGGCTGGCTGTGCAAAGAGAATCGTAGCTCTCTGTAAGGAAGCAGGCGTGGTGCTTACAGGTGCAGGCGCATCTTTCCCTTATGGCAATGACCCTAAGGATGAAAACATCAGACTTTCCCCAACCTTCCCAACAGAAGAAGAACTTCAAAAGGCTATGAATGTATTTGTATGCAGCGCAAAGATCGCAGCAGCAGAAAAGCTTATAGGTTAAGGGTAAAAATAAGGAGAAAAATAATGAAAAAAATAATTGTATCAGTTGTTCTTATAGGTGCTCTGTTGGTAGGCTGTTCTGCTCACTCCAATGTATCCTATACATTTAATGTGGAGACAGGCGATAGTATAAAGGTTGAACTTGATACATCTGACAGTGATTATAAGCTGAGGGCTGACGGCAGTCGTTTTATTGTAAATGAAGGTGATAATGATATTATTACCGGTATATTCCTTACTACAGAAATGTATGCTCAGTATGAGACGGCTATCAATGAAACAGGAACTGTTCTCGAGTCTGATGGTTATATTTTTTATGAGTATGACGGTGAAGCAGGTACGGAGAGAAATATACTTTTAATGGTTCCTGATTCTGAAACTGGTGTTATAATGGGCAGCCGTGAAGATGAAGAAACAGTAAGAGAGGTATACAGCAGGCTTTCACTTACAAATGAAAAGTAATTAAGGATTATATATAAAAAGACTTTCTGTGTGTCATGAGACACTTGCAGAAAGTCTTTTTGTTTTTTACACTGCTTTTTTCTTTTGCTTTTCGAGATAGCTGCATAAATAATCGAAAAACGCTTCGGCCTCGTTTTGGTCGGTCTCCATTTTACTGGTGAGCTGTATTACAATATCTCTGCGGCAATCTGGTTCTTTAATGGGAAGCAGTAATATTTTATCCATTTCACTTCTTCCCCATGTATAATGCGGCCAGAATCCTATTCCCAAACCAGCTGCTATAAGGTTTTGTACAGCAGCGGTACTGTCGCTTTCAAATACTATTTTAGGTATAAAACCTGCCTGCATGCAGAATCTGTCGCAGATAACTCTTAAATTTCTTGAACCTGCAAGGCTTATAAATTTCTCGTCTTTCAGCTCATTTAACTTTACTTCTTTAATGCTGCGAAAATTTTCTGTATTAGGTACAGCTATAAAAATATGTTCCGTGAATACCATGAATTTGTCATGGCTTTTTAAAGGCGGCAGGAATTTTTCTATTGTATATATAGTTATATCTGCATTTATATCCTCTGCATTTTGTACGACCTGAAAGCGTATGTTTTCATGTTCCTGCTGATAATGTATCAACGCATCTGTTATCATTGTAGAGGCAGCTAAAACGTTCACACGCAGTGTTTTTTTCCTTGAATTTGATATTTCTTGCAGCTGTTCGGGGATTTCGTCGATGGTTTGTAGTATTGGAGCAAGTTTATATTTTAAAAACTCCCCGTGATCTGTAAGGGCAATGTTTCTTCCGTTTTTGCAGAAGAGTTTTACGCCAAGTTCCTTTTCAAGACGGCGTATGCCCTGTGTAAGTGCCGGCTGAGCAACGTGAAGAAGCTCTGCCGTTTTTGTTACATGAAGATTTTTTGCAACCTCATAAAAGTAGTGAAGCTGTAAAAGCTCCATATTCATACCTCCGATTCATAATATGTAAATCATTGATTGCACTTATTTTTTTACTATTGCATTGCGTGGACATTCTTTTACGCAAAGTCCGCACGATACGCATTTATCATAGTTTATTACAGCATGGAAGTCTTTTATCTCAATTGCTCCCAATCTGCAAGCCTTTACACATTTACCGCAGGCAATGCATGAGCTTTTGCATGCTTTTACTGCTGCCGGACCGAAATCCTTTGAAGAACAGACAACGTCTACCTTTTTCTTGGCATATCGCAGTTCTATAAGATTATTTGGACAGGTAGCTGCGCACTTTCCGCATGAGATGCATTCCTCTGTACATATAGCGGCAATGCCGTTTTTTATAGTTATACATCCCTTTGGACAGACGGCAGCGCAGTCTCCAAATCCTAAGCAGCCGTGCATACAAGCTCCTGTTCCGCCGTAAAAACGTTTAGCAGATGCGCAGGTCTGTATTCCGTCAAAGTTAAAAGCACGTTCTGTGACATTGCAGTCGCCGCTGCAATGCAGAACCGGAATTTTTTTCTCCGAAGCCGAAACATCCGCTCCCATAATACTACCTATGGCAGATGCAGCACCAGTTCCGCCGGGATTGCATAGGTTCATAGGTGCGCCTTTTGTAACAATAGCGTCTGCATAGTCGGCGCAACCAGCATATCCACAGCCGCCGCAGTTTGCACCGGGCAGATTTTCTATTATTTGTTCTGTACGTGGATCGGTTTTTACTGCAAATACTTTTGACAGTACAGTCAGCAGTATTCCAAAGACAACACCCATTATTATAAATATAATAATAGGATAAATGTAGCTTTCCATATGTAATGTACCTCCTTATTGTCCAAGACCGCCAAAGCCTAAAAAGCTCATTGAAACTATAGCCGCAGCAACAAGAGTTGCGGGAATTCCACGGAACATTTCAGGAGTTTCACTATCCGAATCGTCTACACGTGAACGCACACCTGAGAATATTACCATTGCCAGAGCAAAGCCTATTCCAGAGAATGCGGCGTTTACCATTGACTGGAGAAATGTGTAATTTTCGTCTATGTTCATAATCGTAACGCCCAGTACCGCACAGTTAGTTGTGATAAGCGGCAGGTAAACTCCAAGTGTTTTATAAAGCGGAGGCATTATCTTCTTTATAACTATCTCTAAAAGCTGTACAAATACTGCAATTACCAGAATAAATGCAACTGTACGCAGATAACCGAGAGACAGGGGTTCTAAGAGAAAATGATACAGTGGATATGTAACAAGAGATGCACATATCATAACAAATATAACAGCAGCCCCCATGCCTATACTTGAATCTATCTTTTTTGATACTCCAAGAAACGGACAGCAGCCGTAAAACTTTGATAATACGAAGTTATTTGTAAGAACAGCTGCAATAATAATTCCTATAATAGTATTCATGCTGTTTCCTCCTCACATTTTGCATTGCATGCAGACGCATTAGGACAGCTTGCACAGCCGAATTTTTTCGGAGGCTTGCGGTTTGAAAGCTTAGATACTACTGCAATTAATATGCCCAGTACAAGGAAACCTCCAGCCGGCATAACGAACAGTGACATTGTGTGACCTACCATGCCGGGTACTGTAATTCCAAGCCATGTACCTGAACCGAGTATTTCACGTACACTTCCCATGAGAAATAGCGCAAGTGTAAATCCAAGTCCCATACCTATTCCGTCAAGAACAGAGGCTAAAGGCTTATTTTTGCTTGCAAACATTTCTGCTCTGCCGAGGATTATGCAGTTTACGGTTATAAGCTCCAGAAATGCGCCAAGGCTTGTATACAGTGATGGTATGAATCCGTGAAGCAAAAATTGTATAAGGGTTACAAAGGTTGCAATGATTACTATGTAGCATGGCAGCTTTACCTGAGACGGGATAAGCTTTCTGAGCAGGCATATAACAAGATTTGAGCATATCAGAACAAATGTCGTAGAAAGTCCCATGCCGATACCATTAAATGCGCCTGTTGTTACTGCCAGTGTAGGACACATACCTAAAAGAGAAACAAATACAGGATTTTCTTTAAGTATGCCCTTTGTAAGGGTGTTTATGTTACTACTCATCAAGAATTACCTCCTTATTAAGCTCAAAGGTTTCAAGGGCGCATTTTACAGCGTTTTTTAGACCCTTTGATGAAAATGTCGCACCGGTTATGCCGTCGCATGCATCTATATCGTCTGCACTTGAAAGATCTGTTAGAGAATCTGCTAAAAGTTCGGGATTGGATTGTATTTTAGTACCAAGACCCGGAGTTTCTGTAACTGATACAAAGGATATACCGGTAATGCTTCCATCCTTGTCTATTCCCACAGCTGCTTGTATACCGCCTTTATTATATCCGTCGGCTGTTACAAGAACTGCTGTTTGGTGGTTTTCATCTTTATAAAGCGCAGATACTGTTACTTTTTCTGTATACGGAGCATTAAAATTTGTTATTTCTTCAAATGTACCGGCACTTGGCAGACCTGAGAGACTTTCTTGAACGGCAGCGTTTTCAGCAGCTGTTATTTTATCTTTTGTAATGCTGTTTGCTGCCGCTAAAAGCACGCAGCATACTGCACATACACCTGCGAGAACTACAGGCGGCATAAGGAGATTTTTTATATTTGCCATTTATGCTTCCTCCTTTGCATTTATCTTTTTAGCTCCGATGGGTTTAGTCTGAGTGAATTTGTCAATATAAGGCGTAAGTAGATTCATTATAAGAATAGAGAACGAGCAGCCCTCAGGCATACTTGCAAATTCTCTTATAACAAATGTAAGTATACCGCAGCCTATGCCAAAAATAAGCTTGCCCTTTGATGTTATAGGAGAGGTTACATAATCTGTTGCCATGAAGAATGCGCCAAGTATAACTCCTCCGCTTAAAAGTGCGTATGGTACTTCTATCATATCTCCGCCGGTTACAAGAACTTTTATAAACGTAAGCGCTGCCAGTGAACCGAGATAAGATATCGGAGTTACGGGAGAGATAAGCTTTGTTATAATGAGGAATAAGCCGCCTATGAGAAGTGCCAGCGCAGATGTTTCACCGATAGATCCGCCTACGTTGCCAAGGAATAATTCCATAAGTCCGGCATCACCTGTAGCAAGAGGTGTAGCACCTGTTATGCCGTCGATGGCTGTAGCGCCTGATGTTTCAAATAAGCCCCAGAGATGCAGTTCTTTGTAATAGAAGGGCTTTACCCATGCTGTCATATCGCTGCCAACTGATAAAAGCAAAAATATACGTCCTGTTATGGCAGGATTTGCAAAATTGCAGCCCAGACCTCCGAAAAGCTGCTTCACTACAGCTATTGCAAAAATACATCCAATAGCCGCCTGCCAGAGCGGCAGTGTAACAGGAAGATTCAGAGCCAGCAGAACACCTGTAAGCATTGCACTGCCGTCCGAAACAGTTCCTTCTTTTTTCATAAGGGCACGGCAGACTACCTCTGTCATCATGCTGACCAGTGCGCAGAATACTACCATAAATAGTGCACGTGGACCAAATACGATTGTACCTGCAATGATAGCAGGTATAAGGGCGATGATAACAGCAAGCATTATTTTTTGAGTTGTAAGCTCACTTCTTATGTGTGGGGATGGTTTAACTGTAAGTATATTCATGATGTTTTCTCCGTTCTTACTTCTTGATAGCAGACATTACAAGAGCCTTAGCAAGCTGATTTGTCTCTGCAACAGGTCTTTTTGCAGGGCATACATAAGTGCAGCAGCCACAGTTCATGCAGAGCGCTGTTTTTAGCTTTTGAAGTTCCTGAATATCTTTTCGTCCGTATGCACGGCATATATCGGGAGGCATAAGATGAAATGGACAGGCACTTATACATCTTCCGCAGTGAATACAAGCAGATGGTTTCGGAGATGCTTTTTTCTGAGGGAAACGCTTAAATGCCAGAATAGCATTATTAGCTTTAAGTACAGGGTCATTTATTTCACGAATGCTGATTCCCATCATAGGTCCACCGTACAGAAGTCTTTCAGCATTTTCAATATCGCATTCTGCGTATTTCAGAACGTCAACTACAGGTGTTCCTATTGGGACTATTACATTGCATTTTTTGCCGATAACCTCGTCGCCGTCCACAGTTACCATTCTTGTTATCATAGGCATTCCGGTTTTTATGTAGCGGCTTACAAATGCAACTGAGGAAACATTCATCACAGTAACACCTACATCCGCAGGAAGCTGCCCTTCAAATACAATTCTTCCCAGAGCATTATAGATCAGCACCTTTTCAGCGCCCTGAGGATATGTACATGGCAGTGTCATGACCTTTATTTCCGGATAAGATTTTGCTTTTTCAGTGAGTATTTCTATTGCCTTTGGTTTGTTTTTCTCTATGCCGATGATGCATTTTGGTATAGAGAGATATTTTAAAACGTTCAGAATACCATCTATTATCTCATCGGGAGACTCGACCATCAGGCGGTAGTCAGATGTTATGTATGGCTCACATTCGGCAGCATTTATGCAGAGAGTGTCTATAGGCTGTTTTGCCGAAAGCTTGACATGAGCAGGGAAGCTTGCGCCGCCCATGCCGGTAAGACCGCTTTCACGAACAGCTTTTATAAAATCATCTTTATTGGCTATAGCAGGCGGTACAATATCGGGACAAATAGCCTGCTCGCCATCTGTTTCTATTTCAACCATCTTACATAGCTTGCCGCTTGACATTCTGTAGTCGCACACATTTGTGACCTTGCCTGACACGCTGCTGTGTATTGGTGCTGACATAAATGCCTCGGTGTCGCCTATCTTTTGTCCAACCGTTACAAGGTCGCCTTTTTTTACTATAGGGCTGCAAGGTGCACCTATATGCATACTCATTGGAATACGCACTTTTGCAGGCAGAGGAAGAGCCGTGCTGTGACAATCTTCTGTATTTTTATGGTGGTGAAGCTTTATTCCGCCAAGTTTCATTTGTTTTCCCTCCTGATTTATTCATTATTTTTTGTGAGTGCAGCTTATTGCTTAAAAATTTTTACGAAACATTACAAAAAGCTCTTTTCTTTTTTCGTTAAACGTGTTATGATATAAATATAATAACAGATAAATATATAACGCAAAAGTTTTAAATATATCACATTTATATTATAATATATTTTTGGAAAAAAGTAAATCGTGAAAACAAGGTTTTTTTTAAACAATATAAAAAGGAGTATGTATATATGAACGGTTATCATCTGAGCGTTATCCGGCACGGCAGAACAGAAGCTAACGATAATGGTATTTATATAGGTAGAACTGATTATCCTTTGTCAGAAAAGGGGATTGCAGAGCTTTATAATAAGATGGATGAGTATGTTTATCCGGGTGTAGCAAAGGTTTATTCAAGCCCTCTTAGACGCTGTACTGAAACTGCGGAGATACTCTTTCCAGACAGAGATATTGACTGTGTAGATAATTTGATTGAGATGGATTTCGGCAAGTTTGACGGCAAATCTGCTGACGAATTGACACAGCTTCCTGAATTTAAGGAATGGCTTCACGGAGGCGCTGAGTGTGCTCCTCCGGAAGGCGAGAGCATGGCAGATGTTCAGTTGAGAATATTCAAGGCGCTTGCATACATTATTAAAGATATGATGGAAAACGACCTGAGACATTGTGCTGTTGTAACACATGGCGGCATCATCACAAGTATGATGGCAGGTTTTGGTATACCAAAGGTAGACCCTAATGAGCTTCGTGCAGAGTTTGGCGAGGGCTACGACATACACATTACAGCATCACTCTGGCAAAGAAGCGGAGCACTTGAGCTTTTGGGCATGACACCTTATCAGGAGTGACCCGGAATAAAACGGCAAATCTGTGGCATAATTTTCTTAGCTATTTATGCGTTATGCGCTAAAGAAAAAAAGGGAGGATTTTTCCATGAAGCAAAATGCACTTTGCCGTTTTTCAAAATCAGCTGTAAAAGGCAGCTATATAAAAATACTTATGCCTATTCTAGGAATGGCAGGAATTTCCATATTGCGTGTATCGGTGGAATTTATAGGAGCATATTTTTTGTGCAGTTACTTTTATTTTTACGAAGCTGTACTTATATGGTGCGCTCTGAGGTTTATACTACATGTTTCTCATGCGCTTTTATCTGTAGGGATTAGATGCAATTTAGTAAAGCGATGCATTTTTAATATATCTCTTCCATGCGGATATGATAGAGCTATTCGTAAAAAATTCAGACGGCTTTATTTTATTCGTGGACTTATGCGTTTTTTATTCAATGTGCTTTTTGTAGGAGTACTTCTTTTCGGAGCGTGGTGCATAGGAACGAATTCTTTTGCAGTGGATAGCGTATACAGACTGATGGCAGCTTTTCAGGCTATACCTGCTGTTATGGTTTTGGTATGGTTAAAAATAAGGCTCAGCGTATATTTTCTCGGAGCAGAGGTAATGTGCGCTGTAAATCCTGATGAAGGTGCGTTAAAGAATTTTTTTAAGTCAGTAAAAATGTTGTCGGGTACGGCAGGTTTTGCAGCCGTACTTTTTGTGAGAAATATATTCAGACTTCTTTCACCGGTATTTGCACAGACACTTGTAACATATTTTTCAGTACGTCATATTGAATGGCAATATCAGGAGAAATGCAATCATGAGCAGACTAACATTCACGGCAAACATAAGCGAACCTATGAAACTGGAGAACTTTCTCAGACATGATATGCAGGTTTCCAGAAGGCTGCTTGCAAAGTGTAAGTATCAGGGTTCTATTTTGAGAAATGGTGCTCATATTCGTACTGTTGATACTGTTTATCCCGGTGATGAGATCGTTCTTATATCACCGGATGCGGAAAGCAAAGTAGAGGCGAATCTATCTTTAAAAGTTCCGGTGCTTTACAGGGGAGAACATCTCATAGTATATGATAAACCGCCGTTTATGCCATGTCACCAGTCTCATGGGCATTATACGGATACTCTTGCAAATGCTTTTGCAGCGGAGTTTGCAGAAATGCCGTTTCGCTGTATAACACGGCTTGACAGAAATACAAGCGGCGTATGTATAGTAGCTTTGTCAGCGTATGGTGCAGGATTTGTTCAGGGCAAAATAAGAAAGAGCTATATTGCTGCTGTTACAGGTAGTATAACAGATAAAGGTACTGTAGACGCTCCTATTGAACGAAAAGATAACTCTGTTATGCTAAGAGAAGTGAGAGCAGACGGCAAGAGTGCCGTTACACATTATAAGCCGATTTGCAGTAATGAAAAGTATACCCTTTTAGGACTTTATCCTGAAACAGGACGTACACATCAGCTGCGTGTACACATGGCATATATAGGACATCCGCTTGCAGGGGACGAACTGTATGGCGGTGATTTAAGTGATATTTCACGTCATGCGCTTCATTGCAATAGGGTTGAGTTTGAAGAACCCGAAAGCGGCAGAGTTATAACCGTAAAATCAAGACTCCCCGACGATATAAAAGCGTTATTTTCTAATATAGATCTATAAAAATTATGACTGCTGATTTTATTCAGCGGTCTTTTTGTTTATGAAATTGTTTTTAGATTATTTGGAAGTTGATTTATAATGTAACCTTTTCGTTTGTTTATGCGTTTTTATAAGTGAAAGGAGGTTTAGTCCAATGAGAGAAAAAGTGCTTATTTCGCAGATGCGTGAAAAAGATCCGAACGCTCTTAAAAAGCTTATAGATTCCTATAGCGGCTATGTGGCTGCGATTATACGGAACATAAGCAGAGGTGTGCTTGGAGAAGATGATGTCGAAGAGCTTGCAGCAGATGTGTTTTTGGCGGCATGGCAAACGTCAGATAAGCTAATAGAAGGGAAGGTGCAGCCCTATCTTGCAGCCATTGCACGCAATAAAACAAAGAGTCGTTTACGCAGCCGGAAAGATACAGTACCCATTGAGGATACTATTATAATAGACGCTGCTGATTTGCAGGAAGAAGTAGAGAAAACACTGCTTGCTGAGACTATTCGTGATGCAATAACGCAGCTTTCTGAACAAGATGGAGAGGTACTGATACGGCATTACTATTATTATCAGCAAATTCAAGAAATTGCTGATGAAATGAAGCTTTCAACTAGTGCAGTAAAAGTACGTCTGCATAGAGCACGAAAGAAACTTAAAGATTTGCTTATAGAAAGAGGGTATACTTATGAAACGGAATTTGTATGATATTTTCGATGCGTTTAATAGTGAGGAGTTTGAGAAGCTGCCGAAGCTTAAAGGTCAGGATATAGACCTGAAATCCGTAACGGACAAAGCGTTTGAAAAGGCGGATATTCACCCTGTGAAGCAGACGAAACGTCGTTCTTATCGTGTTTTTGGCATAGCAGCAGCAATTGCCGTATTGGCAGGAGGAACTATTACAGCAGGTGCTGTATCTGGAAAAATGGATGAGTTCTTTAAATCTGTATCAAAAGCCGATGTACAGGGTACTGCTGTTAATGAACATTTGCCTGCTGTGAATATGGTGCTTCCCGAAGCTATTGCAGAGATGCAGCCATATTATAACTGTCCTGATGTGACGTTTACGCAGACACAGTCCGGTACTATGGAATTTTTGGGGCTATATAATGACAGCAATTCTCTTATGATGAGCTTTCGTTTAACAGTGCTGGATGGCACGGTGCTTACTGATGATATGAAAATGCTGCCGTACTTTGCGTTTACACTGAAAGACGGAACAAAAAAGGAAGCGGCTTTGAGTGGATTTGTTTCAGAGCCGTTCCAAAAGAGCGAAACTTTATTATCTGACTTATTATCTGGTGGATTCAGAGCTTGCCGGAGCTTCAATGCACGTTGATTTTGCAGGTGTTTATACATCAGCTCAAGAAAATGCTGTTTTTGAGAAAATGATTGAGCTTGACGATGAACTACAGAAAAAGTATTTCACAGAGGATATGGACATTGGTGATTGGAAGAAATTCCAGCATGAAAATGGATTTGATGAGCTTAGAAGTAAAACACAAAGGGGTTACTATGCACAAGAGCAGTCAGTTTTAAAAGGAGGCTGGTCAGCAGATATTCCGATTGCAGAGCCGCAGTCTGAACCGCTTACTATTGAAACTGACCACAATGTCTACATTTTGGACGATCTGTCTTTGTATAGGTCAATGGATAATAATTATGATCCTTATAACGATGAATTCGATCCTTCCAAGGAAGAATTCTGTGGAACTGCCATTTTCCTTAATGACGGAACAGTCATGGCGGATGAATTCAGAATGTTCAGCGATATTCCGGTAGACCAAAGCGACTCCAGCTACATATTAGAAGGAACACGTTATAAGGCATTTCCATATTCCTACGGTACATCTTCAGCAGGCAGTGCCACCTGTGATGGTATAGTAAATTGTTACAGCAGACCTATGCGCCTGAGTGAAATAGATAAAATTGTAGAATACACTCATTACTGGGACGAAAACGGCACAGAACAGTTTAATGAATACGTAATTTTTGAGACAGAATGAGTTTTTATAAATAGCAAAAGTTCCGTTCTTGCATTTCCGAAAAAAATGTGATATACTAATAATAGTATACTATTTTTCGGAAAGGAGAAAAAATACATGAAACGTGTTCTGGTGCTTTCAGACACAGCGTCTTTGCAGGATCTTAACAATCGTTCCAATCTTAACCTTTTGCTTGAACTGGACTGCGAAATACACGTAGGCTGTAATTTTATACATGGAAATACCACATCATCGGAACGTGTAGACGCCTTTGCAAATGAACTTAGAGACGCAGGCATAACATGCTTGCAGCTCGGCTTTGAAAAATTCAATAATCCCTTTATACACCAACCAAACATAGAAAAAGAGCTTGTCAAGATCTTCAAGCATTTTGATTACGATCTGGTACACTGCCTTACCCTGACAGCTCTTCAATGTGCAGGGCCTATTGCGGAAAAGTATCACATACCGGTTATGTGTACTTCTTATGGGCTGCCTGTTTACGATGGCGTGTCATTTATGAAACGCCGGAAACTTACACCAAAGCTTAAAAGAGCTGCAAAGTATGCAGAAATATTTATATGCTGCAATCATGAGGACTACAACTTTGCGAAAAATAATTTCAAGTCAAAGCACATTTTCCGCATTCCCGGAACGGGACTTGATCCATATCGTTTTCGTGCGCCTACAGTAAGCCGTCATAGAATGCGTGACTTTATGGAAATACCGCAAAACGCTGTAACGCTTATAACAGTTGGCGCTTTGACAAAACAAAAGAATCACGCCATTATACTGAAAGCTCTTGCACGTTTGAGAATGCTTGAGATTCACTATGTAATATGCGGTGGCGGGGACAATGCGGATTATCTCTATAAGCTTACACGAAATCTTAATTTAGAGGACAGAGTTCACTTCACAAAGCATCGTGACGATATTGTAAATATGCTGCATGCTTGCGACATTTTTTGCTTGCCGTCCAAGGAAGAAGGCGTAGGCATAGCCGCTCTTGAAGCTATGGAGGCAGGACTTCCGCTTATTACGTCAAATGTTCAGTGTTTTAAAGACTTTATGGAGGACGGTGTGACGGGCTTTTGTTTCAAGCCTGACGATATAACCGGCTTTGTGGCAGGCATCGAAGCTCTTACAGAGGATAAAAGGCTTCGAGAGAATATCGGACAGCACAATCGTCATGCGGTGGAAGCATTTTATCGTGAGAATGCGGAGTACATAATGCGACAGATCTATGAAGTGCAGCTAGAAAACTGCGAAGAGGTCGAGGTCGAAGAGGCAAAAGCAGAGACAAAAACACATGAGAAGAACAAAGAAACTGAAACAGTGAATGTTTCCTGATAATACGAAAAAAGCAGCTGGAGTTCAGCTGCTTTTTTCGTATATTTTATTTGAAAGGGTGGAATATGTCGTTATTATCTGCCCTGTAGTAGGTATTGCAGCAATGCGTCTCGGGGTTGGAGACGCAGCTGCTATGATATAGGGATTATTGGGGATTACTTTTACACTGGGGTAAATGTAAAAGCATTTTAGAGGATGTTATATGCTCTTTGAAGAGCATGGTTATAGTATACCCCGTTAATGTGAAAATAATGTGATATGATATTGAAAAGCAGAAAAAAGAAAAGTGTATGTATAAACATAAATCGTGAGGATATAATATTTTCAAGCCGAAAGATCGGCATATAATGAAAGGAAGTATTATTTATGGAAACACGTAAGAATCCTTGTATCAACTGTACAGTAAGCCAGTGTCAGCATAACATGGTATCCGAGAACTATTGTGTTCTGGACAGCATTCATGTTGGCACACATGAAACAAACCCGACAGTACCTGAGTGTACAGATTGCAAGAGCTTTGTCAAGAGATCAAGCGCTTGCACAGGCGAAGGCTGTCGATAAGCTGTTTTAAAAATCAGCCCTGCGGTGAGAAAAACTGCGGGGCTCTTTTTTGTGAAAAAGTGCCGAATTTTGCATAAGGTTTAAGAAAAAATAAAATAAATATTGACAAATGGTGTGGACAATGATATAATATAGGTAATTACTGCGATAGCAGTAAAAAAAATGAAAGGAATTTTCTAAATGAAAACAGTAAAAAGAGCCGCAGCAGCTATACTTGCAGCGGTAACCACGACAGCAATGGCGGCGTCCATATCACCGGCATTTGCTTATGAAAATCAAGATATGGCAAAGGAGGAATTCGTACAATCGTTTAATGAGGGTATCGACCGCAAGTGTGCGCAGTATCTCATTGATAATGGATGTGCTTTAGATGAAGCCATGGACATTATGGATACATACATGGAAGGTCTTGCGATGATGGAAGAACAGCCAATGGCAAGAGCGACAACCCCCGGTCATTATTACAGCAACACAGGACTTGCATCTACAGAGCATTTTGTTCTTGTAATTGCTACAACACCGGATTGTCCAATTGATGAATCTAAAATTAAAGTTTCTGCTTCCAATAAGTTGGTAAGTACAACAAAGGAAAGTATGACTTTAGTACCTAGCTATGAAAGTAATGCGAGCTACGTTGCTTTAGGTTTTGAGAGTGGATATACAAAATGGAGTCATACCATTAGTTTGGGTGGAGTTAATGCATTTTCATCATCTACTGCTCGTTCAGTAGCAAAAATAGAAATTGCGCCTATAAACTCTACTGTGAATACTGAAGCTAAGCTTTATAATACAATCTCCATGTCAGTAGAGATGGATGAAAATCAGATTCCAAATGATGTATTCGCTTACGAAACATACGCAAAAGGCGATGTAAATCATGATGGAATTGTAAATAAAGCTGATTCTACACTTTTACTTCAATTTTTGGCAGAACAAACTGCGCTTGATATTACGTATGCAGATGGAAGCAACCACTATTCATTTGTTACAAATGTAGCTGCTGCCGACTTTAATCTTGATGGCATTGTAAGTATGGTTGATCTTGTAAAACTTGATCAATATCTTGCTTAAAAATAAGACGAGGTGATTTTATGAAATTAAAAAGTAAAGCAGCCGCTTATCTGCTTGCGATTTCAATGATGGCGGCAAGCTTGCCGAGTATATCCTCATTCGCCGAAGAAGCTCCTACATCAGGAACTTTTAATGAAATTTTTAGCTGGGAATTATCAGGAGACACTCTTACCTTTAAAGTTGATGAGAATTATACTGATGAGCACATCACCTTAGATACCGGCGGTAGAGCGACTGATTATGAATTAAAGCCGTGGAGAGACTATCTTCCTCAGGTAAAGCATATTGTGCTTGATGAAAAGATATATGATATTGACTCAACAATATGGAGTGAATTTTCTAGGTGCTATACAGATGAATCCATAAATTTTGAAACGGTTACTGTTGGAGAAGGATTTGACGTTGAATATAGTTGGCATTTTGGCGATGCAGTTGTTATTGCCCCTAAGTATTCATATACGGATTATTCAGCATTTCAAATAGGCGTTTCTTTTGAATCCAACGGTATTGCTAAAGAGCCGTATTACGAAATAGTGGACGAGGAAAACAAGGTTGAGTATGTAGAAGATTTGTCACTGCTTAGAATGTCGGGTGCGGTTAATGATGCTAGTAGTCGTGCTCTTTATAAAGTGCAAGGTCGATATAGAAGTGTTCTTTTACAGGACGGTGCTTACCTTGAAAAAGAAAGTGAAACAGATTTAATTACTTATTTTAAACTTGGACTCCTTGCTCTGCCAAATGACAGATCGGATTTAAGAAAACCAATAGTTCTGTGTTATCCTTCTATTGGAGAGGAAAATATTAAGGATATGCGTAGTTTGAACTACTCTAAACCTAAAGTAAGTGTAAAATTAGCAGTCCTCGGCGAAGCAAATCCAGAACTCAAAGGCGATGCAAATCTGGATGGAATAGTTGATATGAGCGATGCTACAGCCGCACTGGAATATTATGCAAAAAGAACAGCAGGTCTTGACGCTTCATTCAAAGATGATGAGGAACTCAATAAGTTCTCATACTATCTTGCTGATACTGATACCGAAAGTATAAACGGTGCAGACAGCGAAGATGCAAAGGTGGATATTTCAGATGCAACAAATATTCTCACATATTATGCGCAAAGTATCGCAGGACTTGAGCCAGATTGGAATAATATAGTTAGTAAATAATTAGACGTTCAATTTATATGAAGAAAAGGAAATCGTCTGTTAGATTGATTCCCTTTGTTATTTTTAATTAGCATAAGTGCGGTCCTTTGTGCATTGTTCACAAATAAATGGCTTTAAAATAGACTGAAATGTCAAAATAAGTGGCCGTTTAGAAAAAAATATTGAAAAGCACTTGTAAAACAAGAAAAAATAGGGTATAATATATTTATGAAAAATTTTAAGGAGGCGGATATCAATGTATGATAAGACCATGACCTTTTCCGTAAACGATGAAAAAGAAATCGAAATGAGAAAAAATCTCACAATAGTTTATGATGCGCTGGTTCAGAAAGGATACAATCCTGTAAATCAGATAGTTGGTTATATTTTGTCCGAAGATCCGACATACATAACCACATTCAATAACGCAAGAAGCATTATCCGTCATATTGACAGAGATGAGCTTTTGCAGGCTCTTGTAAAGTCTTATATAAACGGCTAATATGGATACCGACATGTTTTTATGTGTCGGTATTTTGTTTTTTTTGGCATATAATACCATGTATTGTACGGCGCAGAAAGGTTATACTGTAATTGCGGAGAGATCCGCAGAAGGAGCACCAAAGGTATGACAAAGCGTCGTATTAAAGGAGCAGTGGCAGCATTCATCGTGACAACTATGCTTATGACAGTATCAGAGAATGTTTTTGCCGATAATACTGCTATCGGATATGGACAAGGGACATCAGTGGACTGTGAAAATCGTCCCGGCGATGCAGTTTCGTTTGACAATAGGTATTGCGAATATAACGCTTATGCCACAACACCCGACCGACAGTGTGTTATAATAACATTTGACCAAGGGTATGAAAATGGTTATACAGCGGATATTCTTGACACACTAAAAGAGAAGAATGTTAAAGCTATATTCTTCCTTACGGGAGATTATGCTAAAAAAGAAACCGCACTTGTAAAGCGAATGATAGATGAAGGTCATGTCCTTGGAAATCATGGTATGACACATGCAAGCCTTCCAAAGCTCAGTGAAGAAGAAGCCAGACAGGAAATCATGTCACTTCACGAATACGTTAAGGACGAATACGGCTATGAAATGCAGTATTTCAGATTTCCTTGCGGAGAATATTCCGAGGATCGTATTAAAACAGTATGCGATCTGGGATATAAGACTCTATTCTGGAGCTATGCCTATGTAGATTGGCAGACAGATTCACAGCCCGATTGTGCAACAGCGCTTGAAGGGCTTAGAAAGAGCGTACACGGCGGCGAGATACTCTTGCTTCACTCAGTATCCAAAACAAATGCAGAGATTCTGGGCAGTGCAATAGATTCATTCAGAAGTGCAGGGTTTATTGTTTAGTAAGACTTGATAAGGCTTAATAGAACTGAATAAAACAAAAATAAACGGGCTGATGCTACAAATGCACCAGTCCGTTTATGTTTTATGTGCTTATCAAGGCAGTATGAATTTTAATGCCTTTTGCAGGTTTTCTATTGAGTTAACAGCTTTATTTCCGCCAAATTCTCCATCTACTGTCCATGGAACAGGCTCATCCTCTAAACAGGTAATGCATATTTTTGATGCACGAAAATGATCAAAATATTCTCTTTCAGCACCAAGCTGAAAGTTTGTAAGCCCTGTTATAATATGTTGTAGGTCAATGAGATTTTTTGGCTTTCTTATAAGTGTAACTTCAAAGAGTCCGTCGTCTTTTTCCATATCAGGCATTGAAAGCAGCTTTGCAACTGACGTGGAATTTGTTACCATGCCATAAATGAATTCATCCTCCAAAGTACATTTATCATATTCTATCCTCATATAAGATGCTTTTATTTTATGCAAGCTGAGCATACCATTTAAAAGGTATGCGGCATGACCTAAAACATTTTTAATAGGCTGTGCTGTTTGATAGGATATTTCAGTAAACGCACCAAATGCAGCAATATATGTGAAGTATTTATCACCTATCCTGCCTATATCACAAGCTTCCGCCGTACCGTTTACAATAGCATTTGCAGCCTCAATGTGATTCTTTGGTATATTAAGACTTCTTGCGAAATCATTTGTAGAGCCTGTGGGGATATATCCGATAGGCAGCGGATTTTCTGAATCCATACAGCCGCTTATGACCTCATTCAGAGTGCCGTCACCGCCGCAGCATACGATCATATCGAAATTTTTCGATTCACAGGCATACTTCGCTCTTGAAGTTCCATCACTGCGAGACTGTGTTGTATGGATAGTTACCTCAAAACCGGCCTTTGTAAATATATCTATTATTTTTGCAATATTATTTCCGGCGGAGGCTTTACCTGATCTAAGGTTGCAAATTAAATATATTCGCTTCATATCTCACCTTTATTTGTTATCAAAGTTTTCCTTTCGGATGAGCGCACGTTTGATCTTACCGCCAAGAGTTTTCGGCAGCTCGTCAACGTATTCTATGATACGAGGGTATTTATATGGCGCAGTATTTTTCTTAACAAAATCTTGAAGCTCTTTTGTAAGTGCATCGCTGGGCTTATATCCACGTGCAAGAACGATAGTAGCCTTTACAACGTTTCCACGTATCGGATCGGGAGCTGCTGTTATAGCGCATTCAATAACGGCTGGGTGAGCGACCAGAGCACTTTCAACTTCAAATGGTCCGATACGATATCCGGAGCATTTAATAACGTCGTCATTTCGTCCGATAAACCAGTAATAGCCGTCCTCATCTGGTTTGAAAACATCATGAGGGCAATATTCACCGCCGCCAAGAACAAGGGCTGACATCTCAGGGTTTTTATAATATCCTGTAAAAAGTCCCGTTGGATAGTATCTGTTAAGATTACATATTGTAAGACTGCCTGTTTCATGCGGCATTGCATCTTTTCCGTCGTCCGTTATAAGATGAATATCATAAAGCGGTGAAGGCTTACCTGTTGAGCCCGGCTTTGGAGTAATCCACGGGAAATTAGCGATAAGGACGCTGCCCTCAGTCTGACCAAAGCCCTCTCTAATTTCCTTGCCTGTAAGCTTTTTCCATTGATTATAAACTTCCGGGTTAAGCGGTTCGCCTGCCGTAGCGAAATTTTGAACGCTTGAAAGATCATAGGATGAAACGTCCTCTTGCAGCATAAAGCGATACATTGTAGGCGGTGCACAGAATGTAGTGATTTTATAGGTTTCGATCATTTTCATAAGCTTAGTAGGCACGAATTTCTTAAAGTCATAGCAGAATATAACCGCACCGCAAATCCATTGACCATAGATCTTGCCCCAGCCGAACTTTGCCCATCCTGAATCGGAAACACTCATATGAAGCTTGTTTTCCTGAACCTGCTGCCAATATTTGGCAGTAACGATATGACCCAGTGGGTGAGCGTGGTTATGCTGTACCATTTTAGGGTTGCCTGTTGTACCGGACGTAAAGTACACCAGAGCAATATCCTCTGCTTTAGTAGCTTCATCACCGGTAGGTCTTGGGAACTCATCAGGGAAGTTGTACGCTTCATCTGAAAAGCTTCTCCAGCCCTCTCTTTTTTGTCCAACGATAATTTTATTTACAATGCTTTTAACGCTGCCTTCTGCTGCCTCTACCTGTTCTATAACATAAGGGTCATCCACGCAAACGATAGTGTGTATCTCCGCACTGTTTCCACGATAAACAAGGTCTTTTTTAGCAAGTTGAAGCGAACCGGGAATGAGAATAGCACCGATTTTATGAAGAGCAGTAGCACATATCCAGTATTCCCAGCGTCTGCGGAGAATAAGCATTACAACAGTACCTTTTTTTACACCGATGCTTTTGAAATAGTTGGCAGTTTGGTTAGAAAGTCTCGAAATGTCGGTGAACGTGAATTTTTTCTCATTACCGTTATCATCGCACCAAACCAAAGCCATTTTTTCAGGCTCTGTTTTTGCCCATTCGTCTACAATATCGAAGCCGAAATTGAAGTTTTCCGGCACATTCACTTTGTAATTTTCCTTAAAGTCCTCGTAGCTGTCAAAATCAATACGAGGCAAGAATTTATCAAGAAGCATATATATACACGTCCTTCCTAAGAAAAATATATAGTATAATTTTTGTATATACTTTCTAGTATACTATATATTTAATAAAAAGTCAAGAAATAATATCCACTGTTTTTATATATGTGAAAAAACTTGCTAAAACGTTTAAGAATTGTTTAAGCTTGCTTGTGTATAATGGTTATCAAGAAGGAAAGGAGGGGGATTGTTATTCATATTGTATGTAAAAACATACAGTAAATTTATGCATATGAATAAAATAGGACATTTTGTTTTAATAAGGGATACAAAACAAAACGCCGCAACATGAAAAAATTTAAAGGATAAAGGGAAAAATACAAGTACAATAGGAGTCAGATGTTATTTTATGTGATGTTTGTTTTTTTATAGTTAAAAGAAACTGACTGAAAATAAGTGTATATTGTAGTTTCCCTTTTTATTCAAGAAAGGAATGTACATATTATGTTTAAAATTATGCCGTTTCAGTCTGAACAGTTAAAGGTAACTGCTCGAGTTAAAAAGCTGACAAGATGGGTTTCTGTAGTTCTTGCGTTTATCATATATGTTTGTTGCTTTGGAATGCAGGCTTTTGCCGAACAAATAGAATTTTTTGACAGAGAGCAGGAATATATAGATCAGGATTATAATTCTGCAATATATGGCGCACCGGAAGATGAAAACGAGACTTCAGAGCCGAATTTGTATGCACAAACTCCGGTTGTTAAGTTTAGGGTAAGCAATATGTCTCCAGAAATAAAAACCGATTTGGACTATACCGATTGGTGGTACAGCAAGTGGGAAGATTGCCATTATATTTTTCTTCCTGCGACTGTTGACAGAAATAAACTTATTATTACATATGAGACTGAAAATGAACCGTTATATCTTAGTGGTAAATCAGTTGTTTCTGGCAAAATGACATCGCTTCTAGGCGAAAAGGATAAGTTTGAGGTTAACGCCGGAGATGTCTATTGCGGAAAGTTAAAAATAATGCAGTCAAATGTCGGTTGTATATATCTTAAAACATCAAGAGGTGGACTGGAGGCACTTGATGCAAATAAGGGCTTGATTGAAACCGGTTCGGTACTGATGCTGAATGAAAATGGTGGTACGGAATATAGTGGTTTCCTTGAGAAGATTACTGCACGTGGTAATTCTTCATGGGATTACAGCTTAAAAAAGCCATATAACTTTAAGCTTCCTAAGAAAGAAAATCTCTATGGAATGGGCGAAGCGAAAAAATGGTCACTGTTGGGAAATTACCTTGATCATTCTATGCTTCGTAATGAGATCACATTGAAAATGAGCAGAGCTGCTGGCATGGAATATGTAATGGATTCTGTTTTTATTGATCTTTATGCAGATGGCTCATATCGTGGTACTTACCAGCTCATTGAGCGTGTGCAGATACAAAAGAATCGTGTGAATATACGAGATCTTGAAGATGAAATGGAAAAGCTTGATAGAAAGAAGCCTGATACATATAAACATTGTGTTGTCGGTGCGCCTAATTTGCACGAATATATGGAAAACAGCTATAAGTATTATGATATTCCAAATAATCCGCATGATATAACAGGCGGCTATCTTCTTCAATTTCAACTTTGGAACAGATACGGAGTAAAGTCAAATAGCGGATTTATAACATCAAGAGGGCAGGCTATTGAAATAGATGGTCCTGAATATGCCTCACGTGATCAGGTGATGTATATTCGTAATTTTGTTCAGGATATGGAGGATGCGATGTATTCTGATACTGGATATAACGCAAAAGGTAAACATTACAGTGAATATATAGATGTCGATTCATTTATAACTGCATATTTGGTGCAGGAAATCTCCATGAATGTTGATGCTACGTCAACAAGCTTTTATCTTTGGAAAGATTCTGACCTCAAAGGTGACGGAAAGCTGCATTGCGGACCTGCATGGGATTTTGATTTGGCTTATAGTAACTTCTTGGTAAGCAGAAACAATTCTGATGGAGATATTGGTTTTTCATGGAATCCCAATAATCTTTTTGTGGCTTGTTTTCCGATAAACGGTTATAATGAAAGTGACCGTCCTGTTTGCGGTATCAGCTGGATAGGTCAGCTTTATAAGCAGGATGAAATAAAAAAACGTGTTGCTGAAATATATTTTGATCGTTTTGAACCATATTTAGATGATCTGATTTGCTCTGAACAATCGTTAATTATAGGTATGGCGGAAGAAATACTGCCGTCAGCTGAGATGAATAATGCAAGATGGCATATGTACGGCGGTAAGGAGTACTGTGTATTCGGAGCGTCAAGCGGTGAAGATTTCATGGGCTCTGTAGAAATCGTTCGTGATTTTATAGAAAAGAGAAAAGCTTATTTGAGCGAATTATGGACGCCGTTATTGGTAAGAGGTGATGTTAATTCTGACGGTCTGTTTAACATTGCGGATGTTGTTGCTATGCATAAATGGCTGTTATGTTCAGGAAATTTAAATTGCAGACAGGCAGGAGATCTCTGTGAAGATGGTGTAATTAACATATTTGATTTGTGCGAAATGAAAAATGAGCTTTTTACTTTGAAATAATTTTTATATGTTTAAATGTCTTGTGGTTAATTGACACGAAAAAAGTAAAAAGATAAGGCTGCCTTTGTGCATCACTCCAAATATAATATGAAAAGCGCTTTTTTACTTTATTTTACAGAAAAAATGCAATATAATTATTGTAAGCTTATTATATATAACATACATAGCATAAAATGTAAAGGAGAAATAAGTAATGAAAAATAAAGGACAAAAGATCGCTGGAGCGGTCATGGCTGCGATTTTCAGTGCCAGTCTTGTGTGTACAAATATTACAGCTTATGCTGGTCAGCAGCTTGGACAAACTGATTTTTCAAGCGGTGTAGGCTTGCCGTGGCATGTATGCGAATCAGCACCGGGCGAAATGGATTTTGAAATAAAGGATGGACAATATGTTATAACCATCGTAAATGCCGGTGGTGCATCAAAGGGCGGCGAAGATAGATGGGATTGTCAGTTCAGACATAGAGGACTTACTCTTTCACAGGGCTGTACTTATGAGGTGTCTTTCGACATTACAGCAAGCAATAACTGTACTTACTATACAAAGATAGGTGATATGGCAGAGCCTTTTACTGAGGATTGGCACGGTAATCCTGATGATGGATCGTTTGAAGGTTTCTGGGACGTAAAACAGCTGACTGCCGGTCAAACAGAATCTGTAAAGGGAACATTTACTGCTAATAGAACAGCTGAGGTAGAATGGGCTTTCCATATCGGCGGCGAAAGTGTACCGGATGGAACTGTTTTTACATTTGACAATATGTCTCTTGTTTGCACAAACAGTGATGAATACGATTATGTCGCACCTGAGGAATGGAACAGGGCGGCTATAGTAACAAATCAGGTGGGATATTTTCAGGAAGCTGCCAAGAAAGCTACATTGATTACTGAGAACGAAGAAAAAGTGAGCTTCTCGGTAATGGACTTAAACGGCAGTGAAGTTTATACCGGTGAGTCATATCCTATGGGAATAGATGCGGATTCGGGCGATTCTGTACAGATACTTAATTTTTCTGATTTTAAAGATGCCGGAACATATACGCTTAAAGCAGGTGATTCAGTCAGCCGTGAATTTACTATAGGCGGTACTGATACATATTCCGGTATGCTTTACGATGCGCTTAATTACTTCTATCAAAACAGAAGCGGCATTGCAATTGATAGTACTTATATCACTTCAGGTGACGCTGCCTCACTTGCAAGAGCAGCAGGTCATGCAAGCGATGTGGCACGTATCACAACTGATTGGAATGATCTGAATAGTAATGGCGGTACGCAGGATGTAACAGGCGGCTGGTATGATGCAGGAGATCACGGAAAATATGTTGTAAATGGCGGCGTTTCCGTGTGGCTTATGCAGAATCAGTACGAAAGAGCGGTTAAAAAAGGTACGGAATCAGCATATGCGGATGGTACTATGAACATTCCTGAAAATGCAAACAGCTATCCGGATCTTCTTGATGAAGCTCGCTATGAGATAGAGTGGATGCTTAAAATGATGGTACAAAGCGGCGAAAATGAGGGCATGGCGTATCATAAGGTGCATGATATAAAGTGGACTGCTCTTGGTCTTGCACCTGCTGATGATGCTGAGGAGCGTATTATAAAACCTCCGACGACGGCTGCAACTCTTAATCTTGCAGCAGCCTGCGCACAGGCTGCACGTATCTGGCAGAATATAGATACTCAATTTGCTATGCAGTGTCTGGAAGCAGCCGAAAAGGCTTATGAGGCCGCAAAAGCACATCCTGCTATGTATGCACCTCTCGATCAGTCCATAGGCGGCGGTGCTTATGGCGATGATAATGTAGAAGATGAATTCTACTGGGCTGCCTGTGAGCTTTATCGTACAACAGGCAAGACTAATTATCTTGATGATATGAAAGCGTCAGAGTGGTATCTGAATATTCCTACAAGCCTTACAAACGGTGAAACAAACGGAGTAGTCGGAAGCTTTGATTGGGGCAATACAGCAGCGCTTGGAAACCTTACTCTTGCGCTTGATACAGCTTGTATAAATGAAGATGCCTCTGCTCTTGAAGGTGCATTTGCAGCTGCGGCAGATACGTATCTTAGCATGGAAGATATTCAGGGCTATGGTCAGCCATATGGTCAGAGCAAGCTTAGCTATAACGACGAAACAGTGGGCTATGTCTGGGGTTCAAACTCATTTATTGCAGATAATGCAATTATAATTGCAGCAGCTTTTGATCTTACAGGAGACGCTAAATATATGAACGGCGTTATAAGTGCTGCCGATTATCTTCTTGGACGTAACCCTATGGATTACAGCTATGTAACAGGATACGGCGCACACGCAGTAGAAAACCCACATCATCGTTATTGGTGTGCTCAGGCAGTTGAAGGCTTTCCTAAAGCGCCTGCCGGAGTTCTCGTAGGCGGACCTAATTCAGGTATGCAAGATCCGTGGGTAATGGGCAGCGGATGGATAAAGGGTACAATAGCACCGGCTAAGTGCTATCTTGATAATGTTGAAGCATGGTCTGTAAATGAGTGTACTATCAACTGGAATGCACCTCTGGCATGGCTGGCAGCGTTTCTCTGTGAAGAAAATGGCGGAATTGTTGCAGGCGCAGTAAGTGCGGCTACACCTGATTCTGAAAAAGCTCAGAATACTCCGTCTCCAAATACATACGATGGTTCGTCTAACAGTTCTTCGTTCGGTTCGGGAACAAGTGAGGGCTTCCCGCTGAAAATAGTGCTTATACTTACAGCTGTATTGGCGCTTATTATAGTTATAGAAGTATTTATATTTAAAATCGTAAAGCACAGACGCAGTAAATAAAAATAATAATAATGAAAAACAATGGCTTTTGTTAGAGGAAAACAAGAGTCATTGTTTTCTTTTTTTATGTTGACAATTTAAAGATTATGTGTTATAATATGTTGTAGTAATTTCCATATTATTGGGGATATATTTGAAATTATAAAAATGAAGAAAGATTATATTAAGAAAGGAAAGGTTATTGTTATGAAAGCTATGAGAAAATTGATGGGCATTGCCACAGCAGGAGCTGTGGCAGCCGCTATGGCTTTGCCGGTTACAGCAGCAGAGAATGTTTTTAATGTGTTTTGCAGCCAGAACACGGGCGACGATGTATGGGTAAGTCTCGATACAGACGGTGTTATGACCGTTAGTGGAACGGGAAGTATGGATGCTTACGGTTTTTTTGATGAAAAGCCTGATTATCCGTGGCTTGAAGATGGAGTTGTAAATCTCGTTGAACATATTGTTATAGAAGAAGGCATAACATATTTTGACTTTGTATGGTCATTTCCGGAGCTTAAAACTATTCGTTTGCCGGATTCTGATGCAGTGCTTGATTTTTGGGAATTTGGATATTTAAGCGACGCACAGGATAAAGTATTTATGTCTCCTTATACAGACCTAATGGGCAAAGATTCTACTCTTGGAGAAATGCCCAAGGAAGAGCTTGAACAGCTTTTGGAAGGCCATGATAATCCTTTTGGGAAATACAGCTGCACATTTTATGGGTATAAAGATACCATATGGGATGATCTGTCAGTTTATGGCATGAAATTTCATGCAATGGGAGATATGGACAGCGATTCCGATGTAAATATTTCTGATGCAGCTAGTATTCTTGAACTGTATGCGAAATCTGCCGCAGGGCTTGAGGTTAATACAGAAGAGGGTATAGATGCTGCTGATATAAGCCGTGATGGTATTATAGGTATAGATGACGCTACAGTAGTTCTTAAATACTATGCAAATAGTATTGCAGGGCTTAGTACTGATTGGGAAGCCATTCTTCAAAAGTAACGTGTTAAAAACGCTTCGGTTATAATATCGGAGCGTTTTTTTAAAAAATCCAGAAAAAGGCTTGACAAGAATAGCCTGACGTGGTAAAATAGATATGTTATCCTTGTTTGCGCATAAAAACGCAGACGAAATCCAAAGGGAGGTGTATTTGAAATGGCAAAGAAGATTGAAAAGTACGAGCTGATGGCTGTATACAGCCTGGCAAACGGTGAAGAAGCTGTTAAGGATCTGGTAGCTAAGTTTAAGGCTAAGATCGAAGAATCAGCTACACTGGAGAATATTGATGAATGGGGCAAGCGTAAGCTGGCATACCCAATCAATGATGAACCAGACGGTTATTATGCACTGTACACATTCACATGCGCACCGGATTTCCCGGCTGAGCTTGAGCGTGTAATGAACATTACAGACGGTGTACTGAGATTCCTGGTAACCGTTGCTGCATAAGTAAATGTGAAATTAACAGAAAGGAACGGATATGCTGAATAAAGTTATTTTGATGGGCAGACTTTGTGCTGATCCTGAATTTCGTCAGACTCCAAGCGGTGTTGCAACTTGTAGAATTAGAGTGGCTGTAAATCGCCAGTTTGCAAATAAGCAGACAGGTGAGCGTGAAGCTGATTTTATAAATGTTACATGCTGGAGACAGACTGCTGAATTTGTAAATCGTTATTTCCATAAGGGCAGCATGATCATTGTAGAAGGCAGCCTTAGAAATAATGACTGGACTGACCAGAATGGTGTAAAGCATTATACTATGGATGTTCAGGCTGATAATGTAAGCTTCGGCGAAAGCAAGAATGCTGCTCAGAGTGGCGGCTATGGTCAGCCAAATAATAACTATCAGGCAACTTATCAGCAGCCGTCTTATTCTCAGCCGTCAGCCCCAGCGCCTGCACCACAGGCAGCTCCTCAGCCGGCTGTTCAGCTTGGAGATCTCGGAGATTTTGAAGAAATTCTCAGCGATGGAGAAGTTCCTTTCTAATTCTAAAATATCGTTAGATAGGAGGACATAGAAAATGGAAAGAGCACCAAGAAACAATAAGCGTTCTCGTAAAAAGGTTTGCATGTTCTGTGCAGATCGTGCAGAGAGAATCGACTATAAAGATGTTGCTAAGCTTAAGAAGTGCATGACTGAGCGTGCAAAGATTCTTCCAAGAAGAGTTACAAGCACTTGTGCATATCACCAGCGTGAACTGACCTCTGCTATCAAGAGAGCAAGACACGTTGCACTGCTGCCATACGTAGCAGACTAATCTTTATATAAAGTAAAAGTAAGGCTTGTTCAAACGGACAAGCCTTATTGTGATAATATGACAAATGTTTTTTATCAACAAAAAGAGCCTGTGAGAAATCACAAGCTCTTTTTATATTCAGTTTGATAATAGCAGCATTAAATCAACTGTTATTTATCATCTGCTACAGGTGGTACAGCCGCATTTGCTTCAAACCAGAAGGTTGAACCCTCTCCAAGCTTACTGTTTACACCATAGTTATAGCCGTGCATCTTGAGTATAGCTTTAACAATTGAAAGCCCAAGACCCGTTCCGACTACTTCACGTTTATGATTTTCTGAACGATAGTATTTGTCGAAGATAAGCTTTATTTTATCTTCTTCAATGCCGTCGCCCCTGTCAGATATTTCGATACGTACACAGTCCGGACGATTTATTTGACGAAGTATTACCGTTCTGTCTTCTTTTGAGGTGTAGTTTATAGCATTATTAAGCAGATTGCATATAACACGCTCGATCTTTCCACTGTCGCAGTGAATCATATAAGGGGCATCTCCTGTAAATATAAGGTGATATCCCATCTTTTCAGATAATCCTTCATAACGTGAAGCTATTTCACAGAGCTTTTCGCTTATATCTATAGTTTGATATTCCAGCTTTTGAGTGCCGCTTTCAAGTTTTGAAAGATCCAGCATATCGTTTACGAGAAGTGAGAGTCTGTCAGTTTCTTCAATGATAACGTTAAGATGCTGTTCACGCTTTACGGGATTATCACCTGAAAGGTCACGTATCATTTCGGCATATGCTTTCATCATAGTAAGCGGTGTGCGCATATCGTGTGAAACATTTGCAATAAGGTCACGCTGCATTTCATCTGTTTTTGAAAGCTCATGACTTGCATAGGTCAGTGTATCTGCAAGGTCGTCAACCTCTGCACAACCGCCGCCTACAAAGCTTGCGGTATAATCTCCAAGCGCAAGCCGCCTTGCAGAACTGTTGAGCCTTTTTATAGGCGTACCAAGATTTTCGGCTGCGTAAGCTGAGAGAATTACTCCGGCAATAGCCAGTGCAACAGTTATAGTCATAGTCATATTTTGTAAAATATGACGTGTTGACTCAACCGGAACAAGACGTGAATTTGTAATGATATAGCCTTTTATCTCATTATTTGTATCATACAAAGGACAGCCGTATACAAGCATTTCGCTCTGCATGGTATCATTGTAGAGCTTTCTTACTATGTCTTTACCGGCATTTTGCTTGAGATCCATATAATAAAAATATATGTCATTGCTGCCGTTGTGGAGCAGACAATTTCCGCTGAATATGCATTTATAATTTATTTCAGCGCCTTCTGCGTTTAATACCTCAATGCACATATCATTCTGCATAGCCGCATCACGGAGATCATCAGATATAATCTGCTCTGTCTGATATGTTTTGGCAAGATTTTTAGTTACTCTTGATATTGATGAAACCTTCATTATCTCGTAGAATTGTCCGAGTAGAAGTACCTGAAAAGTCCACATAAGTATAAATACAATGCAGACCAGCATCATAAAGAACAGCCATATTTTAACTCTGATGGACAGGTTCTTGCCAATACGAATATCTTTAAATTTCAGCATCGAATTTATAACCCATTCCTCTCAGCGTAACAATATACTTTCTGTATACTCCAAGGCTTCCTCTGAGCATTTTAATGTGCGTGTCAACAGTTCTGTCATCACCAAAGAAATCGTATCCCCAGACCTCTTCCAAGAGCTTGTCTCTTGTCAGCGCCAGACCTTTGTTTTTTACAAGGTAGAAAAGCAGGTCGTATTCTTTTGGAGTCATAGATGCACGCTGTCCGTCAACGTAAACCTCACGTCCAGCGAGGTCTATTTCGAGACCTTCAAATGTAAGCTTTTGAGAAGAATGTTCAGACGGTGAAGCAGTATTGTGTCGGCTGAGTACCGCACGTACTCGTGCCATCAGTTCCTTTGGTGAAAATGGCTTTACAACATAATCATCTATGCCGATCTCGAATCCGAAAAGCTTGTCATATTCTTCACCTCTTGCGGAAAGCATTATAACAGGCGTGTTCTTTTTTTTACGGATCTCCTTTACAGCAGAAAAGCCATCCAGTCTCGGCATCATAACATCCATAATTATAAGATCAAAGTCTTGGTCACGGCACAGCTTAACGGCTTCCATGCCATTCTCAGCTTCACAAACTTCATATTCTTCAAATTCAGCATATTCACGAACAACATTGCGAATATTGGCTTCGTCATCAACAATAAGTAAACGATACATATAAACGTTCCTTTCATACTGCTTTGCAAAATTTTATGCCTATCTTAATTGTATTATATATTATATTACATAGTATATTATATAGCATATTATAATTTTATTTTACCATTTTTAAGCGATAATTGCAATAGCTCTATTCAAATTATCCGAAACCTTTCACCTTTATCACTTAGTTTTCTCATTTCTTTTCTTTATAAAGGTCATTTTTATTTGTCAAAATTACACAAAATCAGGGTAAACTGCAATAATTCTACGGATTATAATTGACAATCAGGGCTGTTTTGTGGTAGAATATATATTATATGTATATGCATAACTACTATAGTTATTTGTATAATAAGACAGTGCTTTTGCAGAAGTTTAAGATATAAATGCAAAGCACGTTCCGGCTCTCACGGCGGAACGCAGTGATGATACTATCATCGTCACAGCATCTGAAACGTACAAGCGATTTACAGTATTGGTTGCAGATACTGATAAAAAATCACTGTGAACGGTTCAAAGGCAGTGATAAAGCTTTGATTTAATTTATATAGAGAGGGAGTGTTTCAGCAATGCCTAAAAAGGATAAACAGATTGATTATATCTGGAGCGACAAAAAGCGTACCATATTTGGACTGCCGCTTTCTTTCACTAGATATTATCTCACAGAAAACAGGCTTATAACACGTGCAGGTTTTCTTAGTGTAAATGAGGATGAACTTGAGCTATATCGTATAGTAGATAAGAGCCTCAGCCGCAGCATCTGGCAGCGTATATTCGGCTGCGGTACAATAATTCTTTTCTGCAAGGATGCAGATACTCCCGAAAAGCACATTGTTTCAGTCAAATGCCCACGAGAGGTCTCTGACCTTATCGGTTCGTATGTAAGCCAGTATCGTGATCGTTATGCTATCCGTGGCAGGGACATGATAGGCTCGGCAGGCGATGAAGAATGTGACCATGCAGACCATGTGTAAGGTACGGCTTGGGCCTTATTTTATTTTATTTATGATTTTTTTACCGAGGCACGGCGCTAAATCGCCTATGTCTTGAATTACACAGGACGCATGGAGGTGTCGGAGGCAGCAAAAAAACAAACGCTGCACACGGATTCATACAGATAGATAAAGGAGTTCCTAAACATGCTTTCATTTATTACGGAAAAACAAACTGTCTGGGAGGTTCTCAAGGCAGAAACACGTCCGATTTTTATTTATGGCATGGGCGATGGTGCGGAGAAAATTATGCGTGTCTTTAGAGAGAAAAATATTCCTCTGGCAGGCATCTTCGCCAGCGATGATTTTGTAAGAGGCCATTCTTTTGCAGGCTACAAAGTTCGGAAGCTTTCCGAAATCGAAGAACAGGTTGAAGATTTTGTAATCGTACTTGCATTTGCGGCAGGATACCAGTCATTGGTGGACAAGCTGCTTGAGATTGCAGAGCGTCATACTCTGCTTGTGCCGGATGTTCCGGTTGCAGGCGGAGGATTATTCACATATGATTACTGTCTTGAACACGCAGACGAAATACAACAGGTTTATGATATGTTGGCAGATCCATTTTCACAGAAAGTATATGCTAATATCATAAATTTTAAAATCAGTGGTAAGATACCATATCTTATGGAGGTAACTACTCCAAAGGATGATATCTATCGTAATATTATAAAAATTACGCAGAATGAAACATATGTTGATCTGGGTGCGTATAATGGTGATACTATTGAAGAGGTCATGTCGTATACAAAGGGAAAGTATGTACGTATGTACGGTGTAGAACCAGACCGCAAGAATTTCAAGAAGCTGCGTAAGTGTACGGCTGAAATGCCCTATGTAAGCATTTACAATGCAGTTGCATGGTGCACTGATACAGAAGTTCCGTTTTCCACAAAGGCGGGCAGACAGTCTGCTGTGTCGGCGCTGGGTCAGTCAATAACGGCACGTTCAGTAGACAGTATTCTTGAGGGAAAGCCTGCCACTATTATAAAAATGGATGTGGAAGGCTGTGAACGTGAGGCTCTTTGGGGTTCAGCACAGACTATTTCTAAGTATGCTCCAAGGCTTATGGTATCACTTTACCATCGAAATGAGGATATTTTCACTTTGCCGCTGCTTATAAAAACATTGAATCCACATTATGACATTTATATTCGTCATCAGCTTTATATTCCCGCATGGGAAACAAACCTCTATGCAGTACCTAAAGAAAATAGATCATAATTTTCTAGCAAATCGATTTAGAATTAACTGAATATTTTTTGACAAGTGAGATATTTTGCGTATCTCACTTGTTTTATTTATGAAGCGCTTCAAAAACAGGAAGGGAGATGACGGCATGGATAAACAGAAGTTTCAGGATAGGCTTAGTCTATACAAGGATATGGTATACAGAATCGCTTTTACATATCTTAGAAATAAAGCTGATGCCGAAGATATTTCTCAGGATACATTTCTAAAATTATATCTGCGTGACGAAGATTTTAAGGATGCAGAATCAGAAAAGGCATGGCTTATAAGAGTTACTCTTAATGCCTGCTGCAATTTGAAAAAATCATTCTGGCAGGTAAAAAGAGACGATATGCCTGAAAATATGCCCTCGTCGGAAACGTTTACTACAGAGGAAAGTCGGCTTTATCATGCGGTTTTTGATTTGCCCGACAAATACCGTGTGATGATACTTTTGTATTACTATGAGGAATATTCAGTGAAAGAAATATCATCTATTACTGGTACAAATCCCTCTACAGTACAGACCAGACTTGAACGTGGCAGAAAAAGGCTTAAAAAACAACTGGAGAAGCAAGGAGGTTTCTATTATGGAGAAGAAATTATTTCAGAGTACAATGTCTCACATAAAAATGCCGGATTCCTGTGAGAAAGAAATTCTCAGGAAAGTGGAAGAAATACCAAATGAGCGTGAAAATATTGCTGATATAAAAATGCATAAACGTTCACGTTCTTTTATAGCAGTTATTGTAGCTTGTCTTTGCGTTGTTATGGTAAGTACAGTTACGGTATCCGCTTTTAATGGACACAACTGGCTTTTAGAAATTTTTTCTGGAAAGGGTTTTACTTATGAATCAGAAAAGCTTGTTTTAGACCCTGAATATAAGGATAAGCTATACAGCTTAACTCAGGATTATATGGGCGAAATTACTGATTTTAGTTCATCCGGTTATAACAGCGGCAATATAAAGCCTATAGGTGCAATAAGTGACGGAACGGCTTTATATTTCACAATGCAGTATACTCCGAAAGAGTCGTCGGATCAGATAGAGTATATCCTGCCCGGACATGAACGCACTGCAAAAAGCGGCAACAAGGAGCTTGAAATAGGCAATGTCAGCAGCGCTGAGGTTCTTCAGGATGACGGTTCTTATTTTGTCTGGATAATGATGACAATGAAGCAGCCGTTTAGAACAAGTGATATAAGTGTAGAGATGTCGCTGTATGAAGCAAGAAGAAAAGATAATGATAAGGATAAAGATAAGATTGAACTCTATGAAAGCGATGAATGTAATTTTTCGTTTAACGTTGATGTAGAGAAAAATGCAAAAGTTGTACGTTATTATATAGATGAAACTATAAGCAAAGAGATAGAGACCCTGAAATTGAAAAAGTTATTTTATGCAGATAAAGTGGAGCTTTCTGCTTTCTGCATGAGAATTCATGGCGAAACTGGTACAAATTGTCTGGATTTCAATAATACACCTGTAAAAATTATAACTGATGATGGGATTGAAATAGGCTGTATGTTAGACGGTGGCATGAGCTTCACCAAAAAAACAGATGTTTTATTTCGATATACAATGCCTGTTGACCCTGAAACTGTCGCCGCTATTAAATGTGGCGATCAGATAATGACTCTTAAAGATTAACTGCTCTCCTTAGATTAAAACGGCTGCTATGATTAAGTTCACAGCAGCCGTTTGCTTTGTTTATTTTGCGTGTTTTTGCTTTGGAATCTTATTTATGAAGATATACTATGTCGCATGATTCCATTTTTAAATATATCAAAAACAGTTTGATAGGAGATATGTGTAGCCATGCCCGGACGGATCTCTATATCCGCAGTAACTCTCATGCAGTGCATTCCGAGATAAGGTGTATAAGCAGTAACCAGATACACTCCGGCAGGAAGCTCCAGCGAGAGCTTGTTATTTCCAAATGGCAGCTCTCTTTGTTCACCGTTAATGCGTATGACCCAGTGGTCGATAAGAATTTGTCCAAAGAAACGTTTTCCGGAAATTTGTAACTTTCCTGTTTTTTCTTTTGGCGCAGGCTTTTTGCGTATATGGGCAGTATTGTTGTTTGGAACAGAGACTTTTATTTCTTTATTAACTGGCGCAGTATTCTGCGTAGGTCTTTTTGGTATTGTGTGTTCATTTATATAGCGGTTCGGCTCCATAATTGCGCATCTCCTTTATAAATTTATGAAAAACTTATGCTTCCGGTATTACAGGCAGGACTTCAATTCTTTCACCGAGGAATTGCAGAAGTGCTGATGCGTCAATAGAAGAAACGCTGCCGTCTAATGCGCAGTCACCATTTGCCATCTGCTGGTCATTGAATTTGATAGAACCAGTGATATATTTATTTAAATATACCATGTCTACCATAGTGATCTTGCCATCAAGATTTACATCGCCGTATTTTACATTAGGATTATCAGTTGTTACCGTTGTTTTTGTAGTCGTTGTTGTGGAATCTCCAGATGTGGTTGTAACATCTGTTTTGTCCGTGGTTTTGCTAGTTGTTGTTGTATTTGTTGTTGTTTCAGAACTGGCAGTTGTATTTGTTGTTGTGGCTGTTGTAGTGGTTGTAGTAACAGGAGGCTTAGGGTCAGTGCCGTCGTCAAGTGACATGTAAACAATACCGCAGCCTACAGTAGACATATAAACAGTACCAAATTCATTCATGTCGCCTACGAGGAAGTTACCGTTGCCTGTACCGCCGTAGAGGTGGTTTATGTTGATAGCAACCCATGTCTTTCCGGCATCAGTTGAACGATAAACGCCCTGAGGATCGCTTTCTTCCGGCTGACCGTACATATAAAGAGTATTTACGTCGCCTTCTTTTTCAGGAGCGCCGTAGCCGATAGTTTTGCAGTAGAATACACTGTCAAGCTTTTCGATGTTTTTGCCGAAATCTGTTACATAGTATGCACCATTCCAGCCAGCACCCAGAACCATTTCACCTTCGCCAAGATAGCCGATTCTGTTTGCAACATCGCACTGGTCATATTTGCATACATCAGCAGCAGTAAATGTTGCACCGTAGTCATCACTTACCATAAATGTATAATGTGCATCTTCAAATGTAGGTTCTGATTTTGAAGTATCATAGAACCAATATTCATTATACTGAGCAGTGTAGCCGTAAACATACTTAGGATTCTCTTCATCAACCTTGAAATAAAGCTCCTTAGTACCTGTAGTGCCGGAACAATCTTTCCAAGTTCCGCCGAAGTCATCGGTATATGAACCCTTACCGCTGCCTGTACGGAAGATTCTGTAAGTGCCGTCTTCAAGCTCAGTGATAGCAGCCTTGCCTGCTGTTGCGTTTGAGTTCATCTTTATCCATTCTTTACCGCCGTCGAGGGTGTAATAAGTTGTAGAATCATTCTGAGCTGCACGAACCATTACATCAGGATTAGAAGGACAATAAGCTATAGCACTTGTGCTACCCATATTCGGTTGATGCTGAATTGCATGAACATTGTCTGCGTGTTCAAAGCCATCGTAGTCGCCGATTGCAGAGAATGGATTCTTTCCAGGAGCACTTATCATATCAAGTGCAACAACTTCTTCTACGCCATCCGGCTGGAAATAGAACTGTACACCTGTTTCGTCCCATGTGTTATCACAGGCGAAAACACCGTTACCAGAGGTCATAAGGATTTTGTCTGGATTTCTTGGATCTATGCTGATGCCACTTCCCCAGTGACAAGCTTTGCCATAGATCCAGTCATAGCCATTTGTATCTATAGGAAGTGAAACAAATTTCTTATAAGGATCTCCCTCACCATAGATAGTTTCGCCCTGACCAGGAGTAATATTTTCCCATGTTTCGCCGCCGTCAGTTGAACGGAAGAAATAGTCGCCCCATGCTATGCTGGTATCGGTCCATTCTTCTTCATACCACTGATCTGCCCACATACCGCAAGTTCTGGCAACCAATTTGTTTGGATCATTTTTATCAGCAGTAATCATACCAACAGCATTATCTGTAACGGAAAGTTTCTGCACCTTACCGCTTGCCAAATTGTACTTATAAGCACCGCCGGCACTACCAGAGAATGCAAGACCAGCAATATATGTGAAGAAAAGATTTCCATTATTGTCGCTTGTTATAGAAAGCGGATAATTAGCTGTAGGAAGATCTGCTGAAAGTTCAGTAAATTCATCGTTATCTACATCAGCAACATGGATATTTGTCGAACCTGTTACAGATGAGCCGACATAAACTTTGCCGCCCTCAACCAGAATAGTACCGATACCGTTTTGCTGATTGTATTCCTTTGATTCAGTACCTCTTACCATATGTTCGGTCCACATCGGATATTTAAGAGAATGGCTGAAAAGTCCGAGGTCGTCATATCCCTTTACAGGATTCCAAGTTTGACCGCCATCTGTTGACTTGATGAGGGCAGAATCACCGGCAGTAACATCTCCGCCTGCATAGATAGTATCAGTGTTGTCAGGGTCTATAGCTATAGGTTCGAAGCATTCACGTCCATCACCGTTGCCGTGTATCTGAATGAGATCTGTTACATCACTTTGTGTGAAAGTTTGACCGCCGTCTGTTGTCTTAAAAATAACAGTTCTTGCATCCGAAAAGTAAGCACATCCGCAGAGGAAGTAAACGGTATTGTCGTCATTAGGGTCAATAGCCATACCCTTTACGCTTAATAAGCCTCTATCTTCTTCGTTGATGAAATCGAAAAGCTGAACCCAGCGATTTTGAGTATAATCGTACTTGTATGCACCTCCAACGTCTGTACGAAGATACATTTCTTTTTGACCTGTAACAATACCTGAAACGAAGCCACCGCCTCCAATGTCCAGTGTTCCGACATTCATTTGATCTTCGATGCTTGCAAAAGCAGCTTCAGCAGTGCTGCTTATAGGTGAAGACGGTATCGTCATAGCACCGAAAAGAATTGTTGCAGCCGTCAGAAAAGCTGCTTTTTTAGTTAGATTTTTCATGTTACTTTTTTCCCTTCTTTTTGATTTAATTAGTACAGAAAAATGTTCCCTGTGTACGCTTCTATTATATCATATGTGGTTTATAATTGCAATAACTTTATCACCTGTTTCTCTAACTTTTGTTTATTTCGTACAAACTCTGTCCGTGCTTTTGATCGTTATAACAGGAAAACATCTTTTGTTAATAAAACATTTCTAAAAAAGTCTTAAAATTTCGTGGACATAGGGGGAAATATATGATATGATAATATAATACCGAATTATACACAGATGTCGAATTAAAAGCCTTTTAGAGGAAAACGATAATAAACGGAGGTTTTCTATTATGGAAAGCAGAAATATGTCAGAAAAGGAGTTTGAAGAGTTTCAGAGATTGTTGGCTCGTGAGCTTGGTGCAGTTGATTCTGAAAAGGACAAAGAGGAAGAAGAAATAACCGAAATGCTTCGTCATGAGAGTGCTGCTCATGATCCTTCCAGAAAAGTTCAGCCCAGAAAAGCTCAGCGAACTTATGAAAATATAACTGAAAATACAACAATGTCTGCTCGAAATTCTTTTTTACCGACAGATGACCATGAGACGAAAGAAAAATCTGCTGAAACTAAGGCGGATAAAATTGCAAATAACATAGAGACATCTTCTGATACACTTGAAAATAATGATATAGAGATGATGCTCAGACATGAAGCAAAGCCTGAGCCAAATGTCGCAGCAGCGCCAGAGCAGCCGACAGTTACAAGGGGTAAGTATGAAAAGATACCGGATCCTTCGGAGATATCAGATGAGCCAAAAGCTCCCAAGGCAAGCGAGATACTCAGAAAGACAGGCAAGTATGAAAAGGTAACAGAAGAGCAGGAGGGGTACTTTAACCCTGAGCGTCCAAAGGAAACGGCGGCTGAACGTAGACGCAGGGCAAGGAAAAATTCACGTATACTGCGTACAGTTATCGGAATTTCAGCAGTGTTTGTTGTTGGTTTGTCAGCAGGTCTTATTGTAAACACTATAAAGATGAAACAGAATTCTTCTGGAAACGATCAGCCTGTATCAGCTGTTCAGACAGATGCAAACGGCAATATTATTGAAACTCCTACAGGTGAATGTAATATTGTGGGAATAACACCGCTGAATAATTTTACGGCTGTTCTTGAAGGCAGTACAGTTCCAATTCAAATAAGTATGTCGACAACCGGTGCGGCTACTGCTGAGGATGTTTTGTGGGTAAGCAGCGATACATCTGTGGCAGAAGTTACTGAGGATGGTATAATCAAGGGTATTTCTGCCGGTGTATGTGATATTACTATATCTGCAAAGGCAAATCCGTCCATTAAAGCACAGATCAGCTGTACTGTACGCAAAATGGATAAAAAGGACGGCGTGACATACGTTGACGGAATACTGCTTATTAATAAGAGTTATGGTGCAGACGCATCGTATGACCCTGGCGAACTGACAGAGGAGACACAGAATGCTTTTAATGACTTGTGTGCTGCTGCTGCCGAAGAAGATCTGAATATATATTATGCATCCGGTTATAGAAGCTATGATGAACAAGTAGAGATCTATAATGACTATGTAGATATATACGGAGCTGATATGGCGGATACTTTCTCTGCAAGACCGGGATTTTCAGAGCATCAATCAGCGCTTGTCATTGATGTAAACTCTATTGATGATACTTTTACAGAAACGCCGGAAGCTAAATGGCTTGAAAAGCACTGTGCTGAATATGGCTTTATTATAAGATATCCTAAGGGTAAGGAAAACATTACGGGTTATAAATATGAATCATGGCATATTCGTTATGTAGGTAAGGATGTTGCAAAGAGGGTAACTGAGCTTGGAATAACGCTTGATGAATATCTTGGTGTGGATTCGGTATATGCAGATGATTATAAAGCAAGTGGTACGGAAGAAGCTACAGAAGAAGCTACGGAAGCTAGTACAGATGAATCTGTAAATGAGTAAATAAAAACAGGAGCTGGTCACCGAAATGGTGGTGATACAGCTCCTGTTTTTATTTTTTTCTGAAATTGCTTTAAGCTGCTTTAAACTGTCTTAAATTGCCTTAAATCGCCCTAAATCTGTATTTTTTTCAAAATATGGAGGAAATTTCTTGCAAATTCGTTTTTTATGTGTTATAATACTTAGGAATGTGCTTTTTGGTGCTTTAGTACAAACAGAAAGGAAATACTATGATTACAGTTTCAAATGTCAGCTTGCAATTTGGCAGTGATATGCTGTTTAAGAACGTTGATCTACAGTTTAACCCGGGAAATTGTTATGGTATTATCGGTGCAAATGGCGCTGGTAAATCGACTTTTCTCAAAATACTCTGCGGTGAACTGAAGCCAACTACAGGTGAAGTTTCTATTCCGAAGAATCTTCGTATGAGCGTTCTGAAACAGGATCATTTTGCCTACGACGCTTACACCGTTCTGGATACCGTTATTATGGGCAATCAGAGACTCTATGACGTTATGCAGGAAAAAGACGCTCTTTACGCAAAGGAAGATTTCTCCGAGGAGGACGGCGTAAAGGCTTCTGAACTTGAAGCAGAATTCGCAGAAATGGACGGCTGGGAAGCAGAATCCAATGTTTCTAAGCTGATACAGGGCCTTGGGCTTTCCGAAGATCTGCTGTATTGTCAGATGTCCGAGCTTTCAGGTAACGAAAAGGTAAAGATCCTGCTTGCACAGGCACTTTTCGGCAATCCTGATATTATCCTTATGGACGAGCCTACCAACCACCTTGATATTGACGCTATTGCTTGGCTTGAGGATTTCTTGTCTGAATATTTTGGTACAGTTATCGTTGTATCTCATGACAGACACTTTCTCAATAATGTCTGTACCCACACGGTGGATATTGACTATACAAAGATAAAAATGTATGTCGGCAACTACGAATTCTGGTACGAATCCAGCCAAATGATGCAAAGACTCATAAAGCAGCAGAATAAGAAGGTAGAGGAGAAAATGAAGGAACTCAAATCCTTTATTGAGCGATTCTCTGCTAATAAATCAAAATCAAGACAAGCTACATCCAGAAGAAAGCTTCTTGATAATCTTGCCGTTGAGGAAATGCCTGCCTCAAGCAGACGTTACCCGTTTATAGGCTTTGATATGGAACGTGAGCTTGGAAAGGATATTTTGCAGGTAACAGACCTTTGCAAGACTGTTGACGGCGTTAAGCTTCTTGATAATGTAAGCTTTACTCTCAGCAAAACTGATAAGGTTGCTTTTGTCGGCGAAAGCGAGCAGGCTATTACTATGCTTTTCAAGATACTCATGGAAGAGAAAGAGCCGGATTCGGGAAGCATTAAGTGGGGAGTGTCTACTTCAAAATCATATTTCCCGGTGGATAACTCTGCATTTTTTAATGACTGTGACCTTTCAATTATTGACTGGATAAGACAGTACTCCGAAAATGATATTACCGATACGTTCCTCCGTGGATTTTTGGGAAGAATGCTTTTCTCCGGCGATGACGTTTATAAGCCTGTAAAGGTTTTATCGGGTGGAGAAAAGGTTCGTTGTATGTTTTCAAGAATGATGCTTTTCCATTCAAATGTACTGCTTCTGGACAGACCTACAAACCATCTTGACCTTGAAAGCATTACCGCAGTAAACAATGGTCTTATGAGTTTTAAGGGAGTTGTGCTCCTGTCATCACATGACCACGAGATCTTGCAGACTGTTGCTAATCGTATTATTGAAATAACACCTGATGGTTGTCTTGACAGACAGGGAACGTATGAAGAATTTCTTCAGTGGAAGAAAGAACAGGGAAAATAAAATAATAAAAATAAAATGATAAGGAGAACTAATAATGAACAGCAATGACATTACTATGCTGGTCACCATGGCGATCTATTTGATTGGCATGGTTGTGATCGGTATGTTGTTTTCAAAGAAAAACAACAGCGTAGGCGATTTTTATCTTGGCGGCAGAAAGCTCGGACCTATTGTTACAGCTATGAGTGCGGAAGCATCTGATATGAGCAGCTGGCTTCTTATGGGTCTGCCAGGCGTTGCTCTTATATGCGGTACAGCCGAGGCAAGCTGGACTGCTATAGGTCTGGCTATAGGTACATATGTAAACTGGCTTATTGTTGCGAAGCGTCTTCGTACATATACTCAAAAGTGTGAAGCTATTACGATTCCGGACTTTTTCCATAACCGTTACCGTGATAAGAGCCGTTCTCTTATGGGAATAGCCGCTGTGATCATTCTTATATTCTTTGTACCTTATACAGCGTCCGGATTTGCAGCGTGCGGCAAGCTCTTTAACTCTCTCTTTGATATTGATTATCATGCTGCAATGATAATAAGTGCTATTGTAATCATTCTGTATACAAGTATAGGCGGATTCCTTGCTGCGAGCACAACAGACCTTATTCAGAGTATTGTTATGACTATTGCTCTTATTGTAATTGTAATATTCGGTGTAAATATTGCAGGCGGTTTTGATGCTGTTATGGATAATGCAAAGGAACTTCCGGGTTATCTTTCACTTACAATGTCACATAATATTGCAGATAATACATCAAGTCCATATTCATTGTTGACTATTATATCAACGCTTGCATGGGGTCTCGGTTACTTTGGTATGCCGCATATCTTGCTGCGTTTTATGGCAATTGAAGACGGCAACAAAATAAAGACCTCACGCCGTATTGCATCTGTATGGGTAGTTATTTCCATGGCAGTAGCAGTTTTCATAGGTCTGGTTGGCAATACGCTTATGGCAAATGGTACAGTTGAGACAATGACCGAAAGCGGAAATGCTGAACGTATTATCATTAAGATGTCCCAGCTTCTCAGTGAGAATGGACTTTTTGCAGCTATATTTGCAGGTCTTGTACTTGCCGGTATTCTTGCTTGCACAATGTCAACAGCTGACTCACAGCTGCTTACAGCCTCATCAAGTATGTCTGAAAACATTCTTAAAGGCGTGTTCAAGATGAAAATCTCAGATCGTATATCTATGATAGTTGCACGTATAGTACTTATTATAATCGCTGTTTTGGCAGTTATATTTGCGTGGGATCCGAACAGCTCTGTATTTGACATTGTATCATTTGCATGGGCTGGATTTGGTGCAACATTCGGGCCTGTCGTACTGGCAGCACTTTTCTGGAAGCGTTCAAACAGATGGGGAGCGCTGGCAGGCATGGTATCTGGTGGTATAATGGTATTCGTATGGAAATATCTTATTGCACCTAACTGTGCTGACTGGGGTCTTGGATTCCTGAATGTATATGAGCTTCTCCCAGCATTTATAGTTGGAGTTATTGCAATTGTTGTTGTTTCTCTGATTACAAAGAAGCCGGAAGCTGAAATTACTGAGGAGTTTGACGAAGTAAATAAGCTTTGCAAGGCTAAGGCATAAGTAAAAAAATAATAGAGGTCTGCTGCGATAGTTATTGCAGCAGACCTTTTGCTTTATTGATTATTCTTTAAATGAGATATGACCTCATCCATATTGATTTTGATTTCCTTTGTGTTTATGACATTTCCATTTTCGTCTAAGTTGCTTTTATCAAAAAATGCTGCTGTAACATAACCTGATGTAACAGGAACCATGCAGCCTATACTAAATTCGTCGCCATAATCCGGAAGCTCTCTGAGGCTCATACTTTCTACTGGTTCTCCGTTTTCGTCATTCAGCCATGATTGGACTTGGACTTCATCAAACGGTGATTTAAATCCAACTATCATCATAACAGGAGATATTTCATAAAATCTCACAGAATAATCACCGTCAACGATCGTATACACATTATTATCTTTTATAGAAGGGTCGGGTTGTACGTTTACAGAGAGATTAAGGTTACTTCCAAGTTCAATGTAATTTTGATCCATGTAATTGTCCGAAACTGTAATGCGTCTGATTGAGATTTCAGCTGTTTCAGGTTCTGTTATTGTTCTGTCTCCAAATACTACAAGCGTTATATTGCCGCTAAATTGATTTTCCGTGCTTTCATCAAGTACAAGGCTGCCGTCAAGATGAGCATATTCAGATTCCTCACCGCCAAATAATATATCATAAGTTACGTTTCCTAAGGACAATTTGATGTTGCCAAGATCAATGAGCTGCTTGTGCTTGGGATTGCCGTCCTTCATGCTGCCTGAAACTCCTATCATAAGCGTAGTTCCATCACAATAAACGCTTTCTACTTGTAATTTAAAGTTATCTGTTTCAGCAGTCTTTACTTCTTGGGTTTCTTGAGCTGCTTTTGCAATGTCATTATAATTATACTTGACAGCAAATTTGTCCAGTGGAAGCTCCATAGTTTCATCTGAATCAGGAACGGTATGTATGAATGTCATATCGTTTGCATGACTTTGCCTGTCAAACACATTTAATCCCTTTGCCGCGGCTACAGTACCTCCGCAAATAAGAACCGCAGCAGCGGCGGCTGCAATTATTATGCTCTTATGTGGCTTTCTCTTCTTTTGTGCATTGTATTTGTTTGTTTCTCTTCTGAATTTCTCCATGATTTCACTTACCTCACTGTCATTAAGCGGCTTTGTGTCAGGACTATATATATCCTGCTTAGTATCATTCAGCATTTCATATATCCTGTTGTTCATAGATTAAAGCTCCTTTCTGAATAGATGGGGATTGTTTGCTATGATTTTCTTTTTTCCTCTGGAAATGCGGTTGTATAGCTGACTTTTGGGCTTTCCAAGAGCTTCGGACGTTTCTTCGGCAGTTTCGCCGATCCAGAATATGCGGATAAAAATAGACTTATCCTCATCGCTAAGGCAGGATATAAGCTCCATAAAGAATTCGTCAAACAAGGCATTGTCAGTAATATGGGATATATCTTCAATGCTGAGCTGATCTATATCCACTGTTGGTTCGATTTTTGTAAGCTTTCTGAGTCTGTCAAGCGCTGTATATTTTGCTATTCCGGCAGCCCAGTTTGAAAATGTACTTTTGGATTCATCATAATAGTTAATATGATGCCAGATTTTCATTACGCTTTCAAAGAGGCATTCTTCAGCATCTTCCGGATGAGAATACAGAATACGATGAATGACCGATCTCATTAGACCTCCGTAATTTTTTACGGTGAATTCTAATGCTTTTTCATCTTTATTCTTCATGCACTTTACAAAATTTTCTTCTGTGATCTTCAAGTTTACACCTCCTTCACCTATTACTACGAAATAAAACCTGCTAATCTATCCACAGTGCATAAAAAATCAAGGCTGCTGCAATTTTTATTGCAACAGCCCCTTTTGTATATTAAATTTTATCCGTCAATATCAAGTCCATAGAATTCTTCCAATATGCCTTTGAAATGAAATTCTATTATCAGCATATCATCAAATCCATTGTCTGGGTAAGTTATAGTATTTCTGTCAAGGCTAATGATTGGAAAGCCAAGGGATTTTGTAATATTGCTTTGGGAAATATCCCCGAAATATTCAGATATACCTTCGCTTATCATAAACTCTGCAATTTCAGAAAGCTTTTCTTTATAGCAATTTGCAATAGCAGATGCTCTTTCTTCTGACGCAGAATCAGCTTCGTCGCATACAAAGGTTATGCCATTTATTTTTTCTTCGTATTCCCTGAGTTCGTTTAGTGAAAACATATTTTCCTCCGAATTAAAGCTTTATGCCGTTCTTTTTCAGAAGCTCACGGGCAGTGTCCACAGAATCCACGCCCGTCTTATTCTTTACAGGGGCAAATTCCTTTTCACGTACAACTTCATATGCCAGACAGGATTTCTGCATGTGTATCATATCAAGAACCAGAGTTTCAAACTTATACGCATTTGGCTTGTCCGGAGTGATTTTTTTACCGTTTTCGTCTATATACGCAACAGCTTTATGTGCCATATGCAACGGCAGGTTTTTACCTAGAGTCTCAAAAAGACTGTCTGTCCTGAAGAGATAGTTAAGAATAACACCATAGTTATAAGAAAGACGTCCGTCTGGCTCACGCTGAGTTATCATTTCTTCTGTCATCTCGTAGTATTCAACTATAGATGGCTTTCCGTCCTCCGTGCATAGTACGCCGACTCTTTCATTAGGATCTGCTTTTGCCACGACCTTGCCTCCCGATTTACAGCCGGATTCGATAACAGCGCCGATAAATACAGGGTCAGCCATTCTTTGAAGAACGTTGTCTACTGCAAATACATTGAGCCACTCGATGCCCTCTTTCTTTAAGAATGGCAGAAGGTCTGCACGGTTCATTGAAGAAAACCATCCGCCGTTGCCGTTAGGTGACATTGCAATGGTATCTGGAGCAGTCATAAGAACCTTTCCTTTATCATCTACAACAGGTGCCATTTCTTGTATAAAGAAGTGTACATATTCTGCACTGTAGCCAAAGAATTTGTTTTCTTCCAAGAATTCACGGGTTTCAGCGTCGTTGGATTCACTTGTCATAATAAAGAGGTGAACAAATGCTCCTGCTTCATCGGTGGCATTCATAAGATTATTGAAAAGGCACTGGTAAATATACAGTTCACGTTCAATGCCAATGTTGAACATTCCCTTTGGGTGGTCAAAGCCAAGACGTGAACCTTGTCCGCCAGCTAAAAGAATACATCCGACTTTGCCCTCACGAATAGCTTTCAGTCCGGTTTCACGGAATTCAGGTTCGTTTTGTCTTATTTCATCAAGAGTAAGTGCGCCCAAAGGCTCAAATTTACCTCTTACGGCTTCTGCGTCGTCATGGAATCTTTCGAGAACCGTCAGGTCAAGGTTATCAATCTGTTCAAGCAGCTGTTCTTTACTGCTTTCAGACAGCGAATCGTAAAAAGAAAGCAGGTGCAGCTGATCAAACTGCGCAAGCTTATCTGTAGCCATGCTTTTGTTCATAAAAATCTGTCCTTTCTAAAATAAAGATATACATCTATACATTATTATATATTATAATGACTGTGGTTGTAATATTTTGAGCGTGATATTTTGATTGTAATTATGATTGATTGTGATTATTATATGTAATAGTATAAATGCAATATCCTTTAATTATACTTATAACGTTTCAATACTCATATTATAACATGAAAATCACATAGATGCAATAGCCGTGGCGAAATTAAGTTAAGAAATGAGGAATATGCGATAATTCATTGAAAGTTTACAAAATATCAATGGCAAAAAGTATTGCCAAGCAGGGGCAGTTGTGGTATAATATGTATTGCGTGATTGCAATAGATATGCGTTGAAGCGAAAGGTTGCTGGCGGTATGTCAGGTAATTTTCGTGGAGTATGTCCGATTTAAAACCGGGCGAAGCAGGATAATGACACGGTATGTGGTAAGAATAATGCGTAGAGGTGCATTCTGCGTATAAGCTTATACTGTGCTTGATTATGCCGACTCGGAAGACTAAAAGGTTTTTCGGGTCATTTGTATTATGTTGGGATTAAACACCCGGCGGCGTGTAAAACAAGAAGAAATCCTGTGCCCCTCTGAAATTATGTTAAGGAGGCGAAAACAATGGCAGTCAATGAAAAGATCAGAATCAAGATCAAAGGTTATGAGCACGCAACTGTAGATGCAGCAGCAGCGAAGATCGTTGAGGCAGCTAAGAGAAGCGGTTCAAGAGTATCCGGTCCGATCCCACTTCCGACTGACAAGGAAATCATCACCGTACTGAGAGCTACTCACAAGTACAAGGATAGCCGAGAGCAGTTTGAGATTCGTACACACAAGAGACTCGTGGACGTTATCAGACCGACACAGAAAACAACTGAAGCTCTCCAGAAGCTGGAAATCCCAGCAGGCGTTGATATCGTAATGGAGCTTAAGTAATTACAGCTTATGCTGTAAAAGGTAATGTTGGCGAGAGCCAACCAATAACCGTAAAGGTCAAGTTGATGAAAGGTCAACCAATAACCTACAGGAGGAAAAGTAAATGCAGAAAGCAATTATCGGCAAGAAAATCGGCATGACACAGATTTTCGATGAGTCCGGCAAGGTAATCCCGGTAACTGTTGTAGAAGCAGGTCCTTGCGTTGTTGTTCAGAAGAAGACAATCGAGAACGACGGCTATGCAGCAGTGCAGATAGGATTTGGCGAAGTTAAGGCCAAGAACGTAAATAAGCCGATGAAGGGCCACTTCGACAAGGCAGAGGTTGCAGCAAAGAAGACTCTGAAGGAATTCAAGCTTGAAGGCTGCGACAGCATGAACGTTGGAGATATTATTAAGGCTGACACATTCGCAGTAGGCGACAGCGTTGATGTTAGCGGCACCAGCAAGGGTAAGGGTTTTGCCGGCGCAATTAAGCGTCACAACCAGCACAGACTGAGAATGACTCACGGTACAGGTCCTGTACACAGAGAAGCAGGCTCAATGGGCGCATGTTCATCTCCGTCCCGTATTTATAAGGGCAAGGGCATGCCAGGTCATATGGGCGCTGAAAAGGTAACTGTACAGAATCTGGAAGTTGTAAAGATTGATACAGAGAATAATCTCATCGCTGTAAAGGGCGCAATTCCGGGCTCTAAGGGCAGCATTGTTACAATCGTAAACAGCGTTAAGGCGTAAGAAAGGAGGCAACACAAATGGCAAAGATTTCAGTTTTTGATATGGCAGGTAAGGCTGTTTCTGAAACAGAGCTTGCAGATGCTGTCTTTGGAATTACACCGAACGAAGCAGTAATGCATGCAATGGTAGTTAACTATCTTGCAAATCAGCGTCAGGGCACACAGTCCACACTTACTCGTACAGAAGTTCGTGGTGGTGGTAGAAAGCCTTGGAGACAGAAGGGAACAGGTCATGCAAGACAGGGTTCCATCAGAGCTCCCCAGTGGACACACGGTGGTGTGGCACTTGGACCGAAGCCAAGAGATTATCGTTATGCACTGAACAAGAAGGTGCGCAGACTTGCAATGAAATCTGCACTTTCTACAAAGGTTCTCGACAATAACATGATCGTACTTGATACACTGGCTGTAGATGCATACAAGACAAAGACGATTGTTGAAATGCTGAAGGCACTGAACGTAGAAGGTAAGGCACTGATCGTTACAGCTGAAGCAAACAGCAAGGTAATTAAGAGTGCTGCAAATATCGAGGGCGTAAAGACAGCTGCTGTCAACACCCTGAATGTATACGACATCCTGAACTATGACAAGTTCATTGTTTCTAAGGACGCTGTTGCAAAAATCGAGGAGGTGTATGCAAAGTGAAAGCACCGCAGGACATCATTCTGAAACCAGTAATCACTGAGAAGAGCGTAGACGGTATGGCTGAAAGCAAGTACACCTTTAAGGTTGCAAAAAATGCAAACAAGGTAGAGATTGCAAAGGCTGCTGAAGCTCTGTTTAATGTAGAGGTTGTTAAGGTAAACACCATGAACTGCATTGGACGTACAAAGCGTGTAGGTCGCTTCGTTGGTAAGAAGGCTGACTATAAGAAGGCTATCATCACTATCAATCCAGAGCCTACAGAAAAGAAGCGTAAGGGCACCATCGAGTTCTTCGACGGTATGTTCTAATAGAGACTGTTAAATAGGAACAGTCAGGTATGGGAGTAATGCTCCCGATAAGAGCATTTAAGGAGTTGAAATAAATGGCAATTAAAACCTATAAGCCGACTACCCCGTCTCGCCGTAATATGACAGTAACAGATTATTCCAAGCTGTCAAAGGTAGAGCCGGAGAAGAGCTTGCTTGAGCCGATGAAGAAAAATTCCGGCCGAAACAGCTACGGCAGAATCACCGTTCGTCACAGAGGCGGCGGAAATAGAAGAAAGTATCGTGTAATCGACTTTAAGAGAACAAAGGACGGCATGAATGCACAGGTTCTTACTCTTGAATACGATCCGAACAGAAGCGCATTTATCGCACTGATTCAGTACGAGGATGGCACAAAGAGCTACATTCTGGCTGCTGAAGGCATGAAGGTAGGCGACACAGTTCGTTCTGGTGTTGACGCTGATATCAAGCCGGGTAACGCACTGCCAATGAGCGCAATCCCAGTTGGTACATTTATCCACGGTATTGAGCTTTATCCGGGCAAGGGCGCACAGCTGGTAAGAAGCGCAGGCAACATGGCACAGCTCATGGGCAAGGAAGAAAAGTATGCACTTGTAAGACTTCCTTCCGGCGAAATGAGAAAAGTACCGGTAAACTGCCGTGCATCTATTGGTCAGGTATCAAACATTGATCATGAAAACGTAAGCTATGGTAAGGCTGGACGTATGCGTCATAAGGGCTGGAGACCTACAGTAAGAGGTTCTGTAATGAACCCATGCGATCACCCACACGGTGGTGGTGAAGGTAAGTCACCTATCGGACGTCCGGGTCCTGTAACACCTTGGGGCAAGCCAGCTCTGGGTTATAAGACCAGAAAGAAGCATAATCCTTCCGATAAGTATATCGTAAAGCGCCGCAACGGTAAGTAAGGGGAAAGGAGGAACAGATTCATGAGCAGAAGCATCAAGAAGGGACCATACGTACAGGAGGTCCTGATGAAGAGAGTAATGGCTATGAATGAAGCCGGCGAAAAGAAAGTGCTCAAGACTTGGAGCCGTTCGTCCACCATTTTCCCGGATTTCGTAGGACACACATTTGCCGTACACGATGGTCGTAAGCACGTTCCGGTATATGTAACAGAGGACATGGTAGGCCATAAGCTGGGCGAATTCGCACCAACAAGAACATTCAAGGGCCACGCAGGTTCCAAGACATCAAATAACGGCAAGAAGTAATTGCGGAAGGAGGAGTTCAAATGGAAGCAAGAGCATATCTGAGAAATGCTCGCATTGCGCCGAGAAAAGTTCAGATCGTACTTGATCTGATTAGAAATAAGCCTGTTGATATTGCACTGGCAACACTGGACCTCACCCCAAAGGCAGCTAGCCCGATGCTGGCAAAGCTTTTGAAGTCCGCTATTGCAAACGCAGAGAACAACCACAGCATGAACAAGGATAATCTTGTTGTAGCAGAGTGCTATGTTACTCCGGGTCCGATTATGAAGAGGATTCAGCCGAGAGCACAGGGCAGAGCATTCCGCATTTACAAGAGAACTTCACACATCACTATTGTTCTGAAGGAAGAAGAATAATCCCAAGGAGGTTTAGATATGGGCCAGAAGGTTAATCCACACGGTCTCCGTGTTGGTGTAATTAAGGATTGGGATTCACGCTGGTTTGCGAACAAGGCTGATTTCGGCGATATGCTGGTAGAAGATTATAACGTTCGTAAGTTCATCAAGAAGAACCTGTATGCAGCAGGCGTTCCGAAGATTGAAATTGAACGTTTCGCAGATAAGGTAAGAATCCACATTCATTGTGCAAAGCCAGGCGTAGTAATCGGCCGTGGCGGTGCAGAAATCGACAAGCTGCGTGCTCAGCTCGAAAAGATGATGGGCAAGCAGGTATATGTAAACATCGTAGAGGTTAAGCAGCCAGATATGGACGCTCAGCTGGTAGCTGAAAAGATCGCACTTGATCTGGAAAACAGAGCTTCTTTCCGTCGTGCAATGAAGCAGTCCATCGGTCGTGCAATGCGTATGGGTGCAAAGGGTATCAAGACAATGGTTTCCGGTCGTCTGGGCGGTGCAGAAATCGCACGTTCTGAGACATACCATGAAGGTACAATTCCACTGCAAACAATTCGTGCAGATATCGACTACGGTACAGCTGAGGCTCATACCACATACGGCCGTCTTGGCGTAAAGGTATGGATCTATAAGGGCGAAGTTCTCAAGGGTGACGCTGCTAAGGCTGCTGCACAGAGAGAAAAGATCGAGAGAAAGTCCCGTGATAATAACCGTGGCGGCAGAGATGACAGAAGACGTCGTGACAACCGCAATGGTGACAGAAGAAACGGCGGCAACTTCCGTCGTGACGCTAAAAAAGAAGGAGGTAACCAGTAATGCTGCTTCCGAAGAGAGTAAAATATCGTCGTGTCCACAGAGGACGTATGACAGGTAAGGCATACAGAGGAAACTTTGTAAGCAATGGTGATTTTGGTCTTCAGGCACTGGAGCCGGCATGGATCACCTCAAACCAGATCGAAGCTGCCCGTATCGCAATGACACGTTACATCAAGCGTGGCGGTCAGGTATGGATCAAGATTTTCCCGGATAAGCCGGTAACAAAGAAGCCAGCTGGTACTCGAATGGGTTCTGGTAAGGGCGCACCGGAGTACTGGGTAGCAGTAGTTAAGCCGGGCCGTGTAATGTTTGAAATTGCAGGTGTACCGGAAGAGACAGCAAGAGAGGCAATGCGTCTTGCAATGCACAAGCTGCCTATCAAGTGTAAGTTTATTACAAAGGCTGAAGAAGGAGGCGAGCAGTAATGAAGGCAACTGAAGTAAAGGCTATGACAGTTGATGAACTGAATTCCAAGCTGGGTGACCTGAAGGAAGAGCTCTTCGCACTTCGTTTCCAGCTTGCAGCTAATCAGCTGGAAAATACAGCTCGCATTAAGGCTGTTAAGAAAGATATTGCACGTGTAAAGACTGCACTCCGCGCTGCGGAAATCCAGTCCGCACAGCAGTAAAAGGAGGGCTTTACAGTGGCTGAAAGAAATCTTAGAAAAACAAGAGTCGGCATGGTCGTTAGCGACAAGATGGATAAGACTGTTGTTGTTGCAATTATTGACAATGTAAAGCATCCGCTTTACAAGAAGATCGTAAAGAGAACAGTACGTCTCAAGGCACACGATGAGAACAACGAGTGCAGAAAGGGCGACCGTGTAGAGGTAATGGAAACTCGTCCGCTGTCCAAGGACAAGAGATGGAGAGTTGTTACTATTCTCGAGAAGGCGAAGTAATAGATCGAAGTTAAGGAAGAGGTTTCGCATTAGGTGCGAAGCTGAAAGGAGGAACTCGCTGTGATTCAGATGCAGACTTATTTGAAGGTTGCAGACAACACCGGCGCAAAGGAACTGATGTGCATAAGAGTTCTCGGCGGAACTCGTAGAAGATATGCAAACATCGGCGATGTTGTAGTAGCTTCTGTTAAGAAAGCAACACCCGGCGGCGTTGTAAAGAAGGGCGATGTTGTAAAGGCTGTAATCGTACGTTCCAAAAAGGGACTGAGAAGAGAAGACGGCACATACATTCGCTTTGATGAGAATGCTGCAGTTATTATTAAGGAAGACAAGAACCCGAAGGGCACACGTATCTTCGGACCGGTAGCAAGAGAGCTTCGTGAAAAGGATTACATGAAGATTCTGTCTCTGGCACCGGAAGTACTTTAATCGGAGGTGCCAGGTAAAATGAGTAAAGTTCACGTAAAAACTGGTGACACCGTTGTTCTGCTGACAGGCAAGGACGTATACAAGTATAAGGATGTCAATGATAAGTCCAAGGGTCAGCTCACCGGTAAGGTAGTAGCAGTAAGCCCTAAGGAAGGCAAAGTAATTGTTGAAGGTTTCAACAAGATCACTAAGCACGTAAAGCCCACAAGAATGGGACAGGTTGGCGGAATAGTTGAAACTGAGGGTGCTATTTATGCATCTAAGGTTCAGCTGGTATGCCCTAAGTGCGACAAGCCAACAAGAGTTGGTCATGTTGTAGAAGACGGCAAGAAGCTTCGTGTCTGCAAGAAGTGCGGCAAATCATTTGAGTAAAGGAGAAACGATATGTCTACGTTAAAGGATTATTACAACAGCACCGTTGCTCCTGCAATGATGAAGAAATTCGGTTATGAGAACGTAATGCAGATTCCGAAGCTTGACAAGGTAGTTATCAACGTAGGTGCAGGTGAAGCTAAGGAAAACGCAAAGGTAATCGATGCTATTATGACAGATCTGGCAGCAATTACCGGACAGAAGCCGGTAGTATGCAGAGCTAAGAAGTCCGTAGCTAACTTTAAGCTCCGTGAGGGTATGCCGATCGGTGTAAAGGTTACACTTCGTGGCGAAAGAATGTACGAATTCGTATACAAGCTGTTCAATGTAAGCTTCCCTCGTGTTCGTGACTTCAGAGGAATCAGTGCAAACTCTTTCGACGGCAGAGGAAATTACTCTACAGGTATCAAGGAGCAGCTGATTTTCCCAGAAATCGAATATGATAAGATTGACAAGGTAAGAGGTATGGATATTAACTTTATCACCACTGCCAATACCGATGAAGAAGCAAAGGAACTGCTGACACTGCTCGGCGCTCCGTTCGCAAAGTAATCAGGGAGGAACAATCAAATGGCAAAGATGGCAATGAAATTAAAGCAGCAGAAGACTCCCAAGTTCTCAACAAGAGCTTACACAAGATGCAAGATCTGTGGAAGACCCCACTCTTATCTGAGAAAGTATGGCATCTGCCGTGTATGCTTCAGAGAGCTGGCACACGCTGGTAAGATCCCGGGTGTTAAGAAGGCAAGCTGGTAAAAAGTTACGAAAACGAAAAGGAGGTCATAGGCATGCAGATTACTGATACAATCGCAGACATTCTGACAAGAATTCGTAATGCGAGTTCCGCAAAGCACGCCACTGTTGACGTTCCTGCTTCCAATGTGAAGAAGGCAATCACACAGATTCTGCTTGATGAAGGTTACATCAAGGCATTCAACGTGATTGATGACGGCAAGCAGGGCATCATCAAAATCACACTTAAATACGGTGAAAACAGAACACCTGTAATCACTGGACTGCGCAGAGTTTCCAAGCCTGGTCTGCGTATTTACGCAAGCTGTGCAGATATGCCGAAGGTAAGAAAGGGATTGGGTATTGCAATCGTTTCTACTTCAAAGGGCATCATGACTGATAAGAAGGCTCGTTCGCTGAACGTTGGCGGCGAGATCTTAGCATACGTTTGGTAAGGAGGACAGGGAATTATGTCAAGAATAGGTAAAAAGCCGATCAGTGTCCCTGCCGGTGTTACAGTAACAAACGACAATAACGTGGTAACAGTAAAAGGCCCTAAGGGTGAGCTGACACGTAAGTTTGATTCAGCAATGACAATTGATGTTGCTGATGGAGTAGTAACAGTAACACGTCCATCTGACGTAAAGGAACACAGATCACTTCATGGTCTGACAAGAACTCTTATTGCAAACATGATCGAAGGCGTTTCCAACGGCTTCAGCAAGACTCTTATTATCGAGGGTGTTGGTTATCGTGCAGCAAAGAAGGGCAAGGTTGTAACACTTAACCTTGGTTATTCACATCCGGTAGAAGTATCTGACACTGATGATGTAACAATTGACGTACCGCAGCCTAACACAATTGTAGTAAACGGTATTGACAAGCAGATCGTAGGTCAGGTAGCAGCTGAAATTCGTGAGTGGCGTCAGCCTGAGCCATACAAGGGCAAGGGTATCCACTATGTTGATGAGCATATCATCCGTAAGGAAGGTAAGACCGGTAAGGGCAAGAAGTAATTGAAAGGAGATCATTGCTATGATTAAAAAAGCAGACAGCAATAAAGCCAGAGCAAAAAGACATGCAAGAGTTCGTGCGAAGATTTCCGGTACTCCTGAGTGTCCTCGTCTGAATGTTTTCCGTTCTGCAAAGCACATTTATGCTCAGATCATTGATGACGTAAATGGTGTTACACTGGCAGCTGCATCTACCATGGATAAGGAATTCGATGGTGTTGGCGGCAATAAGGAAGCAGCACGTAAAGTTGGTCAGATGATCGCAAAGCGTGCTCTTGATAAGGAAATCAAGGATGTCGTTTTCGACAGAGGCGGATATATTTATCACGGAAGAGTAAAGGAACTGGCAGAAGGTGCTCGTGAGGGCGGTCTGAATTTCTAATAAGGGAGGCATTACTTTGGCTAAAATTGATCCGAACGGCATGGAACTGATCGAAAAGGTTGTTTCCATAAATAGAGTATCAAAGACTGTAAAGGGCGGCCGTATTATGAAGTTCGCTGCACTGGTAGTAGTAGGCGACGGCAATGGTACTGTTGGTTTCGGTCTTGGTAAATCCGGCGAAGTTCCGGATGCGATCCGCAAGGGTATCGAAGATGCAAAGAAGAACCTGATTAAGGTTCCGCTGAAGGGCACAACAATTCCGCACGAGATTGTAGGCAAGTTTGGTGCTGGCGCAGTACTGATGAAGCCGGCTGCAGCAGGTACTGGTGTTATCGCTGGTGGCCCTGTACGTGCAGTCATCGAAGTAGCAGGTATTAAGGATATCAGAACTAAGTCCCTGCGCTCCAACAATCCATGCAACGTAGTACGTGCAACAATCAATGGACTGGCATCCTGTACAACAGCTGCAGAGGTTGCTGAAAAGAGAGGCAAGTCTGTTAAAGAGATTTTGAATTAAGGAGGGCGCAGAAATGGCAAAGAAAATCACGCTCGTAAAGAGCCTTATCGGCAGAAAGCAGGATCAGATTGCTACTGCAAACACTCTGGGACTGAAGAAGATCGGTGACATCACCGTTCAGCCGGATAATGCAGCTACCCTCGGTAAGATCAAGAAGATTTCTCACCTCGTTGAGATTGAAGAAGCATAAGCAAGGAGGTGCACAGAATGAAACTTCACGAATTATCCCCGGCAGAAGGTTCCACAAAGGAAGTTAAGAGAATCGGCAGAGGTCACGGTTCAGGTAACGGTAAAACCGCTGGTAAGGGCCATAAGGGTCAGAACGCAAGAAGCGGCGGCGGTGTAAGAATCGGATTTGAAGGCGGTCAGATGCCGATGACCAGAAGAATTCCTAAGAGAGGCTTTAACAATATCTTCGCTGCTAAGTATGCAACAGTAAATGTATCTGCACTGAACATATTCGAAGAAGGCACTGTAGTAGATGCAGAACTGCTGAAGGCATCCGGTCTTGTAAAGAAGGTTTGCGACGGCGTTAAGATTCTGGGCGACGGTGAACTGAATACAAAGCTGACCGTAAAGGCTGCCAAGTTTACAAAGAGTGCAGTTGAGAAAATTGAAAAGGCTGGCGGAAAAGCTGAGGTGATGTAATGTGTTTAAGACGCTGAGAGACGCCTGGATGATTAAAGACATCCGTAAGAAGCTTTTGTACACATTATTCATGATTATTATTTTCCGTTTAGGTTGCGCTCTGGTTGTACCATTCTTGGATACAAGTATGGTAGCTAGCTGGATGAGCGAAAATGCAACAGGCGGTAATTTTCTGGAATATTTGAATATCATCACCGGTGGTGCGCTGTCACAGTCAACGGTATTTTCACTTTCGATAACACCGTACATCAACGCATCCATCATTATGCAGTTGTTAACATATGCACTTCCTCCTCTGGAACGTATGCGTGATGAGGGAGAAGAGGGGCAGAAGAAGCTTAATAAGATTACTGCTGCCGTAGCAATGGCAATTGCGCTTTTCATGTCTATTGCATATTATTTCACTCTGAAAAACGGCATGAATGCTGTTCAGAAGGGTGATACAACATTTGAAAACATCTTTATTGGTGCTGTTATCGTAATGAGCTTTGTAGCTGGTACATCTATAGTAGTATGGATGGGTAACAGAATCAATGACAAGGGCATCGGTAATGGTATCTCCATGATACTTTTCGCTGGTATTCTTGCACGTTTTCCGCAGATGGTCGGTACACTGATCACTCTGACAAAGAATGATCCTAATCCGTATCTGTTTGTTTCTATCGCAATGCTGATCCTGTTTGTAGCGATAATCACCTTCATTGTTTTTATGAACAATGCAGAACGCCGCATTCCGATTCAGTATGCTAAGCGTGTGGTTGGCAGAAAGCAGTATGGCGGACAGACAACTCATATTCCTGTAAAGGTAATGATGAGTGGTGTTATGCCTATCATTTTCGCAATGAGCTTTATGTCACTTCCAAGTACAATTGAGTTGTTCAAGCCTCTGTACACAGATCCTCAGGGATTCTGGCAGAACTTCTACAATGGCTTTATCAACTTCTTTAAGATGAATTCCGGCGGCTATGCTGCGATCTATTTTGTACTGATTATCGCATTTAACTTCTTCTATGTTTCAATGCAGTATAATCCTGTTGAGATCGCCAATAATCTCCGTCAGAATAACGGTGCAATTCCGGGTATCCGTCCCGGCAAGCCCACATCTGACTATATTCAGCGTGTATTGAATAAGATTACACTGGTTGGTGCGATCTTCTTAGGTATCATCGCTATATTCCCAATTTTCATGACAATGTGGGATTCAGCGCTCAGCTCACTGGCAATGGGCGGTACAACCGTTCTCATCGTAGTAAGCGTAGCACTGGAAACAGCTCGTACACTGGAGTCCGAAATGATGATGCGTCATCACAAGGGATTCTTAGAATAATCGCAGGGAGGCATATTTATGAACCTGATTCTTTTAGGTGCGCCGGGTGCTGGTAAGGGCACACAGGCAGAGGTAATTTCTGAAGCATTGTCCATTCCGCAGATTTCAACCGGCAATATGCTGCGTGAAGCTGTAAAGAACGGCACTGAGTACGGTCTCAAGGCAAAGGCTGCTATGGAAGCCGGTGCCCTGGTTTCTGATGACATTGTTATCGGAATTCTGAAAGACCGTATCGCACAGGATGACTGTGCAAATGGCTTTATTCTTGACGGTTTTCCGAGAACAGTTCCACAGGCTGAGGCTCTGGACGCTATGGGCGTACAGATTGACAAGGTACTGGAGATTTTCGTTCCTGATGAAACAATCAAGGAGAGAGTGTCTGGTCGTCGTGTATGCGAAGGCTGCGGTGCAACATATCACGTAATGTTTAAGCCTAGCAAGGCAGAAGGCATTTGCGATAAGTGTGGTGCTGCTACAATTATCCGTAAGGATGATAAGCCTGAAACAGTACTGGATCGTCTGAGTGTATATCATGAACAGACAGAACCACTGAAGGAATATTATTCAAAGCAGGGTAAGCTTGATACTGTAATCGGTCAGGAGGAAGTAGCTGACACTACCAAGCTGACACTGGCTGCAGTAGGCGCTAAGTAATGAGTATTGCAATTAAATCTAAAACTGATCTGGCGAAAATGCGTGAGGCTGGCAGAATTGCCGCCCGTGCATTGGAACTGGCAGGCAAGTCTATAAAACCCGGTATGACAACGTTCCAGCTTGATAAGATCATTCATGATTTTATAGTGAGCTGCGGAGCAATACCAACATTTCTGGGCTACGGTGGCTTTCCCGCCAGTGCGTGTATTTCCATTAATGAGGAAGTTATCCACGGTATTCCGAATAAGAAAAAGATTATTCGTGAGGGCGATATCGTAAGCGTAGACGTTGGCGCAACTTTCGATGGTTTTGTCGGCGATAATGCTAAAACCTTTCCTGTAGGCAATGTTTCTAAGGAAGCACAAGATTTGCTTGAGGTAACTGAGGCAAGTCTCTATAAAGCTATTGAAGCAGCTCAGGCAGGAGCACGTCTCGGTGATGTGTGCCATGCAGTTGAAGCATACTGTACAGAGCGTGGTTACGGTATTGTAAGGCAGTACTGCGGACACGGAATCGGTCATGAAATGCACGAAGATCCGGAGGTTCCAAATTATGGAAGACCCGGTCACGGCATAAGACTTATGCCGGGAATGACATTCTGCATTGAACCAATGATAAATCAGAAGGGCGATGGTGTCAGAGTTCTGAAGGACGGCTGGACGGTAGTAACCGCAAACGGAAGTCTATCGGCACACTTTGAGCATCAGATCGCAATAACTAAGGACGGTCCCGTGATAATGACCCGAGTATAAGGAGGTCCCATGGAACCTGAAAAAGGTCTGATTGTATGCGCATCAGCCGGCAGAGATAAGGGAAAATTTTTTGTAGTACTTGAATGTAACGGGGGATATGCTCTCATAGCGGACGGTAAAACAAGAAAAATCTCACGTCCAAAGAGGAAAAATGTAAAGCATCTTTCCGTAACCGGCAAACAAATTGCGCTTACACAAATCACGGACAAGAAGCTTCGTGGTTTGCTGAAAGAATTCACTATATAGAACCCACAACGGGGAGGTTATCAAAGTTGTCTAAGGAAGATATGATCGAAGTAGAGGGCATCGTTCAGGAAGCATTGCCGAACGCAATGTTCAGAGTTGAGCTTCAGAACAAGCATACCATTCTTGCGCATGTATCTGGCAAGCTGCGATTGAATTATATCCGCATCGTGCCGGGCGACAAGGTAACAGTGGAAATGTCACCCTATGACTTGACAAAGGGCAGAATCACCTGGAGAGCCAAGTAACGCCAGAAGAGGTATAAGCAGAAGGGATGCAGAGCATCCAAGGTAAATGGACAGTCTGTAAGGAGGTAAAATCCAATGAAAGTTAGACCTTCCGTAAAGCCTATTTGCGAAAAGTGCAAAGTAATTAAGCGTAAGGGCAAGGTAATGATTATCTGCGAAAATCCGAAGCATAAACAGCGTCAGGGTTAATCCGCAGAACTTTAAAAATGGAGGTGCGATAAAATATGGCAAGAATAGCAGGTGTTGACCTTCCGAAGAACAAGCGTGTTGAGATCGGTCTGACATATATTTATGGTATCGGTCAGAGCACAGCTACAAAGATTCTGGCAGACACTGGTGTAAATCCAGATGTAAGAGTAAAGGATCTTTCGGAAGAAGACGTAGCAAAACTGCGTGACTATATCGACAAGAACTGCGTCGTTGAAGGTGACCTTAGAAGAAACGTCGCTCTGGATATTAAGAGACTGGTAGAAATCGGTTGCTACAGAGGCGTACGTCATCGTAAGGGTCTGCCGGTAAGAGGACAGCGTACCAAGACAAACGCAAGAACCCGTAAGGGTCCGGCAAAGACAATCGCTAACAAGAAGAAGTAAGGGAGGGTTTCCGTTTTGGCACAGCAGAAAGGTAAAAAGGTTGCAATCAGAAGACGCAGAGAGCGTAAGAATATTGAAAACGGTGCTGTACACATTCAGTCCACTTTCAACAACACGATTGTAACAATTACAGATACACAGGGTAATGCAATCAGCTGGGCAAGTGCAGGTGGCCTCGGTTTCCGTGGCTCCAAAAAGTCCACTCCGTTCGCAGCTCAGACAGCAGCAGAAACAGCAGCAAAGGCAGCTATGGAGCACGGTCTGAAGTCTGTAGAAGTATATGTAAAGGGCCCGGGTGCAGGTCGTGAAGCAGCAATTCGTGCTCTTCAGACAGTTGGTCTCGAAGTAAAGATGATCAAGGATGTAACCCCGATTCCGCACAATGGATGCCGTCCGCCTAAGAGACGTCGTGTCTAATCACAGGAGGTAACGAGTATGGCAGTAAGTAGAGAACCAATTCTGAAGAGATGCAGATATCTGGGAATCAGCCCTATGGTAATGGGTATCTCTAAGGAATCCAACAGAAATCCTAATGCAAACAGCCGTAAAAAGGTATCTGAATACGGCATGCAGCTGAAGGAAAAGCAGAAGCTGAAGTTCATCTATGGCGTAGGTGAGAAGCAGTTTTATCACTACTTTGAACTTGCTAACAAGATGGCAGGTAAAGCAGGTGACAACCTGATCACTTGTCTGGAAACAAGACTTGACAGTGTAGTATTCCGTATGGGTCTGGCACTGACACGTCGTGAAGCAAGACAGCTGGTAACACACAAGCACTTCACTGTAAACGGTGTTCGCATTGATATTCCTTCTTATCGTGTAAAGGAAGGCGATGTAATTGAACTTAGCGAAGGCAGCAAGTCCAGCGCAAAGTTTAAGGAAGTTGTAGAACAGACAGCAGATCGTACTGTTCCTCTGTGGCTGGATGCCAACAAGGAAGCATTTTCTGCAAAGGTAGTACGTCTTCCAAATCCTGAAGATCTGGATTACGAGGTAGCAGCACATCTGATCGTCGAGCTGTATTCTAAGTAATTTAAAAGATTACATTAGACAGTTAAAGAAACAAGGACTTAAGCGATTGCGCAATAGGAGGGTGCTTTTATGCTGGAAAAAATTAAAAAGCCGGAGCTGGATACAGTTGAACTGCGTAGCGATGGCAAGTATGGTAAATTCGTTTTAGCACCGCTGGAGCGAGGCTATGGTATCACCCTTGGCAATAGCCTCAGACGTGTGCTGCTCTCCTCACTGCCTGGTGTCGCTGTTACATCTGTAAAGATCGACGGCGTACATCATGAACTGACCACAATTCCGGGTGTTAAGGAAGATGTCACAGAGATCATTCTTAGCCTCAAGGGTCTGACGGCCAAGCTCTATGGAGAAGGACCTAAGACTGTATATGTTGAAGCTGAAGGCGAATGCGAGATAACAGCAGGTGATATCAAGACAGATTCCGAGGTAAATATTCTTGATCCGGGAATGCACATTGCAACTCTTAATAAAGATGCTAAGCTCTGTATGGAGATTGTAATTGATCGTGGCAGAGGTTATGTTTCTTCGGAACGCAATAAGCAGATGATGAACCCATCAATAGATGTGATCGTAGTTGACAGTATTTATACTCCTGTTTTAAAGGTAAACTATCAGGTTGAGAATACAAGACTTGGACAGGTTACTGACTACGATAAGCTTATCATGGAGGTATGGACCGACGGTACTATCTCCGCAAAGGAAGCATTATCACAGGCAGCCAATCTCCTCAACGAGCATCTGAAGCTGTTTATTGATCTTTGCGATGAAGTAAGCATTGCAGAGGTATTGGTTGATCAGGATGAAAAGGGCAAGGAAAAGATCCTTGAGATGACCATTGAGGAACTTGACTTATCAGTACGATCTTTCAACTGCTTAAAGCGTGCCGGAATCAACACCGTAGATGACTTGATCAACAAGTCGGAAGAAGAAATGATGAAGGTACGTAATCTCGGAAAGAAATCCTTTGACGAAGTAAGAGAGAAGCTCCAGTCACTGGGCTTTGATCTGTCATCAGAGGAAGACTGAGAAAACAAACCTATAAAAGAACAGGAACCCTTTGGGGAAGTCCTAACGATAAAAAGGAGTGAATAACGATGCCGGGAACCAGAAAACTGGGCAGAACCACCGATCATAGAAAGGCAATGCTGCGTGGTATGGTAACATATCTGCTGGAAAACGGTCAGATCGAGACCACTGTAACACGTGCTAAGGAAGTACGTGCAATGGCTGAGAAGATGATTACAATTGCTAAGAAGAATGATCTGCACGCTAAGCGTCAGGTTCTGGCATATGTAACCAAGGAAGACGTTGCGAAGAAGCTGTTCGATGAAATTGCACCGAGCTATGCTGAGCGTAACGGCGGTTACACAAAGATCATTAAGACCGGTCCTCGTCGTGGTGACGCTGCTGAAATGGCAATCATTCAGCTCGTTAAGTAAGGCATAAGGACAAAAAAGCTTAAAACAGCTAGGGCAGTCACACAATAGTGTGGCTGTCTGTTTTTTTATATTGAAATAACAAAAAGTCTATTGTGAAATATGCACAATGCAAATCCCTTTTTTTATTGTAATTCGCTAAAAATGCAGTAATCCTATTTACTTTTTGTTTTAATTAAGGTATAATCATAATAAGCGTTGTATGCGTGTGTGTTGGCAACGTATTTACGGGTTAAAAGCTATATGTTGCGGTTGGCTTTTAATCATGTATCTCACAGGAAAGGGTGATGTTGAAAAATTTTTGAAAGGTCAGATTGTTGCGTGGAAAAGAAAAAATGCACGTAAAATGCAGGGGAAATATTTGAGTGCTTACTTAAGCCGGTGTTGCAATTGAAAAGCGGCTGAGATTTTGTAATGTAACTGTCTGATGATAATGAGATTAGGTAGATTTGTACAATAATTGGCGACATGTTATGAGAAAATAGATAAAATACATGGCCGAGTATTGACATATTTATCAGAATGCACTATAATAGTATTTATACAGGTTTATGTTACATTAAGAAATGATCAGCTAAAAAATGTATTTCATGTGAATGGTGTAAGAAACACCATCATAACTTAAGGAGGAATATCTAAAATGAAAACAAAAAAGATAATTGCGAGTGCCCTGGCTTTCATCATGGCAACAACTGTAGCAGCAAGCAACGTATTTGCTGCAGGTGAGACTGTAAAAATTTCAGCTTCTAAGGCAGAGGTTGAGGCGGGTGCACCGTTCTCAGTGGACATCTCTTTCAGTGGTGTTCCGGCAACTGCTATTAAGGGCTGCGAGTTCGCTGTTAAGTATGATTCATCTGTTTTAAGCATTACAGGTGTAGAAGCTGGCGAAATCACAAATACTGGTGCAGATTCCGCAGAAAACGATATTAGCGGTGAAAGCCCGGCATTTTTTGAAGACCACAGTACAGCAGGTACTATAAACCTGACATGGGCAACCGGTCTTAACGACAGTGGCTATTGGATCGCTAAGGATGGCGTATTTGCAACAATTTCTGGTACTGTAGCAGCTGGTGCAAAGGCTGGTGAGTATCCAATCGAGATAGTTGCAATTTCCCGTGATGATCTTGATGGAGTAAACAATTCTATTTATGTTGGCTACCTTGACAATGGTAAGGCTGTAGAGTATGAAACAGCTGTTACTAACGGCGCTGTAATTGTTGGTGCGGTTACAACAGTAACAACAGGTACAACAGTCACAACAGATACAACAACAACAACAACTACTACTACAAGCGCTGGCGGCGAAACAACTACTACCAAAAAAGACGATACTGAAGTTAAATACGGCGACGTTAACCTTGACTCTAAGATAACTATGGTAGACATGGTATATATGACTAAGTATCTTACAGGTGCAGTTAAGTTCAACGATAATCAGAAGGCAAATGGCGACTGCGCAAAGGATGGAGCAGTTGACGCTTCCGATGCAACAGCTCTGCTTCAGTTCTTGGGCGAAAAGATCGAGGTACTTCCTGTTCAGGTTGGATAATGCTTAAAAATGTATATGACAGTGTAAAAGCTGTGATATAATATTCAATGTAATTGCAGGAAACTGCAAAGAAAGGAAAAAATATGAAGAAGAGAACAAAGAAGATTGGTTCTTTGCTCCTTGCAGCAGCTATGGCTGTTTCAGCTGTTCCGGCTGGTGCTTTAAATGTTTTTGCTGCTGCTGATGCTCCGGATTTCCAGTATGAACTCCGTACAGCAGGCGCAAAGGGAGAAAGATCCGATACAGTTACAATTACAGAGGCCGATTTAGCAAGCGGTTCTTATACCTTCTCTGTTGGCGGCTATATTCAGGCAGCAGAAAACTTCCAGGATGATAATACAGTAACATTTGTATTCATGGCATGGGAGCCTATTGATGAAAATGGTAATGAAGTTTATAATCACTTCCGTTTTACAAACGTACTTGATAAGCAGACATCAATGCCTGAATATACTGTAACAGCAAGCGATGGCACAGTTATTAAGACAAAGTGGCCTGTTACATGCTTTACAAAGCTGGGTAGAAGATCCGGTAAGGTTGACAATGCTGGTTGCTCACAGAGCACAAACGCTTACCTGATGGATGGTATTAACGGTAACGACATGTTCTATGATGGCAATGGCGGCGTTTACTTTATCCAGAAAACTACAGGTGAACGTGTTGAGTGTACTGTAAAGGACAACGGCGATGGAACAGCTGAAATAAGCTATCCTTATAACGACCTGTCAACTGGTGAAGAGCTCATCGACTCTGTAACAACAATTTATTGGGAACCAGATTCACCGGCAGATACTCACGTTGCAAGCTATAACTGCATAGACTCAGTATCTCTTTCTATCGGTAATCAGCCTTATCACTTTATGGGTGCTTCTTCTGATGAGTTCCCACATACAACATTCGATGTAACAGTTGATAAGGACACTCCAAGCGGTACATATTATATCGCATTTAATGACAGATATAAGAACGAAATCGCTACTTCTAAGTTGAAGAAGTATTATCCTACTAATATTGAATACATCAACAATGGTGGTGCTTACTATGAAGGCACAACCAGAAATGATAAGGAAAATTGGTTGAAGGTCATAGTTGAAAATGGTAATGTACAGACAACCACAACAACAGGTGGCACAACAACTACAAAAGCATCTGATACAACAACAACAGGTGACACAACCACAACAACAAACGGCACAACAACAACCAATACTCCTAAGCCAGACGGCTACACATGGGAAGCTGGCGAGT
>CAJTWE010000007.1 GCA_910579955.1 uncultured Ruminococcus sp. | reverse complement strand
ACCTTTGTTATTTCCGTGTAAAACAGTGGCAGAACCTCTTGTTCATTATAACACGGCACAACGACTGATATAAGCTTCATAGCGTTTGCCCTCGCTTTATAATATTTATAATGTTCAGCCTTATCTCACATATCATAATGCAGCCTGAACTATTCACAACCTATATTATAACATATTTCCTTTTATTTTACAATACATTTTCAAAAAAATCTGCTGGATTTTCATTATTTACAGCTAAAACTTTTACAGAATCATTAAAATCACTGACGAGAACTCCTTCTATACAAGCGCCACTTGCAAAACCGAGCATACTAGGATATATATCGTTATCCAAATAGAATTTTGAAATGTTATTTTCGGTATGAACGCCTATATCATAGACATAGTTTTCATAGAAAAATCTTATTAGGATATTTTTGCCTCTGCTTTTTCTCATCAGGGCCATAATATCCTGCATTTTAACTTCGACTGGTTCAAAATTATATACTTCAAAAGGATTCATTATAATTACCTCCGTTTTATACAATGATAGATGTTCGCAATTATTATAGCACATTATTTCAAGGATTGCAAGCTATATAGTATATGTCTCATGTAAATCAATTTTAAATAGTAATATATTATAACATTAAAATAATTTCTCATGAAAATTATTTTCAATTTTCTGTAAGTTCTTGACAAAAAAATGCAGTATGTGTTATAATTTGAAGGTATTTGCTCGTGATAGCAAAATTAGAAATACGGAATTATTTCCGAAAAAAATGAAAGGGTGTAAACACACATGTACGCATTTAACAATTTCCTCACGGCGGTCGATGACTTTGTATGGGGTATACCTCTTATAGTACTCATTATGACGTGTGGAATCATTCTAACGATCAGAGGAAGAGGGCTTCAGTTTAGACATCTTGGCAAAGCACTCAAATTCATGGTTAAAAATGAAAATGACGGCGATGGAGAAGTATCCAGTTTTGCAGCACTTTGCACTGCCTTATCTGCTACTATCGGCACAGGTAATATCGTAGGTGTGGCAACCGCTATTGCAGCAGGCGGTCCGGGTGCACTTTTCTGGATGATCATTGCAGCATTGTTAGGTATGGCTACTAAATATACCGAAGGATTTCTTGCGATAAAATATCGAAAGATAGATTCTGAGGGACATTACTTAGGCGGTCCGTTCTATTACATAGAAAATGGAATGGGAAAAAAGTTTAAATGGCTTGCAAAATTATTTGCAATTTTCGGAGTATTTGTAGGTCTGTTTGGTATTGGTACTTTTACCCAGGTAAACGGCATTACCTCTGCTGTAAATAATTTCTTTAAATCAGATATTGCATTTACAATCGGAAGTGCTGAAAATGCACACGAAATTTCATGGGCAACTATTATTGCTGGAGCTATTATTACAATTTTTGTAGCACTTGTTATTATTGGTGGAATAAAGCGTATTTCATCTGTATCTCAAGTTATCGTTCCCTTTATGGCAGTACTTTACATATTATTTGCACTGCTGCTTGTTATTATGAATATTACAAAAATTCCAAGTGCTGTATCAATAATTATAAAAAGTGCATTTGGACTTGATGCTGTAGCAGGTGGCGCTCTCGGTTCTATGATGATAGCAATGCAAAAGGGTGTTGCAAGAGGTATTTTCTCAAACGAAGCCGGTCTTGGCTCAGCACCTATAGCGGCGGCTGCTGCTCAGACAAAGGAACCTGTACGTCAGGGCTTGGTTACAATGACTGGTACATTTATTGATACTGTTGTAGTTTGTACGATGACTGGTCTTTCAATCGTTATTTCCGGAGCTTATCTTAATCCTGACCTTGAAGGCGTTGAGATAACTACTGCTGCATTTCAAAGCGGACTTCCCTTCCCATCTCAAGTCACAGCATTTGTTCTGATGATATGTCTTATATTCTTTGCGTTTACAACAATTTTGGGCTGGAGTTATTATTCTGAAAGATGTCTTGCATATCTTACAGGCTCTAATAGAGTTGTTACTGTTGCCTATAGATGGTTGTATATTTTAGCTGTATTTATTGGCCCATATCTTACTGTTTCTGCTGTATGGACTATTGCAGATATATTTAACGGTCTCATGGCTCTGCCAAATATTGTCGCACTTATTGTACTTTCAGGCGTTATGGCAAGAGATTCAAAGGCTTATTTTAAAAAGAATAAACTTGGTGCAACTGTTGATTGATCAAAGCCATAAAGAAAATGTCTCTCCTTTTATAATACGGAGAGGCATTTTACTTTGCTATGCCGTTAAAAGTTTTCTAAATCTGTTGACAATTTTAAAGTAAATATGTATAATAATAAGTAGAGTATATCTAAATAAAAACTCGTGAAAGGAATATTGAAAATGAAGATTAGAAAAAACATTAAACGTTGCTTTGCTGCTATGATAAGCGGTACGCTGTTAATGGGAACGGCTTCATCTCTGCCTATTAATACGTCTGCGGCAGATGTGGAGATAAACTTTGCAAAGGCGCTTCAATACTCCATGTATATGTATGATGCAAATATGTGTGGTACTGATGTAAGTGAAAACTGTGAATACACATGGCGTGGTGATTGTCATACATATGACGCACAGGTGCCTATGAACAGTTCAGCGACCAATCTCAGCGATAACTTTCTTAATCAGTATAAGGATATTCTTGATCCTGATAGTGATGGCTATATAGACGTATCCGGAGGCTTTCATGATGCAGGTGACCATGTTAAATTTGGTATGCCTGAGAATTATTCTGCCTCTACTGTTGGTTGGGGTTATTATGAATTTCGTGATTCATATGTTTCACTTGGACTTCAAAATCATATTGAAACAATTTTGCGTTATTTCAATGATTATCTTATGAGATGTACTTTCCTTGACTCAAATGGAGAATTGATTGCGCACTGCTACCAGGTTGGAGATGGCGATATTGACCATTCGTTTTGGAATGCACCTGAAATTGATGATATGAGTCGACCAGCATTCTTCTTGACAAAAGATAAGCCTCAAACTGATTATGTAGCTTCTGCTGCTGCGTCATTGGCAATAAATTATCTTAATTTTAAGGATACCGACCCTGATTATGCAAAGAAGTCTCTTGATTATGCAAAAGCTCTTTTCAACTTTGCAAAAACTAATCCCAAGGAACTAAGCGATAATGCAGATGGACCTAAATCTTATTATAATTCTGCTAAATGGGAAGATGACTATTGTTGGGCTGCGGCATGGCTTTATAAAATTACAGAGGATTATAGTTATCTTGAAGAGATTTTCCCTTACTATGACTATTATGCTGCACCATGCTATGTTCATTGCTGGAACGATGTTTGGGGCGGTGTTCAGTGTATTTTAGGTGAAATATCTTCTGAACAGTATCCAAAGTTTATTGATGATTACAAAGCAGCAGCTGGTAAAAGTCCATATGAAGAGATGGATTGCTGGGCTTCTGTTGCAAAGGCTTGTGATACATACATGAACGGCGGCATTGGAACTATTACAAATGGTGGTTATTTTTACATGAGTACGTGGGGTAGCGCACGCTATAATACAGCTGCTCAGCTTATGGCTCTTGTTTATGATAAGTATAATGGTGGCGGAAAGCCTGGTAAGTACAGTGATTGGGCTAAGTCACAGATGGAATATTTAATGGGCGATAATCCTCTTGGCAGAGCTTATATTGTTGGATATAATGAAAATGCTGCAAGATTTCCTCACCACCGTGCTGCTTCTGGTCTTACAAAGTGCGAGGATACAGATGAGCATCGTTATGTTCTTTATGGTGCACTTGTAGGCGGCCCTGATGCAAATGATCAGCATATTGATGAGACTAAAGATTATATTTATAACGAGGTAACCATCGACTATAATGCGGCATTTGTTGGTGCTTGTGCTGGTCTTTATGAATTTTATGGAACTCCAGATATGAAGATCACTCCTGATTTCCCTCCTGCTGTACAAGGCGGTGGAGATGACAATGGAGGTAATGATTTCTGGGTAGATGCTTATGCAGTTGATGATCCTCAGGGTTCAGGTGCAGGTGTAACTAAACTTGCAATTCAAATGCGTACAAATTCTACTAAACCTAAAACTGATCTTTCTATGCGTTACTATTTTAGCATTGATGAAATGGAAAACAAGTCTAATATCAGCATAGTAGAAGGCAAAGAGCTATATGATCAGGCAGAAGTGGAAGCTTCTCCGGCAGATGGTGTAATCTCTGGACCTTATCAGTATGATGCATCATTTGATCCCAATATATATTATGTAGAAGTAAAATGGGACGGATATAAGATTGCAAATTCCAATAAAAAATATCAGTTCACAGTAGGTTTGTATTACGGAGATAAGTGGGATCCTACTAATGACTGGAGCTATCAGGGAATTACTAAGTGTAGTGATACATATCATGATGGCAGCGAGACAAGAACAGATTATATCTGTGTATATTCCGATGGTGTCCTTGTGGGAGGTATAGAGCCAAATGGCAGTACCCCTGATAAGCCAGATGAAACAACAACAACTACTACAACAGAAACAACGACAACCACTACAACTATTACTACAACTACTGTAGAATCAACCACAACCACCACTATGACAACTTTGGGTACCGATGTAACATCTGAGAGCACGCCTACAGAGACTACTTCTACTACCGATAAGAAAGACGTTCATTATGGTGATGCTAATCTTGATGGAAAAATCAATATGGTTGATATTGTTTATGTAACTAAATATTTATCAAATGTAATCAAGTTTAATGAGCAACAGAAAGCAAATTCAGATTGTAAGAATGATAATCAAGTTGATTCATCAGATGCTGTTACCTTGCTGATGTTTTTATCTGAAAGAATTGATTCATTACCATTAATCGTATCGGAGTAAAATAATTATGAGTAATACAGAAAGTAAAAATATGTCCGCTCTTGAAGAGATTAAGAGCATTATTGCAGAAAAGAGATTCTCGTGTTTTTTCAAAGGCAAAACAGATAATACAATCATTCAGTTCTTCCGTTATATTTTTGTTGGCGGAATGGCTGCGGTGGTTGATTTCGGTATATCAACGCTACTGTTCTTTTGTCTGTTCCATGCAGCCGTAGGTCCTGTTTTTTCAGCTGTTCCTTGGTTTACATGGTCTGTTCTTTCAAACGGAGGAGGATTTATTGGAGGACTTATCTTTAATTATATCCTAAGCTCCTGTTTTGTATTTGATACAAGCGCTGTGAAGAACAGAGTTTTAGAATTTATATCATTTGCAGCCATTGGATTGGTTGGACTGCTTATAACCTTCGCAATAACATGGGGATTTGAGGTATTGCTTAGTGACAGTACATCACTTTTCCAGCTTATTGGTAAGATAGTTTCTACAGCTGTATCGTTTATATGGAACTTTTTTGCAAGAAAAATACTGCTTTACAGTAAAAAATGAAAGGAGTAGATTGCATATGAAAATGGTGTTTATTGGCGCTGACCATGAGGTCACAGGAAGCTGTACGTACATTGAAGCAGCCGGAAAGAAATTTCTTGTAGATTTCGGAATGGAACAAGGAAAAGATGTTTATGAAAATACAAAAATTCCGTGTCCACCATCGGATATTGATTTTGTACTTCTCACACATGCTCACATTGATCATTCAGGTTTGCTTCCGCTTTTATATGCAGGAGGATTTAAGGGTCAGATACATGCTACAAAAGCAACCTCTTCCCTTTGTGAGATAATGTTGCGTGATAGTGCTCATATCCAGGAATTTGAAGCTGAGTGGCGTAATCGTAAAGCGAAAAGAAACGGTAAAGAAGCATATGTTCCTTTGTATACTGTAAATGAGGCTTTGGCAACTATAAATTGCTTTGTACCTCATTCTTATCATGAAAGATTTACCGTTTCAGAGGGCATTGATGTGCGATTTATAGATGCAGGACATTTGCTTGGTTCTGCAAGCATTGAAATATGGCTTACTGAAAACGAGGTTACGAAAAAAATTGTTTTTTCTGGAGATATTGGCAATTTTAATCAGCCTCTTATTAAAGATCCTGAATATGCACAGTCTGCGGACTTTGCAGTTATGGAATCTACCTATGGTACAAGGCTTCATGAAAGATCAAAGGATATTTTAGAGCCTTTAAAAAAGCTGCTTTTAGATACATTTAGACGGGGTGGAAATGTTGTCATACCGGCTTTTGCTGTAGGCAGAACTCAGGAAATGCTTTATAATATTAAAAAGCTTAAGGATGCAGGTGCACTGGAGGAGTTCCAAAATGTACCTATTTATGTAGATAGTCCGCTCGCTATAGAAGCGACTGAGATTTTTACAAAAAATAAAGAGAGCTGCTATGATAATGAGGCTATGGAATATGTTAGCCGTGGAGAAAATCCTATAGGAGTACAGGGGCTTATAACAGCTGTTACTACAGATGCATCACGTGCTATAAATTTTGATCCAAAACCAAAGGTGGTTATTTCAGCAAGTGGAATGTGTGATGCGGGAAGAATTAAACATCATCTCAAACATAATCTTTGGAATCCTAAAAATACAATTCTTTTTGTAGGTTATCAGGCTGAAGGTTCGTTTGGACGTCGGCTTATTGATGGCGCTGGCTATGTTACACTTTTCGGAGAAGATATAAAGGTAGCTGCCAATATAGTTTCTCTTCCGGGAATGAGTGGTCATGCTGATAGGAACGGACTTGTAAAATGGATTGAGAGTATCAAAGAAAAACCAAAAAAAGTGTTTGTTATTCATGGTGAAAGCCAATCTGCTGACAGCTTTACTGAACTTCTGAGATCTGATTATTGCTACGATGCAGTTGCTCCGTATAGTGGAGCAGAATTTGATCTTATAACTGAAAAGTTTACACAGGCAGAACCTGAACTTGTTCCAAGAACGGCAAATCGCAAATCAAATGCAGCATATGATAGACTTAATGCTGCACTTACAAGAATATCTTCAATTATACAAGGCAGTCGTTCTCTTTCCAATAAAGAGCTTGCAAAGATGACTGATCAGCTTACTGAGCTTTGTACAAAGTGGGAAAGATAATAAAAAATATCCGCTGTATGGAAAATATTCCTACAGCGGATTTTTTATTATGCAAAGTAGATTTTTAGGTCAGCCCCGCAGCTTTTTGAGCGTACAGAGTTAATATAAGAGTGGTGTCATTTATATCAATTTTTTTGTCTCCATTTACATCGGCGGCTAAAAATGCGTGAGATTCATCTTGATTTGGTACTAAGTCGCTGAAATTTATTGGAAGTCCTGATACGCTATATGCATAATATGTAAATACTATAGCAACATCATCCATATCAACTTCGCCATTGTTGTTTACGTCCCCTAAAATGAAAACTATATTTGTAGTAGTAGTTAGTGGGACAGATGTAGTAATATTATAAGTTGTCGTGGAAGTATTCGTTGTCTTAATATAATCGTTTGAGTTAGTTGTATAAAGCGTTGTCAGTGTTGTTTCAGGAATAGTTGTTGTTGTGTTCTCATCTGTAGGTGTTGTTGTGATTAGTGTCGTTGTTGTATTAGAAGTATCTGTTGTTTGATTAAAGCTTTGTGTTGTAGTGGTTGTAACATCGCTTATTGTAGTTGCCGTTACTGTAGAAGAAGATGTGCCGACTGCTTCAAATGGAAATCCACAGCTGCAGGCATATTGTTCTGCTGCACTTCCATTAAATCCTGACATTTTAAAATCATTTATAGGAGTTTCTGTGTTATCTTCTGAAATCGCATATCCAAATGCTCCTGTTCCTATTTCAGTTACACTTGCAGGAATGTTAACGCTTGTAAAAGAACAGTTAAGAAAAGCACCATTTTCAATGCCTATTATACCGTTTTCTATATTTAAAGATATAAGGCTTGAACATCCTTTGAAAGCATTCTGTTTTATAAAAAGAACATTTTCAGGAATATATATAGATTCCAAATTACGGCAATTCATGAACATTTCTTCAGATATGATTTCTATACCTTTGCCTAAGTTTACTCTACGTATATTAGAGTTTTTAAAGGCGCTCTCATGAACATGCATTATATTATCGTTTAAGGTGATATTTTCTATTCCAATACAGCTATTAAATGCACCTTTTTCTATGTAAGCTACAGTATTTGGAATTATGTAATCAGTATTCATCTTTGCAGAAGGATAATATACAAGAGTGCTGGCATCTTTGCTCATAAGTACGCCGTCATTGTCCATGTAGTATTCGTTATCTTCTGATACTTTAATATTTTCAAAAGATGTGCAGCCGTTAAATACATCTTCAAAAATGTAAGAAACATTTGATTTAAGTTCTATTTCTTTAAGAGAAATGCAGTTTTCAAAAGCATGTGTATATATCGAAGCTAAATTTTCTGATAAGTCGATATTTTCAAGAGCTTCACAATTTGAAAATGCGTTTGAGTCTATAATAGTTACATTGTCTGGAATATCGATATATTTTAGAGAAGTACAGTTATTAAAAGTATATTGCGCGATATTTTCAAGTGAATCTGGAAGATTTATATTTTCAAGTGATTTACAGTTGTAAAAGCAATAAGTATTAATGTCTGACAATGTTTCTGGCAATACGACGCTTCTAAGAGATGTACAATTTGAAAATGCATTACTTGAAATTGATTCTACTTCTGTTGGAATAGTGATTTCCAATATTGATGAGCAATAGCTGAAAGCAGAGATCCCTATTCTTTTGAGACTATCTGGCAGTGTTATATTTGTAAGCGACTTACATGATGCAAATAAATATGGATTGATTTCTTCCAGAGAAGACGGAAGAGAAATAGTATGCAATGACGAACATCCTTCAAAAGCTCTTTCACCGATATATGTTACTGTATCAGGAATTGATATTTCACTTATATTTACACAATTCTGAAAGGCTGTATCAGCGATTGCTGAGAGTGTTTCAGGTAAAGTGATTTCACTGTTTTGAATTCCATTAGGACATCTTAGAAGACAAGTTCCGTATTTGTCATAAAGTATACCGTCATATGATGAATATGTAGAGTTATCTTCGCTTACGTTGATATAAAGCAGGCTACTGCACTTTGCAAATGCACCGCTTTCAATTTCCTTGACGCTTGCAGGAACAGTAATTGTTTTTATTTGCTGATTATTTAAAAAAGCAGAACTTGCAATACGTACAACAGGTAGTCCGTTTATTTCAGATGGGATAATTATCTCGTCATAATTTCCGTCAAGACTGCCTGTAATGGATACTGCGTCCTGTTCTACAGAATACAGTAGTGTATCGTTATAAATGCTTATTTCTGCCGACACGTTGAGCGGTTCTAAAGATGCAAGACTGTTAAATGACATTGTACTAAAAAATAATGCAGCAGCGCACAACGTACATAAAAGCCTATGTTTCTTTTTCATATAATCCTCCTTAAAAAATTGTACCCTTCTTAAATTATACCTAATAAAATTATATCATGTTTTATATTGTATGTAAAGCGTTTTATATTAACAAATTGAATTAAGGTGATTTCGATATGTATTAATTTGATTATGTGCTTTAATTAAAATCTATGCAAGGTATTGCTTTAACAATACTTCTCTTGACATTTATAGAATTTTGAAGTACTATAGAATTAACGTAAAAAACGTTAATTTATATTAAAAGGTGATTGCATTGTATAACATAAACTCCCTTAAAGCAGAAGAATTTATCTGTGACAAAGAAATACAAGATACTCTTCTCTATGCTGAAAAAAACAAAAATAACACTGCTCTTATAAAAGAGATACTTTTGAAAGCTAGCAAAGAAAAAGGTCTTTCTCATAGAGAGGCTTCAGTTCTTCTTGCCTGCAATGATGTATCAGTGCAAAATGAAATATTTGCATTGGCAAAGAAGATAAAGGAGCATTATTATGGTAAACGTATTGTTATGTTTGCTCCTTTGTACTTATCTAATTATTGTGTGAACGGCTGCGTTTACTGCCCATATCATAGAGGCAATAATGGAACTGTACGAAGAAAACTCACTCAGGAGGAAATACGGCGTGAGGTGATTGCGCTTGAAAACATAGGACACAAGCGTCTTGCCATTGAAGCAGGTGAAGATCCTGTAAATAATCCTATTGAATATATTCTTGAATCTATAAAGACAATATATAGTGTTCATCACAAGAATGGTGATATAAGGCGTGTAAATGTAAACATTGCTGCCACTACTGTTGAGAATTATCGAAAGCTTCATGATGCAGGTATCGGTACATATATACTTTTTCAGGAAACATATCATAAGGAGAGCTATAAAAAGCTTCATCCTACAGGACCGAAATCTGATTATGCGTATCATACTGAAGCTATGGACAGAGCTATGGAGGGCGGCATTGATGATGTAGGTTTGGGTGTGCTTTTTGGTTTGGAAAGATATGCATATGAGTTTGCCGGTCTTCTTATGCACGCAGAACACCTTGAAGCTGTGCACGGTGTAGGCCCTCATACTATTAGCGTTCCAAGAATAAGACCTGCTGAGGGTATTGATACCGATTCTTTCAGCAATGGAATAGATGATGATACTTTTGCTAAAATATGTGCTCTCATAAGAATTTCAGTTCCATATACAGGAATGATAATATCCACAAGGGAAAGTCAATCAGTTAGAGAACGTGTGCTTAGTCTTGGAGTTTCTCAGATAAGTGGAGGCTCTAGAACTACTGTCGGCGGATATGATTCTCAGGAGTTTGAGGACGATGGTTCAGAGCAGTTTGATATAAATGATAGACGAACTCTTGACGAAGTTGTAAAATGGCTTATGGAGCTTGGATTTATACCTAGTTTCTGTACCGCCTGCTATAGAAAAGGCAGAACAGGAGACAGATTTATGTCTCTTTGTAAAAGCGGTCAGATAGGCAATTGCTGTCACCCAAATGCTCTTATGACTCTTATGGAATATTTAGAAGATTATGCATCGGATGATACAAAGGCTGTGGGCATGAAACTTGTAGAAAAGGAACTTATAAATATACCATCTGAAAGAATTCGGAAGCTTGCAGAAGAACATATAGAAAAAATCAAAGCAGGCAGCAGAGATTTCAGGTTTTAAAATGGAGGAATTGCTATGAGTACTATTCCATATTCTGAAAGAATAAATATTAGCTTTTTTGGTGCAGTTAATTCGGGAAAGTCCAGCCTTATGAATGCTATAACATCTCAGAATGTGTCTATTGTATCAGATATAGAAGGTACGACCACAGATCCCGTTCGCAAAACTATGGAGATTCTGCCGCTAGGTGCAGTAGAACTTTATGATACGGCGGGCTTTGATGATAATTCTCCTGGTAGCGAGCTGAGAATAAAAAAGACTTTGGAAATATTGAGAAAAACTGATCTTGCAATACTCGTAACGGATAAATTTACTTCTTTGAGTGAAAGTGAAGTAAAGATGATACGGAAATTTACTGAGCTTAATATTCCATATATAGTAGTTCACAGTAAATCTGATCTCATTGATGAAAATATAATATATACTGAAAATGAAATATCCGTAAGTGCTAAAACTGGAGATGGTATAGAAGAGCTTAAAAAGCTTATGTGCAGCATATATTTAAGCAATCTTAATGAAAATAAGCCCCAGTATAAAAGCGTTACAGATGGACTTGTGGAAAGAGAAAGTGTTATTGTACTTGTTACGCCTATTGATAATTCTGCTCCTAAGGCTAGGTTGATCTTGCCGCAGGTGCAAACATTGCGCTCACTCCTTGATTCATTTGCAATAACTGTTGTAGTTCAGCCGTCGGAGCTTTGTTCTGTGCTTAAACTTCTAAAACGTCTGCCGGATCTTGTTATAACGGACAGTCAGGTATTTTCATTTGTAAAAGATATTATACCAGAAAATGTACCGCTTACATCTTTTTCTATTTTAATGGCAAGATATAAAGGAATACTTCCTGAAGCTTTGAAGGGTATAGAGGCTCTAAAAAATCTTAAAGATGATGATTGTGTACTAATTTCTGAAGGGTGCAGTCATCATAGGCAGTGTGGAGATATTGCAAGAGATAAGCTTCCTGTATGGATAAAAAAATTCACAGGCAGAAAGTTATGCTTTGAGTTCACATCGGGTGGAACATTTCCTGTAGATATAAAAAAATACTCGCTTATAGTTCATTGCGGAGGTTGTATGCTCAGCAGTCGTGAATTGGAATATAGGCAGCTTTTGGCAAAAGCATTGGGCATACCTTTTACAAATTATGGTATACTTATTGCTGCTGTAAATGGTATTTTAGACAGAAGTGTAAAACATATAAAAGAGCGTAAAATATAAAAAGTTTGCAAAATCTATTTACACATTCGTACAGTTGTGATATAATATATATATAAATTTCCGTGCAGGAGGATATATATGGTAACAAATGACGGTACTATTATTAAAATTAAGCATGAAATATTGAGTGAAGTGGCAAAGCTTGTATTTGAAGGTCGATTTGAAGAAGAGAAGGATGAGCTTCCATATAGACTTATGCCAGGTCCTCGTGCTCAATACCGATGCTGCGTATATAAGGAACGTGAGATAGTAAGGCAGAGAGTGCGTTTGGCAGAAGGCAAAAATGCTGATGGCGCTGTAAATGATCTTGTTGTACAGGTTGTACGTGCTGCTTGTGAAGAGTGTCCGATTTCTCGTTATGTTGTGACGGACAACTGTCAGAAGTGTATGGGTCATGCATGTCAGCAGGTGTGTAAATTTGGAGCTATAGATATAGGAAGAAACCGTGCACATATTGATCCTGCAAAATGTAAAGAATGTGGAAAGTGTGCGCAGGCTTGTCCTTATAATGCGATTGCTGATCTTATAAGACCATGCAAAAGAAGCTGCCCTGTTAATGCAATAACTATGGATGAATATGGTGTTTGCCAAATTGATGAAACAAAATGTATTGAATGTGGCCATTGTATACATAGCTGTCCTTTCGGAGCACTCAGTTCAAAAGCTAATCTTGTAGAGGTTTGTCGTGATCTTGTAGAAGGTAAACGTGTTGTGGCAATGATTGCACCATCATGGGAAGGTCAATTCGGACCGGATATTACTGTTGCAAGCTGGAGAAAAGTTCTTAAAGAAGCTGGTTTTGATGATTTGGTTGAAGTTGCTCTCGGTGGTGATATGACTGCGTATTCTGAAGCTGCTGAGTGGAGCGAGGCGTATAAGAAAGGACAAAAGAAAACAACATCATGTTGTCCTGCATTTGTAAATATGATAGAAAAGCACTTCCCTGCTCTTAAAGAAGCAATGTCAGAAACAGTATCACCTATGTGTGGTGTTTCAAGAATGCTTAAGGCTCTTGATCCGGATGTAAAGACTGTTTTTATAGGGCCATGCATTGCTAAAAAAAGTGAAGTAAACAGTCATAAAATAGAAGGAAATGCAGATTATGCCCTTACATTCGGAGAAATTCGTGCTATTATAAGGGCTAAAGGTTTAACTCTTAGTCCTGTTCCAAATGAGCAGCAAGATGGAAGTATATTCGGAAAGCGTTTTGGAAATCAGGGCGGTGTAACTGAAGCTGTTTTGGAATGTATGAAAGAACAGGGTGTAGAGGATAATGTGAACGTCCATAAATGTGATGGTGCAGCTGAATGTAAAAAGGCTCTTACTCTTTTGAAAATGGGCAGATTGCCTGCCGATTTTGTTGAGGGCATGGTTTGTGTTGGTGGATGTGTTGGAGGTCCAAGTCGTCACAGTGATCCTGTGAATATTCGTAAGGATAGGGAAAAACTTCTTTCAGAAGCTGATTCAAGAAATGTTGAAGAAAATCTTAAACAAACAGGTGCTATCAACATCAATATGAAACGCTGAATTTTTGTTATAGGCATAAAAAATCTGTAAGATTAAAAAATAACCCGTGAAGAAAAAATCTTCACGGGTTATGCTTTTTATACTGGTTATAAACTCATCTGTCCTACATCGGGCAGTTCCTTTGCTAGTCCTCCGGCAGCCGGAATGTTTTTTGCACGATATTTTTTCAGATTTTCAATCTGTGATTGCTTTACAATGAAAGCATCCGATACTTTTTGCTTTGCTTTTAGATTCATAATCTGTATGCCTTGTGTATCACGTGTAGATTTTTGTGCAATGAGAGCAGTATTCACGAGTACTGCACGTCCTCCGTCTGAACGAATAAAAACATCACATTCATCTGAAAATTCAAGTACTGCCACAAGAGGTGATTTGTCGCTGAATGCTTTTGCAAGTTTCTTTCGATTGGTCTTAGTTTCATAGGTTTTTATAGCTATTTTGGCAGCTTTTCCGTTTTCAAATATAAATAAAAGCTGTCCGCTATAATCATGGGTAACTATCATATGCGTTACATATTCCCCATCATCAAACTGAAGTTTCGCAGGTATATAATCACCCATTACACTTGCCTTGCACACATCGAAATTTGAAAGTTTGGTCTTATATGCCTGCCTTAGATTCGTCAGGAAAATAATCTCTGCACGATTAGTTGTTTCGACATGGCGGCAAACCATGTCATTTTCTTTAAGTTTTTGTTCGGCATTCATTCTGAGAGATGCAGGTGTTATTTTTTTGAAATATCCGTCCTTTGTAAGGAAAATATGCATGGGATCGTTTGAAACATCTATATCTGTATTCACATCAATTATTTCGTCTGCGTGGAAGAATAGCGTACGTCTTGGCTGTCCGTATTTTTTAGCAGTATCTTTAAGCTCTTTTGAAATAATATTGCGGATCTTCTTAGGACTGTCAAGTGTTTCCTCCATATCCGCTATCTCTTCCCTTAGACTATCAATTTCTTTAGTACGATTTAAAATATATTCTCTATTAAGATGTCTTAGCTTTATTTCAGCTACATACTCAGCCTGAATTTCATCAATATTAAATCCTGTCATCAGATTTGGCACAACGTTTATCTCTTCCTGCGTTTCACGTACTATCCTGATAGCTTTGTCTATATCAATGAGTATTTTTTCAAGGCCTTCTAAAAGGTGCAGCTTTTCACGTTTTTTATTAAGATCAAAGAAAACTCTTCGTCTTACACATTCGCATCTAAATGCTATCCATTCTTTTAGAATTTCTCTTACACCCATAACTTTCGGTGTACCACCGATAAGAATATTGAAGTTACATGAGTAGGTGTCCATAAGCGGTGTGAGCTTGTATAGTTTTTGCATTACCTTTTCAGGGTCTGAGCCACGTTTAAGGTCAACTGCAATTTTCAAGCCTCCCCTATCGGTTTCATCACGCACATATGATACTTCTCGTAGCTTTCCACTTTTTATATTTTCAATAATTTTATCTATAATAGCTTCTACGGTCGTACTATACGGTATTTCTGTTATTTCTATACAGCCGCCCTGTTTATCATAATTCCATTTAGCACGAACTTTAAAGCTGCCTCTTCCTGTTTCTACTACCTTGCGAAGTTCATCTTCATTTATAAGCAGAAAACCGCCGCCCGGGAAATCAGGACCTTTTAAAGTTGTGAGAATATCATGATCTGGATTTTTCATAAGTGCAATAGTAGTCTCACATATTTCAGAAAGATTAAAAGGACACACTGAACTTGCCATTGATACGGCGATTCCTACATTGGCATTTACAAGTACAGATGGAAATGTTGCTGGAAATAATGTCGGTTCCATCATTGTATTATCGTAGTTTGGTACGAAATCTACAGTTTCCTTGTCGATGTCACGAAAAAGTTCCTGACAAATTGGTTCAAGCTTTACCTCAGTATAACGGCTTGCTGCATATGCCATATCACGAGAATAAGCCTTACCAAAGTTACCTTTTGAATCAACATAAGGATGCAGGAGAGCTTCATTTCCTCTTGCAAGTCTTACCATTGTTTCATAAATCGCACTGTCACCATGTGGATTAAGACGCATTGTTTGACCTACGACATTCGCAGATTTAGTACGTGCTCCATTTAAAAGTCCCATCTTGTACATTGTATATAGAAGTTTTCTGTGGGATGGTTTGAAGCCGTCTATTTCAGGTAGTGCACGTGAAATAATAACGCTCATCGCATATGGCATATAATTTTTTTCAAGGGTATCAGTTATTTTTTCTTCTGCTACTATTCCTGCCCCTTCTATATATGCATTAGGAAGTGTTGTCACAGGATTTTTCTTTTCAGTCTGCTTTTTTTTCGCCAACTCAAAATCTCCTCTCTTATTACACTTTTCTAAGCTTTACGGCAGCCCAGCCTTCTTTTTCTTTTGTATCAAGAACTTCAAAGCCATTAGATTTTACTGTTTCCACAACTTCATCTTTGCGCTCGCTGATAATTCCGGATATAATGAGTATACCGTTATCCTTTAGAAATTTCGGAAAAACAGGTGACATTGCTTTTAGTACATCAGCTACAATATTGGCACATATAACATCGTATCCTGTACCGATCTCATTTACAAGTGACTCATCAGTAAGAATATTTCCACATTTAACAGTGTACATATCCTTGCTGAGATTATTTTTTTCAGCATTTTCACATGCTATACGTGATGCATTTTCCTCTATATCAACTGCAAATGCGGTTTTTGCGCCAAGCAGTATTCCTCCAATAAATAAAATACCGCTTCCACATCCTAAATCAAGGAGTTTTGTATTTTCATTTATCTCTTTTTCCATAAGTTCAAGGCAAAGTCTTGTAGTATGATGCTGACCTGTGCCAAAACTACTTGCCGGATCAATTTCCAGTGTAGTTCTTCCATTAGGACAGTTTCCTTCTTCCCATGATGGTTTGATATAAAGTTTTTCACCGACACAAAATGGCTTAAAATACTGTTTCCAGTTATTAGCCCAGTCTTCTTCGCATATGCCTGATAGTTCTACTTCAAGTCTGCCATAAATATTTTCAGAATCATTAGATTTAAGACGTGAAAGCAGTTCTCTTATCATCTGTAGAGTCTCTGCTCCCTGAGAATCTTCTGGAAGATATACTGTAACACAACTCTCACAATTTGAAAGTCCCATAAGATCTTCATCTATATAATCCCACTTGCCATCTTTATTTTCTAAAAACTCATTAAAATCTTCAGCGTCTTGTATGGAAAAACCACGTATTCCCAGATCCATAAGACAGCTTGTCAGCATATCTATTCCAGCTGTTGCGGTAAATATATCAACCTTTGTCCAGTTCATTTTGATTTTGCTCCTTTTCTTCTAAATCTTTCTTTCTCTTGCGGACATTTTCTTCTTGAACACGTCTGCCGTCAGCAATGAGAAGTTGAAGTGATGCTTCATCCTGCAATTCTAGCGCAGTTCTGTATTCTGATAAATGAGCGATAAGCAGCTCCAGGTGATGCAGGAGAAGAAGTCTGTTGTCCATAAAAAGTGATGACCACATTTTTTCATCCATTGTTGCAACTCTTGTCATATCCTGAAAGCTACCGCCGGAAAATGAAACTGCATCATCCATACAGTCGTCCTTTACATATGCACTCGATACGATATGTGCCAGCTGAGAAGTATATGCTATCATATCATCATGTCTGTGCGGTGTTGTAAGTACTATTTTTACAAATCCCATTTCTTTTGCAAGAGCTGAAACTTTTTCAACTGCTTCATTGTTTGTACCATAAGTTGGGGCTATGATAAAGTTTGCACCATCGAAGAGATTCGGTATACTTGCGCTGTAGCCGCTCTTTTCACGTCCTGCCATTGGATGTGTGCCAACATAATAAAGTCCTTCAATACGGCAGGCATTTGTAAATTCAAGTACCATCTGCCCTTTCAGACCACACATATCCATTAGTATTGAACCTTTTTTTAGATAAGGCAGTGCTTGTTTCATGCAGGGTTGTGCGGCACGTTGGTGAAGGCATACAATACATATATCATATATACCATCTTCCATTTTGCCTGTGCCATCAATAACGCCTTCCTCCAGTGCGGTTTTGAGTATTGTTTCGTCAATATCGCAGCCGTGGACGGTATAGTTACATCTTTTTTTAAGGGTTTTACAGACAGAGCCGCCAATAAGACCCATTCCAACTACCAGTATTTTCATAATATTTTTAGTCACTCGCCTTTCAAGTAAAAAAATAAACGTTCCTATTTATTGTATCACAATTTTATAAATAGGTCAAGACGTTTTCTAAAATGGCTGTTTTCGGTCATAACGCATAAAATATAATACCAAGACCATGCTAAATATATAAAAATTTACATTATAACTTACAAATGTGCCTATATTCATTATGCCAATATGATATAATATATATGATTATAGTTATAGGATTTTTTATGATAAGTAATAATATGATTTATATAAGGAGGTGAAATATTTATGATCATAGACTTATTAAACTTTTCACGATATTATCCAGGTACAGAAGCAAACATTCTCTTTCGTTTACAAGAAAAAGGTATAAATGTTCCTTCGTTTTTTTGTATAACAAAAGATTTTACAGAGGATGAGCTTAACAACTATCTTCAAAATCATTATCAGCAAACAGAGCATTTTATTATGAGAGTTTCACTCTCCTTTGAAGGACACAGCAGTAATGATCTTACACGTTTGCCTAAAGAACCTCCTTATAATATGAATGTTCCTAAGTCTGCACTTGAATATACGGCAAAAAAACTTTTTGATCAAACAAAGAAATTTTTAGATGAAAGTTTTCTAGAATACAAAAATGTAACTGCACATATTATAATTCAGGAGCGTATATCTTCTGACATTTTTGGAAATCTTTATACGGCATGTTATAATGGACCTGTAAACGAAACAATAATATACACTACACATCCTAATAATACTTATTATCTGAATAATGAGGGTTCTTATTGCCTTTATTGTCATAATGATACAGATGGTATTCTGTTTGGTTATGAGCCGGAAAGTGCAGAAAAAGCAGATCTTCCACTTATAAAGAAGCTGCTGGAGCTTTCAGAAAGTATAAAATGTATATTTAATAATATAACTGTGAATATTAAATTTAAAGCAAATCGCAAAGAAAAGAAAGTATACATTGTCGCTGTTGGTCAGATAGACGGATTAAAAACATTAGATGATGAAAAAGTAGTGCTTGATACTCTAGGTGTTAGCAATTATTATCCCGGTGTAATCACTCCGCTTTATGCTTCTTCTGCTATGATAGTTTCAAGAAATATCGTTTTAAATATGATAAAGTATACCGGTCATTACAAGGATTATCCCCAGAGTATGACGGAGATAAATGAATATGTAAATGGTAGACTTTATATGAATGCAAATAAGATTGAGCGTCTAAAAAAAGATCTTTATCTTAATACTGATATGGAAGAATTTATAAGACCAGATTTGAAAAAATTTGTATCTCAACTTAAAGAATGCGGCAGTATTTCTGAGTGGAGCAAAAAAAATAAGATAGCATCAAGAACTATCAAGATTTTAGAAGAAAACCTAAGGCAACGTGTTGATATGAGAAAGAAATTGGAATTTGCATTGGGTGAACTTTTGGCAGGATCAAAAAGTACTCCTTATGATGAAATACCGAAAGTATTTGAAAAAATTATATCATATCAATCAGAATGCTCATATGCAAACTATATCAATACTTTGTACATAAAATTCAAGCGAAATAATATGATGCGTATGCGTCCGTCAGATAAGAAATATAAAGAGGTTGAATTATCTATTGCAGGAGCCTATCTGTATAGAAAGGATCTTCGCAGGTATAATTATCTGTTTATGAAACTTCTGAATGTTTATGGTCTTAGACTGGGAAATGCATTTTCAGAAAAAGGACTGATTGAAAAGCCAGAAGATATTTTTATGTTGACACTTGATGAGTTGAATATTAGTGATTTTGAAAATATAAAGATATTAATTCAAAGGCGTAAAAGAGAATTTGCATGGTATAGAAGTATGCCGGGATTCTCAAGGCTTATATTCTTTGGAAAAGTTCAGAATGCACCGGTTGGAAAGGTGGGTTTTGTCTGCGCAGTAAAAGATGAAAGTTATATAAGAGGTTGTGGTGTTATTGGTGGAAGGGCAGAATATCATGCTGTTGTGTGCAAGGATAATATCATTCCTGAAAACCCAGATAGTTCTAAGATATATGTTATTAATAAGTTTACTAAACATTGTGAGAATATTAATGTAGGAGGCCTTATTGTATCAGAACAGCCTACAATGTCAAATATTTATCCTGACATTAAAAAGTATGATTTTCCTTTGATATGCGGTGCTGAACATGCACTTGATATTATTTATGATGGTGATATAGTTTCAATGGATGCAACTACTGGTGAAGTATTTATAAAACATATTCATTGATTTATTTTAATTAAAAAGCTGCTGTACTTTTAAAATTGGTACAGCAGCTTTGTTTTATTAGTTGAAGGCTACGAGTTTCTGTGCAATATCGTATCCGTATATAGATATTTTTCGTCCTACATTTCCGGGAAGCATAGTAAAACCGCTGAGTGTGCAAATTCTTAGGTAATAGTAAATGTTGGGGTCGTATTTTTTAACCTCATCCCAGAGTTTATGTCTCTTTTCAAGCGCTTCCTCTGTACCGATTTTCAGAAGATACACGCTGCATATCGTCATCATAATGGATAGGAATCTCAGCTGATATATTTCAAGCTTCCTTGAAACGCTGCGGCAGGCTCTCATATCAACATTTTTTAGTATATGTTCTGTTATGTAGATTTGCTGGTCAATGCGGCTTATATGAACGGATTCATTTACAGACTGATCCTCTCTGCCAATGAAGTAATGATATAAGTCAAGATCAAGATAGCATATTTTCTTTACCAGATGTAAAGGCTGACATGCGAATATATTGTCAACATAGAATGTATGCTCAGGCAGTACTACATTTGCTTCTTTAAGTATTTCTGTTCGGAAATACAAGGCATGCATAATGAGATACTGGGAGGGTTTAAAGATTCCCATATCATTCCATGAGGAAAGCTTTCCATGCTTGAAAATATTTTCAAAGCTTGCTTTATGACTTTTTTCAGGTTCGTAAATGTGGTCATAAATGTAATTTGCTATTACAAGATCAAGAGTTATTCCTCTTTTTTCCCAGCATCTCATATTTTTCATAAGCTTTTTTAGTGAATCTTTATCGAGCCAGTCATCTGAATCCACTACCTTGAAATATTTGCCCTGTGCCATTTTCAAACCAGTATTTACACCTGAACCGTGTCCGCCGTTTTCCTTATCAACTGCACGTATTATCTGAGGGTACATTTTTTCATAATGATGTGCAATTTCACTTGTACCATCGGAAGAACCATCATTGATAATGATAATTTCTGCATCCTCCCCTGCTGTAAGAAGAGAATCTATACAGCGTTCCATATAGCTTTCAGAATTATAGCATGGGACAGCAAATGTTATAAGCTTCATGTTTATACGCTCCTTTATAATTTAGCTCATATTTTTATTTTAGCTGATGTCGGCAAACTCAAGATAATCAGCTCCATATTCTGCGATAAAATCCTTTCTTCCCTGTAAGTCGTCACCAAGCAGAAGATCGAACATTTTTGCAGTTTCCTCTACATCTGATGGTGTTACACGTATAAGTCGCCTTGTATCAGGATTCATTGTGGTAAGAGCCATCATGTCTGCTTCGTTCTCACCCAAACCTTTTGAACGCTGGATTGTGAACTTTTCGTCGCCTATTTTTTCAAGTATGGTGTTTTTTTCCTTTTCAGTGTAGGCAAAATATGTCTTTTTCTTTGTTGTTATTTCAAAAAGTGGAGATTCTGCAATATAGACATATCCCATATCTATTAGGGTTGGGGTAAGTCGGTAAAGCATTGTTAAGATAAGAGTTCTTATCTGGAAACCATCAACGTCCGCATCAGTACATATAACTACCTTATTCCAACGCAGTCCTTCAAGATTAAATGACGAAAGTTCTTTATTTGCTTTGGATTTCACCTCAACTCCGCAACCTAGAAGCTTGATTATATCTGTGATTATTTCGTTTTTAAAGATTCGTGCATAATCAGCTTTCAGGCAGTTGAGAATTTTACCTCTTACAGGAATAACCGCCTGAAACTCAGCGTCTCTTGCCATTTTTACAGAACCAAGAGCAGAGTCACCCTCTACTATATAGAGTTCTCGTTTGGAAAGATCTTTGCTTCGGCAGTCTACAAATTTTTCTATTCTGTTTGTAAGATCAACACTTCCAGCAAGGTTTTTCTTCATATTGAGTCTTGTTTTTTCGGCATTTTCACGACTACGTTTATTTATGATTACTTGTTCGGCGATTTTTAAAGCTTCATCTGGATTTTCTATAAAATAAATCTCTATCTGGTGTTTGAGAAAATCTGTCATAGCTTCATAAATAAATTTATTTGTAATAGCCTTTTTAGTCTGATTTTCATATGAAGTTTGAGTGGAAAAACTTGATGATACCAGAATAAGACAGTCTTCTATATCAGAAAATGTAACTTTTCCCTCGTTTTTAAGATATTTGTTATTTTGCTTTAGGTAACTGTCTATTTGTGATACAAAAGCTTGCTTTACTGCACGTTCAGGTGAACCGCCATGTTCAAGAAAACTTGAATTATGATAATACTCTATTTTCTGAATTCTATTTGAGAATGTTACTGCTACAGAGAGTTTTACTTTGTAATCAGGCTTATCCTCACGGTCTCTTCCCTCTCTTTCACAGCTCCATGTCTGAAGTGATGTCAGCGCTGTATCTCCTGCGATTTCTTTTACATAATCTGCAATGCCGTTTTCATAGAGAAATCTTTCTTCAAGAAAACTGCCGTCCTCTTGCTGACTTTTGTATATAAACAAAAGATTCGGATTTACAACAGCCTGACGTTTCAGTACATCACGGAAGTATTCGTCAGGAACATCTATTTCAGTGAATACTTCGAGATCGGGACGCCACTTTGTACGTGTACCGGATGCATGCGAGCGAACAGCTTTTTTTTGAAGGCCTCCGACATTAACACCTTTTTCAAAGTGCAGATTATATTTATAACCGTCACGATAAACCTCGGAGTCCATATATTCAGAGGCAAACTGAGTTGCACAAAGACCTAGACCATTAAGTCCTAGGGAATATTCATAATTGTCGCCGCTTGCATCATATTTTCCGCCTGCATAAAGTTCACAATATACGAGTTCCCAGTTATAACGTTCTTCGCTTTTATTGTAGTCTACAGGACAGCCACGTCCAAAGTCTTCTACTTCTATTGAATGATCATTGTATCGTGTTACAATAATTTCATTGCCAAAGCCGGAGCGAGCTTCATCAATAGCATTTGATATAATTTCAAATATAGAATGTTCGCATCCATCAAGACCGTCCGAGCCAAATATAACTCCTGGTCTTTTTCTTACCTTATCTGGACCTTTAAGCATTGTTATGCTTTCATTATCATATACCGGTGTTTTCTTTGCCATAATTTACCTCATAAAATTATTTTTCCAAAGCCTCATTAAGGCTTCGTTCATAGTAAAACAAATATTGTTGAAGAATTCCCGCACCGCCTAAGCTTTTTTCTTCGGGAAAGTGACCATCGAAGTGTTCTTTTTCAATGCGTTTTATCCAAACATCTCGTGGAAATGCATCTTTATATCCAAGGCTGAATAAACTTATGCAATCTGAAACCTTAGGACCTACTCCAGAAAGTTTTTGCAGATACGCTTTCGCTTCATTATAGGATAATCCATTCAGTTCTTTTTCTACATCTTTTTCTATGAAAAATTTTGCTGTAGACATAAGATATTTATCACGATATCCCACTCCGCATTGACGTATTTTTTCTTCTCCCATGGAATAAAGTTCCTGTGCAGATGGAAATCTTCCGAAAGGTTCGCATATAGCTGCAAGGATCTTTCGTATTCTGGGAATATTGTTATTTGCACTTATAATAAAGCTTACAGTAGTTTCCCATAATTCTTGCTTTAGTATACGCACGCCTTTTGACGTTTGACAGGCTGTGCTAAGGTAATCAGATCCAATTGCACTGGCTGCTTTTTCGGCATGTGATTTATAATCGAAAGAAAGATCAAAGTAACTTTGCCAAATACTTTTGAAATCCTCTTCTGTGCAGTCAAGATAAATTTTTGTATCTGTTTCTTGAAAAATCACTAGTTCTTTACCGAATGCAGGAATCAGAAAGCTTCCGTCTTTTCTTTTTTCCCAGCGGAAGCACTGTCCGCTTAGATGTATTTTGTCAGCTGAAAACCAATTGTTTTCAATATACATAATACATACCTCCGCAGTTAGATTTACATTTTTTTAAATACAAAGAAGTATCCTATCCATGATACTATAAGACTTATTGAACATATAGCTGTAAGGACACACACTATTACATAAGGCATTGAAGGAAACAATACAAGGAGAATCATTGCACAAAAAACTATGGCTGTACTTACCTTGCCAAACATTTCAGCACCACCAAGCTTTTTCTTTTTTGTTTTGATCTTATAAAGATTCATAACACCCATATATGTTTCCTTGCAAACGAGAATACATACAGGAATAAGGAAAATAGTATGACATTTACACAAGCACGCAGCTACAGCGATATGTGTTAACTTATCAGCAATAGGATCAAGTGCGATACCAAGCTCACTTATCATATTGAATTTACGTGCTATTTTTCCATCTAAAAGATCGCTTAGTGATGATACACCTAATGCAAGTGCCGCATAGAAATACTCCAGTGATGTTTCTGCTCTTATGTACAAATATACAAATAAAGGAATCAGTAAGATTCTTATATAGCTCAGAATATTTGGAATATATAAAAGTTCTTTTTTACTTATACGCATATTTGTTCTCCATTCAAATGTATTTATTATATTATACTACGAAATTCTAAAAATTGCAAGTGCGTTTTCAGAGTGTATTCACGTTTAAAAAACAGGCTTTTCTGCAAGGAAGCAATACCCTTGCAGAAAAGCCTTATATTATATAATGTTGTCAAAACATTTATTATTATTCAGCGGATATCTCATTTTCTTCTGTTATCTCTTCTGAAAGATCGTCATTTTTTCTTATACGATTTTCTATTCTTAAACCGCATACGACAGAAACACTTATATAAATTACAAATACAAGAACTTCAACAAGAAGAAGCGGTTTTATAATATTGCTAAGCAGCATGGAAATATAACTTGTTGAAAGCACATTTGCAGGGACAAGTACAGAATATGCATTTGCAAATGTTACTGATTCGTGGTATTCCATAATAGTGGTATTCACATCATCTACCAGTTGTCTTACTGTTTTATCAAGAAGAGTTATTCTATTTTCTACATACTCAATGTCTTTTTCATTTGCATTATTTTCTGTAAGTTTCTTTACTGAATCAAGACGAGTTTTGCATTCTGAAATTTTTACAGAGTAGCTAGAAACAACTTTTTGTGCATCCTGCTTTTGTTCAAAAAGCTCATCATACTTTTGTGAAATTGTTGTATACTGATTAGAATCATATTCGCTTATGCTACCATGTACCACAATCGAATCTTTTTCGTAATTTGCAATGGAGTTTTCAATAGTTTTCAAATTCTCCTCAGCTGATTTTTTTTGACGCTCCAGTTCATCAATACGATACTCATAAAAGCTTATCATATTACCTTTATTAGTTATAACACTATTGGAAAGAATGTACGCTGTAAGTGCATCTGCATCATATGCTTTTGCAGTGCTTATGGAGTTATTTAAATCTTCAAAGCTATAACCTGTTTGTGTAGAACGAAAATCTTTATCTCGGAGAGAATTTACTTTTTCCTGTAAATCAATGAGTGTTTCAGTATAGGTGTCTACTGCTACGAGATAATCATAATCAGAATAATCTATCGCAAGAAGGCTGTTACCTATTGATTCATTGTATCCGTATTGTTCAAAGAAATAATCTCTGTAGCATTCAAGAACAGTATTGATTACTTGTGCAGCTTCCTCATCACCAAAGTTTGTTTTGGTAAAGTCGAATGTTATTTTGTATTTCGTTGGAAAATAATCAACATCCAGCATGGATTGCGCTACCTGAAGATTACCATTTTTTTCAAGTGCTTGTTTATAAACAGAAATTTCATTTGCTGCATCTGCAGGGATTACCCCGTCAATACTGATGGCGTTTCGTATAGAATCAACTTCTGTAAGAGGATAATCAAGTTTTGTAAGAGCAGCTTCAATAACAACCGGATTTTTAATGGTATTTACATCCAGTTTATCTCCGTTTGGTGTGAGACCTTTTTCAGCATTGGGATAATCGAAACCAATAAGAGAAACTGGTGCTGATGATAGCTGATGAGAAAATGTTGCTGTACCAGCTGAAACAAACAATACAGCAAGTACTGCTAATGTGATCCATGCTAGGAAAAATCGCTTCATACAATTAAAAAGTGTAGAAAAAGATATATGTATAGCATCTTCATTTGAATCGTCATTTTTTAGTGTAATATTTAAATTAGTATTATTCATTTGCATATCATGCATGTCATTTATTTTTTTATTGTGCATTTTTCAAATCTCCTAAATCACAGTGATTTTTCACATAATATTGTTATATTTAAGTATATCATGGTCAGTATATAAAGTCAATCGTTTTTTTGTATATTTAGTATACCTGAACAAAATATCAGTTTTTTTATAATATTTTTTCTAAATTTTTTTTTGAGTAGTGTATTTACAAGCGGCATAAAGTATGCTATACTGAATGTTAGTTATATAGTTTTTCTTAAAACTTGTTTTATTGATTAGGAGCGTTAAGTTAATATGAAGAAAAATAACATCACAACCAAGAAGAAAAGCAGTTGCATGCGTACAGACCGCTTTTGTTTTACCTCACTTGTACATAATTTAAAAAAGCTTTTTTTGCCATGGATTATTATATCTGTATTAAACATGGTAGGGATAGTGAGTGTAAATATGTTTTTTTCAGATAAGGTGGATTCGGTAACAGCATCCATTTCTTTTTATTACAATGGTATTGAAAATGGGCTTGATCCTAATGGCTGTGAATTTGAGAAGAATTCTATTAAAAATGATGACATAGTCAGTCAAGCACTTAGTGAAATGGGACTTTCTGAGGAACTGACAGAAACTGTTCAGAATGGTATTTTTATTGATAGTGTAGTTTCTACATCTGCCATAAATAATATTATAAACTATGATAGCATTTACAATTCTTCCAATAATGAATGGACTGAATCTCTTAAAGATTCCGCATATCACCCCACTGTATACAGAGTTTCATTTAATTATAATAAAACATCTTTAAATGGTGATAATGCGGCTTCCCTTCTGAATCTTATTCTTAAAAAGTATCAAATGTATTTCTTCGAAACATATGGATATAATGAATCAGTGGGTAAATCTGTTCTGTCAGTAGATTTTGACGGTTATGACTATCTTATTGCTCTTGATATGTATAATTCAAAGCTTAATTCTTTGGCAAATTACATAGATTCGCTTTCAGCAAATGATAAGGCTCAGTTTCGTTCAAATGAGACTGGGTATAGTTTTTCTGATCTTACAAATTCTATAAATCTTATCCGTTCTGTAGACGTTGATACACTTACTTCTTATATTCTTAATAATGGTGTTATCAGTGATAAGGATATGATACTCAGTTATTATAATTTCCGTTTGGATAATCTTAAACGCCAAAAGCAAAATATGACAGAACGTCTTAATTCTACAGAAAAATCTATAAAGGATTATCAAAAAGACTCTGTAGTTATTTATGATGGTTCAGCTGAAAACGCTGCTACTATTACTGAAACTTCTGAAATATATGATAATCTTATTCAAAGCAAGATTCAAATGCAGAGAGATATTTCTAATTATGATAAGCTTATATCGGACTACACAAATCGTATAAAAGCTATAAACAGTGCCTCAAGTAGTTCGTCAAATGCGAAAAAAGAGTATGTTGAATCACAGATTGATTCTCTTACAAAGAAAACTGAAATACTTATAGAAAATGTTAAGCTGACTGCAAATGATTATTTTACAACTGTAAAATTCCCAAATGCTGTATCAATTAATTCTCAAGCAAGATATTCTATTTCTCATTATTTCAAGTCTGCAATAAACGAATCTATCAGATTGATTGTTATTACGGAACTTATATGGGTTACACTTTATTTGTTTATATCCATTGCGTTTTGTTTTAAAACAAAGGCGAAAAAGCTTTTCAAGAATCATTTTGCAAAGTAAATAAATAAAAAAATCTCTTCTGTTTCAGTTTCAAAAAATACAGAAGAGATTTTATTTATATTGGCATTGAAAATTCATATGCTGCATATATATGTACCATCTTATACGCACAGGAGTGAAGTACATGAAACAGCAGCCATGTGACCGAGCGATCGTTCTCGGAGAATATATTCTTGAAAATAATGCAACTGTAAGGGCAGCTGCGGCGTGGTTTGGTATATCCAAAAGCACCGTACACAAGGATGTTAGTCAAAAGCTTTCTGAATTAAGCCCTTCCCTTTATCGTGATGTAAAAGAAATATTGGCAAAAAACAAGCAGGAACGTCACATAAGAGGAGGAATGGCAACAAAGAAGAAGTATGAACTTCTCGCAGCAATGAATCATCGTAACGAGAATGAAATCGAGCTTCAATAAAAAAGCCGACACGGAAAGAAGAAATTTTCGTGTCGGCTTTGCCATGCTTGCGTAGAAACGCTGCTGACAATCTATCTTAAAGCAGCGCTCCACGCACACCTGTACCGAAAAGCTATTCTAAGGACGCAATTCAGTGAGCGTCACCTTTCGCAGTGACTACGATTCCTGCTGCTATTTATATTGTATGCTGAAAAATCAATATTGTAACAGGAAATTTTTGTTCGCAGTTCTGCATTAAAATGTGTATTAATCACTGAAATATTTGGCACGTCTGAAATCTATTATTCCAGAATATGGGTCGTAGCTTATATCATGGTTTTTGATGCTATGGACAAGATATTTATTCTTATAGAAAACAGGAATAAAAATGTTATCCTCAGCTATCAGTTCTTCTCCCTGCCTACAAATCAATGATAATTCACCTAAATCACGTGCATTTATCATTGTGTCAAGGAGCGCATCAAACTCTTCGTTTGAATAGCCAAATATATTTTTGTCTGTTCTAAAGGTTTCAAGTACTGCACTGGCACTATTTCGTTTACCTGTTATACCACAAAGTGCAATAACATAATCTTTATTTGCAAGACGCTGTCTGTACTCGGATTCCGGTACCGCTTCTATTCCTCCATAGAAGCCAAAAAGCGATTGCCATACCTGCATTATTTCGTAAAGGTCGTCTTCGGAAACACTTCCTTCACTTATGAGAATATCTGATGGTGGCAGAGATGTAAGCCCAAGATCATGCATTCCCTTTTGAAAAAGTGCTTTTGCTTCTTCATTCGATGCGTCTGTAAAAAGTGGAGATGAAACATAGTCACTATAGGCAGATGCTCCAATGCGTGTTTCTGGTGGAATTATTCCGTATGCTGCTTCAACATCGTTTTTCTCATTTTCAGGAAAAAGTTCTCTTGGAATAGAATATGCAAATGCTTTTCTAATATCATCATTTTTAAACGCTTCCCATTCCGTATTCAATACAAACCCAAGAGTTACAGATCTGTAGGATGTAACATTATATCCTGTGGATTCATTGTAATTTGGAAAATAGTCGGCTGTAACGAGAATATCCGATTTTCCATTGGCAAATTCTTCGTCAGCCTTTGTCTGACCATTGCGGATGAGAAAAGTAACATCCGATGGAAAAACAGGCTGAACTGTATCGTTAGCGGAATTCTTACTCATATATATAAGATTGTCGCTTCCGTATGGATCATAAAACCAACGCCTCATGTAAAATCCATTATTTGATATTACAGAATCTTCATCAAGACCATATCTTCCTGCTGTCTGTTCAAAAAATCTTTGATTGCACGGCATGGCAGCAGGGGTTGAAAGAAGAGTCAAGAATTCGGCACATGGTCTGGATAGATTAAATATAAGAGTGTTTGGACTTTCTGCATACACACCGATAGTGTCAACGGGAGCATCTTCGTCAATAACGGCATCTGCACCTAATATGCATCTAAAATCTTCACGGTAAGGAGATTTTGTTTCCTTTTGGAAAAGCCTTTGGAATGCAAATACAAAATCATCCGCAGTTACTTTCCACGATTCTCCGTCATCTATTTTATCATTTTTATTTTCGTCATAGTACCAATAACTTGTATCTCTAAGAGTAAAAGTATATTTGAGACCGTCCTCAGTGATACTGTAATGAGAGGCAACGCCATAGGTTAAAGTGCCATCGGGCTGTTCTTCTAAAAGCCCCTGCATCATATTACGCAGAATTGTAAAGGCGGCAGTATTTGAAGCTATCTGTGGGTCGAGATTATCAGGATTTTCTGTAAGAGTGTAAGTAAAGAGGTATCCTGAACCATCACTTTCATTTTTCTGAAATGGCATTTTGCAGCTGCTGAGCATTAACATAGGGCATATAAGAGCAGCATATATTTTTTTGCGCATAAATTTTAGATCCTTTCGCCTGTATATCTTGTCCGGTATACTATTTATTTTTATTATACCATTCATTTTATTTGATTACAACCATTATTTTAAATTTTTAAAACTTTTTACAATAGTATATAATAACAAAAATTTTTATATTATTACTTCAAATAGATTTATATGAAATTTGAAAATTCTGTTGCTATTTCCATGAATATGTGATATAATCACTGTATAAGTTTTTTGAGAAAGAAGGAATTGTTATAAAAAACAATATCATATTCAAATCAACTCCGCTTATTCTTACGCTGTGCTGTGCTGTTGCTATTTTCCTCTTTTCTATGCAAAATAGCGATCAATCTAAGGCACTAAGTAACGGTGTTCTCTCTCACCTGCTTGCATTGTGCAAAGGTGTTTCCGTAGATGATATATCCTATGAAGAGTTGAAAAAATATTCGCACTTGATACGTAAAGTCGCCCATTTTACAGTGTTTTTCATGCTGGGAACATTATCGTGTTGGAGTGCATGGGTGGTGTTTAAAAAGCACTATATGAGTATTTCATTTATCTTTTGTGTGCTATATGCCTGTTTAGATGAGGCGCATCAGTTTTTTTCGGATGGAAGAACCCCTTTAGTAAAAGATGTATTTATTGATAGTGCAGGTGCATTTATTGGTATATCTCTTGTTTCCCTTATTATTTTTTGTGTTAAAGGGCGAAAAAACGTGCGTCCTTTCGATTGACAAAGTGTATGCAAAGTGATATACTAGTCATATAAAATTATAAAGAGACTTTGGAGGTTTAATATTATGAGTAAAAAAAATAAAACGGAAGCTGTTCCGACTAAAAAGGGCGACGCTTTTAAAACGTTTTTATCGGTAGTTTTCTTCATTCTTATTCTGGCATCAGCTCTTGCACTTGCTTTGTGTATGAGTATTTCTAATAAAAGCGGAGATATTCTTGGCGTGTATTCTGGAGTTTTAGGAGACGGTCTGACTGATTTTCTTAGTGGTAAGCTCTGCTTTTGGATATCAATTTCTGCTATTGTGTTGTGGTTCGGTCTTTGGATATTTATAACAAAGCGTGTCCGTTCTGCTATACGTGGTCTTGGTATAGGCTGTACTATTGCTCCTTTGGTAGTTCTACTTAGTGAATTGGGAACTATGCTTGTTGTATGTACATTTAAATTTAACACAGCTCTTGCTCCATTTGCAGATGTTCTTCCCTCTCAATTTTTAAATACATCCGGTAAAAATTGCATATTTATGCTGTCTGGTGCGATAATTGCATCTATTGGCATATTTATTTGTAAGATAAAAAAACTGCCCAAAAACAGCAAAGATGTTTTATCTAAATCTGAAACTATTAATGCACAGATGAATAGTGAGGCTGCAAATCCTACTGCTGAAGCTGCTCCCGTTGCTGCATACGAAAATGCATTTGCAGAGATACCGGCTGTTCAAACATCAGATAGACTTACAAATATAGATATACCTGTATCAAATTCACCTATATCGGATGCTGTGATTGAAAATACAGATACAGATCTTTCTTGCGTATGCCATATGTGCGGTGAAAAAAATGAGCCGAATGTAAAGTTCTGCGGAAAGTGCGGTGCAAAGCTTTTATAACCACAGAATACATGCTAAAAATAAAGATTAAAATATCAAGATTTTAATTTACATAAAATTGCTGGAACACTTATAGAAATTATGTTTCTTTGGTGTTTCAGCTTTTTTATTTAATGTTAAATTTAAAAAGAGCTTTAAATTTAAGTTGCAATTATTTTAGAAACATGGTATAATAAGCACAATGCGCTTATTATACCATGTTTTAATATCCTCACATATATGCAGATATTGTCTGTGCATATGTGATTGTATAATAAATTAATATTACTTTTGAGAAAGGCTGTGATGGTAGGATTGGAAAAAAAGCTTGCTTTGTATGGGTACAATAATCTTACGAAAGCACTTAGCTTCAACATTTTCGATGTCTGCTACGCAAAATCAGAACGTGAAAAGCAGGACTATATCCGATATATTGATGAGCAGTATAATTCAGAGAGACTTACTAAGATTTTATGTGATGTAACTGAGATGATAGGTGCAACTGTGCTCAATATTTCTAAACAGGATTATGAACCGCAGGGTGCATCGGTAAATGTGCTCATTGCTGAAGGTGATGTTGCACCGGAGAACATGGATTCATCTTGTAATCAAGGAGCATCTTTCCTGAGTCCAAGAAGAGATGTTCATGCACATCTTGACAAGAGTCATGTTACGGTACACACATTTCCAGAAAGTCATCCTGATAATGAGGTAACTACTTTTCGTGCTGATATAGATGTTGCAACTTGCGGAGAGATCTCCCCTCTTAGTACTCTTGACTATCTTATAAGAAGCTTTGATTCGGATATTATTACCATTGATTATCGTGTAAGAGGATTTACACGTGATGTGAGTGGTAAGAAGTATTTTATTGACCATAGAATAACATCTATTCAGGATTATATAAGCGATGATATTCTTTCAAAATATGACACTGTTGATATGAATGTATACCAATCCAATCTTTTCCATACAAGAATGCTTATTAAAGATATGAGGCTTCAAGATTATCTTTTTAAAACAGATGAATATGAACTCAGCCCCAGAGTGCGACTTGATATTACGGATCGTTTGAGGAGAGAAATGATAGAGATCTTCAGTGGACGGAATATCTATGAATAAGGAGAAACTGTTATGGGAAAGATCTTGACTCAGAACGATGCGCCTCTTCTTAAAGCTATGGAGGAACATCGCTCCAATCGTGTGGTACGTTTTGATGTTCCAGGTCATAAGGGAGGCAGAGGAAACAGAGAGCTTGCTGAATTTTTAGGGGAAGCATGCGTTAAAATGGACGTAAACTCCATGAAAAATCTTGATAATCTCTGTCATCCTGTATCTGTTATATGTGATGCTCAGAATTTAGCGGCAGAAGCGTTTGGAGCTAAAAACGCATTTTTTATAGTAGGCGGAGCTACAAGCGCCAATCAAGCTATGATACTTACTGCATGCAAATCTGGTGAAAAGCTCATTATGCCGAGAAATGTTCACCGTAGTGCTATTAATGCACTTGTACTTAACGGTGCTATACCGGTTTATGTTGATCCTGACGAAAACAAGGAATTGGGTATACCGCTTGGTATGTCATATGAAGCGGTAGAAAAGGCTGTTATGCAGAATCCAGATGCTAAGGCTATACTTGTAAACAATCCTACGTACTATGGGGTATGCGCTGATATAAAAAGACTTACAGAGCTTGCTCATTCTCACGGTATGATGTTGCTTGCTGATGAGGCACATGGTACGCATTTCTATTTTGGAGAAGACCTGCCGATATCTGCTATGAGTGCAGGTGCTGATATGGCATCGGTCAGCATTCATAAGACAGGAGGCTCACTTACTCAAAGTGCGATATTGCTATGCGGTGAAAACGTAAATGCCGATAGAGTTAGACAGATAATAAATTTGACTCAAACTACAAGTGCATCTTACCTTCTTATGGTATCACTTGATCTTGCAAGGCGAAATCTTGCTCTTAATGGAAGAGAAATGTTTCGCAAAACTGTTGATTTTACGAATTATGCAAGAGATGAGATAAATAATATAGGCGGTTACTATGCCTATGGTGAAGAATGCTGCAATGGCGGTTCATTCTACGCTTTTGATAAAACAAAGCTTTCTATTCATACAAGAAATACTGGACTTGCAGGGATTGAGGTATATGATCTTTTGCGTGATGAGTATGGCATACAGATAGAATTTGGCGATATAGGAAATATTCTTGCTATTGTTACATCAGGCGACAGAGCACTTGAAATAGAACGCCTTATCTCAGCTCTTTCAGAAATAAAGCGTATTTACGGCGGAGATTCTACAGGTATGCTTTCAAGCGAATATATAGCTCCGGATGTGGCTCTTCCCCCTCAAAAGGCATTCTATGCTGAACAAAAGGTCGTGTCACTCAGAGAAAGCGCTGGTGCTGTTTGCTGTGAATTTGTAATGTGTTACCCTCCGGGTATACCAATTCTTGCTCCTGGTGAGCGAATCACTAAAGATATAATCGACTATATTTGTTATGCTAAAGAAAAGGGCTGCTCACTTACAGGGCCTCAGGACATGAATATTGAAACGCTGTGTGTAATTAAGGAGGAACTGTAAAATGGATATATGGTATACGGAGAATCATACTGACAATGTACGTATGTCGATTCGTGTGGATAAACATCTTGCTTCCGAACAAAGTGACTTTCAGCGTATCGACATTTTTGAATCAAACGAATTTGGCAGAATAATGACTCTTGATGGTTTGCTTATGCTTACTGAAAAGGATGAATATGTCTATCATGAAATGATAACTCACATCCCTATGGCTACAAATCCAGATATAAAGAATATTTTGGTTATCGGTGCGGGTGATGGCGGCACAGTGCGAGAGCTTTGCCGCTACGACAGTGTTCAGCATATAGATATGGTAGAAATAGATTATAAGGTAGTTGAGCTTGCAAGAGAGTATATGCCTTTTACAGCTAAAAGTCTTGATGATCCGAGAGTTGACATTCATTATCAGGACGGCTTGCGTTTTGTAAGACGTGTCGATGCTGGTACATATGATCTTATAATAGTTGATTCAACAGATCCGTTTGGCGTTGGCGAAGGGCTTTTTACAAAGGAATTTTATGGGAATTGTTATAAAGCGCTGTCTGAGGATGGAATTCTTGTAAATCAGCATGAGAGCACTTTTTATGAATCATACAGAAATTCTATGAAACGTGCTCACAGTCGTATAAAATCATTGTTCCCTATTTCACTTGTATATCAAGCCCATATTCCTACCTACCCTTCCGGACACTGGCTTTTTGGATTTGCTTCAAAAAAATTCGATCCGAGAACTGATTTGCAAGCTGCGAGATGGAATCGTTTGGGGCTTAAAACAAAATATTATAATACGATTCTCCATGTGGGCTGTTTTGCTATTCCAAATAATGTAAGAGATGCTCTGAGAGAATCAGAAATGAAATGATAAATAATGATATGAAAGGAATTAAAAAAATGGGAAAAGCTTTAATTATAGGTGCTGGCGGTGTTGCTGGAGTTGTTATTCACAAATGCTGTCAGAATAGTGAGGTTTTTGAGGAGATTTGTATCGCAAGCCGTACTAAATCAAAGTGCGATAAGTATAAGTCTGACCTTGAAGGCAAGACAAATACAAAGATAACCACTGCTAAGGTAGATGCAAATAATGTTGATGAACTTATTGCACTTATTGAAAGTGAAAAGCCGGATATTGTTATCAATGTTGCACTTCCCTATCAGGATCTTACCATTATGGACGCTTGTCTGGCAACTAAAACTGATTATGTTGATACTGCAAACTATGAACCTGAGGATACAGCTAAGTTTGAGTATAAGTGGCAGTGGGCTTATCGTGAGAAATTTGAAAAGGCAGGCATTACAGCACTGCTCGGAAGTGGTTTTGACCCAGGTGTAACAGGTGTTTTCTGCGCATATGCACAAAAGCATTACTTCGATGAGATTCACTATATTGATATTCTTGACTGCAACGGAGGCGATCACGGTTATCCGTTTGCTACAAATTTCAATCCTGAAATAAATATCCGTGAGGTATCTGCAAAGGGCAGTTATATTGAAAATGGACAGTGGGTTGAAACTGAACCTATGGAAATTAAGCGTGTTTATAACTTTGATCAGGTCGGCGAGAAGGATATGTATCTTCTTCATCATGAAGAACTGGAATCTCTGGCACTTAACATCAAGGGTATAAAGAGAATTCGATTCTTTATGACATTTGGTCAGAGCTATCTTACTCATCTGAAGTGTCTTGAAAATGTAGGTATGACTTCTATTGAACCTATTATGTACGAAGGAAAAGAGATCGTTCCGCTGCAATTTTTAAAGGCTGTACTCCCTGATCCTGCATCTCTTGGTCCGAGAACAGTTGGTAAAACGAATATTGGATGTATTTTTAAGGGAATTAAGGATGGCAAAGAAAAGACATACTATGTATATAATGTTTGCGATCATCAGGAGTGTTACCGTGAAGTAGGTTCTCAGGCTATTTCTTATACAACAGGTGTTCCGGCAATGATCGGAGCTATGATGGTAATGACTGGAAAATGGAAAAAGCCGGGTGTGTACAACATTGAAGAGTTCGATCCAGATCCATTTATGGAAGCTTTGAATAAGTGGGGGCTGCCTTGGACTGAAAATTTTGATCCGGTTCTGGTAGACTAAACCTATGATTCAAAAGACATGGGTACGTATAGTACTGCTCACCTTGCCTTTTGTATTTGTGATATTCTGTATACTTTTACGTGATACAGCGTATTACATTGCAGAGAACTTTCTGCCGGAGTGTGAATCTTACTCTAATTTGGGAATATATTGTCCAGGGTGCGGACTTACGAGATGCATTTTAGCAATAATGTCCGGTGATTTATGGCTTGCATTCAGAAACAACGCTGTCATATTCTGTTTATTTATATTTGTTGCCTTTTTGTATGTAGAAGTAATATTCTTATCATTTGGAAAAGATGTTCACCTTCTTCCAAGAAATGCGTGGTTCTTTATAGCATTTAGTGTGTGCGCAGTGCTGTATCTGGTTCTTCGTAATTTTATTCCCATACTTGAACCTGTACCTATAATTTATTAGTAATCCTACATTGGAAACCTTAATATTTTGTGCCTGTTTATGTTGTTTTTTATACATAAACAGGCTTTTTTACTTTTTTATTTATATTTTTTTGAAGTTTATCAATTTTTTTCAAAAAACTCTTGCAATTTGTTGTGATATGATATATAATTAAGAAAATGCAGTTGAAATAATTGTATAGTTTAACATGATATAAAAATATGAATAGGAGCAAAATACCATGAGTAATTCAACTATAAAGAAAAACATAGCACTTGCAGGACATTCGGGTTCAGGTAAGACCACTCTGTGTGAGGCACTGCTTTATAAGAGTGGAGCAACAGAACGTATGGGCAGAATTGCAGAAGAAAATACAGTATCAGACTATACTGCTGAAGAAATGAAGAGAAAGTCTTCTGTGTATACATCCGTTGCATCTATGAGACTTCACAATCTTGATGTGAATATTATCGACACTCCGGGTATGCTTGATTTTGCAGGTGAAATGGTATCAGGCATTTATGCAAGTGACTGCGTTATGATAACGGTTTCTGGTAAGTCGGGCGTAAGAGTAGGCACTCATAAAGCATATGATCAGGCTGTAAAGATGAAGAAACCTCGTATGTTTGTTGTAACAAAGCTTGATGATGAAAATGCAAATTTCTACAATGTTTTCACTGAGCTGAAATCCGAATTTGGTTCTACAGTATGCCCTGTTATCGTACCTGTTATTGCAGATAGACAGGTAGTATCCTATGTGAATCTCATTGAAATGAAAGCTTATAAGTTCGATGATAAGGGTAACGCTGTGGAAACTGATATGCCTACGGCTGAGGTTTCAGAGAAGATGAGCTATCGTATTGATGGTCTTATCGAAGCTTTTTCAGAGGCTGTTGCTGAAACTGACGATGATCTTCTTGAAAAGTTCTTTTCAGGTGAACCGCTTACTGAAAAAGAGCGCATTGACGGAATACACAAGGGTGTATGCGAGGGTATCATAACTCCTGTTGTATGTGCGTCGGCTCAGACACTTGGTGCAGTAGAACTCTTAATGAAAGAGATGGATCTTCTCGTTCCGGAAGCTGAAGAAACAGTTATCACCACAGATGTAGAGGAAATTTCTTGCACAGCTAGTGATCCTGCTATGGTTTATGTATTTAAGACAGCTGCTGATCCATTTGTAGGTAAAATGTCTTATTTGAAAGTACTCTCAGGCAGTATAAAAAGCGGTGATGAGCTTGTAAATGCTGCAACAGGCAGTAGTGAAAAGATAGGTAAGCTTTTATACTTGTGTGGCAAAAAGCAAAAGGAAGTTTCCGTAGCTGTAAAGGGCGATATAATAGCCGTTACTAAAATGAATATAAACACTGGAGATACTTTGTGTGACTCTTCAAGAATTGCAGCTTTAGAAGCTCCGGAATATCCGAATCCAAGCTATAAAATGGCCATTGCTCCTGCTGCTAGAGGCGACGAATCTAAGATTGCAAATGCAATGCAGCGTATTCTTGAAAGTGATATGACTCTTAAGTATGAACAAGATCCAAATACAAGAGAAATGATATTAAGCGGATTGGGCGAACAGCATCTTTTAGCTGTGGTATCTCAGTTAAAGTTTGATTTCGGCGTTGAGATAGTTTTGAATGTACCAAAGATTGCTTATCGTGAGACTATACGCAAGAAAGTAAAGGTACAAGGCAGATATAAGAAGCAATCCGGCGGACATGGTCAGTTCGGTGATGTATGGATTGAATTTGAACCTTGTCTTTCAGATGAACTTGTATTTGAAGAAAAAGTATTTGGTGGTGCTGTTCCTAAAAATTTCTTCCCTGCTGTTGAAAAAGGCTTGCAGGACTCTGTTAAGAAAGGTATTCTTGCAGGATTTCCTGTTGTAGGTATAAAAGCTATTCTGGTTGATGGTTCTTATCATCCGGTTGATTCTTCTGAAATGTCTTTTAAGACAGCTGCTTCACTGGCATACAAGGAAGGCATGCGTCAAGCAGATCCCACACTTCTTGAACCTATTGGTACTTTAGAAGTATGTGTTCCAGATGAGAATACAGGTGATATGATGGGTGAACTTAATAAGAGAAGAGGAAGAGTTCTTGGTATGAACCCGTCCGAGAAGTTTAAGAGTATGACTGATATTATGGCAGAAGTGCCTATGCGTGAAATGAGTGACTTTGCACTGCTTCTTCGTCAGATGACACAAGGCAGAGGTGAATTTACATTTGAACCGGTACGCTATGAACCCTTGCCTCCACACCTTATGGCAGATGTAATAGCTTCTTGTGCCATAAACGCTGAGTAATTTTGAAATGGGCTGCTGCTGGTAATATTGCAGTAGTCCATTTTATATAATTTATAATGATGTTTTTACATGAATATTATTTTATTTTTAAAATAATATTGTAAAATAACATTTTTCGGTGTATAATTAAAATTAGCTGAACCAAAAAACTTTTATTACTTTAGACAATACCGCATATAATATTTGTGCAGAAGATTGGAGGTTAAAATATGCCCAAATATTCATGCTACGATAACCGTGAATTATCGTGGCTCAAATTTAATAATCGTGTTTTAGAAGAGGCTATGGATAGCCGTGTTCCCCTTTGCGAACGCCTTTCATTCCTCTCGATATTTCAAAGCAACCTTGATGAATTTTACATGGTTCGTGTTGGCTCGCTGTTTGATTTACCATCTGATGAAAAAGAAAACAAAACTTATATGACAAGCAAAGAGCAGCTTAGTGCAATTTTTAAAGAATCAAGGATCTTGCTTCATGAAAAAGATATGATATACAAAGATCTATGTGATGGTATGAAAGACCATGGCGTTGAAATAGTCGATTTTCACTCTATTTCGGATTCAGAAGCAAACTTCTTAGAGCGTTACTTTAAAGCTGAAATAGAACCTCTGCTATCGCCTCAGATAGTTGGTAAAAAGCAGCCCTTTCCGTTTTTGCAGAATAAGGCTATATATGCAGTGGTCGTTCTTGAAAAAAAAGGAAGCGAAAAGCTTGGCATAGTTCCCTGTACAAGTAGCGTTATACCGGATTTTATTCCATTGCCGGGTAATACACATAGATTTATTTTGTCAGAGGAACTCATACTTCACTTTATGCCTAATGTATTCTCTCATCACACTATAAAGAGTAAAACCCTTATAAGAATTATAAGAAGTGCAGATATTGACACTGAAGAAGATAAAATGGGTGAAGAAGAGGATTATCGTAAGGCTATGGAAAAGCTTATTCGTAAGCGCAATCGTTTACAGCCTGTAAAAATGGAGTTTTCTCGTCTTATGGATCCTGCTGTAATTTCAAGATTGTGTGAATATCTTAGTCTTGATGAAGCACAGGTTTTCCACTCAGAAGCACCTTTAGGGCTTTCCTTTATATTTAAGGTGCGTGATATGCTAAGACATAATAAGGAACTTTTCTTTAAAAGACGTGTACCTCAGATACCAAAAGATATTGATCCTGCTGTTCCTATGATGGAACAGATAATGGAAAAGGACAGATTTCTTTCATTTCCATATGAAAGTATAAAGCCATTTTTGCAGCTTCTTAGAGAAGCAAGTACAAGTCCGGATGTTGTTTCAATAAAGATGACTCTTTATCGTGTTGCTACCAACAGCAAGGTTGTGGAAGCTCTTATTGAAGCTGCTGAAAACGGCAAGGATGTTGTAGTTTTGGTAGAGCTTCGTGCTAGATTTGATGAAGAAAATAATATCGAATGGTCAAGGCGTTTGGAAGATGCGGGTTGCCGTATTATTTATGGACTTGATAAAATGAAGGTACACTCAAAACTTTGTCTTATTACAAAGAAAAAAGATGGCGCTATTTCCTACATTACTCAGATAGGTACAGGCAATTACAATGAAAAAACTTCTGAAATTTATACAGATTTTTCACTTATGACTGCAAATGACGAGATAGGTCAGGAGGCGAATCATGTCTTTAATGCTCTATGTCTTGGACAGACTGTTACAGAGACTAAGCATCTTCTTGTAGCTCCGAATTGCCTGCAAAATAAGCTTATTGATATGATAGACGAAGAAATCTTCAAAGCTCGTGAAAATAAGCCTTCATATATCGGTATAAAGGTAAATTCTCTGACCGATAAGAAGCTTATTAAAAGACTAATAGAAGCTTCTTGCGCAGGTGTAAAGATAGATATGATAATAAGAGGTATTTCATGTCTTGTGGCAGGAGTGCGTGATGAGACGGAAAATATCACTATTCGAAGCATTGTAGGACGTTTTCTTGAACATCACAGAGTATATATTTTCGGAACAGGCAATGATACAAAGGTATATATTTCCTCTGCGGATTTTATGACAAGGAATACACTCAAGCGTGTAGAAATAGGTGTTCCTGTGATGGACAGTGATATAAAGGAGCGTATAAAAGATATTTTCCGCTTAATGATGCAGGACAATGTAAAAGCTCGCATGCAGCAGCCCGATGGCACATATCAGCATGTAAAAGCGTATGGCAAAGAAATAAATGCGCAGGAACAACTTTATGAAGATGCTTATGTAAATGCATCTGAGAAAAAAGCAAAATCTGAAATATTGCATTAATAATAAGCAATTTTTGATTAGCATAAATATGTTTTTTATGTTATAATTTGGGCAACAGATATGCTGGCAAAGTATTCTGGTATTTCCCCAAACAGGAGTCGTTCTTAATTACTGGACGACTCATTTTTCTTTTTTGAATTTTTTATAGGATCTATACTAAAAAACGTCTACAGCTTAAATCTTAGCTGTAGACGTTTTTCTTTTTGGAGTTTAGAAAAGCTTACGCTTTGTTTCTGATGGCACCAACTATGTAGAGTACCGGAAGAATCATACCAATAAGCATGCTAGAAACATTGAATTCGCCGCCAGCGACAACAGCGATAATGTTGCTCAGAATGCTGCAAGCGATTACAATAATACCCCACATAAGACAAGTAGATGCCTTTTCGGTATTTTTGCAGTTCTTAACGCCAATGATGCCGGCAACCATTTCCAGAACAGCACCAACAATGCTGATAACAACACTGAGATAAAGTAGACCGGAAGATGCACCAGCAGCAGCTAAAATAGCTACACCAGCGATAGCGATAAGAGAAAGAATGATTCCAAGAGCACCGCCAACGATCATTATGATACCAGTAACCTTAAGAAATCCTGAACCCTTTGCTTCCATACATATTCTCCTTTTCAAATAAATTTTGAATATACATTTAATTATATATTCCAACAATAATTATATAGGAAAATTGTTAAAATGTCAATACGATTATAAGAAATAATAATAAAATATATTTCCAGAAGTATAATATCTTATTGCTTTCTTGCAATTTTATATTCGTCTCCGTCACGGTAATATGGACATTTTTTGTAATGTCCGCCCATAAATCTTGCATATTCGTCCTCATCAAGATACATATCGCAAACATATGCGTCTATATCTTCATCGTAGGAACAATATGCACAGGTGCTGCAATCTTCCATAAAGTCCTTCCTTTCTGTATATTTATATACGTTTATACATTCACATAAAATACTCTCCGAAGGGATAACTTCGGAGAGTAGATTGTATTTATTCAAGAGACGGCTCTAAAACCGCATATTTTCCATCATTACGCTTGTACACAACATTGGTCTCACCTGTTGACGCATTCAGGAACATAAAGAAATTATGACCTAAAAGATCCATTTGAAGAATAGCTTCTTCAACCTCCATAGGATACATCTTGAATTTCTTATGTCGAATTACTTCGTAGTTTGCTTCCTGAACTTCATCAGTAAATGATGCAGTTTTAAATGCACTGTCTTTCAGCTTCTTTTCAACTTTAGTTTTGTTCTTGCGGATTTGACGGATAATTTTGTCTATAGATGCATCAAGTGCATCTTTTTTATCCTCGGCAGCCTTCTCTGCACGGTAAATAATCTGATTATAGAAAACAGTTAATTCAAGGATTATCTGATTCTTGTGTTCCGACATAGTAATCTTTGCATCTGCTTCTTCTCCGAAAAACTTGTCAAGCTTTTGCCCCAGTCTTTCTTCTGCATAATCGGTAAAATTCTGCGGTACCTGCATTTTTTTTGCTGTGATGGTCATTTTCATATAGCGTTCCTCCTTGTGAAGATTCGTAATATACGAATCAGTTTTCTATTTATATTATAGCATAATGCTGTAACAATTTCAAGTACTTTAGATAAATTCTATTAAAAACAATCAAATGCATTTTGAAAGCCTATTAAAATAAAGTGAATTTTATTATTTTCTTAAATAAAACGTACAATGCTTGAAATTTATTTAATATTGTAGTATAATAAATAGAAATATATGCAAAAATGGAAAGGAGTAATTTCATGAGTGAAGAAGATTTTCGCAATATACTTGAAAGTCTGAGAGGCTTTCCTGCGTTCTCTATTATTATGAGCGCACTTGTTATCTTTATGGTATTTATATGCGTGTTTGCTATTTTTAAGTCTGCAAAGGAAGAAAAACACATTGAGGAACTTAGGTGGGATAAGGTCAGCAGTTATATGGAACTTATCGACCCTGCTACAGGAGATCATTTTCCTTTATCAGCGGATGAGGTAATAATTGGCAGACATGGTGCTGCTGATATACGTTTTCCTGACATGAGTGTTTCACGTTATCATGCGGTATTATGTGTTTCAAATGGCGTTTGGCGTGTTATTGATCTTGGTTCAAAGTCTGGTACATATGTAAATGGCAGACAGGTTCAGGAGCAGATGACGCTGAAAGATCGTGATGAGATTCGTTTTGGTACAAAGGCAGCAATTATCAGAAGGAGGCGTGTGTAATTTATGTTTCACAATAAACTGAACTATGGCAGAATATCCATACTGGTGCTCATGACACATGCGATAATGTTGGCAGCAGTACTTTTTCGTGGAAATTACAAAGATATAACAGATATGATACCTTTGACAGCTGCGGTATTTGCTCTTGATATTGTCTACATGATTGTAATACGATTTTTCTATAAGCAGATGACATATACAACTGATTACCTGCTGCTTATGATAATGGGATGCAGTGTAATTTTCCAGTCATGCTTCGGCAGTATTGGTTTTGCCTCAAAGCATTACATAACTTGTATAGGTGCGCTTGTTTGCTGTCAGATAATGTTTTTGCTAACACGAAATCATTTGAGAATACTTGCAGTGAAACAATACCTTTATTTTGTTCTTGGTGTGCTTGTGCTTATGACTGTATTTCTTACGGGAAGTCGTAGTATGTGGATCACCATCGGTTCTTTGAGTATTCAGCCGTCAGAATTTATGAAACCTGTTTTCGTACTGCTCTGTGCAACTTCTATTATGGAACAGCATAACAAAAAGAAGCTTGTTCTATTTTATGTTTCAAGGGAAATGATAGCACTTACAATTGCGTTTTTTATTATATTCGTACTACAGTGGTGGTGCAGAGATTTGGGAAGTTTGCCTACCTTTGCAGCGGCTTATGGTTGTGCAATTATTTGCAGAATATGTTATCCAAGAGCTAAATTTTCAAAGGGTACGCTGATTTTTCTTATTGTTCTCGGTGCGCTTTTGGTTGCACTTCTCGCATCGGCTGCCCCATCCTATGTACAAGATAGACTTTCTGTTGACATCTGGGAAGATACATATGGTGACGGTTATCAGCAGTGTCAGGCGCTTATGGCTATTGCAGAGGGTGCACTTTTCGGAAAGGGTCCTGGCTACGGCAGACTTATAAATGTTGCAGCTGCGGATACTGATATTGTCTTTTCAACTATCTGTGAAGAATGGGGATTCTTTGTTGCTTTGCTTATAATATTTTTTGTGGCAAGTCTTCTTATACTTCCAATGATAAATAAGCCAAGAAGTTATTTTCACGCTACAATGATAATGAGCGTTGCGGCAGTTTTTGTGGTTCAGATGGGACTCAATATATTCGGTTCTTGCAATCTAATCCCCTTTACAGGTGTTACCATTCCGTTTATATCACAGGGTGGTAGCTCTATGATAGTTTCGGGAATGCTTGCAGGTATGTTAAAAGCTGGACAATCACCCGTTTTCAGGCGTCCTGATGGAGTAAAGCAAAACGGTAGAAGAAGGGAGCTTGCAGCATGAAAAGAAAAGATATGAAATGTATAAAAAGAGGAGAATTTCTAACTAAGTTACTGATATTTATCTTCCTTGCCGGAATGTGTATTCTTATTTTTAAGATAGTTACGGAAGCATCTTTTTACATGAAGCATTCAAATAATGTATCTTTGGGCTGCGTTTATGATAGAAATGGTGACGTTCTTTTCGATCCAGAAGCTGATACAGATACTTATAGTTACGATCATTTCGTTGATGTAGGCAATCTCATAGGTGATGATAGCGGCATGATGACGAATACACTGGTATCTGAAAATCGTACGTTGCTTTCTAACTATGATCCTATTTTTGGTGTTATGGAAAACGGAAAAAGTACAATATATACATCTCTTGATCATGAGGCTAATCGTACGGTTTACGATGCATTCGGAAGCATGAACGGTACTGCTATTGCGTATAACTATCAAACGGGAGAAATTCTTGTTTGTGTGAGTAAGCCAAATGTAAATATACTTGACTTCGGAAATGTAGATAGTCTTCCATCGGGGAGTCTCATATGTAAGGCATTTTACAGAACTGTTCCAGGTTCAACTCAAAAAGTTTCTACACTTGCAGCAGCAATTGAACAGATGGGATTTGATGCTGTTTCTCAAAAAAGATATAGTTGTTCAGGAGTGTATTACAATAACTATGGCAATCAGATAATTTGTCACAGCAGTTACGGACATGGCACGCAGGATATTTTCACAGCATTTCAAAATAGCTGTAATCCTTATTTTGCACAGCTTGTACAGGATATGGACCTTAACGCTATAATAAATACATACAAAAATATGGGCTATTCTGTAAACGGTTCTAAAGCACCTGCGCTTGAAATTGATGGCATTTCTGTATTTAGAGGTAGTACAGAACTTGACGATGTAAATGATTTTGATACGCAATGGGGTTGTATGGGACAGAGTAAAACAGAAGTAAGCCCATGTCAACTGATGATGTGGCAAAGTGCTATTGCTAACCGTTCAGATTCTGTGACTATGCCTTATCTTATTACAAGTGCTAAAAATATGTTTGGTGATGAAAAAAATAAAGCTAAAACTACTTATGAAAAGGCTGGATTTACTGCCGATACAGCAGCATATATTCGTGAAGTTATGCTTGAAAATGGACGAGCAAAGTATAATGGTAAAGTTGGATTTGTAATAGGTGCAAAAAGTGGTACAGCTCAGGTTAAAGATGGCTCTTCAGAAAATAATCTTCTTGTAGGTTTTGTAGATGATCCATCCCTGCCAATAGCTTTTTGTGTTGTAATTGAAGATAACATGAGTGGCTATCTTTCCACTGAGTATATTACATCAACTATGCTGAGTGCAATTGCCAATTGAGGAGGAATAGAGTATGATTTTGCTTATTGATAATTTCGATGGGCGTATGAGAGAATTTTATAAATACATTACCAATATATGTAGTGATCTTATTGTTGTGAGAAATGATGAGATGTGCTGTGATGATATTTTGGCTATGAATCCTAATGGAATAATAATAGGCTCAGGAGTTGGTGAAGTGAAGGACACCGGGGTTTGCAGTGATATTATAGAAGCTGTACTAGGAAAAATCCCCTTATTATGCATTGATCTTGGTGCAGAGATTCTGGCAGAACATATTGGCTGTCAATTTACAAAATCACCAAATGAAAATTATTCTTGCTTTATGGCGATTGATAATACAAGTCCGCTTTTTAAGGAAGTTCCCTCTGCTATTAGATGTACTGCAAATATTAAAAGAAGAGTAGCATCTCCGCATTTCTGCACAGAAAATGTTACTTTCACTGCACGTGACGAATATGACAGATATTTAGCTTTTGAGGACAGAGAGAAAAATGCATTTGGTATCTGTGCTTATCCGGTTTTCTTTGGAGAAGATGGAGAGAAAATTATGCGCAATTTTGTGAGAATTTCTGAACGGAATGTATAATATGTTCTGAGAGAAAAAATATTCTTGAAAAGTGTGGAAATCATCGGTTTTATATGCTATAATAATTACAGATAATTATAATTTATTTTTTGATAAAGGAGTTTACTATGTTAGGAGTAGATTGTCATACACATACAGGTATATCACCTGACGGTTCTGGAACAGCTGGAGGGCTTTGCAGAAGTGCTATTTCTAGGGGCCTTAATGCACTTGCAATAACTGAACACATTGAACTTAATAGATGGTTCTCGCAGGCTCATTACGGAAATGTTCCACGTAATGATGATGAGATATACAGCTATTGTGATATCATGGAAAAGTCTATGAAGCAGAATTGTTCTGTAAGAGATACCTATGGTTCACGTATACACATCATAAGCGGTATTGAACTTGGACAGCCGCATCTGGATTTTGGTCTTGCAGAGGCTATTATGCATGATGCACGCCTTGATTACGTTATCGCTTCATTGCATGAGCTTATAGGCAAGGAGGATTTCTATTATCTTGATTACAGCAATGAAAATATAGATGCTCTTATGGAACAGTATTTTAAGGAACTGCTGAAAATATGTGAGTGGGGAAAATTTGATGTGCTGGGTCATATCACTTATCCTCTTCGCTATATTGAAGGTGAACATGGGCTGGATGCGCATATTGAAAATTATGAGGAACAAATACGTGAATGTCTGAAAGCTCTTGCACAGCATGGCTGCGGTATTGAGATAAACACATCAGGTCTCAGACAGAAATACGGCAAGATGTTCCCAACTCTTGAGGTGCTGAAAATTTACCGTGAATACGGCGGCGAAATGGTAACGATCGGTTCAGATGCACATTGTGCAGATGATGTAGGTAAAGGTGTAGCAGATGGCGTTAAGATGGCTTCAGAAGCGGGATTCCCCTACCTTTGTTATTTCAGTGAACGTGAGCCGATTTATATAAAAATTGTTTGATGAAAGGAAGATCTTAAATGAGAAATAAGCTTATATCTTTGCTTAAACAGAACGCACGTCTTTCAAACGAACAGCTTGCAGTAATGCTGGGCGTAACAGCTGAGACAGTAGCGGCGGAAATACAGAGCCTTGAGAAGCAGGGCGTAATCATGGGTTACAGCGCAATTGTAAATGAGGAAAAGATCGAGGAAGAAAAGGTAACTGCTATAATCGAGCTTCGTGTAACACCTCAGAAAGACTGCGGATTTGAAGAGATCGCTAAGACGATTACAGCGTATGAGGAGGTTGAAAGTCTTTCTCTTATGGCAGGTGCATATGATCTGGCGGTAACAGTAAAAGGTGATAATGTAAAGGATATTGCTATGTTTGTAGCTCAGAGACTTGCCCCACTCAGCGGCGTTATCTCAACGGCAACTTATTTCATACTGAAAACATATAAAGAAAAAGGTATCTGCATTGAGAACGAAGAAAAGGATGAGAGAAACTTTTTCCTGCCGTAAGTATTAGAGTTGCGTAGTTTTATCGTAAGTTTCGGCAGAATGTGCAGTTAGTGCTGCGCATATTGAAAGGAGGACATTTGACGTGATGAATTATGATAGTATTCTTTCTGATAAAGTCAAGGATATGAAACCGTCAGGTATAAGAAAATTCTTTGATTTGGCTGCTAATATGGAGGGTGTTATAAGTTTGGGTGTTGGTGAACCGGACTTTCAGACACCATGGCTAATTCGAAAAAAAGCGCTTGATGTGCTTGAAAGAAAGCGTATGATATATAGCTCTAATCAGGGTCTTGCAGAGCTAAGAGAAAATATTTCAGATTATCTGGAACGCAAGTATAATTTAAAATACGATCCTGTTGGTGAAGTTATAGTAACTGTAGGTGGTTCTGAGGCTATTGACCTTGCTATACGTGCAGTGGTGAATCCCGGTGATGAGGTGCTTATCGTAGAGCCGTCATTTGTATGCTATAAGCCAATCGTAGAGCTTATGCATGGTGTAGCTGTTCCGATACCAACAAAGGAAGAGAACAGATTTAAGCTAACAGCTGATGAGCTGAGAAGTCATATTACTGATAAAACAAAACTGCTTATACTCCCCTACCCTAATAATCCTACAGGTGCAATTATGACACGTGAAGACCTTGAATCTATTGCAGAGGTTCTGAGGGGTACAGATATTTTGGTTCTTTCAGACGAAATATACTCTGAACTTACATACGGCAGAAAGCACTGTTCTGTAGCAGAGATTCCCGGAATGCATGAGCGTACTATTTACGTAAGCGGATTTTCAAAGGCATTTGCAATGACAGGTTGGAGATTGGGCTATCTTTGCGCACCTAAGCCACTAGCTTCACAAATGCTTAAAATTCATCAGTATGCAATTATGTGTGCTCCTACTATGAGTCAGTACGCTGCTATAGTTGCTCTTAAAGATTGTGATAAAGAAGTCGACAAGATGGTTGAGGAATACAATGTCCGCAGACGTATCCTTGTTGACGGCTTTAATCGTATAGGTCTCACCTGTTTTGAACCAGAGGGCGCATTCTATGTATTTCCCTGCGTAAAAAGCACAGGCATGACAAGTGAGGAATTCTGTTCAAAACTTCTGGAAGAGAAAAAGGTTGCAGTTGTACCGGGAAATGCATTTGGAGAAAGCGGAGAAGGCTTCATTCGTGTATCTTATGCTTACTCACTCAAACACCTTATGAAGGCTCTTGAATGCATAGAAGATTTTGTAAAAAATCATACTGCATCTGGTAAAGGTGAGATATGAAGCACGTTGTTGTAATTGCACCTGCCAAGGTGAATCTTGCCCTTGATGTGACTGGCAAACGTGAGGATGGTTATCATCTCATAGAAACTGTATTTCAGACTATCTCAATTTATGATAAGATTACTATTGACCTCACTGAAGAAAAAGGAATAAAGCTTTCTTCTGATGCACATTGGCTGCCATGCAATGAAAAAAATCTTGCCTACAAGGCGGCCAGAGCATTTACTGAAAAGACTGGATTTGGTGAAGGTATAGCAATTTATATTAAAAAGAGGATACCTTCTCAGGCAGGAATGGGCGGAGGAAGTTCGGATGCAGCAGCTGTTTTAAGCGGTATGAATGCACTTTCTGGTAATATGCTTTCATCGTCTGAACTTGTATCAATAGGTGCTAGTCTTGGTGCGGATGTTCCGTTTTTCATATATGGTGGAACTGCATATGCTGAGGGAATTGGTGAAAAGCTTGAGATATTGCCTTCTTTGCGTGGATTATGTATTGTTTCTGCAAAGGGTAAGGGCGGTATATCTACACCAGAGGCATACAGGAGAATAGACGCTCTCATAGATCCAGTTCATCCAGATACGCAAGCTCTGCGACAGGCTATAAAATCAGGTGATAATCCGAACAATTTGTGGCGTTACTGCGGCAATATATTTGAAGCTGTAACAGAATTGGAAGATGTTACCGATATAAAAAAGATAATGATAAAAAATGGTGCTGATTTTACCTGCATGAGCGGAAGCGGTTCATCTGTATTTGGAATTTTTAGGCATTATGATATGGCAAGGAAGTGCAGAAGTGTTCTTTCTCGCAAATATCCTTTTGCAGCCTTATGTACAACTACTGGTAAAAACAGATTATATAAATAATGGAGGATTCTTCTATGCTTAAAAGAATTGTAACTATACAGGATATTTCCTGCTTTGGAAAATGTTCTCTAACTGTAGCTCTTCCTATTCTATCTGCAATGGGCCTTGAAACAGCAGTTATTCCTACCGCTGTACTTTCAACCCATACAGGCGGTTTTACGGGCTATACTTTCCGTGATCTAACAGATGATATTTCTCCAATTGCAAATCATTGGAAGGATCTGGAGCTGCATTTTGACGGTATATATACGGGTTATCTGGGCTCTATTGAACAAGTAAAAATAGTAACAGATTTCTTTGATACATTCAAAAATAGTGATACATCTATAATAGTAGATCCAGTTATGGGCGATGCTGGAAAGATGTATGCAGGCTTTACGCATGAATTTGCAGTTGAGATGAAGAAACTTTGCAGTAAAGCAGACGTTATAGTTCCTAATATGACTGAAGTGTCATTTCTTCTTGATGTTCCTTATACAGAAACGTATGATGAAGAATACATAAAAGAAATGCTTCGCAGGCTAACAGATCTTGGATGTCCTGTTGCCATTATTACAGGTGTGTGCTATGGTGACGGAATGCATGGAGCGGTTGCTTTCGACAGCAGAACTTCTACTTTCAGCAGTTCTTTTCGTCCACACATTGATTGTACTCCTCATGGTACGGGAGACATTTTCTCAAGTGCTTTGTCCGGATCTTTTGTAAAGGGTAATTCTTTGCAGGAAGCACTTGATACAGCAGTTGCATTTACTGCAAAGTCTATTGAAGCTACACTTCCAGACATAGATAAATACTGGTACGGAGTATCATTTGAAAAATGTCTTGGAATGCTTACCGAGTAATTTATTATACCATAAACAAAGCTCTCTGTTTCATTTATAGATTCAGAGAGCTTTGTTTTATATTTATTTTTTGTTTGTTTTTATAGCGGATATGATGCCTTTAATGCACTGCACAAGTAGCATTGAACCAAAACTAAGAGCGTGTGCAATTCCAATGATTCCGATTGTAATAGCAGAGTCTATTTTAAAAATACCATGACAGGCTGGTATAAATAGAACGACATTTACAATTATCATTCCCATAATAAATGCTATAAGTGCAGCAGGATTATTGAACATCTTCTTTGTAAAGATAACAGGCTTTTCTGATTTGCAGCTGAAACCATGCCAGAGTCTTGACATACAAAGTACTGCAAATGCAAGTGACATTGCAAGACCAGATGATCCGTAGTAGAACCAGCCTATCATATATGCTGCCAGTGACGCAAGTGCGATGCATATGCCGGATACTCCAATCTGACTAAGGAAATCTTTTGTTAGTATAGATTCTTTAGAAGATCGTGGTTTTCTATTCATTACTTCATCAGAATGAGGCTCAAGACCCAAAGCTATTGCAGGAAGTGAATCTGTAAGAAGATTTATAAATAATAGGTGTATTGGTGCAAATGGCTGTGCAAATCCCGCAAGTGAACATATAAGAACTACAAGTATTCCAGCAAGGTTTCCGGACAGAAGAAACAGAATTGAACGTTTTATGTTGTCATAAATGTTTCTGCCGTTTTTAACAGCTTTTACAATAGTTGCGAAATTATCATCGGCAAGAATCATTGCAGCTGCATCTTTTGAAACTTCTGTACCTGTAATGCCCATTGCAATGCCAACATCGGCTTGTTTAAGTGCTGGCGCATCATTTACACCGTCACCTGTCATTGCGACAATGCATTCTCTCTGCTGCCATGCTTTTACTATACGGATTTTGTGTTCCGGTGTAACTCGTGCATATACTGACTTGTCCTTTACAAATTCGATCATTTCTTCGTCTGATATTTTGTCAAGAACTGCTCCCTCTACAGCTTCATATGCACTCTCTAAGATACCTATTTCCTTTGCAATAGCAGATGCTGTAACAATATGATCACCTGTTATCATAATTGGCTTAATGCCTGCGCTTTTGCATTCTGAAACAGCTTGCTTTGATTCCTTTCGTGGAGGATCCATCATTGCAATAAGACCCATATAATCCAGTCCGTACTCATCATCAGTGCATAATTCGTTACCTTCAAACTCTTTACATGCAAAACAAAGTAGTCTGAGTCCTTGTTTTGAAAGTTCTTCTGTTTGCTCTTTGATCTGCTGCTTTTGTGAGCTAGTGATGTTCATTCTTTCACAAAGTACGTCAGTTGCCCCCTTTGTGAACATAATATGCTTTCCATCTATAATATTCAGAGTTGACATTAGTTTCCTATCAGAATCAAACGGTATCTCGCTTATACGTTTAAAACACGAACGTATTTCCGTATCGTCTAGACCTGAACTGTGGGCAAAATGTATAAGTGCAGTTTCTGTTGGATCTCCTATTTCTGTATTGTTTTTTACAGAAGAGTCATTACAAAGAACAGCAGCTACTAAGAGAGCCTTTTCATCAGACTGCTGCACGTTCACATCTTTTATATCTATCATATGTCCCTGAGATACTATCTTGCGTACAGTCATTTTATTTTGTGTAAGTGTACCTGTCTTATCAGAACAGATGATTGACACAGAACCAAGTCCTTCTACTGCCTGTAGTTTGCGCATAATTGCGTTTTCCTTAGACATTTTCTGTGTTCCAAAAGATAGAACTATTGTAACAATGGAGCTGAGGGCTTCAGGAATAGCTGCAACAGCAAGTGCAATTGCAAACATAAGCGAATTCATAACACTGTCAAATCCTATACTGTCAGCTCTCCAAAGTTGTAAACCGAATACCAATGCACATATTATAAGAATAGCAAAAGAAAGCTTTTTTCCAAAATTATCAAGTGTTCTTTGTAGTGGAGTTTTTCTCTCCTCTGCACTTTCAATCAAGGCTGCTATCTTTCCAACTTCCGTATTCATACCAATATCAGTAACAATGCATTTGCCTCTTCCATAGGTAACAAAGCTGCCTGAATACACCATTGTGTGTCTATCACCCAGAGGGACCTCCCCTGTAATTGGTTCCATACTTTTATCTATATTTGTACTTTCTCCTGTCAGTGCACTTTCATTTGTCTGTAGAGAGGCGCATTCAACAAGACGTCCATCAGCAGGTATTCTGTCCCCTGCTTCAAGTAAAAGGATATCTCCTACAACAATCTCTTCAGACGGTATAAGACAGCTTATTCCATCTCTTAATACCTTTGCCTCAGGTGCAGAAAGCTTTTTCAGGTTATCAAGAGATTTCTCCGATTTAATAGTTTGAACTGTACCAAGTATGGCATTCATGGAAATAACAACAAGGATAACTATTGTACTTTCAATATCACCAGTTATTGCGGAAATTATTGCTGCAATAATCAAAATGATAACAAGAAAATCCTTAAATTGCTCCAAAAAGATAACAAATCCAGATTTTTTCTTTTTTTCATTTAACTTGTTTTCACCATATTTTTTACGATTCTCAAGAATCTGAGCTTCACTTAGTCCATTTTCTTTTGAACAAAGCTCAAAATACAGTTCTTCAGGGGGTTGATTATAGTGTTTTTTTGTGCTCATGAAATTTTACTCCTCTTTTTTTATTTATATATATAAATACGAGACTTTTATGAAATCATACAAAAACACGTATGTGATTTCATAAAAGTCTCGCTGTTTACATATGAAGCGGGTTAATATTTAACCGTACTGACGCCGCATAAACGAACATTTGTTCGTCAGCTACTCTCTTTTACTTTTAAAAGTTATTCTTACAAAATATCTTATTGTTTTGTTATTTTATTGAATATCTGATACCTCTGGAACGATCGGATCTGGGTCAATTACAGGAGGCTCAGGGTCTGGGACAGGGGCTTGTGTGTAAATAGGTGCATCTGTGTTACCATATCCATAGTCGTAATTATAATCATTATCATTATAGCCATAATCATAGTCATTATAACTATAATCGTTGTAGTCATTCTCGTAGTCATTTTCAGTTTCTGCAAATGTTGTGGTATGAGTACGGTTTTTGTCTGTAGTAAGTCTTGTATTAATATATGTTGTAGTAACGGATGATGTATCAGACATTGATGTGTTTGTTGTTGTGTTTGCAGAAGCTATTAATTTTTCATTTATACCATTGGAAGGGTTTTCCATCTTTAATGGAAAAAACATAAGAAATATAAGAAGTATTGCCGAGAATACAACAATACATCCGCAAAATATCATAGTAAGCTTTGTTGAATCAGTTATTCCCAATTTATTTTTTTTCATATAAAAAACTTGCCCTCGCTTTTTAATTCTACTTATCATAATTATTTTAGTACATTTTTGGAAATCTGTCAATCATTTTTTATTAAAAGAAATTAATTGCTATAAAATCAGCATCTTTTATAAAATGTGCATATTGTAGTGATTTAATTCATCTTTAATCAACAAAAATATTTCTTGTACTTGCAAATGAAAAAAAACTATGCTATAATAAAATGGTTATAGTATTGCAGATATAACACGGAGTGGTATCGAAGTGGTCATAACGAGAACGACTCGAAATCGTTTGTACCTTTACCGGTACCGTGGGTTCAAATCCCACCCACTCCGCCAGAAAGCTCAGTCTACAAGCAGTTTTGCGCTGTTTGTAGACTTTTTTATGCCTTTATATTACTATAACAGATCGTTGTAGTGATTATTTTTTGTTTCGCATTCTTTTATAAAATCATTCAGAAAACGTTCTGCTGCTTTGGAAAACACCTGATACTTTTTCCATACAAGATACATTTGTGCAGGTTTTGGTGGATAGAACGGACGAAAACAAAGATTACTGTTTCCTGTACAATTAATGAGCTTATCAAGTGTAATTGCATAGCCCACGCCCTCGTCTACAAGTAAAGAACCATTGAAAATGAGATTAGATGTGGAAGAAATATGTATATTTTCTTTGGGGATTTCAAGCCATTGTGATAAATTAATTTTACTCATCATTTGTCTTGATACAATCAGGGGAAGATCGATTAACATTTTAGAAGTAATATACTTGTTTTCAGCCAGAGGACTATCCTTTCGCATAAGTACTCCCCATGTATCATGTACAGGAAATTTTATATGTTCAAAATCAGTATAATTTGAGGGTTCAAATAATACTCCGAAATCAATCAGACCTTTGTTCAGCTTATCAATTACATCTATTGAATCACAGCTGATATTATGAAATATAACTTTAGGATATTCTTTCTGAATTTTTTGTACTATTTTTGCTATAATTCTGATAGCATCCGTTTCACCTGCACCAATATAAATATTTCCGCTGATATCATTATTTTCTGCTGTCATTTCAGATTCTGTCTTTTCTACAAGATCAAGAATTTCTTCTGCACGTTTTCTCAGCAGCATTCCATCAGCTGTCAGCTTTACATCATGATTTCCTCGTTTCAGCAATTGTTTTCCAAGCTCTTCTTCAAGCTGATGTAACTGTCTTGATAATGTCGGCTGAGTAATATGAAGCTTTTCAGCTGCTCTTGTAATGTTTTCTTCTCGTGCCACTGTGACAAAATATCGTAATACTCGTATTTCCATAAAGCACCTCCTGATAATATAATTATAGCACACCTTGCAATGCTTTTCAAGCATTCCAAAGTGTGCAAAATAAGTATTGGACTTTCTTTTGAAATTTAAGTATAATAAAAGTATAGAAAGGTGTGATGATATGCCGATTATGGAGCCTAAAAAGCTTAAAGAATGTCTTAATGATTTTGGCTGTGATGAAAATAAAAAATTGAATATTCTTAGTTGTAATGAAAGTAATGATATTCAGGGAATGATTCGATTACTGCGAAAACATCGACAAAGTACGCTTGATAGGATTCATAAAGAAGAAAAACAAATCAGCTGTCTTGATTACTTTGTTTTCAAGCTTGAAAGTGAAATAGAGACATAGTATAGAGACATAGTAATGAAAGGAAGATTTTTTATGATGGATAAAATGAAGAGCAGATTTTTTTCTTTTTTAGCTGTAATAACAGTATTATTCTGTGGGTGTTCGGGCTTTGCAGATACTAAGTCAGCAGCAGAAGAAACAATTGGTATAGATTATACCTATACTATAAAAGATATAGTAAGCTTTCAGAATTTTTTGATCAACAGACCAACAAAAGAAAATATTGAAGATAAACCATATGATATGAATAATGATGGTGTGAAAAATATTTTTGATCTATGTCTGATGAAGTATGAACTGCTGAAACAATTTGAAAATAATACTGATACACTTGTTGTCTATTTTTCATGTACCAACAATACCAAGAATATTGCTGACTGTATCATTGATATTACCGATGCGGATAGATATGAAATCAAAGCGGCTGTTCCATATACGAATGAGGATATTACATATACAAATTCTTCATGCAGAGCGAACAAAGAACAGAATGATAAAACTTGTCGTCCTGAGATTGATAACTTGATTGTATCTCTTGACAACTATGATTTCATATATCTCGGTTATCCAATATGGTGGAGTGAAGAACCTCGCATTATTGATACATTTCTTGAAAGTTATGATTTTTCAGATAAAACGATAATTCCGTTTTGTACATCCGGAAGCAGTGGAATTAATATAAGTGAAAGGAATATTGCAGACCTTGTACCAATTGGAAGTCTGCTTGAAGGGAAACGTTTTTCCTCAAGCGCATCAAGATCAGAAATTGAGACATGGCTGAATGATATTGGTATGATGAAAGATAATTTAGAAGAAAAGTTTTATTTAACAATAAATGGTACTAAGATATCTGCAACATTTGAGAAAAATAGTTCTGCAACTGCTTTAAAGGAAAAGCTGTCTGAGGGTGATGTTATAATCGAAGCACATGATTATGGTAATTTTGAAAAAGTTGGTTCGCTTGGATTCACACTCCCCCGAAATGATACGCAGATAACAACACAATCAGGTGACTTGATTCTATATCAGGGGAATCAGTTTACTGTTTATTATGACGTAAATTCATGGAATTTTACAAAGCTTGGCCATGTAGATAATATGACACAGGATGAATTGAAAGAATTATTAGGTGACGGTGATGTCACTATAACGCTTTCGCTAAAATAATTGAATTTGGAGGTAATTATGGGTAAAAAAGTAGTAGTCATTTCAACAAGTTTAAGATGTGGAAGCAATTCCGAAACGCTAGCCAAATATTTTGCAAAGGGTGCAGAAGAAGCAGGAAATTCTGTAACTTTTATCTCTTTGAAGGATAAGAAAATTGGTTTTTGTCTCGGATGCTTGTCTTGTCAGAAAAAAGGGTCTTGTGTAATTAAGGATGATGCAATTGAAATTGAACAGGAAGTTATGAATGCAGATGTAGTTGTATTTTCTACACCAATCTATTATTATGAAATGTCTGGTCAGATGAAAACACTCCTTGATAGAATGAACTCTCTTTATGCTAAAGATTACAAGTTTAGAGATGTTTATATGCTTTCTGTTGCGGCAGAAGATGAAGAAAGTACTCCGAAACGAGCTGAAAGTGGCTTGAAAGGCTGGATTGAATGCTTTGAAAATGTTAAACTTAAAGGCACTCTCTTCTGCGGCGATGTAAACAAACCTTATGATATTGATGGAAATGATAAACTTAATGATGCTTACGAAATGGGGAAAAATATATGAAAGATAAAATAATACAGATAGCCGGAAGAAAACAGCTTGGAGAATTTGCTCCTGAATTTGCACATTTTAATGATGATATTCTTTTCGGTGAAAACTGGAATAATCATGACATTGATTTGAGAACAAGATGCATTATCACTATGGTTGCTCTGATGTCATCAGGAATTACTGATTCTTCACTTACATATCATTTGCAGAATGCAAAAGCAAATGGTGTGACAAAATCTGAGGCAGCAGCGATTATAACTCATACAGCATTTTACATCGGCTGGCCAAAGGGCTGGGCAGTTTTTAGACTTGCTATGGATGTGTGGAATGATAAAAACATTGCTGACGATGCAAAATCAAAACATGAAGCGTCTATGATGTTTCCAATTGGAATGCCAAATGATGCCTTTGCAAAATACTTCATTGGACAGAGCTATCTTGCTCCCATATCTACATCACAAGTTGGAATTTACAATGTCACCTTTGAACCAAAATGTAGAAATAACTGGCATATTCATCATGCGGATAAAGGCGGCGGTCAAATTCTTGTATGTGTTGGTGGACGTGGCTATTATTGTGAATGGGGAAAAGAACCGATTGAAATGAACCCTGGGGATTGCATTAATATTCCAGTCGGAGTCAAACACTGGCACGGAGCTGCTCCAGACAGCTGGTTTTCACATCTTGCAATTGAAGTTCCGGGTGAAAATTGTAGCAACGAATGGCTTGAAGATGTTGATAATGAGCAATATAAAACATTGAAATAATCTGAGATTTTATTGGGCATTAATCAGATTGAATAATTTAAAGTTTAACACCATTGCAGTACTAAAAAATAGTTCTGCAATGGTGCTTTTTGTTTTATATAAGCGTTTATATTTTATTATAGTATTTTTTATTTCACTTCAGCATCGAATTCTTCTGTTTGGACAAATTGTATTATGAGCTTGTTTGGAAGGCAGACAATTGGTGCAGTTCCAGATTTTAATTGACCCATATTTACACACACTTTATCTGGGCATTCTGCATCTTTTACGCATATTTGATGATTTTTTATCTGAATAGTATTTTTGCTTCCATTATAATCAACTTCAATGATTTTATCTTCTGATTGATACAAATCAATTGTATAAAGAACATTGCCATCCTGTATGATTTGTACTATTTGACTATGAGGTTTAAATATAATCCATAGACTTCCGATAAGTCCGGTAATAAATATTAGTATGCATATAAGTATTAGTATATTTTTTGATTTCATATTTATATCACTTTCTTTTTTTGCAATGACTTACAATGGCTTCCATTATTAAACCAGTAAATAAACCAGTTAAACATCCGCTTAACATAAGAAAAGGAAGATACCATAAGACTTGTACCGATTGCATGACTATTATAGCAGCAATGATTTGTCCTATATTATGCAAAGTTGCACCTATAATACTTGTAATCCAAAAATGTTTCCTTTTCAGCAAATGGTTTACAATCGACATTCCGCCCCAGCATAGTAAGCCTCCACTTAGTGAATAAAAGAAACTTACAAGTTGTCCAGTAAATAAAGAACCCAGAAAAATACGTATTAATAGTACTATTAACGCATCTTTTGGTTTGTATTTAAAAAGAACAAATAATGTAATTATATTTGATAGTCCTAATTTTATTCCCGGAATAGGAAAAGGCATAGGAATTTGTGCTTCTACAACAAAGATAACCAGTGCCATTGTAGTAAACATTGATAGTGTTACAAGATGGCTAACAGATCTTTTCATGTTTGAATGTTTCCCCTTTTGTTTAAAAGTTTATAGGCGGCAAAAAGCAAAATAATGCTTTAATTTTATTATTTATCATTTATTATATTTTCTTTTGTAATGATATTCTGTTTATAAGGAGAAGAAAATAATTTTTGTATGCCCTCTGTAACATATAAAACATCATCATCTGTCAGCAATATAGCGTCGAACATATCGCTGTTTTCTTGCCAGAATGAAATTGCTTTTGAAAGTCCCATAACAAATAAAGCAGTGGACAAACCATCAGCTAATGTTCCGTCCGCACTGACGATAGTTACCGATTTGAGACCACTTTCAGCAGGATATCCTGTAAACGGGTCAATGATATGATGATATGACTTTCCGTCCTGCTCAAAATAACGTTCATAGCCTCCAGAAGTTATAACTGCTTTATCGCAGATTTCTAAAACTCCTATATAATCATTACTGCCATCAGGATTTTGCAAAGCAACACGCCATGAACTGCCATCAGGTTTACTTCCTAAAGTTTGTACATTTCCTCCTAAACTTACAATGCCACTAGTAACACCATAATCCGAAAAAATATCCATAAGCTTTGACGAGGTGTACCCTTTGGCAATGCCGCCTAAATCTATCATCATACCTGACATTCCTAGTTCTACTTTTTTATCCTCAGAATGAAAATGAATTTTATCACAGTCGGTAAGTTTTAGCAGTTGTTGCAGCTCTGCTTTCTCTGGTATACGATAATTTTGAGATGTAAATCCCCATGCTTCCATTATAGGATACATTGCAGGATTAAAAGCACCATCTGTTTGTTCATAAAGCGTCAGTGCTGATTCCATAATATAAGCAGTGTCTTCAGATAAAATAAGATTTCCGGTTTTATTTAAACATGATATCTCACTCTCTTCTTTACCTATAGATAAGAGTGAATCTAAACGTTCTATCTCTGCGATAGCTGCCTTTGTTGCATTTTCGGCATGATTTCCATAAGCAGTAAGTGTCATGTATGTATCCATTGCAAACACATTTTTTACTACCTTCTCTGATGTAGTTATATTATTATTACCAACAGAGCTAGGTTCGTTTCTCATAAATTGATCAACATCTGATTTTGTACATCCACTAAACAACATAGAGGTAAAAATTAAGATAAGAATTATTTTTTTTCGCATTATTATTCATTCCATTCTATAACCATTTAAATTATCTATATTAATTTATAACAAAATAATACATGAAGCATATTAATAAATAATGGTTATGAATTTATGTTAGCTCAAACTAAATATTGATATAGTTTAGCATATTACAAAGCCTAATTTCAAGAAGCTATAAATGTATGTTTTATTAACAAACTGTCATAGCTATATCTTTTTATTTTTCTTTATTATTTATGCGGTATAATCAGATTAATCATAAGCAGAGAATTGACATTTCTGTATAAAATATGATATAATATAGATAAAAATATAGGATGTAAACATAATAATGAATATAGAAAATGCAAAAAAGATTATAAAAGATCTTGCTGACGGCATAGATCCTGTAACTGGAAAAAATCTTCCTACTTATGATTCTTGCAATCAGCCGGATGTCATAAGAGCATTATAGAAGTCGAGGAGCAATTTCTTCAAGATTAGAACGTCTTGGAAAAATTTCAAGGTAATGTCCCTGCTATTTAAATTAATATCTTACCAATTATGAGAGGAGTACAAATTAAACAATGATATTATTATCAGCACAGAACATTTCAAAAACATATATGGAACGTAAGGTTCTGGATAATGTCTCATTCTTTTTAAATGAAGGCGATAAAGTTGGAATTATAGGAATCAATGGAACTGGTAAATCTACGCTTCTCAGAATTCTTGCCGGAGAAGAAAAACCTGACAGCGGATCAGTAATACGAACAAATGGAATAAAAATATCATATCTTCCACAGATACCGGCGTTTGAAGAACATGGCAGCGTACTTGAACAGGTGATGCTTCATCTCCCTGCTGATTTAAAGGAATCAAAGGAATTTGAAACTAAATCCATACTTGGAAAATTTGGTATAACTGATTTCACAAGGGATATTAGTGAGCTGTCCGGTGGTGAAAGAAGACGTGCAGGAATAGCATCTGCACTTATTCAGCCGAGTGATGTATTGCTTATTGATGAGCCAACTAACCATATCGACAATGAGACAGTACAGTTGCTTGAAGAATATTTGAAAAAATATCGTGGTGCAATCGTTATGGTAACACATGACAGATATTTTCTTAATAGTATAACTCATAAAATTATTGAAGTAGACAAGGGCAATATTTTTGAATGCAACGGTAACTATAGTACATACCTTGAATATAAAGCACAGCGTGAAGCTGATGCAGAAACAAAAGAACGCAAAAATCGTACATTGTATCGACAGGAGTTGGAATGGATAAGAAGAGGCGTTCGTGCTAGAGGAACAAAATCAAAGGACAGAATTGAAAGATTTTATGAGCTGGAAAATAGAAAAAAACCTGAAGAAACAGAGAAGCTGCAATTGCAGTCTGTTTCTTCAAGACTTGGGAAGAAAACTATTGAATTGGATAATATATCTAAATCTATAGGAAACAGGAAGCTTATAAATAATTTTTCGTGTACGCTTTCAAGGGATGCCAGAATTGGAATAGTTGGTCATAATGGTATTGGAAAAAGTACATTGATAAAAATGATAGCTGGACAATTATCTCAAGACAGTGGTACTATTACAATTGGTGATACGGTGCAGATAGGATATTTTTCGCAGGAGTGCGAAAACATGAATCCATCACAAAAAGTAATTGAATATATAAAAGAAACTGCTGATAATATAAAGACTGTTGATGGTACTATATCAGCGGAAAAAATGCTTGAAAGATTTTTGTTTACCCCTGAACTTCAATGGAATAAAATTGAAAAGCTTTCAGGTGGCGAAAGAAAGAGACTGTATCTTTTAAAGATCCTTATGACTGCTCCTAATATCCTCCTGCTTGATGAGCCTACAAATGATCTTGATATAGAAACTCTTACGATTTTAGAGAATTATATTAATAATTTCAATGGTGCAGTTATTGCTATATCACATGACCGATATTTTCTTGATAAAACAGTAAAAGAAATCTGGGAATTCCAAGGCGATGGAATAATCGTGCGATACAATGGAAATTACAGTGACTATGCAGAAAAGGTATGTGCAGATAAAATAGTACCAGAAAAATCAAAGAATATATCTGAAAAGAAAGAGCGCACTTTTAAGGGAAAGAAAAAGTTGAAGTTTTCTTTTAATGAACAAAGAGAATTTGAGACTATTGATGATGATATAGCAAACCTTGAATGTCAGATAACAGATATTGAAAAAGAAATAGCAGAATGTTCATCAGATTATTTAAAGCTTCAAGAACTGTCAGATAAAAAAGAATCGCTTGAAGTCAATCTTTCTGAAAAAATGGATAGATGGGTTTATTTGAATGATTTGGCAGAGAGAATTGCAAATGGAGAAACGGTTTGATGTTAAACTGATGATACTCTTCTAAAAAATCAAAACCGCTGTGATTTTTAGTCACAGCGGTTTTGATTTAATATATTAGGTTTTATTTAGGTATAACCGGAAGTGAGGTAATTCTTTCTCCCATGAACAGTAACAGAGCAGAAGCATCTCCTGAATCTACAACTCCGTTCTTAGCGCAGTCACCATTTGCAAGCTGCTGTTCGTTAAACTTAACAGCGCCTGTCAGATATTTATTCATATAAACCATATCTACCATTGTGATCTTACCGTCTATATTTACGTCGCCGTATTTAACGTTTTCAGGAACAACAGCACTTGTTGATGTAGTAGTATTAGTTTCTGTAGCTGTTGTTTCTGTTGCTGTAGTAGTTGTTGTTGTTTCAGTATTTGTGGTAGTTGTTGTTGATTCAGTAGTTGTTACAACTTCTCCCCCATCTTTGTATAAACCAATGTCATCAAAGTACCAAACACCAGTACCAGGATTTCCGTTTGGGCCAGCATAAATAGATATTTCCTTTACACCTTCAAGTGTTGGGGTTTCTGACTGTACGCCCCACTGCTGATTATTAAAATCAGAGAATGGGATCTTTACTTCTGTCCAGCCTTCTTCTGCTGTTACTTTCTGAATACTTTCCCAGTATGCGCCTGCACCATCTACAAATTGAATGGTTGTTTCACGATTACTTCCATCAGAGAGAATCCAGGATTTGATTCCGTCAAAACCGCTCCAGTCAGCACTTGCGAGATTTTTTGTTGCACCGCAATAGCCAGGGCCACCGTTTGCTACGCTGTATTCATATTTCATAGCTGCATTGCCATTTTTTATATTTTCTGTTTCCAGAGAAATATTCAGTTCATCACCGCTTTTATTTCTAGCATATGCAGTTGAAATGGCATTATTATCATCATAGTTTTCGAAATCGTCAATAATGCTGCGTTTTGCTTCTTGAGATGCTTTACTATAAACTTCGATCTTAACTGTAGGCTGATTTCCATCTGTAGTAATAAGCTTTATTGTATGCATGCCGACGCTAAGCTTTGAAACTGCATTCAGTGAAATTGTGATTTTGCCATCTGACATAGTATAATCTTCATCAGCAGTAAGAGCGTTATCATCTATCTGTAGTCCAGCAGCATCACCTGTCATGATAAGGTAAGTAAGTTCTAATGCAGAAGGCTCATCTATATTAACAGTTTTTACCTTAGCAGAAAGACTATTCATTGGTGCTTTATTTTTCATATTGTCTGAATGCTGTTTAAAGTATTTCAGAATAGGATCGCCGTCCATAACAGTAAATCCGCTGAGCATACGATCATTGAATTCCCAGAACAAACCGCCGGCAGCATCATATTCCTCAATTGTATCAAAAACTGCTCGCCAGTATTCCTCATACTCCTCCGCTGAGAGAGAAGAATGGACATTGAATTCAGTTACAACAAAAGGCTTTCCAACTACATTATGTGAATCCTCAATCCATTGAATCATTGTAGTTTTTGTATCCTCTGGAGTCATATTTGCCCAGTGTTCATCAGGGTATGGGTGAGCTGAACAAAAGTCAATATATGGTGATTGCTGAATATAAACAAATGGGTTACCTTCATCGCCACCGAAATTATATTTATTTCCATGACCTTCAAGGCCTGCATATACCATATGATTTGTGTCTATTGACTTGATATATTCGCCCATTTCATCTACCCATGCACGAAGTGTAAGACCTGTACTGTCCTCCCCTGCATCCTGATAGCGAGGCTCATTCATCAAATCCCATGCAAACAAAGTTGGATCATCTTTATATTGCTCACCTGTAAAATAATTTGTACGTTCCGCAAAATATTTTACGTAATCCTTATACCACTGTTTGCACTGTTCATTGGTAAAGTATTGAGCACGATTCTCGTGACTTCCTCCTGTCAGGCCAGCCCAGCTTAATTTTTTATCAATACCACCATATGCTTCCCAATAGTTTTCTAGAGTAATAATAACACGAATGTCGTGCTCCTGAGCAGAATACATGATATAATCAAACAACATAAATTCTGCTTCGCTATATTCACCAGGACTTAGTTCAAATCCGTGCCATGTTTCATTGGAAAAGCCCCATGTACGCAGAACTGTTACACCATTATCAGCCATTTGCTTCATACGGCTATCTATTTGATCTTTGTACATAAACTTTGTTTCGATATCTTCTAGTGTAGCGTTGCTTGAGCCATCACCCAATGTGAAAAGATCGTAAGAGTTACAGCCTGCAAAGTAGAACGGCTCACCATCACACATAAAATGTGTGCCATCTGTATAAACTATTCCCTCTGGAACTGTGCTTTCTGCTGCAATGCCCTGTATATCAGCAGATAATGTACCACACATACAGCCGATTTCAAGTGCAGCAGCAATGCTGATAGATGCCATTTTCTTGATAAGTTTCATTATTTACTCCTTTTTTATCCATGTTGCTTATTATCGGTATGAATTAATGACAAACATTGAGTTTTACTCAGGTATAACCGGAAGTGAGTCAACTCTTTCTCCCATAAACAGTAGCAGAGCGGAAGCGTCTCCTGAATCTACAGCTCCGTTCTTAGCGCAGTCACCGTTTGCAAGCTGCTGTTCGTTAAATTTAATAACGCCTGTAAGATATTTATTCATATAAACCATGTCGACCATTGTGATCTTACTGTCTATATTTACGTCGCCGTATTTAACGTTTTCAGGAATAACAGCACTTGTTGAAGTAGTAGTAACTGTTTCTGTAGTGGTTGTTTCTGTTGATGTACTGGTTGTAGTAGTTGTTGTTGTCACGCTTCCATTAGTATCACTTACAGTTATTGTTACTATTATATCAGGGCAAGTTGCAAAACTGATATTATAGCTATAAGTTCCAGATGCAAGGCTTTCCAAGTAATACTGATTGAAACGGAATTGGCTGCCGTTTACAGCAAAATCTGTACCTTGTACCAGTTTTGTACTATTGCATTCAATACCTTTCAGGGCATGACCGTTTGTAATAATGGTGAATATTACATCAGAAGGATTCTTGCCATCAAATGTTGCTGCTGTATTAACTGCTTCTGCATCAGGAATAATGACTTCTCCTCCATTTTTGTATAAACCAATGTCATCAAAGTACCAAACTCCAGTTCCAGGATTTCCGTTTTGACCAGCATAAATAGATATTTCCTTTACACCTTCAAGTGTTGGAGTTTCTGATTGCACGCCCCACTGCTGATTATTAAAATCAGAGAATGGGATCTTCACTTCTGTCCAGCCTTCTTCTGCTGTTACTTTCTGAATGCTTTCCCAGTATGCGCCTGCACCATCTACAAATTGAATGGTTGTTTCACGGTTACTGCCATCAGAAAGAAGCCAGAATTTGATTCCGTCAAAACCGTTCCAGTCAGCGCTTGCAAGATTTTTTGTTGCACCGCAGTAACCAGGGCCGCCGTTTGCTACGCTGTATTCATATTTCATAGCTGCATCGCCATTTTTCACATGCTCTGCTTCAAGAGAAATATTTAATGTATCACCACTGCTGTTTCGAGAATATGCTGATGATATATCTGCATTGTCATTGTAGCTTTCAAAATCATCGATAATACTGCGTTCTGCTTCTTCTGTCTGTGAGTTATACACACGAATAAGTACTGTAGGCTGAATACCTGCTGTTGTCAGAAGTGTAAGCTTGTAGCTTCCAAGTTCAAGTCCACTTAATACAGATGATGAAAGTGTAATAGTTGTATCATTGATTGTATAATCAGTGCCTTCTGTAAGAACTTTGCCATTGAATTCAAGACCAGATATTTTGCCCATTTCCAAAGTGGCTTTAAATGTCATATCAGCAGGCTTTACAATATCGTAATCTACTTTCTTTGGAGTGATGCTGTTTTCAGAATTTTTCGCTGCCATACGATCTGCATGTGCCATAATAACATCACATGCCTCTTGGGTGGGATTACCATTTGTATCGCCTTTGTAATATACAGTATATGTATCATAGTCAGGATACAGAGTTCCATCAGTTGTAAGAGATGCTATCATCCAATAGTTAGTACCGGCATATTCGACTCCATCATATGTATTTCCCTCAAAAATATCAAACCACTCGGAATATACATCTGCACGCTCTTCACGATCCTTCCAGCCAAACTCTTCAACGATTACCGGTTTATTTGCAGCAGATGCGTCCTCACCGTGCTTTTTGAACCAGAAGTTGCCCTGATCTTTTGTAAGTCCCCACTGATCACAATAGATGTGTATCGTTCCATAGTCGATATTCGGGATATCTATAAGAGAAAGCCAATCAATACCAGAGCTTCCGTGATATACATACTTATGATCTCCCTCTGGGAAATCATTGTATCCATAATTATAGAAACCTTCATCTCCGACAGCCAGCATATGGTTGCTGTCAATAGACTTTACAAATTCTGCCATTTCAGCAGCCCAATCTGCTACTATATTGTTTTCGCAGCCGGCATCTGATTCACATCTTGGTTCGTTGGCAAGTTCCCATGAAAAGACATTTGGATCGTCTTTATACTTTTCACCTGTATATACATTTTTATGGTTAAGAAGAGTTTCGATATAATCCTTATACCAACCCTTTATAGTTTCATTCGTATAAAAATCGTCATGACCATTTACATTTTCTCCAGCAAGTTGTGCCCACTTTACATACTGTGCCATACCGCCAAATGCTTCCCAGTTATTGGTAAATGTTATAAGGACACGAAGACCTTCTTGTTCTGCTTTATAAAGTGCATAGTCAAGTTTTTCAAGACCATTTTTGCCTTCATTAACAACTGGACGTCCTAACTCTTCATCGAAATACTGGTAGTAAACGCCTTCTTTTTCACCAGGACCATCTACACTGCCGGTAAAAACAGTATATCCGTCATTGTTTACCTCATCAGTAATAACACCTGCATCAAGGTGTCCCCATGTACGGATAACTTTAAGACCCATTGCTGCAGCGTCTTCCATTACCTGATCAACATCATACTGTGGCTTAAAGTTTATGTAGTAGTTATTAGTACCAGCATAATAGAAAGTAGAACCGTCTAACATAAACTGTGTGCCATTAGTAGTAACAAATCCGGTTCTGTTATCATCTGCGGCATTTGCAATAACATTTCCCGATACTCCGCTTGCCATTGAACTGATCCCTAGTACAAGGCCGCTTACGAGTGCAATCATTTTTTTCATAGTGATTTCCTCCCAAAAATCATTAATATATTTTCAAGCAGAAGAATTAATTTCAGTCAATCCCCTGCATAAGTACCTATATTTATCAATTAGTTTATATCGCTTGAATCTCTGCCCTGGCAATGGTCAATAAGAAACTGATATGCACCTATCTACTTGACGCAGATCATCACGCTTCAAAAGCCATTGCCATCTCAGAGACAAACTATAGAATACGGCTGCTTAAAATTTTCGGTTTTAATATTAGGTTGTGATAATGTGTATCATTTAAAGAAAGCCAGAAGGGAAAATGCTCTCTTCAAATTTTTTCACTTATAATACAAACCTTTAGTTTACTTTTCCGTATTCATTTTCTTCCATCGCTACGGTCATCGTCACTTGCAGCATCGTGCATACGGATATACTCAACGACCTCATTGACGGTGGTAAAAGCAAGTCCAACATAGCTGTCTGCACAGCCATAGTAAATTGCAATTCTTCCGGTTTCTTCATCGGAAATTGCTGCGCATGGAAAACATACATTTGGTACAAATCCTCTTTCTTCATACCATTCTTCAGGAGTAAGCAAAAAGTTTTCGCATCTATATTTCACTTTGGACGGTTCATCTATATCCAGAATAGCGCCGCCCATGCTGTATACAAAACCATTACAGGTATTTGTTACGCCATGATATAAGAGAAGCCAGCCTTCGCTTGTTTCAATTGGAGCTGAACCGCTGCCAATTTTTAAATTTTCCCACCAGCGTCCGCTTTTTCCCATTACGTGTCTGTGTCTACCCCAGAACTCCATATCTTTACTCTCGCTAAGGAAAATATCACCAAATGGTGTATGACCACTATCACTTGGACGTGAAAGAAGCATGAAGTTTCCTCCTACTCTTCTTGGGAAAAGAACTGCATTTCTATTAAAAGGTAGAAATGGATTTTCTACACGAGTAAATACTTTAAAGTCAGTTGTCTTTGCCATTCCTATTGCAGCCCCATATGCATCCTGACACCAGATGATATAGTAAGTATCATCTATTTTTACAAGGCGTGGATCATATGCGTAGTCTGGCATAAATGGCTTGCCGTTTTCATCTGTAAATTGTATTTTTTCTTTTTCAAATACCCACTGAATTCCGTCTCTGCTTCTTCCAAGATAAATAAATGGTATGCCATTTACTTGTTCTCCACGGAATACTCCAATAAAACCATTTTCATAAGGCATTACTGCACTATTAAATATTCTTGCAACGCCTTCAATAGGATTTCTATTTATAATGGGATTTTCATTGTAACGCCAAATCGGCGCTGAACACCCCTCTGGTTTATCCTGCCATGGAATATTTGGCAGACATCCTGTACCTATAAGCTTAATGCTCATAATTCTTTTCCTCCGTATATTTATTATTCTTTAACTGCTCCCTGAGTCAGTCCAACGTATATATATCTTTGACATAATATAAAAATCACTACTATAGGAATCATTGTAATGAGCACACCTGCACATATATAATTGTACTGATTTCCCATAGGACCTGTAAATGTGTAAAGTGAAGTGGAGACTACTTGATACAAGCTTTTATCCTGTAAATAGAGATTAGCCATGTAGTATTCATTATATGTACTCACACCTTTGAGAATCGCACATGTTACTATGGCTGGTTTAAGAAGCGGCAGGAGAATGCGAAAAAATACGCCAAAATAATTACATCCATCCAAAATTGCCGCTTCATCCAGCGAGGCAGGAATGTTCTCAAAGAACTGTATGAAAATGTAAATTGCTATAATATCGGTTCCAAGCATCAGAAAAATGTAGCCGTACATTGTATTTACAAGATGTAGAGAACTCATTATCTGATAAACCGTGACTTGAGTAGCTATGCCCGGAATAAGTGCAGCTACCATAAACAAATTGCGTATAAGTGTATTGCCTTTAAACTTGAATCTATTAAGAACATAGGCTAGCATTGCAGAAAGCATTGTATTTCCAATTAGAACAAAAGCAAGGATAATAAAAGTATTGAGAAATGCTCTGCCCATATTTGCTTCTTGCCATGCCACTTTGAAGTTTTCAAAATTAAACCAATTATCTGGAAGAGTCATAACGCTTGTATTATAGTATTCGGCATCACTTTTAAAAGCTGTTGTTATGCAGCTCACTATAGGAATAAGTGATGAAAATGTACCTATAATAAGAAAAGCATACTGAACTGTTTTTGCAATAACTCTGCCGATGGAAATATGCCTGATCTTCATTTATTTCTCCTCCGTTTCTTGGAAGAAACTATAGAATAGCTGTTGACCATGCGTTTTTCTGCTATCTTCTGCACGGCACTCACTATTAGGATTAGTACAAGTAATATAACTGCCATTGCAGATGCAAGGCCTACTTTCTGATTTAAATGAGCCAGCTTATCCATGAGTACAAAATATGTAGATGTTCCAAATCCGCCATTTGTTATTACATAAGGTATTTCAAATACCGCAAGCGCACCAGATACTGAAAGTATCATGTTAAGCACAACGATAGTCCTTATAGATGGAAGTATAATATATCTAAACCTATGCCATGCATTTGCACCATCAATAGCAGCGGCATCATATTGCGTTTTATCTACACTTACAATAGCACCAATAAATAATACCATGCTTTGTCCCATATATCTCCAAATTGAGGAAGCTACTAATACCCAGTTGTTGATTTTTGTATCTCTGAGCCAAAATGGTATTGAATCAAGAGGAACACCAAATAGCTGAATAATAGAATCAAATACAAATCCATGAGTATAGAAATATTTGAAAATAAAGCCAACTGCAATACCACATATCAAACTAGGAAAATAAAGTGCGGCACGAAAGAAGCTGCTTCCTTTTGGTTTGAAACTAAGTATAGTTGCAAATAGCAGTGCAATCGCTATTTGTACAATAGAACCTAATAAGTAGTATCCGCTTAGTTTAAGTGAATTCAAACAATCCTCACGTGTAAAAACTTCAATGTAATTGTCTAATCCTACCCATTTACGTGTTCCGATGTAACCCATATCGTAAAAGCTAAATTCCACCATCTTAAAAAACGGCAGATATGTAAACAGAATAAGCAAAAGCAATGGTACAAATAAAAATGTAATTGTTATAATGGTTTTTTGTACATTCATGTTAGCCCATATTCTGCGAATAAGTTTTACATCCTTAACATTTCTTTTGGCACTCATAATGCCACTCCTTTTCAAAATCGCAGTTGTAAATTTAATTTACTGTTACGCCAACGTTTTCTTGTGCCTTTGTCCAGGCTACATTCCATTCGTCCATAATTTCATCAAATGTTTTAGTGCCGTCTATTGCTGCTTCTATAATTCTTGCAACATGAGTCGGATCAGAATCGAAAGAAATTTCCGACATATTATTTATGTCGTCAAAATATCTTTCTTCACCTTTAAGCGCTGGATTATCACTTACAAGAGTTACATCTTGGAAACTTTGCAGAAAATCCGGATATTCGTCTCCTTTTACTATAGGAATTCCACCCTGAGTAAGTGCATAACCGGAAGACTCTGTTAGATATTTTATATATAACATAGCTGCGGTTTTATTATCAGCAGAACTATTTATATTTACACCATAACAATAATCAGCAATTGCAGAAGCATATTGTTTTCCATTAACTTCTATCGGAAATGGCATATATGCAATATTGTCATCGTGTTCTCCAGCCTCTTTCATCTGTGGGATTGACCAGCTTCCAAGTACCATGCAGCCAATGTTTCCCGCATTTATCTGACTTTTACATCCTTCCCAATTAGTTGTAGTAGGATCTTCTTCTGTAAGTCCTCTTGCTACTGCTTCATAAAGTGTATAGTACACTGCATAAGGGCCTGTAAGATCATCTTGTCTGGAGAAAGGATTTGATTTATGAATAAGAGTATTACGTTTATAATTAGCATCTCCTGTAGAACCTGTAATATACGAATCCCATGCTGTCAGCGTCCAACCAGCGGCATAGTTTGTATACATAGGGATAGCATCAGTATTATCATCTATCTTTTGAAGAGCGTTTAAAAATTCATCAGGTGTAGTTGGAAGTTCTTCTATACCAGCTTCTTCAAATACGGATTTATTATATACAATTCCGCTTGCATTGCCCATAGTCGGCAGTCCATAAACTTTATTGTCATACATTTTACTATCAGAAAGTTCATATACATTTTCAAAATAAGAATAGTCTCCAAAACTTTCAAAGTAATTTCCGAGATCTGTAAGAGAAACTGTTGCTGGAATACAGCATATATCACCCCAGTCGCCTGTTGTCAGTCGTGTCGTTACATCGTTCTCATAATTAGTAATGCCTTCATACTTTATCGTAACATTAGGATACATAGAAGTGAATTCATCAATATATTCAGAAAAATCTGTATCAATAAGATCTGTACGATTTGTAAGAATTTTAAGTTCAGCTTTTATATCTGTAGCCGTCTCACCAACAATCATATCTTTATATGTTGTTGTCATAGTATTGGCTGTACCGCTTCCATTATCATTGCTGTTACAGCCAGTCGTCATTACCATCATCATGATAGACAAAGCAATTGCCATAGATCCGTTTTTCATAATTTTATTCTCCAATAAACTTTAAATTTAATTTATGTGTAAACTTTATATCTATTTGCTTTATGTTTATATTTTACTTCATATGAAACTAAAAGTCAAGCGTTTTTAAGCTAAAAAATAGCTTTTCTACGCCTTGCACTAATAAATAGGAATTTTTTTATACACAATATACAAATAAAACCACATAAAGCCAATTTTTTTAAATCTTAGAAACTAAAAACCTCTGCCGACGGCTTTTTTATCAATCAGCAGAGGTTATTTTTTCATTATTATATCATATCTAATTATCTTTGATTTGCATTAAATTTATTAAGCAGCATATCACAAGATAACTTAACTTAACTACTCTTAACTAAAGTAAATTTGATTTTACTTTAATGAACGCACACTGTCTCTAACTACTAAAGTTCCACTAACAACGATTCGACGTGCATTTTCACTCGGAGCTCGCAAACGTCTTATTAAGCAAGTACAAGCTTCTTTTGCCATTTTATCTATATCTATAGCATAGGTTGTTATCTGCGGGTCAGCAAGCTCAGATAAAATAAAATTATCAAAACCTACAATAGAAACATCTTCTGGAATACGTATTCCTTCAGATTTTAGAAGTTTCATAAGAATATATGCCGTACTGTCACAATTGCACGCAAAAGCTGTAGGCATATTTTTTATATCATTAATTGAAATTTCAATTTTACCCTCTGAATCACGATCTGGTATTACCATATCATCTCTAACGGTTATTCCGGCTTCTATCATAGCCCTGCAAAATCCGTAATATCGGTCGGTAATGCTGCTTGTCTCCCCAACTGATCCTACGTATATAATATTTCTGTGCCCCATCTGTAGCAGATGATGCACCATTGTATACATACCATAATATCCGTCTGAAATAACTGTATCTCTTGAATATCTTGCATCAAACGAATCAAGCATAACCATAGGCATTCCAGAAGCTTCAACATGATTACAATATTCTTCGGAAAAATTGCCCATCAATATTACTCCGTCAATACGATCATTTTGAATGAGTCTAGGTAATTCCAGCGCTTGTTCGCTCTGGTCTGAAATTATCTCAAGAACGCCTATATGTCCACGTTGTGATAAATAATTCATCATGCGCTCGTATAGAGTCCAATAAAATGAGTGACCCTTTTCAATATATTTATGAGGTGTAATTATTCCAAATGTATAGGCTTTTCCCTCATTCATGCTTTTTTTCTGGTATCCCATTTCTTCTGCAATTCGTTGTATTTCTGCTCTCAGTTCTTCGCTAACGCCATCTTTGCCAGCAAGTGCTTTTGATACTGTAACAGTACTTACATTTAATTTCTGTGCAATATCAGACATTCTGACTGCTTTTGCCACAATGCATCAACACCTTTCTGATTTTTTACTTAATTATACTTTGTTTTAGCTAATTTGTCAAGGGTATTGTATATGCTTTTATATTTATTTAATTTTAATAATATATGATAAAACAAAAAATCTCTGAATACTGCTGCTTTACTGTATTCAGAGATCATATATCAGAATATTTTATTATAGTTTTTCTTCTGCTTCATCAAGTGATTTGTAACCGTAAAGTTTTACTGTATTCTCCATTGTAAGAAAAGCAATGTTTTTTCCTGCTTTATAAAGCGATACAATAAATCTTGCATACATTTCAAGCATTTTACGAGAATATGTCAGAAGTTCACCTCTAAGGTATGTTTCATAGGAAGTGGAGTATTCTGTATCTTCATAGGAATGAACAGCACGGGCGTTTGAAGATAACTTAGGATATTTTTTTGCAAATTCCTCCATCCATTCTACCTGTATCTCACAAATTGCATCGCAAAGTTTTAATGTATCTTCTTCTGGAATCGGAAGTTTGTTTTTCATGTCATCATATTTTTCCGGTGCAGTGGAACTCATCATATATGCATATTTTTCAGTGATAGGATTGCGTCCTGAAATTTCTGCATTATGAAAATCTGCTATATATTGTTTTAACATAGGTATTTCCCATGTTAGATACTGACTAACACGCATTATAGAAAATGTATCCCAGTCATCTTGGCAGCTTGCTCTTGAACCCTCATTCTGTACCTTGTCAAATGCAGCAAATTCCATTTTGGCGATTTCATACGAAAGTCGTTCCTTTTCCATAATCGAATCGGATGTGTCAGACAATTCACGTGCTATTGTATCCATGTAATCATCTCCTGTGTTTATGTTATATTTTTTTCTTATTATATCCGTTATGATGGCACATATAGGATCTATAATATCATCGTACCAATTACATATAGGCAACTTTTCTGATTTCATAAGAAGCTCTTTAATGCTCTCGTTATTTGTACTCTTGAATAGCCATTTGTAATAAGGATAGTATCTTTTTTCTAGTAAATGACAGCACTTTAAAGTTGCTTGTGCAAATTTCATAAAGCACATTTTTGCTGTAAATACATCGCCTCTTAAAAGACAACGATTGAAATTATATTGTCCGCTTTGAGACATTATAGCAGTTTCCTGAGCAATTTGTTTAAGAAGAATCGACTGTGGATAATGTTCTAGTAGATGCTTTCTTATATCAGTAAACTCATTTTCTGTACTTGTAAAAATCACACCGTTTACAGCAGCTGCCAGTTTCTCTATGGAAATGCCTATCCATTGTGCATTAGATTTGGGAATAAAATCTGGGTCAAGTAGATCTTTATAAAATTTATCAGATTTAAATACTCCCGTTCTTTGATTGCTTTGTGAGCTTTTTACACGTTTAATGCCCATAAATGTTTTTGGCAAAAGATCATATGCTTTTTGAAGGGCTGTTCCTATTTCGTCGTAAACATCACTATCAATCCATATGCAAAAACCTGGTCCAAAATCATGATCCATAGAATACTTGTCATCAAACCCAAAGCAATCAGAGCCTTCACCAACAAGTCCGCATACTATTCTACTTTCATATTTGGAAAAATTTTTGTGTATCATATCTCTGCCAAATGCTTCATAGAATCGTTTGCAGAGCTCAATACCGTTTATTTCCTCACAATTGTTTAAATGAGATTTCGCTTGTTCTATGTTTTCTGTTATTATATCATAAAAATTGTTTTTACCCATGTGAAGTTCTGTTTCAGAACGTGCCATTTCATAATATCTTATAGCGTCTTCATATTTTTTATTATAGTACATAACATCGCCCATAGCTGAAAGTGCTGCACTGTAATGAAAATCAGATGGTGTAAGTCCTGTAAAATAATCATTAGCTTCATTCAAATATGTTTCTGCTTCGTGCATTTTTCCAAGACGTATAAGCGTTACAGCAAGGTTTGTTTTTGATATAGCTATTCTTTGAACATTCCCCTGCTTTTGCACTATCTCTAGAGCTTTGCGCTGACAGTCACAAGATTTTACCCAATCCTCTATTTCCTGATAAAGGAGACTTAGATTATTATAATAGCTTGCATAAAGAGACGGATCTGTATTTTCTATATTGTCGTATATTTCCTTAACTTTTTTGTAAGCTTCAAATGATTTATCATGCTTTCCAGACGCTCTGTAGGCGTTTGCAACGTTAAGAAGAGTGGTGGCGTGTTCAGAAGTGTTTTCAATATGGCATTTATAAATAAGATCTATAACATTTTCACATGAATCAATAGCTTGATCAAACATACCGCCATCTCTAAAAAAACCTATTTGCTCATTATAAAGTGTTATGGCTGACAGATAATCCTCTATCCGAAGTGCCTCATTTAAAGATTCAGACAGAAATTTCTGGGCTTCGTCAAGTTTGCATTCATTTAAAAGCTCGTCTAAATGTTTTAGAATAATAGCAACATCCATAATGGCATTCTCCTTTTCCAATTTTTTGAAATTTATTTTATTTTTTACTTGACATATTGTCTTCTATGTGTTATACTTAATAGCACAAGGCACCGAAGCATCGGTGCCAAAAAATATTTTTCACCTGCTCAATGCTACTGACTTTTGTTGGTAGCATTGATTTTTTTAATCAGCTGCTTTTTCTGAAATTATTGTCTGTAAGAATTCTTGCAAAAATCAGACCCAGAGGAAGAGCTAAAACAATAAGAGCAGCTTTTGAAATCCATAATGTTCCTGTTGCAATATCATTAACTGCAATAAAATATATTCCCTTATACATATACATACCGGGAACCATAATAACGATGGAAGGTACGGTAAGTGTAATTCTAGGATAACCGATCTTTTTCTTTATAGCGGAAGCTAGCAGTCCTGCCAATAGCGCTCCAATAAAAGCGGCAACACTTACAGGGATTGCAGTGAAATCAATCAGTTCAAGACGGATCGTATTCACAATCATTCCGATTATTCCTGATATAAGTGCCATTTTTCTTTTGCTGTTAAACATAAGAGAAAAACCATAAACGCCGAAGAAACTTGTTATCATACGCAAAAACAGATGCAATATAGGATGAATATTTAATTCTGCAAATTCAGATGGGGCAAAATTAAAAATCAAAGCTACTAACCAACCTGTCATTGTTGCCATTATTATGATTAATAAAGCGTATGTAATTCGTTCCAGTCCAGAACGCAAATCAAGTTTTGCAAGATCAATACCGCCTGTAATTAAAGGAAATCCCGGAATAACAAATAACATTGAGCATATATATCCTGCCTGATGAATCATAGGAATAGCAAAAATATATTCAGCACATTTTATCAGCAGCATATAAGTACAGCAAGCAGCCATGACTCCTACCGTAACGTTTGCTAAAAGCGTTATGTGATTGTCTATCATTCTTTTGCGAACATAGTTTCCTACACCTGCGCCAAAAAAAGCACATATCATTTCTATAATGCCTCCGCCAAGCAAAAATGTAAATGCACAGCATGCGATTGCGGAAGCGAGCGCTAGATTCCATGCTTTATAGTTGCCGGATTTTTTTTGAATTTTATCAAGTATTTTGTGAAAATGTTCGACAGAATATTTTCCTGCTTTGTCATGAAATTCGTCCGCAAAATGCTCGAGAATGTTAATTTTATCTGTATTAACGCTTGTTGTATTAAGCGAGAGCGCATTAGTATAAGTTTCTCCATTTTCAGCACATGTATATTCTATTGAAAGTAAGCCTATATCCGCATTGCAGATAATATTAAGTGCACGTGCAATTTTGTTCATAGACGCACGAACTCTCCATGCTCCTGTTCCGACTGAAAGCATCATTAAACCTACACGGCCAACAAGAGTTGCCTTTTCAGTTAAAGAGGCATCAATTGATGGTTTGCAATTTTCACTGCTTACCATGTCGTGCCAGTCAATAGTCATATGTTGTTTTCTGAATTTACTCATGGTGTTCTCCTTTGCATATAATAGTATTTATAAATATTGGATAAATTTATTATTATTTATTCCAACAGTATACCATACTTGGACGTCCGCCTGTTTCATAATTCATAAATCCAATAATTTTACCTTCTTCTAAAAGATAATTCATGTATCTTCTAACAGTTACACGTGATAATCCTACTTTATCGGCAATTTCCTCTCCGGTAAGCTCAGCAGTTGAATTGTTTTCCATAAAACTGCATATCATTTGTAGTGTCTGTTCTTGTATTCCCTTTGGAAGTTGATCTGTTGTTTTTTTATGTGCACCGTTAATCAATTCATCAATGTGATGCTGATTAAATGATGATAAATCATGAAAAGCATTCTGCCGATTGAGAAATGTTTCAAGAGCCTGTTGGAATCGGGAATTATAGAATGGTTTTACTAAATAGTCAATAATTCCAAGCCTTAATGCTTCTTCTAATGTTGTACTATCATTAGCTGCTGTTACCATAATAACAGATACAGGAATTTGCTTTTCTCGTATCTGACGAAGCAACGATAAACCGTCTGTACGAGGCATATACACATCAAGAATGACGAGATGAACAACATTTTGTATCAAATATTCCATAGCGGAATTGCCTTCTCGACAGATAGACGCAACGTGAAAATGAAGATTCTGATTGACATATTGTTTATTTATCATAGCGACCATAGGATCGTCTTCTACAATAAGAACTTCATACATTTTAAATTCCTCCTTCATCCGTAAGAGTTACTGTAAAAGATGTACCGACATCTAATTCAGATTCCACAGTGATATCCCCTCCGTATTTTTGTATTAAGCTGTTTACGATAAATAAACCAGTACCACGATTTTCACCCTTTGTTGAAAATCCATTATTAAATATGGAAGATTGGTTTTCTGGCGTTATTCCTTTTCCCGTATCATCAATGCTGATTATCATAGCATGGGGTTTTGTAAAGATACCAATCTCCAGATTTTTTGGTTGATTTTCCTTTTCGTTCATAGAATCCATTGCATTATCAAGAAGATTACCGATAATGGTTACCAAATCACTTGATGGAAGAGCAATATCATTTCTTGATAATTTGCTGCCGTTTTTTAGTGTAAAGCGAATATTGAGTTCTGAAGCACAGGCATATTTTCCAATAAGTAATGCAGCAACTGATGGGTCTTCAATATTTTTCATAATGTTATGAAGTAATGTTTGCTGGATGGTTGTAATGTGTGTGATATATTCACTGGCTTCTGCTGTATTCCCCATTTGAATCAGTCCAAGAATAACATGGAGCTTATTAACAAAGTCATGGTTATTGGCACGCATGCAGTCTACAAGATAACGTACTCCTGATAAATCCTCCATCATTTTTGTATATTCCGTTCTGTCACGAAGAATACATAATGCACCGATAATATGTTCTTGCTCCTTAACGGGTACATAGTCGGCAAAAACGTCATCAGACTGTGATGGGTGGAGTAAAACTTTAAAGCATTTTTCGCCGGATGACAAGGTATGATTCATAGATAAATATGGACAAATTTCACTTATTTTATGTTTGCTAGATAGTTCCGTTTGAATATGCAGTATATTACGTGCGGCTTTGTTCATATAAATTATTTTTTCGTCAATATCAACGGCAAGAATTCCTTCATCTAAGGATTCCAGAATATTATCTCTAATGCTAAACATTGCACTGAATGTATCTGGTTCGTAGCCGAGCAAAAGTTTTTTTACTTTTTTAGATAGATGATGAGAAAGAATGATTGCACAGAAAATAACACCCACAGCACAAATCAAATGAATAATAACTGCATTAAAAATAATACGGTTAATATTTTGGTTGAGCATAACAGCAAGAACAAAACCTGAATAATTGCCATCTTTATCATAAATTGCCGCATATGCACGACGTTGTGAGCCTGACGGTCCTGTATCACTGGTTACAGAAAGAACATTTTCTCCATATTGAAATGTTGGAATAGTACCATCATAAACCGTGTTTATCAAATCCGCATTAGTATGATACTTACGAATCCCATCTGCTCCAACTACAGAAATGACATCAATATTTGAAAGAGAGTCCTTTAAAGAATTTAAATATGGACTAATAATATAATAAGATTCTTCTGTATGATTATTATCAAATCCATTTTGTATTACTTGAGACTGTGCGATTGCTTGTGCAACATTTTGCAAGTTCTGGTCAAGCCGTTTGCTTTCAGATTTAATATTTACTAAAATACTGATGACTGCAACTAGTATTGTCATGATAGAAGCAAGTATTATCAAGGTTCTCAAGATTTCTTGTTGGATTTTTTTGATTGGACGAGGTTTGCGCTGGCTCATATTAATCTCCTAAAGCTTTTTTATTTTAGTATAACATCTTTCCTGACATTTTACAATATTTTAATTAGCTTTTGAAAGTAAAAAAATCAAAAACATTGGAAGAGTTTGTTTCTTATTTTCAAATGATTGCAGAATTGAGTTTTTTGTACTAGAATATAGTTGATGAAAAAATTAAAAAAATGATATCTGGTAATTATAATCGACCGGTGTCATGACAAAGTTGTTATAAAAATATGTAATTCATAGGAGGAGTTTATATGAATATCTATGAGAGAGAAATCAATAATTTCCGTCAGCTGAACAAAGTTGCCAATACAAATGGCGTTGTTTTATTCGGTTCAACATTTGCAAAAAACATTCCTGTGTGCGAATTAAAACAATCATTTGATATTGATTGTGACATGTACAATCGCAGTATTACTGACCTTTCTGTATTTGATGCTGAAGCTTTGCTTGAAGATTGTGTTACGGCACTTGCACCTAAAACTGTTCTTATACAACTTGGCGAGACAGATCTTGAACGTGGTTTCCATACAATTCCTGAAATTATAGAGGCTTATGAAAAAATAGTTGCAAAATTAAAATCAGCTGATAAGCATTGTGATATTGTTATCATATCAGTATGTGAAAGTGCTGTTACCATTCACCCAGAGGAACTAAATAAGCAACTGGAATTAGCTGCAAGAAGAATGAAATGTAAATATGCAGATATCAGTTCTGCATTTTATAATGATTCTCCGGGTGTCAAAGCGTTTAGTCTTTTAAGCTTTTTTATGCAAAACGATATTTCCTTTTTTGATGCTATGAAAATGCTTCATATTTGATGTTTAAATTATAATAAAGAAATGAATTTTCTGAAATTGTCTATTGATGTAATTGAAATTAAAAGAAAACTAAAAAAAGCTTGACAAATAAAAAAGGAAGTGATATACTGTAAGCATACTAAATACATAGGAGTAGTTTGAAATGTATAAATTATAGAATTGGAGAGATTATTATGAGAGTATATGAGAGCTTTACTGATTTGATCGGCAACACACCAATATTGGAATTGAAAGGTATCGAAAAAAAAGAAAATTTGAAAGCCAAAATTTTTGCCAAGCTAGAATTTTTCAATCCTGCTGGTTCTGTTAAGGACAGAGTTGCAAAGGCTATGATTGACGATGCAGAAGCAAAAGGAATTTTGAAACCAGGAAGTGTTATAATCGAGCCTACCAGTGGTAATACAGGTATTGGACTTGCTGCGGTCGCTGCGGCAAGAGGATATAGAATCATAATTACTATGCCGGAAACGATGAGCATTGAGAGACGTAATTTGATGAAAGCGTATGGAGCAGAGCTTGTTTTGACTGATGGTGCTAAGGGAATGAAGGGTGCAATTGCAAAGGCTGAGGAGCTTTCAAAAGAAATTCCAAACAGCTTTATTCCTTCGCAATTTACAAATCCTGCAAATCCGGCAGCACATATGGATACTACCGGACCTGAAATTTGGAATGATACAGATGGCAAGGTAGACATATTTGTAGCAGGTGTAGGAACTGGTGGAACGTTGAGTGGTGTTGGTGCATATCTGAAATCTAAGAATCCTTATGTGAAGATTGTAGCAGTTGAGCCAGCAAGTTCTCCTGTGCTTTCTCAAGGCAAGGCCGGAGCGCACCAAATTCAGGGCATAGGTGCTGGTTTTATTCCGGATACACTCAATACTGAGATTTATGATGAGATCATTCCAGTAGAAAATGAAGATGCATTTGAGGGCGGAAGAATGGTTGTCAGAAATGAAGGCATTTTGGTAGGAATTTCATCTGGTGCGGCTGTGTGGGCAGCTATTCAGTTAGCCAAGAGACCTGAAAATAAAAGAAAGACAATTGTTGCACTCTTGCCTGATACTGGTGAGCGCTATTTATCTACACCTATGTTTGAGATTTAATTAATAAGCTTTTGCATGTAAGTATACTAGGCCTTTTCATTTTCCAATCAAATTCAAATCAAAATTTTTATTAAATGAAAGCGAGGAAAATATTATGAATAATAATTATAAATTTGAAACATTGCAGCTTCATGTGGGACAGGAGCTTCCGGATTCCGCAACTGATGCGAGAGCCGTTCCTATCTATGCGACAACTTCTTACGTATTTAAAGATTCTGCACAGGCAGCCGGAAGATTTGATTTGACAGAAAGCGGCAATATTTACACCAGATTGATGAATCCTACTTCTGATGTATTTGAAAAGCGTATAGCAGCACTTGAGAATGGCGCAGCTGCATTGGCTACGGCATCCGGCTCTGCTGCTATAACATATGCGATCCAGAATATTGCAACCGCAGGCGATCACATAGTATCTTCGACTAATTTATATGGTGGCAGCTATAATCTTCTGGCAAATACACTGGTTGAACAGGGCTTAACGACTACATTTGTAGATCCTTCAGATCCTGAAAATTTTGAGGCAGCTATAAAGCCAAATACGAAACTTTTGTATGCAGAAACACTTGGAAATCCAAATTCAGACATACTGGATATTGAACGTGTCGCAGCAGTTGCACATAAACATGGAATTCCACTGATTGTAGATAATACCTTTGCAACACCGTTCTTTCTTCGTCCATTGGAACACGGCGCAGATATTGTGGTACATTCTGCTACCAAGTTTATTGGCGGTCATGGTACTGTAATGGGCGGCGTTGTAGTAGATGGCGGTCATTTTGATTGGGCACAAAATGATAAATTTCCGGGACTGTCAAAGCCAAATCCATCTTATCATGGTATTGTTTTTACTGAGGCTTGCGGTAATATTGCATATATAACAAAGCTTCGTACTACTTTAATGAGAGATCAAGGCGCAACGATTTCGCCATTCAACTCTTTTCTTTTGTTACAAGGTTTGGAAACACTGTCTCTTCGTTTGGAACGTCATGTGGAGAATGCGTTAAAGGTAGTTGACTTTTTAAAGAATCATCCGCAGGTTGAAAAGGTGAACCACCCCTCTTTATCATCTGGAAGAGCAAAGGAACTGTATGATAGTTACTTCCCTAACGATGTAGCGTCCATTTTTACATTTGAGATTAAGGGCAATGCAGAAGATGCAAAAAAATTTACAGAGAGCTTGAAACTCTTCTCTCTATTGGCAAATGTTGCTGATGTAAAATCGTTAGTTATCCATCCTGCTTCTACCACACATTCTCAGATGAATGAAAAGGAACTTCTATCCGCAGGAATCAAGCCTAATACTATTCGTTTGTCTATTGGAACTGAGCATATTGATGATATTTTAGCAGATCTGGAGAATGGATTTGCTGCTGTAAAATAAGTTGAATATACAGAAGTAATAATAAAGGAGACAGGCATGTTATGAAAATTTCAACAAAAGGCAGATATGCTTTGCGAATGCTTGTAGATCTTGCAGAAAATCAAAGGGATGGATATCTGTCACTGAATGAAATTTCAGTAAGGCAGAATATTTCAAAAAAATACTTAGAACAGATCGTTCCAATGCTGAATAAGGCAAGATTAATTCGTACAAATCGTGGCAATAAAGGTGGATACAGACTGAATAAATCGGCAGATACCTGTACTGTGGGAGATGTTTTGCGTGCAACGGAAGGATCACTTGCACCGGTTGCTTGTCTTGAGTATGAAGTAAGTGATTGTTCCAAAAGAGAGCAGTGTAGTACTCTTTATATCTGGAAAGATTTTTATGAGTTAACAAATCGATATTTTGACAGCATTACACTTCAGGATATTTTGAATCATCATAATACAGAAGATGCGGGAGAATATTGTATTTAACAATTAGGTTTACTAATAAAAATATATGTTTTATCACTGTTTGTAAGTATATAGTACCAGCCTGTCGGAAATCTCTGGTTTTTTGATGAAATCATTTTTCAACAGGCTGGATAAATATAAAAAATTGCATTTTTTCAAATTTTTAAATTCATGCTTGACAAATTATTTGATATGTGATATAATTTTAAGGTAATATAATAAAGTTGATGAATATGTGAGATTTTATTTGTATTGCAATATGGTTTTAAAATTTAATGTGCGGGTGTGGTGGAATTGGCAGACACGCAAGATTTAGGTTCTTGTGCCGCAAGGTGTGCAGGTTCAAGTCCTGTCACCCGCACCAATTCAAAATGGCTTGAATGCGTAAAAACAACGTATTCAAGCCATTTTCTTCACTTTGATATTTCTGATGAAAGAATGATTTTTCAGTAAAATGCCAACTTTTTCGTAAAAGTGCCAACTGAAAATGCCAACTGGGTTTTTGAATATCTGGAGAAATCAGACCTTTAGTAGTACAAAAAATAAGGAATCTGTTTTATGCAGACTCCTTATGCTGTAGAAGCAAATTACTGATGCTTGCCGATAATACCATTGAAATATTCATCAATCACGTTGTCAGCCTTGGTACGCTCACTATCAAAGGTTTCCTGATATACATTCTTATAGACATCAGGCGTACTCCAACCGCCCATTTCCATTGCATATTTTTCAGGAACATTCAGCATAGCGGCTGTACTTGCAAAAATGTGTCGGCAGTCATGAAAGCGTATATCTTCAATGCCATTTTTACGCAGTAGTTTCTTGAAACGCTTGCGAATGGTATTGGGCGTTACATTGATGATGCGGTCGGTATCCTTATTGTGCGGAACGGATTGGATCAGCTGATAGATATATGCAGGCAGATTCACATAACGAGTACTTTTGACAGTTTTACAGTGATTTGTTTCTATCCAGCCATCATCTGTTTTAACAATCTCACGACGAACATACAAACGCATTTTTATAGGATCAACATCACGGAATTGCAGCCCTGCCACTTCCCCGATGCGAAGCGATGACCACATTGCAAGCAGAACAGGCAATTCGCTGTCCGTACCTTTTACGATAGCATAAATCATATCGGCAGTGGGAAGCTTGCGCTCTTTGACCTCCCTCTTAGGCAAACGAATACTGCCGAGCTTGATATCAATATCATTCGCCTTGAGAACGGCTTTCAAGAAACCGTAAGCATTCTTGATAGACTTATGACTGAGCCTTTGTGCATCTATATTGATAGCAGTCTGAATGTCTCTGGATGTAAGCTTTTCCAGCTTGATATCCATGAGGTATTGCAGCTTGTTGCGGACAATTTCATTGTAATTGCACAGTGTTGTCGGTTCAAGAACCCTACTCCTGCTGTCAATAAATTGCAGCATAGCTTCTCTGACCGTATAAGGCACACATTCCTCCTCAATATTCTTAAGCCATTTTGTCGCCTTGATAATGACTTCCTCAGGAGTTGTACCTGTTATCTTGGATTTTCTGCGGTACTTGCCACAGCCTTGTGAAACCCAGGTTATGTAATTTCCACTGGTTGTCTGTGTGACTTTAAAATTCTTTTTCATATTATTTAATTGCCTCCTTTGCAATATGGCAGACTACACCTTATGGCATAGTCTGCCTATGTTTTCTCATGCCGATGTCAAAAATTCAGATAATGTCATATCATTTACTAATAAAAAACTGTCAACTGTTTTCAGCGTCAAAGCACTTGGGTCAATATCGTAGTTGTGCAAGGTCCTTTCACTGCAACCAAGATAGCAGGCAAGGTCTGAATCGCTGATGTCCTGTAAACTCTGCCAATAACGGAGTTTACACCAGATTGCTTTTTGCAGTGGTATGCGTTTTGATTCTTTTCTTGTATTGACGGCCATAATAGTTCCTCCTCATGTATATAATATATAATTATTCATTTGAATCCTCGCAGGATTTGGAATCGTCTTTCATGATACCGTATACCATACTTTTGTACACTTTTTCATTAATTCCTGCAAAACGCAATATCTCGTTAACAGTATCAAGCTGAATGTTAGATTTAAATGTCTTCGGATAGGCTTCAGTTTCGTTGCAGGCAGATTTCAGTGCTTCTTTCAGTACCCTTACAGCCTCATCATTTTTTTCGCTGATTTTATACGCTTCCCACGCCTCGGTAATACGTCTGATGCACTCAGCTTTGACATTATAGCCGATAGAAAGACTTTCGATATTCTGGATATCCTTGTCATAGATTGAAAGAATTCTGCGTACAAAAGCGTGTGGCTGAATATTCTCTTCCTCAATAATATTGGTAATATCATCAAGCTGATGCCTGATAGTCTTGATACCTGTATCATTTACAATAGGACGTTTCAGAATGGCATCATAATAAATACAAGGATTCGGCTGCGGAAGATACTGCATCGCAAAATCTGGATTTTCTGCAGCTTTCATAAAATTAGAAAGCTGCATATAGAGCTTACCCTTTATGCTTCCAAGATGACTAAGAGAGTAGTCAGGGATAAGAACAGTGATTTCACGAGGATTTCTGCGACTGACTCTTGCCCTGCCAATTACCTGCTGTAAAACAACAGGGTCATAAGTTTCTGCAACTATCATAGATAATTTCTCGTCATGAAGCGAAAGACCATTTTCCGCAACTTTCGTTGTAATCAGTGATTCGGATCTGAATTTTTCATTCACGGCTATTTCATGCAGTTCCGAACGTTTATCATCATCGGAATAAATATGCTGACTGACCTTAAGTTGCTCCTGCAATTCTGCTCCGCTGTCTATGTCATTGATGAATATAAGCGATTTATTGCCTTTTTCGCAGTTATCATCAATGTACTTAATCAAGGTGCCTCTATCGGCAGGATCGTATGTCCTAAAAGTTAAGTAATCCCAGTTTGTTTTCATGAGATAAATATGTCTGATTCTTGTTTCGCTTTTTAATGGATTTTTCCTGATTACTTCTTGAAAATTATCTTTTGTAAGAGGACGGAGTTCTGCATCAGGAAGTGATTCAATATTCCAGATAGCAGGCAGAACATCATCTGGCGTAGCTGTTATGTAAATACGTTTGGTATTACCAAGGTTAGCGTGCAGAAAATTTAGCATTTGCTGAGGATATACCGTAAATGTGGAGTCCTCGGCAAAGCAGTGGCATTCGTCACAAATAAGGGTCATCTTTTTTCCATGATAGCGGTGTTTATGTCTAACAAAATCTTGATACGTCATGACTTCGATATTACTGTTAAATTTGATTTTGTCTATCAGCTCATCAGGGATAATTTTCCAGTCAAAATCTTTGTATAAATCTTTTATAATCTGCATCTTGCAAGCTCTACGGTTGGTAAATATTTTAACTTCTTCATCTTTCGGAATACTCACGGCAATCTGTTCTATAACTTTTGTTTTTCCAGAACCAGTTGCTGCAAAAATACAGATGGATTCACCATCTTTAAGCTTGTCCACATCTTTTCCATTGATAATAGATGTAAGATATTCCCTGGCATCACCAATAGTATACCCTGTGGTAAATCCCATCGACGCAAGCATAGGATTCTTAATATTTTCTGTAAGTTCTCTTGATGATGCAATTGCATCATCAAGAGTCATATTAGCGGGGTAAATTTGGACATTTATTTTTGAAAGTTTATTCTCCATTTTTCAATGCCTCTATTTCTTTCCTAATTGCTTTTATCTCTTCGTCAATCATCATAGAATCTTTTAACATTTGAAAACGTTCCTCAAGATTCTCTAACCATTTTTCTACGCTGAGTCTGGAATATCTTGAAATATCAAACTCAAACGTTATTTCAGATTTTGTGAGCTTAAATCTCGTAATATAAGTATACTTTCTCACAAGTTTACCAGAAAAGCCCCTCTCTTCCATACCCTCAATAATATTGCGTTCTTTTTTGGTAAGCTTGCCTTTTGCGTTTTTAACATCGATCATAATCATTTTCTCCTTTTTAAATTATTTTATGATAACAGCTTTTTATGAGCCGTTATTTTTAATTATTTGTGTTTAATCTGACACCATAAAATCCGCGAATGTTCTCACCATTATGGCGTTTTCTGTCTTTCTTCAGCCTATCTTTGTTGACAAGATAAAACGCCTGAGAAAAGCCAGTGATATCCTTGAAAATTCCAGCATATAAGGAGTTAAATATATTATACAATTCCTGTGTGCTGGTAAAGGTTTCAGCATCCGAAAAGTCACAGAAGCTGCTGGTGAAATTACGTACAGCATCGTATTCGGGATTGAGCGGTGACATATACATTGGCTGAGGTATTTCATATTTACTGCAATCTGTAAATATATAGTTCCTTGCTTTGAGCTTCAGATAATGGCGGAATGCCTCAGTAACGATTGCATCTTTTTCCTCCAGAAGCTTATACAGTATGTACGGATCCTGCTTTTCTTTCGGAATACAAACAGGATATGGTATCGTAAGAAGTCTTCTTGTAAAAGCTGGGTCAACCGCTGAATACGCCATACCGATATTGTTGTTGCTGGCAATTACAATTTTGCAGGTGCTTGTGAAAGTTACAAAATCCTTGAACTTTACATTGGCAGTCATATCATCGTGACCCGAAAAAGATTTCAGGTAGCCAATATCTCTGGACTTTAAATTGATCTCTCCTTCATCGGCAGAAATTTCCATTCTCAGGTTGCGCAAGCGGTTTTTACCAAATTCAGATAACAGAGTACACATTGGCATATTGTCTACACTTCCTTCTGAAAGCAGGTGTTTCAGTAATGCAAGCTCGGTGGATTTTCCATTATTGCCCGTAGACCCGTAAAGAAATGGGATAACCTTTGCACGAGCATCTGATGAGAGAACGTATCCCCAGAATTCCCAGTGTCGAATGATAAGCTCGGGTTCACCTCCACAAATTGTGTTAAGAAAGGCATCCGTTATAGGATGATAAAGTATAGCATCTTGCAGATAATTTGCTTCAATGCAAATCGTTGCGAAATAATTCGGCGGATACTGTACAACCTGTCCATCTGAATTGGAAACACTACAATTACGGAATACTGTGTAATTCTCGCTGTTAGCTTCTCCATTAAATATGGGGCAGCGTAATGCAACAGATTGGATAACCGATTGGCAATTATGCATTGACAATAGTACATCCTGTTTTAAGGCTTCCTGAAAGATCCACTGGTTAAAGCGAAATTCATTCAATGGCTTATAGATTTTTCCATCAAAACTGTAAACCTGATTGTTATAAGCAACAATTAAACCATTGGCAATTATCAGGTTAGCCATTTTATTGATGAATTCCTTTAGTGCCGTTCCCTTCAAACATATGGCTTTTGTTTCGGATTTTCCTGAATCCGCTTTTGCTAAGGGTGAACTCTGAAAATATGATTTTGGCATAATCAAATCCTCCTTTATTTAGTTTTCAAGATACTTTACATTTATCCGCTTTCGTGGTATAATGTAGTAGGCTTAGGTAACCTACAGCTATATAATAATACAAGTGACTTGAAAAGTCTATAGATTTAATAGAAGTAGATATTTAGTATGTAAAATACTAAAAAGCAAGAAAAATTCCTCGCCTTAAAGAGCAAGTGAACCATAAAAAATGCGTAAATGGTAGGTATAGATAAATGAATGGCAAAAAAGATATTGAATTATATGATATACTCAAAAGATCGGATTATCTTTTTCCCGATATGGCTACTGCTGTAGGGTTAAATAATAATGGAAGGTATGATTTGATCCGAAATCAAACATTAAGTGATGTTATAAATGAAACAAAAAATTATAAAATGCAAAAAAAATTCGATACAGAAACAGATGATGAGAAAAAAACACGTAAATTCACACCAAACAATTTAGAGCAATTTTTATACAAATGCTGTTATTTTATATTTCCTGAAAAGAGAGATGTAAGCAGCAATTATAAAATAAAAAATGACATTACACCAGACGAATTTTCAAGAAAAATAGTCAATATTTTCTTTGAATTATCTGGAGTTTATTTCAGTTACCTTATTATTGATTCCACTATTAAAAATAAAGATTTTATTAAAAAGCAAAAAGAATATCTTAAAGAATTGATCGATTACACACTCAAATTTTTTATGCTTTTTAAAAGGCAAAAAACAACATATACAAATTTTGAATCTTTTTTAGAAGGACAATTTTATAAATTTCGTTTTCTTTTGTTTAATGAATATATAATAGAAACATTAAGATGTAACCCATTGTCACAGCAGGAATGGCATCGCTTTTACCAAACTGTATCAAAAGCTTTCGATCAAATGAAAAGAATGTACTATTGCCTGGATAAGCATGAACAAGTAAACGAAGATACATTAAATGAAACTATTGAGGAGTTTATAAACAGACCAACAAGAAAGCAACTTTTTCTTAATGCATTGGAGAAAAATGAACTTATAAAGAAGAAATTGGCAAATATATTTTTGCTTTATAATAAACTTTCTGAATTTAAAAACTTTGAAAATGCAAAAGACTATATGATTAATACGCTGAAAATAACAGAGAAAGTAATAATAGTATATTTTGGAGTCGATGAATCCGAAAAATTGAAAGAGATTTCCAATTGGAAAGATATCTTCATAGATATCTTCTTTCGTGAATATTGTACTCATTTTTGTGAAGCATTCATTTCATACACACTAATCACTGATAAATTCAATGATTCAATATCATTTTTAGATGATTTGTGCGACAGAATGTATGATCAGTATTTAATATCTGAAAAAGAGATATTTAAACCTATTACAAATGAAGCAGATAAAAATAAAAAAAGATTAAAATACTATAATATGCGTAGTATGACTTTGTTTTTAAACGAATTAAGTGAATCTTATTTGTTTTTGCATATGAAAAATATTGAGAAACAAGCTTGACTATTTCCTGAATTTTTGATCATACAGTCTATATACCGCAAAAATATTTTTGCGAAAAATCTTTTTTGTTCCTGCACTATATATAGAAAGAGATAAAAAATAATTTTGTTGTTCCGATGTTCCAGGTGTTGAGCAAGTTCTGAAATTGTTTTTTAAAAAAAGTATGAAGAAAAGTGCATCAAGACCTGGAACATTGGAACGCCCCCATCGTTTTTGATAGGGGCGTTTTCATGTTATATACTTAAAAGAAAATCATCATAATCTTCTTCACCCTTGACAGCCCTGACAGTATCGGTAATGAGCGAATAATCGCAAAGCATGTCCTCGATTTCATCAGCGGTGTAACCGTATTCAAGAAGCAGGATCACATCGTCTTCATCGATACCATAACAGCCACACATCTCCAGCAGGAGTTGTTCGTGCTGGTTATAATCATCATCTTCCTAGTCATCATAATATCTCATAAAAGAAGCATATCTGAAATCTTCTTTTCTTTCAAATCTGGAACGGGTAATCATTCCACTGCTGTCGATTTTCAGAATATCCCCGTGAGCCGTTTCTATTCTGGTGCAGGGAAAATGTTGTAATCTTATTTGTTTCAGAGCGTTTTTCATGATGGATTCGGTTGATGCGTAAATGTAAAGCCCCAGCATTTCAAGGTGGAGCAGGTATATGGGATTACTGCCTTTGATGATGTAAAGTGAATTTTCTTCGTCAAGAACCGTAAAAGCAAAGTTTCCCTGTACTGTTTCAGCCATATTTTTGAGACTATTAAAGTCCAGTTTTTTCTGTTGTTCAATAAGCTGCACTGCAACATAGCTGTCAGTTTCAATGTGAGTTGCGGGCAGATTGTTTGTCCTGCGAAGTTCGACATCGTTGTACAGAACACCGTTATGTGCGAAAGCAAAATCCTTGTCCGCATGACCATAGAACGGGTGATTGTTCTGGTTGAATTTCTGATTGCCTTGGGTAGTCAGACGAGTATGTCCCATGACTGCCGTTGTACCATTGGGAGCATTGAAGTGGATTTTATGTGCAGGTTTCGGACGTTTGTAAATCGTAACTCTGCCATCACGAATATATGAGATGCCAGCCGCATCTGTGCCACGTTCTTCTGCGGCGTTTGCAAGTGCCTGTGTAAGTTTTTTCAGGACTTTGTAAGGGTTTATATGCTTGTAATCAAGCCAGCCGAATAATGCACACATATTACATTTCCTCCTCTGTTGTAACTTCTTCATTTATGTAGAGCTGCCTCTCTTTGAGATAATGAATGAGTTCAGGTTCGGTTATTCCTGCCACAAATTCAGACCATGAGAGTTTTGCTATTTCATCATCGTCCATAAGAACGGCAAGCTCACAGATTTTATTTACCAGCTCCAGCGTTGCGATAAGAGTGTTGTATTTGAGAGTTCCCCTGAAAAGTCTAAACTCAATAGTGTGGTAGTTGCAGAGATTTATAGCAACGTAACGCCCGTAGTTTTTCTTTGCTTTATCCATAATTGCCTTTGGTGAATTCTCGTATCCGTATCTGGCTGCCCAGCGGTTCATAGCATACTCAGAACGCCTTGAAAATTTCAGCAGTTCGTTCCAGTGATGTTCTACAAAATACAGGATTCTTGAAATAACTTCGTCCTGCTCCTCACGGTCAAGACCGAGACTGTCACGGTTTACATGAATGTGAAGTCCGCAGGTTGAAGTCTGATGTGAACGATAGCCAAGTCTGACCGCATGGTGCATGATATCTTCCCAGCAGAAATCTTTGTGATATTCAAGCGACATCGGGTGTGTAACTATCTCCATGCCATCATCAAGAGAACCATCTGTTTTGATGTAGATATGGTCTTCTCTCATGTTTGCCATGTCAAGAAGTTCCTCTGCGTATTCATCATCTTTACCTGCTCCATCGATTTCAAGCTCTACGCCGAAATAGCGGTTAGAATCACCATAGAAAATCGGTTCAGGTTTGTAGCCGTATTCGTGGATTGAAGCGTTTCTGCGTATTTTCTGATAGCATTCGTGACAAAAATATCCATCATCGTACTCATAAGCATCATCGTTGTGAATGAGTGAATCGCATTCTTCACAGCGAGTGTAGTGGTAGTCATAGCATTGCCTGCAAAGACTGGTGTAATCATCACCTTCGGCATCTTCGCTCCATATTCTTGCACCGCAGCAGTCACAGACTGTTGTGTAATTGTCCAGGCAATCGGAGCATAAAATTTCACCGTCCAGTTCGCCGTAATCGTCCGTGTCGATGAGTTCTCCACAGTGGGAGCAGTAGATTTTTTCTTCCATTTTAATTCCTCCGTAAAATAAAAATTGCCCTCCCGAAATGAATCGGGAGGGCTTTGCGTTTCGTTAATATTCTTCCGCTAAAAGCATAGTTGAGTATATGTCACTGTCTATGATGTATATCTTCGCTGTTATAGGTTTGTTTGTCGGAATGAGATATTCTTTGTGGTATTCAGGCTGTTCAGAAAAGTGTGTGATTTTCTGAATACCACCCAGATTTTCAAGTTTGAACACTTGAAAGTAATCACATTCTTCTGGTAATCCGTCAATGCAGCTCCACATAAAAAGCTGGAGTCCAATCGGTATTTCCGACTGAACTCCTTTTGTTAAATAACGATGATTGTTAAACATATTTCCCTCCATAATTTCATTTGATAAGCTCAGCAGTTATTCTTGCACCAAGCTTCATTCCTGCTTTTGTGGCAGAGTAAAATATTGCTGATGAAAGCATCCCTATAATGACATCCAATTCTGATGTCTGTTCTGCTGATAACTTATTCTCATAAAATTCTTTAATCTGCAAAGAAACTTTATTGTATTCTGGATTACTCATAAGAGTTGAATCAAGATTTATTGCAAACTTTTCTGCCAGTTCGTCCAGTATGTCCATAAATTATACCTCCGTTCATTTGTTATGCTCCTATGTTCCGCCCGAAGGCGGTTTTGACCTATGCGGTCACACCATTTTCGTAAAATCAGTACCTGACATAGATTCATGATTATGATATATAATCAAAAATTTATACCCATACAAAGAACTCCACTCAGAACAAACTGAGTGGAGTTTTTGGATTTTAACAGGATTTTATTGATACTCATTTACAATGTCGGTATAAGATACTAGGGTTACATTTCCAAGCTCCGCCGCCTTATCAATACAGCCTTGCGTAAAACCTGATTTTGCAAACAAATAATAGTGCATATTCTTGTAAGAGAAAAGATGACTTCTTTTTATGAGCAGTTCCAGAACACTTTGATCCACTTTTTCATTTGTCCATTTACATTCGCCAAATACAGCGGTGTTTTTATCCTGTTCACCTATAATGTCAATTTCAGTCTGAGCCTTTTGGATAGGATCTGTACCCCACCAGCGTCCGAGAGATGTAAATTCTATAGGACTTCTGCCATCGATCAGCAATTTCCATAGATACTGTGTACATATATCTTCAAAGACTTTCCCCATGTAGTCGGACAGATGCGGTTTGATACGTCTATAAACAAGGTCAACAGCACCACGGGCGATTGCAGAATTATTTCCAAGTATGAAACGATACCAGAAACGGAACATATTGTCCTCAATGTAATAAATAGACTTACGGGAATTTTTTTCGCCATAAGGACTTTCCTTCTGTATGATACCAAGATGGATAAGGCTTTTGATATACGTTGAACAAACGCTGGTATCCTCTCCAATTTTAGTTGATATTTCAGAAATTCTTGTAGCTCCAGCAGCGATTGCTGTTATGATTGCAGTGTAAATTGCAGGCTCCCGCACTTCCTGTTTCAGAAGATTTGTAGGTTCTTCAAAAAGAAAAGAAACAGGGTCAAGAAACGTTCTTTTGATATTCTCTTCAACACTTAATTGATCACTCATCTGTAAAAGATACTGAGGCGTACCTCCAACAACACCATACATCAAAGCTTTGTCCTCATCGGACATATTCCTGAAATAGTGACACGTTTCCTCAAAATGAAATGGGAGAATCTTCATCTGTGCCGTTCTTCTGCCATATAATGGAGATTTATATGCAAGTACGTTATCTTCCATATACGACATTGACGAACCGCATAGAATCAGCATAAGCTTTGAAGTGTCCTTATGTTTGTCTATCAGCATCTGAAGCGTAGATGCAAGACTTTTTGAAGAACGTGCAACATAGGGATATTCGTCAATCACAAGTATGAGCCGTTCTTTTTCGGCAAGAGTAAAAACATATTCTAACGCCGTTTGAAAAGAAGAAAATATTGTATCAGCTTCAATTCCGCTTGTGTATTCCATGATACTTTTACTCATGTTTTCAAGATTTTGTTTGGCATTACTTTCCACTCCCGTAAAGTAAATCGCTTCTTTATTACCGATAAACTGATTGATCAGTGCCGTTTTGCCGACACGTCTGCGTCCGTAAATAACCGCAAATTCAAATTTTTCGGTAATATACAGATGATGCAGTGAGCATAATTCTTTTTCTCTTCCAATAAACATAGCAGCACCTCCATTTGACTATATACATAGTATACCACTTTTTTTAAATTAAGTCAATCACAATTTAGTAAAATATGATTTAGTAAAACAAAATTTATTAAACTGCTTTTTACAGATTGATGGTATACACTGGATATCAAAAGCCGAAAATCTCCCCTGTACCGCTGCCATACAGGGCATCATAGAGGAAGTATGAAGTCTGATGCGAGGAGTGAGATACAAAGGCGAAAACAGGTCACCTTTGCACCTCTGCTGAACCCGATACCTCACTTACAGGAAGTCTCCTCTTTCGGATTCAGCTTGATAGTATTATAGTATGATTTAAGCAGATTGAGTGAAATACGGATTCGGCAGCTTGATTGAATCGTGATTTTTGAGTGAAATGTAATGCTTGGAATATATGAAATGCAGCACTGCATGCTCCGAATCCGTCATAGGGCAGATTTTTAAGAAATATCTGCAAAAACTATTATTTTTATGTTGGTTCAGTCGTTGAAAAATATGGCGGGACTGATACATTCTTCCATGGTGTTCTTGTCTCGCTCCGCCGAGACAAACACCACAGAAGAACAAAAACACGGGATTTTTGTACATTACCCTTTATATAATAAGGTAATTGTACATTTTTCCCGTACTGTGCTTCTTTTCTTTTTGTCCGTGAGTGGGAGGGTGCAAACACCGAACCCACGCATGGAAGAAATGATCATCCATGCCAAAGTAGTAAAAAATATAATCAACTATAACAGTAAAAAATAAAGTCAAAAGGTGGAATGTAACATGAAACAAGTGATAGCACTCAGATACTATCAATCGAATGCAAGCTGTGATATGCTGTTCAATACCGCCGTTCATTATGGTTTGCGATATACAGAATATGAAAATCAAATGCTGTTCTTTATCAGGGAGGAGATTGCTGATGAAAGAACGGCATATTTTTTCGGCGATTTGCTGTGCCATATTTTTGGTGCAACCTACTCAAACAATCAATACAATTATCCAGAAGAGCCAGATTATGAAGTCGGTATCTATGATATACTGTTTGCATTTATAGACCATGTAAGGAAGAGGACGGACGAAAAGCATTATAAGGAACAGCTCCGAAAAGCATTCAAACAAATGCATATTGATATAAATGAGGACCTTCCTGCAATACACCTGCTCAAGGACAATACCTATACCCTTACCCCGACGGAAAGTTACCGTTCAGGTTATGATGTAAAGTATCGGATTGCCGAGTGGAAATTAAGTGGCAATACCCCAAAAGAGCAAGGCGTAAGAGGTAAAAATAGAAGGGCGGTATACCGTAATTTCAAGTGGGAAAATCTATATGAAAACTGTGTATTGTATAGAGATTTTGTCAAGGGTAACATTGAAACTACAGAACAGATTTATCTGCTTGCAAGGAATCTTTGTGGAGTTGAAAAAGGCAAGCAGAAATTTCTTGAGATTATGAACTCTGAGGAAAACAGTGATAAGCATTACAGGTTTATCAACTGGAAAGAGATTCTGACGGCAATTATCAAAGATAATGTACCTGTTGCCAAGTGTAAGAGCTGTGAATATTGCGATTGTTGCAATCATACCGACAATATGCTGTCAACTGCCAAGCCGACAAAGCATGAAGTTAAGGTACTGAAAAAAGAGAGATATGTTTCTGTTGAAACAGCATATCAGGCATTACAAAACGCTTTTTACAGGGCGATAGAATCCCATGATAACAAAATCTACATCATTAACGGTCAGACTGCGTTAGGTAAGACAAGCACATATATAAATTACATGAAAAACAGCGTTAAACCGATACTTATTGCAGTGCCGACTCATGAACTGAAAGAGCAGATTATTCGTGATGCGAAAAATGCTGGTGTGAAAGAGATATGCGGTACGCCTGATATGAATGCATATGAAATATCGAAAGAAATCATTGATGAAATGGATGATATTTACCGTATCGGAGCTGGAAAATATGCACTGAAATTCTTGTCATCAAAGCTCACACAATTTGACAGAAAGAATCCCGATTACGATAAAATCAGCAGTTATCTGAAAGACTGTAAGCGTTCTGTGAGGTTCAGCGGGCATATCATCACCACCCATGCCAAGCTGCTTCGTATGCCTGAAAGTGTATTGGAAAGCCACGAAGTCATCATAGACGAAGATATTCTCAGGGCGGTTTTACGAACGGAATCTGTTGATATAAAAGCGATAAAAACAATCAGAAACAGCGGTATACTGCCAGAATACATGGGTTCACGCCTAGGTGAAATCTGCATGAAGCGAGGGTATCATGTGATGGACGAGCTGGATGTTTTTGCTGACGAAAAGCATCTTGAATCATTGATGGGCAGGAATGCGAATGTGTACGGTTTGCTGAAATCACGGTATATCCATATTGCAAAAGGCAAAATCACGTTCCTGATAGAAGAAAAACTGCCTGACTGCAAACTGTTGATACTCTCAGCAACAATTTCTCACGGGCTTTACAGAATGATATATCCCAACAGGAGCATTGATTACTACGAGTGTCCAAGGGCTAAATACAGAGGAAAAGTGACGCAGTATACAGATTCCAGCTACAGCAGGTATGCTCTGAATGAAAATTATGATAAGAAAAAGCTGCTCATAGAACTTTGTAAACATAACGAAGTCATCACATTCAAATCTATCGAAAAGGAATTTCACACCAGATACCATTTTGGCAATGTGGAGGGAATGAATCATTTGCAAGGTAAAAATCTGTCCGTGGTGGGACTCCCGAATCTGGATGAAACCGTGTATTGTCTGTATGGTATGAGGGCAGGAGCAGAAATCAAAAAAGCTGCTATGTATCCGCAGAGAATTGTCTACAGGAACAAGTCTTTTTATCTGAACACATACAAAAATGAAGTGTTGCAGATGATTCAGACATGGCTGATTTCTTCACAGTTGGAGCAGGCTGTAGGTCGTGCAAGACTGCTGAGGGAAGATTGTACGGTAATGGTTTACGCTGGATTTCCCGTAGAACAGGCTGAATATAGAGAGAAATCGTTTGTTCAGAATGCGGAATAATCCGTAAAAATCACATACGTAGACAGAAAAAGTACCATGGGAAACAGTTTTATTGTTTTCTTTGAAAATCAACCTAACATAACTATAAAAGATGATAAAAAATCTTTTAAAAATCAGAAAGGAAGCATTTGACATGGAAAATGAAATCATGAGGTTTGAAGAGGTAATGGAGTTTTTGAATGTTGGTAAGAATACGCTTTACACGCTTTTGAATAGCGGAGAAATCAATGCGTTTAAAATCGGGAAAGTCTGGAAAATTCCGAAGAAATCAGTCGAAGAATACGTGAATAGAAAAGTGCAGAAAGATTTGAATGGAGGCAACTGATGATGTACGACAAAAATGTATCGCCCGTTTTAAAGTGGGCAGGCGGAAAAACACAGCTCCTGGGAAAGCTTACATCTATGATGCCCACTGAGGAAATCATTACATACTGCGAACCGTTCCTTGGCGGCGTAGCAATGTTATTCAGCATACAGCCTGGAGTGGCTTATGTGAATGATATTAATATGGGACTGATGAATGTATACAACGTCATCAAACATTTTCCCGAAGCATTGATTGCGGAGCTTAGTAGTTACGAAAATACAGCTGAGTTCTACTATAAAATCAGAGAATTGGACAGAGATGCAGAGAGATTTGCAGCATTAACGGCAGTGGAGCAGGCAGCGAGATTTATCTATCTGAATAAAACTTGTTTTAACGGGCTTTACCGTGAAAACAAGCAAGGACAGTTCAATGTTTCTTATGGAAAATATAAAAATCCTGATTTTGTCAATGCTGAAGGCATTCGTGCGGTCAGTCAGTATTTCAATACGGCAAATATATACTTTACATCGATGGACTTTTCTGAAGTATTGAAAACCCTTCCATCAGGTTCTTTTGTGTACCTTGACCCGCCCTATGACCCAGTATCCGAAACTGCAAATTTTACGGGTTATACCAGATACGGCTTCACCAAAGATGACCATATCAGGCTGAAACAATGCTGTGATGAGCTGACTTCAAGAGGAATCAAGTTTATGCTCTCCAATTCCAATACGGACTTTATTCGTCAGCTGTATGCTGAATATTATATTACGGAGGTTTCGGCAAGACGGGTGATTAACTGCAATGGTAATGGCAGGGGTGGTGTTACGGAATTGGTTATCAGAAATTATTGTTAAAATGTGAAGATTTAAAAATATTCACAAGCTCTTTATTGCGTTTGCGGATAACTGGAGATTGCTGAATCAATTGAAGAGTATATTAATGAAGGTTTGAGTATACAGTAAGACCGAAAGCTCTGTAGTGAGCTTTCGGCTTTTCTGTTTGTAAAATCATTCATGTTATTACTATGAAATTCACTTCAATAAAATCAAGTTCTAGTTAGAAGAGGTACAGAGTAAGATGGAGAAAATATTCTTGTTTTTTATCGTAATGCAAATGATACGCAATAGTCAAAATAACCAAAAAAATTTAATCAACTACTTGATTTGTTTGTTGAAATATGGTATAATCTAAATGATTACATCCTTAATATCTTAGCAGGATAAATTGATTCCAATTTTATCAAATCTAAATCGGGAGTGAACAAACATGGTAAAAAACAACAAAAAAATAATTGCTGCTCTTACGACAGTAGTAGTACTTCTTACTGTTGTCATTGCAGTAGGGTCTCATTTCTTTTTTAACACGAAAAAAGATAAACCTGTATATGCTTTTGAATCAAATATGGAAACCATCATTAGTGGAAAGTATGATGAAAATTTCAGATATATAAGTTTGGATGGTAAAATTATTGATGGTTTATCTTATGGTGATGTATCATCTACAATCATACAAAATATAGATTACAAGTTGATGGGTGTAAATGAGGAAAAGGATTATGCTGTCATCACAGCAGAGTTTACCTATCCAGATGTTGTTGCAATACATAACGAAGTTGTAAGCAATAATCCTGAAATTTCAGATGAGGAATTACTTTCGGAACTTTCAACTGTTATTGAAATGGATGACTTTCCAACTGTAACCTGTACAACTGAAATTCCATTGATTTATTTTAATGATGCGTGGTATATTGTAGAGTCAGAACAATTCAATGATATTATCACTGGCGGAATTTACTCGGAGTACGTAAATCAAAATGAAAAAATCTATCAGGCATTTAAAGAAATACAGATTCAAGAGGAGAAAGAAAATGAAAATCAAACGCTTAATTAGTTTTTTATTTACCATAGCATTACTCTTTAATCTGTGTCCTCAAGTAGCTTTTGCAGATGAGAGTTATGAAAAGTGTATTATTCCAATTATTAGTGACAAATCAGAAGAACTGACATGGGATGGGCTAAAAAAGGATGGAACGCTTTATGTCACATTAGAAGATGCTTGTATATTGACAGGTGGAGAAGTCGTTAAACAATCTGATGAGAGTTTTGTAACGGAACGTAATACAGTCAAGCTTTTTGGTGATATAAATGGTAATGAAGCCTGTTTATGTGTTTCAGAATGGGATGCATTATTGTTTTCATGGGATGGTAAAGTTTTAACATATCCACCTGCTGGACTTACCAAAAGAATATTATACGAGCAGCCTTTCTATCTGGATACAACTTATTTTGAAAGTAAAGTGTGGGTGGACTTATTTTCTTATGCTAATTGTTTTGGTGCTAACATTAATATTCTTACAGAGGATTCTGAAAGTTATAAATATCTTGGTGAAGTAAACTTGACTCAATTTGATAGCTGTTATACTATTGAAACGGGAATTCCATTTGATGAGATTTACACAGAATTCATGAATAATTCTGAACTTCAGTTTGAGTGGGTTGACTGGGGACAAGAAGTTAGCGTTTCTGTTGCAAAAGGCTATGACGCAGTAATTAACGATTATCAGAATATATTTACTCAAATTTATTATGATAAGTTTGAGTCTTCAGATGCTTATTATGATGTATTACTGAAAGTACTTCAATGTAAACCAATCGATTTTGGTGAAGAAAATGACTTAATTGCTAATTTGGAAAAGATGCAGGAAAACTATGACATGCAAGTGAATAGAAGCTTTTTTGTTGCAGATAGATTTTTAAAAGATGATGACCCACTTGTTGAAAAAGCAAAAAATCACCTTGAAGTATCAAAAGTAATTTATTCTGCAGCGACTGATTCAGCTAAAGTAGAACAAAAATACATGACACTCATTGATACCGTAAGTAAAATGAATGGGATTGAGTTATCGATTCTTGAAAAGAGTTTACTTGATAAGGGAGTAAAGGATGAAGAAGCCTATAACTCTAAAAATCCAGCAGATTATGTGAGTGATTATTCGCAATTTATGAAGAAAATTTCTCCAGCATTGTCACCAGCATTGTTAGGCTTATATTCAAACATAGAATCCAGTACTACGAAGTTTCAGAAGATTTTTGAGAGCTATTCTTCTCTTTATGATTCAGCCAACAAGCTAAGTGATGAAATACAAGACCCAAGTAAACTTACACAAGAAAAGTACAATGAAATGGCTGAGAATATTTTCACCTTTGCTGGTGATACTGCCATAGGAGAAGCAGTAGATAAATTTGCACCTCAGGCTAAGCTGGTTTTGGATGTTTATGACATAGTTTTAAAAGAAATAAAATCTGATACTATGGCAAGTGTTGCAGATACTGCACAAGCACATTTTATACAAGAAACAGTTTTAAAAAATGTCAGGCTGGATAAATCAGATGCAAGTTACTATTCTATGTTAATGGCTATGCAATCATCATACTTAGCCAATAAAAGTATGTTAAGTATTGATGCTAATGTATCAAAAGAGCAAGCTGCTTTGGCTGCTTCTGATGATATGAAAATGACAAGTATTCTTTTCCAACTGGAGAATTTAATTACACAATCCTATGAATGTAATCGTAATTTTTATAATTCTCCTGAAACTGACTGGAAAAAACAAGTGATTGAAAAAGTTACTAACGGTAAATCAAGCGAAATGCCTGATTATTCAATTTCTACAGATTTGATTAAACAAGAACTAGAAACACCTATTAATTGGTATTTAGAACCTACTATTGAGGCTGAGGATATTATTGTGTCAGATGATTCAGTCTACACTCTTTTTGAATCTATTAAAGCATCTAATACATATTCAATCATAAAAAGAAATGGTAAATATACAATGATTGATTATAATGGTCAAATGGTAACGGAAGAATTATATGATAGATATTACTTTGCTGATGCGGGAGAAGTAGGGTTATGGAGGGAAAATATTAGTCCATATTCTCTTATGGCATGGGGAGATGAAGTTAATAAAGATGATTATGGTGTGGCAAGAGGTATGACAGGAGGTTGGGCAGGATTTTGTTACAATTCTTCTGATAAAACTGTTTATGCTGATAGATGTTTTGAATATGAAATATTTGATGGAAATATAAACGATTTTTCAGGGTATGAAGAAGTGAAAATTCCAAGAGCTGTGCTTGTACAATCAGCTAATGTCAAAAAAAATGATAGTGTAGATTGCAATTTTTATGATGTTGAAGTTTTGGGAAAATATGGAATTGTATACGCTAACCAACTTGTTGTTGACACTATATACGAAGAAGGAAAAATGAGTCTTTATAATGATATGATTGCATTAAAAAAAGAGAATAAATGGGGATATTTTAATGGCACAACTGGCGAACAAGTTATTGATTTTATTGGTAATGATATTTCATTAAATTCAGAAACAATTCATGATAACAAAACGGGTGAAGTGATTAAGGAAATCACATATCCATATACATTTTCTGACGGGTATGTTGCATTATATACAGATTCAGGTTGTGGCTACTATGACACGCAAGGAAACGAAGTAATCCCTTGTGGAACATTTGAAGAAGTTCGTCCAGTACATAATGGACTTGCTTGGGTAAAGAAAGATGGAAAATGGGGTGTGATTGAATTAGATTCCGTGGAAGAAGAAAAGGATACTACTGTCACAGAATTCAACGTAAATTGGCAGGAAATTTATGCCGAAGAATTGCGAGGATATTTAAACTCAAAGGAATATATATCTGATTCGATGTTCGATATCTTCGATATCGACGGAGATGATATCCCTGAACTGATAATTTCCGATTCTGCTGTACACATGGGAACATGTAAAATCTATACCATCTCTAACGGAAATTTGGTAAAACCGAACGATGAAAGATATGGGTCGTGTGGTGTTGTATACTGTAGTGAAAAGTTACATATGTTATATGGTGATTATCTTCAGCAGGGACGTTTTACATTCTCTTTCTACCAATTAACGAAAAATGGAGTTGAACGTATTTTATCTGGATATAACGATGAATATTCTGTTTTCGATGAAACACCAACATATCAGATTGATGGTGAAGATGTCACAAAAGAAAAATACGAAGAAGCATATCACAAATACAATCTTGAAGATTTTGAAGAAGTCGGCAGAAAGTACGAATTGAACGAAAGTATGATTGCTTCGGTACTGTTGGGAGAGGAAGTTGCAGAGCTAACAGAAGAAGCGAAAACAATTTCGGACATTGAAATTTTATGGGCTGTAAACAAATACCTTGAAGAAAATCAAGGTCATCTTGGTTACTGGCTTAGTAACAGTGAAGCTTATTGTCCTAGCACATATATGGCTTCAAATGAAACAAACTGGTCATGCCCGATTGATAACTATGAATACCAATACTCACCTTTTAAATATATAGCTGGTTCATATCCATATTATGCATTTGTCGATAAGGAAACCTTGATATGCTCTATTACAGCCAACTATGAAACTGAGGTGGAATTTGATTTAACAGAATATATACAATAAAACCGAATTGTATATAAGAAGTAAAAATAGATGAAGAAGGCTTTAAAATGTGTGCCTTTTGCAATGTTAATCATTTAGAAACATAAGAATACTACTTGAGAAAATTAAACCCTGATTAAAAGAATTACAGGATATAAAATCACTCATTTATGAGGTTGCGACAGGAAAGAGGTATAAGATGCTGCCTAAAATCAATAATAAATCGTTTCTCGAATGTACCGAAGCCGATTTGGAGATTTTAAAAGAAAATTCTGATTACAGAGAAAACGAATATATAGATTACAAGAAGAACTTCGCTTTTCTTGAAATGCCTAAAGATAAGAAAAGAGATTCTAAAATTTCAGAGTTTAAGAGCGATATTTGTGCATTTGCTAATTCCGAAGGAGGCTATTTGATATTCGGAATTAGCGATGAAAATGGTTGTGCAGAAGAATTTGTAGGTGTAAAGATTCCTGATGATGATACCGACAAGTTTGAACTTGACCGCAGAAACAACTTAAATGGTATATATCCACGAACGCCTTATTTGAAATTTCACTTTGTAAAACTAAAAAATGGGAACTATGTTGTTATCATTTTTGTGAAGCATGACAGCTTTGCTCCCTACACACACATAGAAAATGAAAGTCGTTATTTTATGTACAAGCGTTCTGGAAATGGAAAAAGAATTATGTCATATACGGAGTTGAAAAATATGTTTAACCAGTCTATTTCTTTAGATAAAGAAATATATAATTATCGTACAGAACGCATTGAATATTACAAAAGTCAGGCAGAAACTGAGGACAGTATCTACTCTCGCTTTATGCTGTTGCACATAATTCCCGAAACTTTTCTGGATTCCAGCTATAATCAAAATATGTTTGTTCTTGAAAAAACAAAGGGAATACAATTTTCTACAATGTTTTCGGGAATTGGATGCAATAATAATTCTATGCCATGTGTGGACGGATTGCGGTTTATCCCATATCGCAACAACGCAATTCATTCTGAATGTTATGTTAAGAATAATGGTGTCGTTGAGTGCTTTCTGCCCTTGGATAATACAACTTTGCATATAGGCGGAAGTAAATATCCTAATGGTTTTATTTCTTGGGGATACATTTGGGAAGAGATTGAACCTATATTTTCGGGGTATGCTGATGAGTTTAAATCAATTTACCAAAATGAAAAGATATTTATGTGCATTTCCATTATTGGATGCAAGGGAGTAACAAGTGAATCTGACGAATTTGCTTGGTTTAGAAAGGAAATAGACAGAAATTTAGTTCTTTGCTCTCCTGCTTTTACTAACAATTTAAGTGATGAAGAGGAAGTTGAATTGATTTTAAAAAAGCTGAATATTGAATTCTTGTTGTCAATTGGCGTAAAGAACCATGAAAAATTGTCTGAATTAATACACGATGTATATGATATCTGATTTCGACTACAAATAAAAATATACAGAATAGTATATAAAAATATTTACAAGCCGAATCATGTATAATGATAAAAAGGCAGGAGGCAGAACCATGAACCGACTTGTTCCGAAGCGTACCATAAAACGCATTGAAGATACTGATGAAAATGAAGAGTTTCGCATCATGAAATTAACACTTGAACTTGCAAAGGAAGCAGATGACGAATTGTGGAAAGAATTAATCCTGCTGCATCTTGATGATATTAGAATCCTGAACAGCAAAGACGGAGAAAGAATCAAAAAGAAATTTGAGGCGAACTTATGATGTACGACGTTGATTATGAAATATACAAATATATAAACAAGCTGGCTGATCAGTACGTAGAATTTGATGAATTACTGAAGCAGAATCATCTTACGTTCGATGAGGCACAGCAGAGAGTAAAGCAGTTCAAAGAACAGTTTTATGGTCTGCTTGCAAAGTACTCTATCGGCAGTCAGAATCTCATTGTTACTTGCTATGATCTTATGGAGCAAATCAGATGTCAGCCTGATAATCCAGATTTGCAGTATCTGTATTTTTGCATTATGACAGATGTCGGCTTGCTGAATAGGGCATTAGGGGAACGAACGGAAGAACAGGAAATCAGAAACTATCTTCGTCAGAATGAATTGATACAGGGACTGACAGCGTTTTTGAAATCGCAGTCAGAGAGCATAGGAAAATATGAGGAATTACTGGAATATCTGAAAAAACCGATAAAAACAAAAGATGCAGAATGTGAGGAAGAATCGGATTTTCTCTATCATCTGACCATACAGCACACTTTTTTGCACGACAGTATTAAAAATGAAATTTACAAAGATAACTTAAAATCTTTGTTGATACATATTAACAACGATGAAAAATTAAAATCCATTAAGCCATATATTATTTTTGCGGTGCTTGCCAGAAAAACAGGTATGATGCAGAAAAGGAAGCATTTCATGCCGAATCTGAAAGCGGTATTTCAGTATCAGGAGTATAATATTTTAAAAGACAACGGTAAGAACTTCAATCAGTACCAGTCTGAATTGGAATTGTATGACCACCTGAGAAGAGCATATCTTGAAGATGCAGATATAGATTTCTGCGATTACTGCTTTGCAAATCTTTCACCACTGAGTGAATGGTACTATTTGCACTGCGAACCAAATGAAGAAATACCGATGACGTTAGGAAGAAAAATATATTTGTCAAAACCTTTGTGCTTTCCAAGACTGCTGAGTTTTGAGGATTATGAGATGCTTAATGATATTGAAGCTCAGATGTATGATGATGCAGCGGAAAAGTTGGAAAATCAGATGCTGGATATTGTCGAATACCTGATATAGCGTGTCAAGATAAAACAGTTCCGAAATTTTAAATTTTTTTCGGAACTGTTTTCTGTTTACTTATCTAATGTTTTATGATATCCTATGTTCAGGGGGTGATAGTATGCTGATGAACGGCGAGTACCTTGACAATCTGAACGACCTGAAACGCTGCTTTTGTATTGACGAGTTGATTTACGACTACGAAAGCGGTGAACTGGAAATATGGCTCAGAAAAATCGGCGAAACAGAGAAGGCAGACAGAATAAACAAAATCCCAAAAGTGAACGCATATATCCTGCTCCGCCTGTATGAAATCCTGGATTTGAACCCTGAACTGTCGGAAGAAGAAATCCGCAATCTTTTTACTCTTCGGAGACAGAATGAACAAATGCATTAACAATGGTAATCAGGTTATTTCTATACTTTTCAGGACATTTCTGACTGAGCAAAGAAAGCATTTCCAGTTCCATAGAATCTCCCTGTGTGCATTCACCAAATAAGATATAATCTGAACTGAAATGCAGAAGTTCAGTGAGCTTAGCAAGTGTCTGAATGGAAACACCTTTCACGCCGAGTTCAATATCAGAGCAAAATTTTGTGGATACGTCAAGCTTTTCTGCAAGCTGTTCTCTGGTATACCCTAAAAGTTCTCTTTGCTTGCGGATTCTGCTGCCCATTTCGTGGTAATTAATAGTTTTCATTTTTGGAAAGTCCTCCCATTCAATATGGTTTCATTACTATTGTACAGGAAAAGCTTTTGAAACAAAATCAGCTTTAAGGGTTGACAAAAAGAACTTTAAGTGTTAAAATGAGTATAAACCAAAATGAAAAGCAATATGAAGAAGTTAGTTTGAAAGAGAATGTATCGTTAATGCAGAACAGGTACACCCCCACATTAAAAATGATAGGAGAAAGAATCATGGATATTATTGAATGCTTGATCAAGCTCGGTTCTGGAGTAGTTAGCTCTATGCTTGAAACTTCTAAGAGGTATTCAAATGATGAACGCTTTACACCTGAAGGAAGAGAATATTACAGAGAATTACATGAAGGACTGTCTATTGCCTCGAATAATCTTCAGGATTACCAGGAAAAAAGAAAATCTTCAGCTTTTGAAAAACTTGATACGGATGTATCCCCAAAAATAAAGTTGGACAGTTGCCAAAATAACGTCAATGCTTTAAAAGCACGTGTACTGATTGAATCATACTTTGGGGTATACAGAGGAAAATATCCGTTTTATTTCTTTGGTGAAAATGAATTCGAATCATCCGACTTACATTATAAAATTTTGCAATATTTAAAATACCCTTACGGGGAAGGAAAAGAAGAATTTCATCTTACGCCAATCCTGGCATTGAGCAGTTGCACTACAGAGTCTGCTTCCTGTCTTAATACAATGGTTTTTTGTGAAGAAGGGATTGCTTTTGATTACTGCCACGAATTTAGAGTGGTACCATATGAAACTGTTAAGATAGTATATAAAAAGAAGAAGCGTTCTCTTTTGGGATCTACATGGGATGTATTCTTATTAAGCTACAATGAAGAACCATTAACACACTATGTGCTAGGAGATGAATATTCAGCAGGAATCAACTTAACTCATTGTAATGAAAGGGACAGGGAGATGTTTGCACGTTCTATATATGATTTCATTCGATGCTTTAATCGTGAGTGCAAATATTCTCAAAATTAAAGATGAGGGAATTTTATGGCTGAAAGTAAGGAAACATTAATCAAACGATATGAGTCTACTGCTGATACATATCAGAAAAAAGGTGACCGTGAATGGGCTTATGCCAAAAACGGCAAGGGCGATGAGCATTATGCTAAAGCAAGAGAAGCATATGAAAAAGCAAGAATCAACAGAGAAAAAGCTGAAAAGCTCAGAGGTGAGTTGTAAGAATGAGTGATAACCTTTTTTTGAAAGTTGTAAAGGGTGCTGCAAAGCTGGGTGCTTCCTATATGGCATCGACAGCAGATAGCTTATCCAGAAATAGCAGTTATTCAGATGAGCAACGCGAGCAATTTAGAAATGTTAATAGTGCTTTTTCTGATATGCAAGATAGACTAAGCGATCGTACTACTCCATCAGATTATGATGAGGATTATTATGACGATTGTAGCTATTTAGAAGAATACGATCGTACTGATGTAGTGGGTTCGTCAGAAGCAAAGCAAAACGATAGTAATGATGTAAAAGCTTCATCAAAACCAATAGTATCTAAATGCTTTAGCCAAATGACTTTTGCAGGGTATCAATGGTATATGATACAAAGAAATAAAAGTACGGTTCTTCTTTTGTCAAAAGATATTTTAGAGATTATGCCGTTTTCTAAAAGTAGGAATAACACAAAATATCAGACAAGCACAGTTTATAAATGGCTACAGAATGATTTCCAGAGTCAATTAAAAAACAAATTGAAAGATAAAGATAAGGAAAGATTGCTTAAAATATTTTTGCTAAGTAGCAAAGAAATCGAAGCGTACATTCCATCAGCAAAGGCAAGAAAAATCGAAGAGAAAGATAGAATATCCAATTGGTGGTTGAGCGATGGGAAGGGTCAGTTCATTAAAATAATAAAAAGCGATGGAACTGTCGGAACGGCGATTCCAATAGAATCATATGGTGTTCGTCCTGCTATTTTAGTTAGGTTAAAAGAAAAGTCAAAGTAAATATTAGGAGGTAATTTTCTATGATGGCAGCATTCAAACTGGATGGAAACAAGAACAAACGCTGTGCGTTCTGCAAGTATTGGTACGACCCGACAAATCAGTACATTCAGCCGCAAGACCCGAAACATGGCTTTTGGAAGTTTGAAACCACTGCAAAATGTCTGTGTCTGCAATGCAATCTGCAAAAGGGTGCTGGTATGCGTTGTGATGAGTTCGAAAATAAGATAATATGATTCAAATGAAAAGCAGTAAATCCAGCAAAGGGCTTACTGCTTTTTTTTTGTTGTGTACTTGTAAAAAATGAAAAAATGTGGTACAATAGAATTAACAAAAGCTGTGAGGTGATAACATGAACGATTATAAGTCCATTCCAATAGGTATGGAAGACTTTAAAGAGGTAATTGACAGAAACTGCTATTTGGTTGACAAGACACTTCTCATTAAAGATATACTGGACGGAGGAGCCAAAGTCACACTTTTTACCCGTCCAAGACGGTTTGGAAAAACACTCAATATGAGTATGCTCAGAAAGTTCTTTGAGAAAACGGAAGAGGATAACTCATATTTGTTTGACGGACTTGCAATATCTGAAACAGGAGATAAGTATCGAAAATATATGGGACAGTACCCTGTCATCAGCATTTCTTTAAAGAGTATGAAACAGACAAACTATGAAGATGCTTTTGATAAATTTAAGGATATTATAATTTCTGAATTTGAAAGGCATGACAATATTCTGTCATCAGATAAGCTAAAGCCCAGGCAACGTAAAGTATTTGAAGATATTTATAGTGATACTGCCGATAATTCAGTGTATAATACTGCACTGAAACTTCTTTCAGACTGCCTTTATGAAGTATATGGACAAAAAGTAATAGTGCTTATAGACGAATATGATGTACCGCTGGAGAACGCTTATTTCAATGGATTTTATAACGAAATGATAAACCTGATACGTTCGGTGTTTGAAAGCGTACTTAAAACGAATGATTCGCTGGAATTTGCCGTTATGACAGGCTGTTTGCGTATATCTAAGGAGAGTATCTTTACTGGACTGAATAACCTGAATGTGTATCCTGTTACAGATAATGCTTTTTCACAGTATTTTGGTTTTACTGAGCAGGAAGTGAAAAAAATTGCGGACTATTATGATCTTCTAGACTGTTTTGAAATAATAAAAAAATGGTATGATGGTTATTTATTTGGTGAAACAGAAATCTACAATCCGTGGAGTGTGCTTAATTATATTCAGTTTGCTTTAAATAATAGAAAACGTATTCCTAAAGCATATTGGATTAACACAAGTTCAAATAATATTATCCATGAACTCATAGTGAAAAGTGACAGAAAAACAAAAAATGATATTGAAGCGCTTGTCACTGGTCATCCAATAGACAAACCACTGTATGAGGATATCACATATACTAATATGAATGTGAAATCCGATTATATATGGAGTTTTCTGCTTCATACTGGTTATCTGAAGCCTGCGGATATATATCAGCAAGGCATACAGACATATTTTTCTGCTGTGATTCCAAATCTTGAAATCGTTACAATTTACGAAAATACGTTCAGGCAATGGTTTGATGAGTCAATCAGAGTTGCAGATAAGAGTATATTACTAGGTGCTGTTCTTGACGGCGATGCCAAAACGTTTGAACTTGAAGTAAATAGATGGCTTTTGAAAAGTATCAGCTATCATGACGGATATGAGAACTTTTATCATGGTTTTCTTGTAGGACTTCTGGAATACTCGGACGAATATCTTGTGGAATCCAACCGTGAAAGCGGCATGGGTCGGAATGATATTATCATTAAAAACGTTCTTACTCATGAAATTGCTGTGATATTGGAAATCAAATCTGTTGGTAAAAACGAAACTCTTGATCAGATGTGCGATACAGCATTAAAACAGATTGAGGACAGACAGTATGAGGTTAGTCTTGTAAACGAGGGCTATAAAAAAATTCTCAAGTATGGCATTGCTTTTGAAGGAAAACGTTGTATGGTAAAAAATAAATAAAAAAATCAAGTGCCAACTGAAAATGCCAACTCAGTTTGAAAAACGCCTATAATGCGTGGGTTTCAGATAGAATCCCACATCTTCAAGTCCTGTCACCCGCACCATTTTAAATCGGCTTGAATGCGTAAAAACAATGTATTTAAGCCTTTTTCTTTACTTTGATATTTCTGATGAAGTAATGATTTTTCGAGAAATGTGGGGCTTTTTTCGCAAAAGTGCTAACTGAGATTTTATTTAATAGCAAATAATCCCGATGAGATGCAAATTAAACGTATCTCATCGGGATTATTCTTATTATTTTTTAGTTATATTGCTTTGAATTTATTTTGTAGATATAAACGGAGAAATGTCATGTTCAATTTTAGTAAGTTCGTTATAATCCTCAGAATTAATTCTCAAAGTTAAAGATTTGCTCAAATCCAGGCTGAAAATACCCATAATGGATTTGGCATCAACAATGTATCTGTTTGATATGATATCAAAATTGCAATTATATTTCATTACTGTACTAACAAAACTCTTGACATCATCCACCGTATTCAAGCGAATATTTATTTCTTTCATGATATTCTTCCTCGTATTCATCTGCTTGTGCCTGTAAGTTTGTAAATCTCATCACGTTCAGGCATTACTTTTAATGCCCCTTTTCTGGTTGTAACAATTGCCGCAGCTGTATTTGCAAATACAAGCATTTCCTTTAATTCGTCATCAGAAAAATCTTTCATGCCGTATTCCAGAACTTTGCTTAAAATACAGCCACAGAATGTATCCCCTGCTCCTGTAGTTTCAATTGTTTTGGCAGGTGTGATCGGTGCAAAAGCATATCCGGTTTTGGAGTAGGCTCTGCTGCCGTTTTTGCCAAGCGACAGCAGAATTAACGAGATATCATATTTGCTTCTTAATTTTTCAATTGCCTTATCAAAATCCATTTCACCGGTCAGCCACTGTATCTCATTGTCAGATATTTTGAGAATATCGCAATGTTTTAGTCCATACTCGATTTTTTCTCTTGCAGTATCAAGATTATCCCACAAATTTTCCCTCAGATTAGGGTCAAATGATAGGATACATCCTGCTTTTTCTGCAATTGCTATTGCCTTTTTGGTTGCAGCTTCACATACCGAATTTGTCATAGACAGTGAGCCATAATGAAAAATTCTGCTATTTTCAATAATTTCAGATTTTACATCTGATTCGCTCAGCATCATGTCAGCACCGGGATTTCTGTAAAACGAAAACTCTCTGTCGCCGCCTTCAAGAGTATGCACAAATGCAAGAGTTGTATTGACAGCTTTATCTTCTGCGAGTCCAGTGATATCAATGCCGATTTCAGAAACTACATTTTTCAGCTGTCTGCCGAAAATGTCATTGCCCACCTTACCAATAAAAGCAGTTTTATAACCAAGTTTTGTTAGCATGGCGAGCACATTGCATGGTGCACCGCCGGGATTCGCTTCCATAATTGGATTTCCCTGCTGACTGATTCCGTTCTCTGTGAAATCTATCAGAAGTTCTCCTAAAGCACATACATCAAACTTAAGCATAATTATTCCTCCAATACATAAGTTTCTGCATTTTCATTGACGATCATTTTTTCAGTTAGATCATAAATTGCATTTGTAATTACATACTCACCATTATTTACAAACACCTCAATAATATTCTCATCAACATAAATTTCAAGAGAGAATCCATCTTTCAGTTCAGGTGTTTCACAGATATTTTGAAGCTCATCATGACCTCTTATAACTCCGCATCTGTTTGTAATTATCCTGCCGTTTTTACGTTTGATAATATAACCGCCTATGCTGATTGATTCATTTTCATCAAGCTCTGTCTTTACCATAAA
>CAJTWE010000006.1 GCA_910579955.1 uncultured Ruminococcus sp. | reverse complement strand
TCCAAAATCGGTATTTCGTTTTTAATAATAGCCATACTATCTCTCCGTCAAATTCTTATTTATAAAGCTGATGCCCTACATTCTGTTTAGCACATTATACCACACCCATATACGAAAAGTCAAGAAAGGAGCGTGATTTTCATGGGTATTTTCACAGGACTTTTCAAGTCCAGAGATAAGCCACAGAACAGTTACGACAGCCCGTCCTACACATATTTTTTCGGACGAGCAAACAGCGGTAAACGTGTAACCGACAGAACGGCATTGCAACATATTGCGGTTTATGCTTGTGTGCGTGTGCTGTCAGAAGCGATTGCTCAACTGCCATTACACTTGTACAAATACAACGATAAAGGAAAAGAGCGAGTGCCGATGCACCCGCTATATTTTTTGCTCCACGACCAGCCTAATCCTGAAATGACATCATTTGTATTCCGTGAAACACTGATGAGCCATCTGTTGATTTACGGCAATGCCTATGCACAGATTATCAGAAATGGCAGAGGTGATGTTATTGGACTTTATCCTTTAATGCCTGATAAAATGAAGGTTGACCGTGATGAAAAGAACCGCTTGATATATATTTACAGCCGTTATGATGAAGCCAATCCAAATCTGAAAGAACAGGGGGACATCATTCTTTACTCAGATGAAGTTCTGCACATTCCGGGTTTAGGATTTGATGGACTGGTTGGATATTCGCCGATTGCTCTTGCTAAAAATGCAATCGGTATTTCTATTGCCTGTGAGGAATACGGTGCGTCATTCTTCGGAAACGGAGCATCTCCAAGCGGTGTACTTGAACACCCCGGAGTAATCAAAAACCCCGAACGTGTGCGTGATGCATGGCAGAGAGCCTACGGTGGAAGAAATGCTCACAAAGTTGCAGTTTTAGAAGAGGGCATGAAATTTACTCCCATTGCAATTCCGAATAATGAGGCTCAGTTCCTTGAAACCAGAAAGTTTCAGATTGAAGAAATTGCAAGGCTGTATCGTGTACCTCTTCACATGATTGGTGACCTTGACCATGCCACATTTTCCAACGTGGAACACCTGTCTTTGGATTTTGTGAAATACAGCCTTGACCCATGGATTGTCCGTTGGGAACAGGGACTTATGAAAGCACTCCTTTCAGATTCCGAAAAAGGACAGTATTTCATTAAGTTCAATGTTGACGGACTGCTCCGTGGTGATTATGCATCAAGAATGCAAGGTTATGCTACTGCAAGACAAAACGGCTGGATGTCAGCTAATGATATTCGTGAAATGGAAGATATGAATATGATTCCTGATGAAGACGGCGGAAATCTCTATCTTGTAAATGGTTCATTTACAAAACTTGCAGATGCAGGGGCATTTGCAAATCAAAAACCAATAAAGGAGGAGGAAACCGAATGAAGAAATTCTGGGACTTTGTGAAAAATGAAGACACTTCTGAAACAGAACTTCTGTTTAACGGACCTATATCGGAAGATACCTGGTGGGGAGATGAGGTCACACCTGCCATGTTCCGTGATGAACTTTCAAAAGTAAGCGGAAATCTGACAGTCTGGCTGAACTCACCGGGCGGAGATGTGTTTGCCGCAAGTCAGATTTATTCCATGCTGAAAAATCACAAAGGCAAGGTTACTGTTAAGATTGACGGCATTGCCGCTTCTGCTGCGTCTGTTGTGGCAATGGCTGGTGATGAAACTCTTATTGCACCAACTGCAATGATGATGATTCACGACCCCAGCACTTGTGCTGTGGGCAATAAGGCAGATATGGAAAAGGCTATAACACTTTTGGAGGAAGTCAAGGAATCTATCATCAATGCTTATGAAACAAAATCACATCTCAGCCGAAACAAGATAGCAAAGATGATGTCAGATGAAACCTGGCTCAATGCTAAAAAGGCGCATGAAATGGGTTTTGTGGACGGTATTCTCTTTGCAGATAAAAAGAATCCTTTTATTCCCGAAAAAGAAGAAGAGGAAGAACCCGATGAAGAAGATGAGGAAAAAGAGGAAGATTCCCTTACAGCAATGACATATTCAAAATCAAAGAATATGACTGCATTTTTATCAAAAGTATCCGCAACGGCAGAACCCATTAAGGGTACACCAATTGACCAGCTTGATAAAAGACTGGCACTTCTTAAATATTGATTGGAGGTATTTTTTATGACTATTAAAGAACTCAGAGAAAAAAGAGCAAAGGCATGGGATACAGCCCGTGATTTCCTCGACAGCAAGAGAAATGCAAACGGCGTTCTCAGTGAAGAGGATTCAAAAACATACGATGCAATGGAAAAGACCATTGTTGACCTCGGCAAGGAAATACAGCGTCTTGAAAGACAGGCTGAAATCGAGGCTGAAATGAACAAGGCTACTTCAACGCCTGTTCTCGGCAAGCCTGCAACACCAACTTTAACCGAAAAGACAGGCACAGCAAGTGATTCTTATAAAAATGCTTTCTGGAACAGTATCAGAAACCGCAACTGGATTGATGTCAATAATGACCTGCATATAGGAACTGATGCAGAGGGCGGTTATCTTGTGCCTGATGAGTTTGAAAGAAAACTTATTGAGGCTCTTGAAGAAGAGAGCATTTTCCGTCAGATGGCAACTGTTATCAAAACTTCCAATGGTGACCGCAAAATTCCTATTGTTACATCAAAGGGCGAAGCCGTGTGGATGGACGAGGAACAGCAGTATACTCTCTCCGATGATACATTCGGTCAGGCATCACTGTCCGCATACAAGCTTGGTACAGCAATCAAGATTTCAGAGGAACTTCTTAATGACAGCGTATTTGATTTGCCGTCATATATTGCCCGTGAATTTGCAAGAAGAATCGGTGCAAAGGAAGAAGAGGCATTCTTTGTTGGTGACGGCAAGGGCAAGCCTACCGGTATATTCAATGCCACAGGCGGTGCAGAAGATGGCGTAACAGCTGCGTCTGCTTCAATTACCTTTGATGATGTAATGGAACTTTTCTATTCTCTCAGAAGTCCGTATCGCAAAAAGGCTGTATGGGTTCTCAATGATTCAACTGTCAAAGCTCTCCGCAAACTTAAGGATAATACAGGCAATTACATCTGGAATCCGTCTGTTCAGGCTAGTGTTCCCGATACAATCCTCAATCGTCCTTACAAGACATCAAGCTATGTGCCTGAACTCAAGGCAGGCAATAAGTGTATGGCATTCGGCGACTTTAGTTATTATTGGGTAGCTGACAGACAGGGACGCTCTTTCAAAAGGCTCAATGAACTTTTTGCAATGACAGGACAGGTAGGATTCCTTGCAAGTCAGCGACTTGACGGCAAACTCATTCTTCCTGAAGCTGTAAAAACACTTGCAATCAAGAAAGCGTGATATAAATGATAACGCTGAAAGAAGCGAAAAATTATCTGAGAGTGGATTATGATGAGGATGACAAACTGATTCAGAATTTGCTTGTCACATCAAAACAGCTTGTTATGGACGTTGGCAGAATGAGCGAAGAAGAGTTTTCTGTAAATGAAGATACAGTGCGGACGGCTATGCTGTTCGCACTTGGGTATCTGTATGAAAACCGTAGTAATCCCGATTATCATAAGCTGACTTTATGTCTGCGTTCCATTCTATTTGCACAGAGAGAGGGTGTTATCTGATGGAAATCGGAAAGCTGAATCACAGAATCACGATTCTACAGCACAGAACCGTCAATGACGAGATTGGGAACCACATTACGAAATGGGAAGAAACCTTTTCGCTCTGGGCAAGTGTTACCACAAAATCTGTGACAGAAACCACAGATGCAGGAGTTACAAAAGAGGTACAGAAACTTGAATTCCTGATAAGGCAAAGTCCTGCATCAATTAACATCAACAGTACAGCTTTCCGTATTCTTTTCAGAGGCAACATCTACGATATCACAGGAATCACCCCTTTTTACGCCCACAACAGCTACATGAAAATCGAGGGTGAAACGAGAAAGGCGGGTAATTTCGATGACATCAATTGATAACCTTGCAGATGAAATCATGAAAGGTCTGACGGAATACGCTGACCTTGTGGATACGGAAATGAAGAAATCTGTCCGAAAGACAGCAACGTCTGTTAGGAAAGAAATCTCTTCCAATGCTCCTAAAAAAACAGGATCATATGCAAAAAGCTGGACGGCAAAAAAGACAAAGGAAAACAGCCATTCACTTGAAATGACTGTGCATTCTAAGAACAAATATCAGCTTGCACACCTTTTGGAGAAAGGCCATGCCAAGCGTGGCGGTGGTCGTGTTGCAGGCACACCGCATATTGCCCCTGCCGAAGAAAACGGAATACAGTTACTTGAAAAACTTATCGAGGAGGCGTTATCATGACTTACGAACAGATTAACGAAATTATGGAAGAAATGGGACTTCCTTTTGCCTATCATCATTTTGCTGAGGGTGAAAGTCCTGCGCCTCCTTTTCTCCTTTTTTTGTCACCGGGCGAAAATACATTTTCAGCTGACAACTATATGTATTTCAGCTTTAAACAGCTGGATATTGAACTTTATACAGACATTAAGAATCCTGAACTTGAAGAAAATATTGAAAGGGTTCTGAAACGTCATAAAATCTACTATACAAAATCAGAGATATGGATAGAGTCGGAAAAACTCTATGAGGTACTATATGAAATGGAGGTATAACCTATGGCAAACAAGAAGAATAAGGTTAAATTCGGTTTGCAGAACGTATACTGGGCAAAAATTACCGAATGGGGTGAAGACCCGGACGGCAACAAGACAGTGCCTGCATACGGACCGTCAAAGCATCTTCCGGGTGCCGTATCGCTTTCTATTGATGCAAACGGCGAGGCAGAAAATTTCTATGCCGATAATGGTGTATATTACGTTATCAATAATAATGCAGGATATACAGGTGACCTGGAAATTGCCCTTATTACAACAGAATTTGCAACCGAAATTCTCGGTGAAATTCTTGATAACAACGGCGTTCTTGTTGAAAGAAATGACGGTGAACTTTCACAGTTTGCTCTTATGTTTGAGTTCCTTGGTGACAAGCACCACATCAGACACGTTATGTACTGCTGCTCTGCTTCACGTCCTGCCACAGAATCTTCAACTACCGAAGAAAGCACGGAGGTTAAGACTGAAAAACTGACCTTGAAGGCTACACCTTTGCCGACAGGTCTTGTAAAGTCCAAAACAACTGAAAGCACATCGGATACAGTTTACAATAACTGGTTCAAGACGCCTTACAGCCCGGATACAGCATCAAAAACAACCACTACTAAGACATCATAAGGAGGTACAGATATGGCTATCAAGAAAAATATTACAATTGACGGAATAGAAGTGCCTTTCAAGGCGAGTGCAGCTGTGCCTCGTCTTTATCGTCTGAAATTCCACAGAGATATTTACAAGGATTTTGCATCACTTAAAACAGATGTTGCAGAGGGTGATGAAAACAAAAGCGAACTTGATATTGAAAGCCTTGAGGTATTCGAGAACATCGCATACATCATGGCAAAACACGCTGACCCCGAAAATGTTCCCGACAATCCGGATGATTTCCTTGAAAGATTCAACACGTTCAGCATTTACGAAATTCTTCCACAGCTTATTGAACTGTGGGGACTGAATACTGCTACGCAGATTGAATCTAAAAAAAACATCGCCAGACTGACCGACCGATGACAACACCACTTTTCCTGTTGAGATGCAAACAGCTCGGTCTTTCTATGACCGAGCTGGATTTGCTTACTATAGGTTTAATCAACGATATGTTCACGGAACGGGAAAATGATGATTATGAGGGGTGGTCGGAGATGGCATCTCAAACTGACATGGACAGCTTCTGATTGGAGGTGAAATCACAATGGCAAACAGAATTCGTGGCATTACTGTCGAAATCGGCGGTGATACCACTAAACTTTCAAAAGCTCTTGAAGGTGTCAACAAAACCATAAAAAATACTCAGACACAGCTGAAAGATGTGGAGAAACTGCTGAAACTTGACCCAACCAATACTGAACTTCTGTCACAGAAACAAAAGTTACTTGCTGACAGCATAAATTCCACAAAGGAGAAACTCACCACGCTGAAAACTGCGGCAGAACAAGCCAACGCTGCTCTTGCCAAAGGTGATATCACTCAGGAACAGTATGATGCTCTTCAGCGTGAAATTATTGAAACCGAACAGGAACTCCGCAATCTTGAAAGTGAAGCAAATAAAGCATCCGATTCTCTCAGTAAAATTGGTGCGGCAGGAGAAGTTTTACAGAATGTCGGCGACAAGATTTCTGATGTGGGCAGTAAACTTACCACTCACGTTACTGTTCCGATTATGGCGGCAGGAACTGCGGCCGTCAAAACAGCCTCTGACTTTGATTCAGCTATGTCAAAGGTTGCGGCTGTATCCGGTGCTACCGGTGATGACCTGGACAAACTTCGTGACAAGGCTCGTGAAATGGGCAGTAAGACGAAGTTTTCAGCAAGTGAAGCCGCTGAAGCTATGAACTATATGGCAATGGCAGGCTGGAAAACATCAGATATGCTTGATGGTATTGACGGCATTATGAATCTTGCAGCAGCATCGGGTGAAGATTTGGCAACAACTTCTGATATTGTTACTGACGCACTTACAGCCTTTGGCTTATCAGCCGCTGACAGTGGTCATTTTGCTGATGTCTTAGCGGCGGCGTCAAGTAACGCAAATACAAATGTATCAATGCTTGGTGAATCATTCAAGTATTGTGCTCCGATTGCAGGTGCTTTAGGCTTTTCCTGTGAAGATACAGCTGAGGCTCTTGGTCTTATGGCGAATGCAGGTATCAAGTCAACGCAGTCCGGTACTTCCATGCGTTCCATTATGACAGCGCTTTCCGGTGATGTGAAATTCTGCTCTGAAACCTTCGGAGAAATGGAGATTGCAACCACTAATCAGGACGGTTCGATGCGTGAACTTTCCGATATTCTTGCAGACTGCCGTGTTGCTTTTAATCAGATGACAGAATCCGAAAAAGCAAGTGCAGCACAGGCGCTTGTTGGTAAAAATGCGATGTCCGGATTTCTTGCTCTCATGAATGCTACACCTGCGGATATTGATAAGCTGTCGGGTGCTATTGCAAATTGTGACGGCACATCACTCTCCATGGCAGAAACCATGCAGGATAACCTCGGCGGTCAGCTGACTATTTTGAAATCACAGCTTGAAGAACTTGCTATTTCTTTTGGCGAAATTCTGATGCCTGTTATTCGTGAGATAGTTGCGAAAATCCAGGCTTTTATTGATAAACTAAATGAAATGGACCCTGCCACAAAACAGACGATTGTAAAAATCGCTCTTGCTGCTGCGGCAATGGGTCCATTATTAGTTGTTATTGGAAAGGTCATATCATCGGTGGGAAGTATGATGACTTTTATAGGCAATGTTCCCACAATGATTGCAGGCGCAAAAACTGCATTTTCCACCCTTGGTGCTGCAATCGGTGGTATTTCTGCTCCTGTGGTGGCGGTTATTGCTGCAATAGTGGCACTTATTGCCGCATTTGTACATCTGTGGAATACCAACGAGGGATTCAAAAACAACATACTTTCCATATGGGAAGAAATAAAAGCTACATTTGAAAGATTAACTTCCGGTATTGTTGACAAAGTCAACGCTCTTGGATTTGAATTTGAAAACTTCGGAGAACTGGCTAAGGCCGCATGGAACGGGCTTTGTGAGCTGCTTGCGCCGATGTTTGAGGGCGTATTTCAGAATATCTCAAATATCTTTACTCTTGTTACGGATACTATTTTAAGCCTTCTTGATGTATTTATCGGTCTGTTTACCGGTAACTGGGAGCAGTGCTGGAACGGTATAAAGGGCATTTTCGTAGGTATATGGGATTTCTTTGTAAATACATTCAGCAATATTCTTGATATGCTTAAAGGTACAGCAGACGTATTCCTCGGCTGGTTTGGTACTTCATGGGATGAGGTCTGGACAGCAATCAAGGATTTCTTCATTGGAATATGGGACAGTATTTGTTCATTCTTCCAGTCAATTGCTGATTTCTTTATAAACACATGGAATGCAATTGCATCATTCTTTACGGGCATTGTAACAGGAATTCGTGATACAGCAGTTTCCATTTTTACTGCTGTTTATGATTTCTTTGCAGGAATACTGACAAGCATACACGATTTCTTCTCTAACATTTTCAACGCTATATGGACAGTTATTTCTACTGTATGCACTACAATCTACGATACAATCTCAAGTATATGGAATGCGATATATGAGTTCATCTCTCCTCTGCTTGAGGCTTTCAAATATCTCTTTGAAACCATTTTTCAGGCTATCCATATTATCATCAGCAATGTGATGGACTGGATTTCTGAAAAGATACAGGCTATATGGAATGCGATTGTTGAATTCATCACTCCACTGCTGGAGGGAATCAAAAACTTTTTCCAGACAATATGGAATGCAATTTCTACGGCGATTTCCACAGCTCTGAGTGCAATTTCAAATACCATATCAAGTGTATGGAATGCAATATCCGGATTTATCTCCGGTATTATGAATACAATCAAGTCTGTATTCTCATCAATCTGGAATGCCATAAGCGGTGCGATTTCAAGCGTTGTAAATGGAATCAAAAATACCATATCTTCCGTCTGGAACAGCATTTCTTCTACAATTTCATCTGTGATGAATACTATTAAATCAACCGTAACAAGCATATGGGATAATGTAAAATCCGCCGTATCAAATACAATCAGTGGTATTTACGATACAATAAAGGGTGGATTTGATAGGGCTGTTAATTTTGTAAAGGGACTGGCAAGTGACGCTTTTAACTGGGGCAAGGATATTATCAGCGGTATTGTTGACGGTATCAAAAGCTGTATAAGCTGGATTTCCGATGCCTGTACCAATGTTGCCGATACAATCAGAAGCTATCTGCACTTCTCTGTACCGGATGTAGGACCTCTTACTGAATACGAAAGCTGGATGCCTGACTTCATGCAGGGACTTGCTGATGGTATAATAAAAAGCAAAAAGGTTGTTGCCAAGGCGGTATCCGGTGTTGCTGATACTATGAAACTTTCGCTCAATTCTGAGCTTAACTACAAACTTGATGGCATGACTGGTGCTGTTATGAATGGCTCTGCTGAAAGTTCTGTGGTTAATAATTACTATAATAATGACAACAGCCGGACGGTGAATCAGACAAATAATAGTCCGAAATCACTGTCACGGCTTGAAATTTATCGTATGACGAGGAATGCGTTAGGCTAAAACAGGCTGAGATTGTCAGCCCTACAAACTGTTATTTGCAGTTATCTATACTCATTTGGAATTTCGATATGAAGTGTCTCACACAATAACTTCACATCATGTGCATCATTTTCATCAAACTCGTATCCCAGATGGAACATTACTTGACTATATGGTTCAATACAGGAAACCTCTATTTCCTCAATTCTTCCTTTACCCGAAAAAGTTTCTACCGGAAAACAATCCCCATCATAAAGAATTTCACCTTCGTCCGTATATTCAAAACAATGCAAATCAATAATTCTGTTTTTCAAATCTTCCCATACAGTATGGTTCAATGTTGTATATTCCATCTTAATCTCATAAAAGCCATTAGCTTTCATTATTTCTATAAAGTTCTGATAATCGTTCTTTTCTACAAAAATGTCAATATCATTATGGGCTCTTGACTGATATCCAAGAAGAGCATCTACACCCCAGCCACCATCAAGAAAGACTTTAATCTCCGCATCTATTGCAAATTGAAGAATCTGTTTTACATCTGTTATATTGACCATCTTATCATCTCCACAAATTCTAATTTGTAAAGCTACTGCCTTACTTTTTGTTTAATACATTATACCACACAGCAACCAGAAAAGTCAACCATGAAAGGAAGTGACACTCATGTTCTACACCCTAACCCTCGAAAACGAAACAGGTCAGCAAATCGATCTATCACGCACAGCAAACAGATTCATGTTCTCAAAAATAGAAGGACTGAATCCGCCGGCAGGAACAATAAGCACATCAAGCTATGCCGGAATGGACGGCAGTTACCTCAACAATGCCTTCATCGAAAAGAGAAACGTGGTCATTCCTTTTGAAATGCGTGGCTTTAACGTTGAACTCCGCAGGCATGAACTGTATAAGGTAGTCAAGCCGTCACGATCTATCAAGATTTATTACTCCACAAAAAACATATCTGTGTATGCCGAGGGTATCGTGGAAACCTGCGAAATGGAGAATTTTGAGATGCTAACCAAAGGGCAAATATCCATTGTCTGTCCTGATATTTATTGGTATTCGGGCGAAACCCAGATTGCTGAATATTCAAGAATAACAGGAGCATTTCACTTCATTTTTCCCGATAATGATGAACCTTTCCCGATTGGAAAGTACAACACACAGAACATTATGACAATTGTAAATGACGGTGATGAGGTCGGATTTACTCTTGAAATCAGTGGAGGACCTGCAAAGAACCCTACGATTTACAACGCCGTAACAGATGAATATATGCAGATTCTCGGTGAGATTAAAGAGGGTGATATCATCACCATAACCACGAAAACAGGCAATAAGACTGTTACATTAGAGCGTGAGGGTGTTGTTACAAATATCATAAACCGGCTTGTAAGTGGTTCCACATGGCTGACATTAAGGCCGGGAGAAAACAAATTCTATGTCCGTGCATCTGAGGGGCTTTCAAAACTGAAAGTTCGTCTGATACACCGCAATGCGTACCTTGGAGTGTGATTTATGCAGATTGAAATATACAATATGATTCCTGTGGAAGACAAGATATCCATAACCCTTGAAGCAATATGCGACAGCTTTTCTTCTCTCCTGTGGGATATTGAATACTATTCCTGCGGTGCTTTTGAGGTGTACATTGCTGCAAGTCCGCAAAATATTGAAATCTTCCAGACAGGCAGAATTGTCGGGCGTGATGATGATAAAGAACACTTCGGACTGATTGAATCAGTAGAAATACAAACAGATGCAGAGGACGGCGACTATCTCATTGTGAGAGGTCGCTTTTTAATGTGTCTGCTTGAACGCAGAATAATCTATCCGACTGTGAATTTCACAAAGGAAACAGCATACGCAGACATAATAAAAACTGTTGTGCAGTTTAATGCTGTTGTATCCGGTGTGAGAAAAATTCCCAGTCTTTCTTTCGGAATTGCAACAGGTTCATGCTGGGAACATAAAACAAAACTGCAAATCAGCTATGATAATCTTATGGAATGGATTTATAAAATTTGTGAGAAAATCGGTGGTACTGCAAATATTCGTCTTTCAAAAATAGCTGATGAACAATATGAAATGGTACTTGAACTTTCACAAGGTTCAGACAGGAGCATCATGCAATCTGAAAATCCACATATTGTATTCTCTGACGGATACAACAATCTGCTTTCATTTTCGTATTCTACAGATATATCTGTTCAAAAGAATTTTGCATACATATTGGGTAAAGGCGAAGGAGAAGAACGTAAACGCACTACATATTGTAACGGTTCAGAGCCTTCACACCTTGAACGCTATGAAGTGTACGTTGATGCAAAGGATATGTCAGATGAAGAACAGGTTGACGGCGAAACAAAGCCGATACCGGAGGCAGAGTATATTGAAATGCTGAAAGAAAAAGGAAAACAAAGCATTGTTCTTCCGCTGACTGCATCAGAATCACAGATTGCAGTACAATCTACGCAGTTTCAGTATAACAAGGATTACTTTGTTGGTGATTATGTAACAGTAGAACACCGCAGACTTGGTCTGCGGCAAAATAAAATACAGCTTATCGGTATGATTGAGAGTTTTGACCGAAACGGCAGGAACCTCACACCGACATTTAGGGAGGTATAATTTATGGCATTTTCATATGGATTTTTTAATGCAAAGAATCTTGACAGGACGTATACTGCTGAGAATTTCTGCGATTATCTTGGCAGTATTATATGTAATGGTATTCAGGATAACTATGGTCAATGTTTCAAGCTGACTGCAAACAAATTAAAACTGACTGTCGGCAGCGGAAAAGCGTGGATTGACGGTCACTATTTCCTTTCCGATACTCCATACACCTATGACCTTTCAAGCTATGTGAACGAATCCCTGGGCAGATATTTGTCAGTTGGTATATGCTGTAATACTGGTGAAAATTATCGAAAAATAGAGTTTGAAATTCTCGCCGGTACTCCTGCAACATCACCGTCAATACCGAGATTCAAGGATACAGAAACCAAAACATATCTTACGCTTTGTGCAATCAGAATTGATGCAGGTGCGACAGAAATCAAAGTGACAGATTATCGAGAAAATACAACATATTGTGGTTATGTCCGCTGTATTCTCGGTAAATGCAAGGTCACAGATATGTTGTCACAGCTTGCTGAAATCACAGAGCAGATGAAGAATTACAACTCAACTATTCTTCAGTTGACTAACCAGGTGGCTGAACTGACAACCAAAGTTGATGAAATTACGGGAGATGTGGTTTCAGTCGGCAAATGCGGTAATAACATCAATTACGTTCTCTACTCTGACGGCAAGCTGATTCTCAAAGGCACAGGAGCGATGTATGATTACACAAATGAAAATAAATCACCGTTCTATGATAATGACAGAATTAAATCTGTGGTTATTTCAGAAGGTGTTACTGCTGTCGGTGAATATGCTTTTCAGTATTGCAATAACCTTAAAACCGCTGTACTTCCTACAACTCTCAAAACAATTAAAAGAAATAGTTTTATGCCGCACATTGATGAATACATGGTTCATCAAAATCTTTACGGACTTACAGAAATTACGATTCCGCCTAAAGTGACCGAGATTGCAAAGTTCGCCTTTTCAGGAACAGCAATAAAATCAGTTACAATTCCTGCATCTGTTACAACAGTCGGTGAACAGGCATTTGGTGAATGTCAGAAACTTGAAACCGTTCGTTATAGTGGTAAAGTCATCGGTGACAGAATGTTTGTCCGCTGTATTAAACTGAAGAATTTCACGATAACAAAAAGTACAACAGAAATTGTCGGTGGCTGTTTCAATTACTGCGAAAGCCTTACGCTCATTACCTATGAGGGTACTATTTCTGAATGGAATTTAATTACAAAGCATACAAACTGGGACGGTCATTCAAGCAGTACAGTAGATAGTCCGCTTGTCAGGATTCAGTGCCTTGACGGGTATATGGAATATGTAAACGGAGAATGGAGGGAAGTTCATGATTAAATTTCTTGTAAAAGGACAGAACATTGAAACCCTGGAGCATGAGATAATAGCAGCTGACCAGATTGCTTTTGTAAAAATACACTTTGTATTCGATAACAGTTGGAAACCGCTTCACAAGGTAGTGCAGTTCTCACAGGACGAATTCACCTATAACAGAGTTCTTGGCTTTGATGATACAAGCTGTCTGCTCCCTGCGGAACTCACGCCAGGTGCTGTGAAGATGTGGCTTTTTGGATATGATACAGCATCAACAGAAACCGTCAGAGCAACCACAGTTGTAAAAACGTTGCATATCAGGCCATCTGGTTTTGACGGTGAAAACAGCAATGTACCGCCAACTCCGGATTTGTATCAGCAGTTATTACAGAAGATAAGTGAAAAAGGTGGCAATGGTAAATCAGCATTTGAAATTGCTGTGGAGAATGGCTTTGTTGGTACTGAAACTGAGTGGCTTGAGAGCTTAAAAGGTAAAGACGGTACCGACGGACAGCCCGGCAAAAATGGAGCTGATGGAACAAATGGACAGGACGGTAAAGATGGCATTGATGGAAAATCCGCATATGAAATAGCCATTGCAAATGGCTTTTTTGGAACAGAATCTGAATGGCTTGAGAGCCTGAAAGGTTCTGACGGAAAAGACGGTACTGACGGACAGCCCGGAAAAGATGGAGTTGACGGAAAAGACGGCGTCACGCCTGATATGTCGGATTATCCGAATAAAGCAGATTTTGAGGAACTGCAGCAGAAAATACAGTCTCTGCAGGATAGCACTATGGACTACATCATGGGACTTACAAGCAGATGTGATTCGTTTGATGCCGACACTCAGCAACTGAGAGATTCCGTGCAGTTTGATTTTCAGACAAAGGAAGAAGAAATCCTTGCTCTTGAAACCAGAATTATCGCTCTTGAAAGCCGCTCCGGTATCGAATACATCACAGTCTTTTCTTCCGGCAGTGATGCTTTGCAGATATATGGTGAGAGCGTCTACACCTATTACAACGATGGTTACCGCTCACTTGCGGGATTTGCAGAAAGCTATCCCCATTTCTGCTGTGCAGAGAATGACTATGCTTTGTACTTCAATCAGTCGGATTTCAGCTGGGCAGGAACTGTATTTGTGCTTTGCCTGACGCCTGTTGCTCTCACTTCTTCCATGAATCTGATTCTCAGCTATACAGTCGGTGCATCACAGGACGCTGAATTTTATCTGGTGAAGAAAACCGACAAAACAGGGGCTGAACTTGCTCAGTATATTTATGAGGAAATACAGGCAGGAAATGCAGAAACTTTATAATTCAAATGGCTTTATTCCGATACATATATTTCCGTAATGCAGTCATTGGAAAATGTACCGGATGGAGAATATTATCTTGCCTTCAAAGGCACATCGGACAATTCACATCCGATGGTAAAATCAATCAAATTTTTGAAAGGATGATGTTTTATGAAGGAATGGCTTTGTACAATTGCAGGCATTGTGGGCGGATTTATTGCCACGCTGTTTGGCGGATGGGATTCTGCACTTGCAACACTTGTAGTGTTCATGGGTATCGATTTTGCAACGGGTCTCGTCACTGCTGCTATGGGAAAATCCAAACACAGCAAAAGCGGAGCACTCAACAGTAAAGCAGGCTGGATTGGTCTTGCGAAAAAGTTCTGTATTCTGCTGATGGTTGTGGTTGGCGTTAGAATTGATATTCTCATCGGCACGAACTACATACGTGACGCAGTCTGCATCAGCTTTTGTCTGAATGAGCTGCTGTCTATTGTAGAAAATACCACACTAATGGGCGTACCCTATCCACCGGTATTCAAAAAAGCAATTGATGTTCTGCAAACCAAGGTTGGCAGAATGGAAGAAACAACTGACAAGGAGGATTTTGATCATGGCAATTCTGAAACCTGATAACACAACAACTCTTTGCGGTGTAACTGTCAATGAGTATTTACTTACCAAGCACAATCCAAACCACATCGATATGCCCTCCGTTTCTATGGAGGGCAAAGTTATCGGCGTGACTGTTCACAACACAGAATGGATTTCGGTGGCAAGTGGGACAACCCCTGCGGAACAGTACACCAGAGCAACTTACAATGGCAATATGAAAGATGTCCGTGTTCACTATTACGTGGACAACACCTGTGCGTGGCAGAATCTGCCTCTCAACTTAAGTGGCTGGCACGCCGCTGACGGCAGCGGAAACGGCAACCGCAGAACCATCGCCATTGAGTGTATTATGTCTTCTGCATACAACGATAAGGACAAGAAGTCGGAGGATAATTGTGCCAGGCTTGCGGCAGCACTTTTGAAAAAGTACAACCTGGACATCAATCACCTCTACACCCATACCCACTGGCTGAATGTCCGTGACGGAAAGTCAGGAAGTGTGGACTATCTCAATACGGCGAAGAATTCTTACAAAAACTGTCCTGCCTACATTCTGCCTCATTGGGCGGAATTTAAGAAGAAAGTTGAATCTTATCTGAACGCTGGTTCTACGTCTTCACCGTCAACAGAAAAGCAACTTTACAGAGTAAGAAAGACATGGGCTGACGCTAAGAGCCAGATTGGAGCATATTCTTCTCTGGAGAATGCAAAGAAAGCCTGCAAGGCGGGTTACAGCGTTTTTGATAATTCAGGAAACGTGGTATACACCGCCGCCGAAAAGACATATGCAAAAGGTACGAAAATCACGCTGAACAATGTCACTTTGTATTCGTCAAGTACAGCCAAGACCGGGACAAAGAAATCCGGTACATACTATCTCTATGATGGACAAGTGGTAAATAGCAGAATGCGTATTACAAATTCTGCTTCAAACTGCGGAAAAACGCCTGCCGGTTCCTATGTCACCGGTTGGGTGAACAAGGCTGACATTTGATAACGATCCCCACGAGATATGATTTTTTCATATTTCGTGGGGATTTTTTGTTTAGGGGTTAATTTTCAGCTGTTTTTTCTTCTATTAGTATAAGAAGTAATTTTGCAGGAGGACTACATATGGAACAGCAAAAAGTGATAGATGAAATACAGTATTATCAGGCAAAAGCAATGACGGACTTGCTTTATGCAAATGGTCTCATCTCCTTTGTCGAGTATGACAAATTAACGGAACTTAACCGCCGAACATTCTCTCCTTTATACGCTGACTTATTACCTAAAGTGCTTGATAAATCGAGGAAAAAGAGCTAATATGTCATACTGAAATGAGGTGATAAACATGAAGGTCTCAAAAATTGAAGCGAAATCCTTTGAAAGGAAAAAACTGCGTGTTGCGGCATATTGCAGAGTATCAACTGAGAGTGATGAACAGCAAAACAGCTTTGAAGCACAGAAATCACATTATGAGGCTTGGATAAAACTTCATGACAATTGGGAATTTGCTGGTTTGTTTTATGATTTAGGAATAACAGGCACTAAGGCTGAATGCCGTGACGGATTGCAGAACCTGCTGCTTGAATGCAAGGCAGGGAGAATCGACTATATTCTTACAAAATCTGTCAGCCGTTTTTCCAGGAACACAACGGACTGTATTTCACTTGTCCGTGAACTGCTTGATATGAATATTCCTATCTACTTTGAAAAGGAAAACATCGATACCGGTTCTATGGAAAGTGAACTTGTGCTTTCTATCCTGAGCAGTATGGCACAGGATGAATCCAGATCCATTTCAGAAAACAACAAATGGGCTATTAAGAAAAAGTTTGAAAAAGGCAGTTACAAATTCAGTTATGTGCCGTATGGCTATATGCGTGATGATGACGGCAACATGATAATAAATCCCAAGGAAGCAGATACGATACGCTATATATTTCAATCTGTACTGAATGGGTTTGGAACAGATAAAATTGCAAAGATGCTTGATGCAAGAAAAATCCCAACACGCAAAGGCGGTAAATGGTCTGGAGCAACTGTACGGGATATTCTTTGCAATGAGAAATACTATGGTGCAGCTGCATTTCAGAAAACTTATACGGATGAAAATTTTCACCGTAAAAGGAATTATGGAGAAGTTGACAGTTTCTTTGACCCGGAACATCATGAGCCGATCATAAGCAAGGATGTTTTTGACAGAGTCAGAGAAATCATAGACCGCAGAGCTACTGAAAAGAATGTCGTTTCAGGCGATGATAAATATCAGCATCGATACGTTTTTTCAGGGAAAATCATCTGCGGAGAATGCGGTGATAAATTCAGACGCAAAATTCACGATTCGGGAAAGGAAATCGCATGGTCATGCCGTACTCATATTCAGAATATAGAAAAATGCTCTATGAAATATGTGCGTGATGATATGCTGAAAGCTGCATTTGTAAACATGATGAATAAGCTGATATATGCAAGAAAACGGCTTCTCATACCTTTGTATGAAAATCTGAGCATACAGGAATGCGATGAAAACATCAATCGAATCCACGCATTACAAGCTGAATTGCAGAAAATGTCCGATAAAAAAGAAACCCTTAGAAAGCTAAGGGCACAGGATATTATTGATAGCATTGTTTTCAATCAGGAAATGAACGGACTGGAAAGCACATCTGAAGAGTACAGAAATGAAATCAGAAATCTTTGTTCAGAGACCAACGATTACACAGAACTGAAAAAACTGATACAGTTCACAAATCGGGAAATGCTGACAGAGTTTACTGATGAAATCTTTGAAAAGTATGTCAGTAACATTGTCATCGTCAATCGTAATACAGCTGAGTTCCATTTGAAATGCGGACTGAAAATCAAGGAGGCTTTATGACATACGGATATGAAATGATAAACGGCAATGTGGTCATAAATCAGCGTGAGGCAGGTATTGTAAGACAAATTTTCAGGAATTATATATCCGGCATGAGTTTTACGATGTCAGCCAGGAAAGCAGGCATAACCCTTTCTCACAGCTCTGTCAAAAGGATTCTGCTAAAAAAGTGCTATGTCGGTGATGACTTTTATCCTGCAATTATAGACAGAGAAACTTTCCTTACAGCCTATGACCGCATTAAGGCAAATACCTGTTCACGAAGTGCAAGACGAAAAGAGCCTGTGATTTATACGGAATTTGAAATGGATGAACCGACAAAATCCTTTGATGATCCATTTGAACAGGCAGAATACATATATAGTTTGATAGGAGTAAAGTAATGGGAAATGTTATGAAAATACCTGCCAGACCGCAGGTTGGCAATCGTGCAGCGAAAAAGGAGATTAAAAGGCTGAGAGTGGCAGCTTACTGCCGTGTTTCAACGGATAACGAGGAACAGGCGACAAGTTATGACACACAGATTCAGCATTATCGTGAATATATCATAAGCAAACCGGAATGGGAACTGGTTGACATCTATGCTGACGAAGGCATTAGTGCTACCAATACCAAAAAGCGTGATGATTTCAACAGAATGATTGATGACTGCAAGCTGGGACTGATTGACCTTGTTATTACGAAATCCATCAGCCGATTTGCAAGAAACACCGTTGACTGCCTGAATTACATTCGTGAACTGAAAGAAATGAATATCCCCGTATTCTTTGAGAAGGAAAACATCAATACAATGGACGCTAAGGGAGAAGTTCTCATTACCATTATGGCTTCATTGGCACAGCAAGAGTCAGAGTCCTTATCCCAAAATGTAAAACTGGGTATGCAGTATCGTTTTCAGCAAGGCAAAATTATGGTCAATACTACTTGTTTTCTTGGGTATGATAAAGACGATAAAGGCAACCTTGTCATCAACCAAAAACAGGCGGAGGTAGTCAAGCGTATTTTCAGAGAGTACCTGGAAGGAAAGAGCATTCTGGCTATCTGCAGAGGGTTGGAACGTGACAAAATAAAAACGTCTCGGGGAAATGCAAGATGGCATGACAGCAGCGTCCGCAAAATCCTTGAAAATGAAAAGTATATGGGTGATGCACTTTTGCAGAAAACCTATACCGTAGATTTTCTTAACAAGAAACGTGTAAAGAATAACGGTATTATGCCGCAGTATTACGTAGAGGACAGCCACCCCGCCATTATAAGCAAAGAGATTTTCATGCAGGTGCAGGAAGAAATCGCAAGGCGCGGAATGCTGAAAGATGTTCATGGACGCAGAAAGTGCTTCAGTGCGGCTCATGCATTTTCGCAGATAACCTTTTGTGCAGACTGCGGTGCTGAATTCAGCCGTCTGCATTGGAATAATCGTGGCAAGAAGTCAATCGTCTGGAGATGCAGTAAAAGAGTTGAAGATTACACAAAATGCAGTGCAAGAACGATTAAAGAAGATGACTTGCAGCAAGCTTTTGTGGAGGCTTTGCAAATAATGATTGGTGACAGCGTAAGCTACCTAAAAAAACTGAAAGCTAATCTCAATCAGATTATTGTTGACCCCTGTGCATTGCAGGGCATAGATGATAGGCTGAACAAACTGCAGCATGAACTGATAGACCGTACAGAACGTCACGAGGATTATTCCGATATTGCTGAAGAAATATTTGCTTTACGGGAACAGCGTGAAAAGGTTCAGGTGTCGAAAAGTTCTCAGGCTGAGTACAAGAAACGCATTAAGGAATTGCAGTTCTTCATCAAATCACAGCCGAAGCAAATGGAATTTGATGAAACCCTTGCAAAACACCTGCTCTCAAAAATTACGGTTTTTGATGACCATATTATTTTTGAGTTCAAATCGGGTGTGACGGTGAGTGTTGAGATGTGATATATAGAAAGCCTCTGTTGGAGTGAAATCCAACAGAGGCTTTTTGCTTTCTTTATTTTTCTGACTTTATGTGTTTAAACAGCAAAATGCCCTTTACAACAAACAGGAAAAATGCAACAGTTATAGCGTAAGCTTCTCTTGTCAATGCCAGAAATAATATTGTCATAATACTGAGAACTATTGAAATGTCTGTGACAATCTTCTGTCCTTTATTCAACTCGAATTGTGTTATAAAAATTTTTACAGTACCAACAAGCACAAGAGCGAGAAACATAATCCAGTATAGCAGTCGGTTAAATGATGTTGTTTCTGTATAATCAAACAGATTTACTGAATATATGTATCCGTTAATCGGATTTGGATAAAGTGGAAGAACAATGAGTATAAACGAAAACAAATCTACTAAGCCTGTCAGCAAGTCACAGATTCTTTGAATGTTGGATTTGTTTTCTCTTTCTGCAATAGAAATCAGCTTTTCTCCGGTCAGTAATTCGTCAATTGTTACTGAAAAATATTTTGATATTTCCTTCAATGAATCAATGCTGGGATATCCTCTGCCCGATTCCCATTTAGAAACGGCAGTTCTGGATACAAACAATGCCTCTGCTAATTCTTCCTGAGTTAAACCTCTGCTTTTTCTTAATTCCTGTAATTTTTCATTGAATTCCACAGCAGAACCTCCCAATCAGCTCTTTTTCTTTTCACATAGTAAAACAAATGCTTTATACATACAAAATAAACCGACACTTAAAAGCACACCACCGATTATATCAGTAAACCAATGAACACCGGAAATCAGTCTGCCAATTACCATAAAAGCCGAAAATGCGACAGTCAGAACACATATAATTCTTTTGGCAGAAGTGTTTTTCAGTCTTCGGTTCATCTGTTCAGCAAGTGTCGGCATAACACTTAAAACAAGAAGTGTTGTTGATGAAGGATATGACGCCTCCATAATCCCATTAATAAGAACAGGTCTGTAATTGACAGGAATCATTTCAAAAACAGCATAACCAATTATCACTAAAATGTAATAAATACCTAAAACAATAATGTCACAGTCTACTTTCAAAAGACTTCTTCTCTTAATAAGCTGACATAATCCAAGCACACCGAATCCTATGCAGACGAAAAGCGGTACAAGTCCCAGCCAGTCGGTAATGGTGTAAATTGTCATATGTACACCTATAAGCTTATGAAACCAGCTGTTAAATGCCGCAAAGCCTATATCAGTTCCGTTTTGTCCGACTGGTTGTACATCCACAATCTGAATCAATAATGTCCACAATACAAATGCCCCAAGGAATGCTGCTCCCGATAATAAAAATCTTTTTCCGTTCTTTTTCATTTTTCTATGTCCTTTCAATTTGAATTTTACCTTTCGGCTGATTCAAAGTATATCATCGGGCATAGAAAACAACAAGAATCCCGCTGTCACATAACTGATACGATTAGTAACATTCCCGAAATTACGTTGTTTTTTTTCTGATACGTTCCGTATCATTCGCATAAATGCGTGGTTTTCCTTACTTTGTATATATAACCATAAAACTTTTACCATTTACAATATCCCGTACATCCATTTTTTCAAAGCCTGTTTTTTTACCGAAGTCTATAAGTTCAGCGGGTTCATACTTATTAAACCCTTTTTCCGTAAATGATGAATCTCCGAACCATTCCTTTGTGTACACAACATTATAAAATGATTTTCCGGGTTTCAGTACCCGTCTTATTTCTGACAAACCCTAACAGCGTCATTCCAAAAATATATTGTATTTATTGACGAAACGCCTGAAAGCATATTCTCTTCATAGGGAAGATTACAGCAATCTCCGGTTTCAAGAAAAAGCTGATTGTTTTCAAGTGCTTTTCTGTTTCGCTTTGAGGCAGTTTTTTTCATATCTTCTGAAATGTCAATGCCATACATAACCTACTGACATAAAACTATATAAATTCATAATCTGAATCCCTGTTAAAATTACTATTCTAATTTACATTAACCCTATTTTAAACTGTATTGCCAACAAATCTCCCCACTCAGCCACACAGCCTCAAAACAACATAAAATAGGCGTTTCAAGGCAGTTTGACAACAAATCTGCCGTTTTAATCAAATCTGCACACAAATTTTGCGTTCTGGGTTGGGTGTGTACATCTGATGACAGTTTTCAGCCTGTTTCGTTATGTTTCCACGGACTGATTTTATGGGGATAGATGAGTGTGTAAAATTGCTATATGCCCACAAACCTCGCAGAATAGGGCTTTTTAGCCTTCATTTCTTGACAGCAGAACCACGCACTCAACGTGCCCCGTGCCTCCAAACAAATCAACTGGCTGGACCTTTTCTGTAGCATAACCCATCGTACTAAGAATGGAACAATCTCTTGCAGCTGTAGCAGGGTTACAGGAAACCATTACTATACACTTAGGACTCATTTTACATATTGCACTGATAGTTTGTCCGTCACAGCCTTTTCTCGGCGGATCGACTACTACTACATCAGGAAGCATACCATCGTCTGCAAGTTTCTTTGCTATTTCACCTGCATCACCACATATAAACTCAGCATTTTCTACGCCATTTCTCTTTGCATTTTCTTTTGCGTTTTCAACGGCTTCGGGTATCACCTCTACACCCAGAACCGTTTTTGCCTTATCAGCCATAGAAATACCTATCGTACCAGCACCGCAATAAAGGTCAAGCAAACGTTCCTTGCCGGTAAGTCCTGCAAAATCTTTTGCTACTGCGTATAACCTCTCTGCCTGCGGAGTGTTTACCTGATAAAATGAAAGCGGCGATATTTCTATTTCATTACCGCACATAGTGTCTTTTATAATATCACTGCCCCACAGAGTTACATTTTTATTGCCAAGAATAACATTTGTTTTATAGGGATTGATATTCATAACTATACTTTTTATACCCGGAATCTCATCAATAAGCCTTTTAACTAAGCCTTTAAGCTCTCTCTCTATAGACTTGCGCACAACAAGACATACCATAATTTCATCGCTGTAATGTCCCTTGCGAAGATAAATATGGCGCAAAATGCCCGTATTGTTTTCTTCCTTATAAGGAGCTATTTTCTTTTCTTTGGCATAAGAAAGTATCAGCTCTACAATTCTTCCGAATATATCAGGCTGGAGCAGACAATTATTAACAGGTACGATCCTATGGCTTCTTTGGGCGTAAAAGCCGCATATTATATTTCCGTTTTTATCGGCTGACACAGGATACTGCGCCTTATTTCTGTAACCAATACGGCTTTCACATCCTATTATAGGCAAAAACGCAGGACTAAGCTTTCCTATTCTTTCAAAAGCATCTCGTACTATTTTTGCCTTTATCTCCAGCTCTTTTTCATAGCTTATATGCCTAAATACACATCCTCCGCACTGCTTATGATAAATGCAGTCGGGCACAATGCGATCATCTGACGGAATAAGAATTTCTTCTATAATACCAAATGCATAATTTTTAAGTACTTTAACGATCTTTATTCTAAGCTTGTCTCCTACCGCTGATTCAGGTATAAATACAGCCATGCCATCAATATGACAAACTCCACTACCTTCTGCTGTAAGATCATCTATTGACACTGTGTAAATCTCATTTTTCTGCATTTGCAGCCTCCTGACAGATTATACGTTCATATATCTCATAAATCTGATTTTTCTTTTCCATAAGCTGATCAAACTGAGCTATATACTCATATGGAAATTTATAATTACATATACGTGTTATCATTCCGCAAGGCTCTACCAACTTAGTAGACGCAGCACAGCCAGCACCAAATATAGACTGCGTTTCGTCCATTATAAGCATATTATAAAACGACTCCTTGCCCGGCTTTGCATATCCAACATTTTCCTGATTATCAAGGGTGTTCTTTTGACGATACATATAATATGGCTTATAGCCATTTTCAGGCAGCATAGCTATACTATCTCTTACCATTTTACGAACAGGGTTTTCAAGCTGTGAAACGCCATCAGAAAAAAGATTAGCAGCTCTTTTAAGTGTAAGGGTATGAACTGTTATGCTGTCCGGGTCAAGAGCTATTATTTGTTCAAGTGTATTTCTAAAGCTATCCGGAGTATCACCTGGCAGACCAGCTATAAGATCCATGTTTATATTATCAAATCCTATTTTTCTTGCTAGTTTATAGGCATCTACTATTTCTTTAGATGTGTGCCGTCTGCCAATGTTTTTCAAAACCTCATCGTTCATTGTCTGTGGGTTTACAGATATTCTTGTAACTCCGTTTTCCTTTAATACAACAAGCTTTTCCTCAGTAATAGTATCAGGTCTGCCTGCTTCAACGCAATATTCACGTAAATGCGAAAGATCGAAATTTTTATTTACTGCTTTAAGCAAGCTTTCCAAATGCTCTGCACTTACAGATGTAGGAGTACCACCGCCAAAATATACTGTATCCACAGTAAGTCCCAGCTTTTTTACAATATCTCCCCATATCTCCAGTTCTCTGCAAAGAAGTCTAATATACTCCGGCATAAGCTTTTTAGCCTGCTCTACTGAATGTGATACAAATGAACAATAACTACACCTTGACGGACAAAACGGCACGGATACATAAAGACCTATAGAATGTTTCGGAGTTGCCATAAGAAGCGGACGCTGAACTACTGCCGTATCGTATACAAGACGCAGCTTTTCATCAGATATCCAAAACTCCTCCCTAAGTAAATCAAATATCTCATCACGGCTCATGCCCTTATCAAGCAGCTGAAGAACCTTTTTAGTAGGACGTATTCCCGTAAGAATTCCCCACGGAACATCAGTTCCCGTAATTTCATGAAGTATTTTAAACAGCAATTTGCTGATTATTGTTTCACATTCTTTTTTATTCTTATCAGGATAAAGTCTTTCTGTACATTTCATAAGACGCAGCCGTTTCTCTCCAAGAGAAACGGCACAGTAAAAGTAAGTATGCTCTCTGCCCTGACGAAGCTGCACTGCTGCATAGCGGCAGCTGTCAGGAAGAAGAGAAATGTCATCATAATAAAATTGAAAACGCACTACCGGAACAAATGCCTTTAAAATACACTCAGTCTCATATTTAAGACCATGTCCAAGCAGAAATACCGGAAATGATAATTCTTTTATATTCTCGTTCATATAATTCCTCTCATAACAGGATTGTTTTTTCTTTCAAATTCAAGTGTGGTAGATTCATTGTGCCCCGGAAATACTCTATAGTCACCGTCAAGTTCTTTAAGGCGCTTGAAAGAACGAAGCATATCTGCATCACTGCCGCCGGGAAAATCAGTTCTTCCACGAGACAAACAAAACAGCGTATCACCTGTCAGCAAAACATCGTCACACATATAGCACACGCTTCCCAGAGTATGACCAGGCGTATGCAGCACTGTAAACATCGTTTCATTGTCTTTTATAATATCGCCGTCCCTAACAGAAGTGTACTCTGTTATCGGTTTAAAGTCAGCGGTAGGCTCGAGCCAGAAGGCAAGATTCTTTTGAGCATCAGAAAGCATGGAAACATCCGCTTCGTGAATATAAAGCTGTGCACCCGTTTTCTTCATTACCTCAAGCACTCCGCCTATATGGTCATAATGCCCATGAGTCAAAAGTATTTTAGTCAAAGTAAGCTCATTTTTACTTAGAAAGTCAATTATCTTTTCAGGCTCACCGCCTATATCTACAGCAATTACAGTCTTATCGCCTGTATATACAATATGACAATTTGTCGCAATGCTTCCAAGCATAAAGGTTTTTACCATTCTCATAAAAAACTCACTTTCTTGCACGATCAACGGAAACAACACCCTTGATCTTTCTGATCTTTTCCATAACACTTTTAAGCTGATCTGTTCCGTCCACACGTACTGTTGCATCTATAATTGCATTGCCATTTTTGAGCATTCTTGAATTAGAATTTATGATCATTACATGATTTTCCATAAACACTTTTGATACGTCAAATACAAGACCCACTCTGTCTACAGCAACTATTTCCAGACCTATATCAAGTTTAAGTGGCTTTACAGTGTTCTTCCACTTAACAGCCATCCAGCGGCCCATTTCATCCGGATTATTCCTCTTTGCAGCGGAAATATAATTTATGCAGCTCTTTGCATGAATGGATATACCGTGTCCCCTTGTGATAAATCCTACAATATCATCTCCCGGCATAGGACTACAGCACTTTGCAAGCTTATATACGATATCATCTATTTTATCTATTTCAATGCATCCGTCGCCGCTTGACGAAACATGCTCAACAACAATTGGCAACTCTTCAAGATCTGTTTCAGCGGACTGACCATATTGCTTTACATACTGATCCTTTAGTCTGGGCATTATCTTAGATAGAGAAACGCCGCCGTAACCAATAGAAGCATAGAAATCCTCAAGAGTATCACAGCTATGACGTTTAAGATCGTCGGCAAGAAAGCTTTCAAGCTCTGCTGCTGGAATATCCATTCTAAACTTCTTGAATTCCTGTTCAAGACTTGCCATTCCCTGCTGAATATTCTCTTCACGCTTTTCTTTCTTAAACCATGAGCGTATTTTTGATTTTGCTTCATTTGTCTTAACGATCTGCTGCCATGCTCTTGTAGGGCCTTTACTCGGATCTTTTGTAGTGAGGATCTCACAAATCTCGCCTGTTTTCAGCTGATAGTCGAGAGGGACCATCTTTCCATCGACCTTTGCACCGATCGTCTTATGACCTACTTCTGTATGAATACGGTACGCAAAATCAAGAACAGTTGCATCCTGAGGAAGAGTAATAGAATCACCTCTTGGCGTCATTACAACTATTTCTTCGGGTGATATATCGTTCTTAATTATATTTACAATTTCCTCTACATCATCTGAAGTCTGCTGTGCTTCAATTACTTGTCTTACCCACGCAAGACGTTCTTCCATACGATCGTGTTTATAAATACCCTCTTTATATTTCCAGTGAGCAGCAATGCCGTATTCAGCTGCAACATGCATATCCCATGTACGTATTTGTATTTCAAAAGGTATACCTTCGACTGACGTTACAGTAGTATGCAGCGACTGATACATATTAGCCTTAGGATTGGCGATATAGTCCTTGAAACGGTTTGGGATAGGTCTAAAAAATGAGTGAACTATACCCAATACAAGATAGCATTCAGCCTGATTGCTTACAATAACACGTATAGCATATTTATCGAATATTTCATCAATATTCTTATGCCCCATATATATTTTCTTATAAATTCCGTATATGCTTTTTACTCTGCCCGAAATAGAAGGTTCTTTCTCAAAGTGTTCCTCTGACAAACGTCTTTTCAAACGTTCAATTATTGATTCAATAAACGCCTCACGCTTTTCTTTTTTTAGAAGCATAACGTGTTCTATCTCAGAATATGCAAATGGATCAAGATATCTGAATGAAAGATCTACAAGCTCTTCATGTATCGTGTGTATTCCAAGTCTATGAGCAATGGGCGCATAGATATTCATAGTTTCAAGTGCGATCCTGCGCTGCTTATAAGGCGGTAAATATTTGAGAGTACGAGTATTGTGCAGTCTGTCTGCCAGCTTTATGATCATTACACGTATATCATGAGACATAGCAAGCAGTACCTTCATAAAATTCCCAGCCTGCTGCTGCTGTTTATCAAAAACAGGAACACGGCTAAGTTTAGTGACACCGTCCACAAGCATGGCAACATCCTGTCCAAAGCGTGAACGAATGTCATCAAGAGTATACTCTGTATCCTCTACAACATCATGAAGAAGCCCAACGCAAATAGTATCTGTATCCATTCCGAGATCAACCAGTATCTCCGCCACAGAAAGAGGGTGTATGATATATGGTTCGCCTGATGATCGCTTCTGATCGCCATGAGCATGTTCTGCAAACTCATACGCAGAAAGGATTTTGCTGAGATTATATTTTCTGTCTACCTCAACTATCTTCGCAGTCAGATCTTCGATTGTAATAATTCCCTTGGATTTTTCTTCGCTCATAGCTTATACCTCCCCTTTTTTCCGTACTTTACTAAGCAATACGGAATCCTCTAAGTTAACACTTCCGTCTATATGAATTTTTTTAACAGTACCATTATAAAGATCTATACTTACAAGACCCAATTCATTAAAAATATCAAGTGCAATTCGCAGCTTGCAATAATTCATATCAATAGATTGCATGCGCATAAAAAGTGCATCTATATCTATTGCCTTTTCACCTATACTTTTATAAACAGCCACAAGCTCCTCACGTTTTGGAGAAATTGCAGCATAATATGCCTTTGAAAGCTCCTCGTCTCTTACAAATTTATCATATGCAGATAAAGCAGCAAAATATTTCGCCTGCTTAACTCCGCTTCTTCTATAATCCTGAACAATAAGACTTATACTTTTGCGTCCGTTATAAGTATTTATGCCTGCGCTTACAAGTAGATCGCACATATCCTCAGGCTTCAAATTCACATTCTCAGGAGACACACGAAACAGTAGTGCCTCTATCGCCATAGTTCCGTAAATAAGCTTTAGCTTAGTGTGAACACCACCGGAAAGCGGTACGAGTTCTTTTAAAACAGCGTGACATAAAGCAAAAACAGGTGAAGGATTTCCTGCTCCGGAAGGCTCTAAAACACTGAGTCCTCCTATATTTTCAATTGTCATATCAACAGGAAGCATAAGCTTATCTGCCTTGACTGTCAAAACAGGCATTTCAGGGAAATATTCCGCTGAATATTTTGCAATCGACTTTATAAATTCCGGAATACTCTCTTTTTCAAGAGAAAATCCGCCTGCGCCCGGATGTCCACCGTACTTTGTAAGATGCTCTCTACAGGCATTAAGGCAGTCAAAAACAGAAAATTCACCAAACGAACGAGCTGAACCTCTTGCACCGCTTTCCTCTATAGTTATCATAAACACAGGCTTGCCAAAACGCTCCTGCAATCTTGCCGCTGCAATTCCTATTACTCCGTGGTGCCAATTCTTTCCGGCAAAAATAAGAACTCTTTCAGAAAGCAGATACGGCTGTCTTGCGATCTGTTTTTCAACCTCCAGAAGGATTTTCTCCTCCTCTTCTTTTCTTGCACGATTACAAAGCTCAAGCTCATCTACAAGCTTATTTGCATCATCCTGTTCTTCCGCAAGCAAAAGGCATACCGCTCGTGATGGAGAACTGAATCGTCCAGCCGCATTTATTCGTGGTGCAATTGAGAATGCCAGAGATGTAGAAGTAAGCGGTTTTCCCAAAACTCCGCTTTTTTCCATAAGCGCCAGAAGTCCCGGACGTTCGATATTGGCAAGATACATAAGACCTCTCTGAACAAGGAATCTATTTTCACCGGAAAGATCAACTACATCTGCAACTGTCGCTATAGCTGCAAGTTCTGCAAAAGCCTCCATTGCTATAGTATAATCGCCGTCATTAAGCGCTGCAACGAGCATAAGCGCAATGCCTGCTCCGCAGTATTTCTTGTAAGGTGACGGACAATCGCTTCTATGCGGGTCAACGACAGCCTCTGCACGTGGAAGCTCTTCAAGCGGCTGGTGGTGATCTGTTACAACAAGGCGCATACCAAGCTCGTATATAAGCTCAGCTTCCTTTAAAGCTGTAATGCCGTTATCAACTGTTACAATAAGCCCTACTTTCTCTTCTTTAAGCTTTCTTACAGCGGCTTCATTCATACCATATCCTTCATCACGTTCAGGAATATAGTATGTAACATCAACTCCAAGCTCCAAAAGATAAGAATAGAGAATAACAGTTGCCATAATTCCGTCGCAATCATAGTCTCCGTATATACATATTGGAACGCCGGAATCAATAGCTTCATTTATAACATCAACAGCAACCTGCATATCTTGAAGCATAAACGGGTCAGACAAGCCATCGCAATTAAGAAGCTGCGCCGCTTCCTCCAGTGATTTGATATTTCGTGCAGCTAAAACTTCTGCGCAAAGCATAGAAATGCCGCCGTTTTTACTTAAATTTTCAGCGATTTTCTTATCTGGCGATGCGATTTTCCACTTCTTCATTGCCCCAGCCTCCCAAAAAGTAATATTATCTCATTCTACCCTATTATTATACACGAATTTACAGAGAAATGCAATAGATTCAAACAAATTATCTTACCAGATAAAATAAAAAAATCGCTGTGAACATCATTTATCACAGCGACTTTTATCAATATAAAAATTTATTTAATAAGACTTTTACCTGTCATCTCAGCAGGCTGCGGCAAACCGAGAAGCTTAAGCATTGTAGGTGCAATATCAGCCAGTACACCGCCCTCACGAAGTTCACAGTCTTCACCAACTACAACAAACGGAACAGGGTTAGTTGTATGTGCAGTAAATGCAGCGCCATCCGGTTCATACATCTTATCAGCATTTCCGTGGTCAGCTGTAATAAGTGCAACGCCGCCCTTTGCAAGTATAGCGTCAACCATTCTGCCAACGCAAGTATCAACAGCTTCAACAGCTGCCTTTGCAGCATCAAAAATACCGGTATGACCTACCATATCGCAGTTTGCATAGTTCAGGATAATAACATCATACTTGTCACTCTCGATAGCTTCAACAACAGCATCTGTTACTTCGTATGCGCTCATTTCAGGCTTTAGATCAAATGTAGGTACATCAGGACTCTTTATAAGAATTCTGTCTTCACCTTCAAATGTGGTTTCTTCACCGCCATTAAAGAAGAATGTTACATGAGCATACTTCTGTGTTTCTGCAATACGCAGCTGAGTTTTACCGCTCTTGCTAAGGTATTCACCCAAAGTCATAGAAAGTTCCTCAGGAGGATATGCTACAGATACATTAGGCATAGCAGCGTCATACTGTGCCATGCATACGAAGTGTACAGGGAAATATCCGTTCTTACGCTCAAATCCGTTAAATTCAGGATCAACAAAGCATCTGGTGAGCTGTCTTGCACGGTCAGGACGGAAGTTAAAGAATACTACGCTGTCATTTTCAGAAATTTTACCATCAGCATCAACTACTGTAGGCAGCATAAATTCATCTGTAACGCCATTTGCATAGGAATCTTCAATTGCCTTTACAGGGCAGCAAGCTGTTACGCCTTCACCGTAAACCATTGCAGCATAAGCCTTTTCAACTCTATCCCAAGCATTATCTCTATCCATTGCATAGTAACGACCGGATATAGTAGCGATTTTGCCAACGCCGATTTCTTCCAGCTTATCGCAAGCTTCCTTCATAAAGCCGGCAGCAGATGACGGAGGAACGTCTCTGCCATCAAGAAATGCATGAACGTATACTTTTTCAATGCCGTTTTGCTTAGCCATTTCAAGAAGTCCGTACAGATGTTCCATATGGCTGTGTACGCCGCCCGGTGAAAGCAGACCCATCAGGTGAAGTGCGCTTCCATTTGCCTTGCAGTTTGCCATTGCAGCAGTGAGTGCAGGGTTCTTAAGGAATGTGCCGTCATTTATATCCTTAGTGATCTTTACCAGCATCTGATAAACGATTCTTCCGGCACCGATATTTGTATGACCAACCTCAGAGTTGCCCATCTGACCATCAGGCAGACCTACATCAAGTCCGCTTGCACCGATAAGAGTGTTTGGACCTTGAAAATACTTGTCAAGATTAGGCTTCTTAGCAGCACTAATAGCATTGCCATAGTCCTCTGGATTATAGCCAAAACCATCCATAATAATAAGAGCAACAGGCTTTTTACTCATAACTTATCAATCCTTTCAGAAACAGGCGGTTTAAAACCGCCTGTTTGATTTTATAATACTTTTTTTATAAATAATTTATAAATAAAATTACTTAGAAGCTTCTTCCAGCAGAACGCCGAACTTTTCAGCAACCAGAGACGCACCGCCGATAAGACCGCCGTCAATGTTTTCCTTTGCAAGCAGCTCTGCACAGTTCTTTTCATTCATAGAACCGCCGTACTGAATTGTCATGCCGTCAGCAACAGCCTGACCGAACATACCAGCAACAGTCTTACGGATAAATGCACAAACTTCCTCAGCCTGTTCAGCTGTAGCAGTCTTGCCTGTACCAATAGCCCATACTGGCTCGTAAGCGATAATAACATTCTTTACGCACTTTTCGCAAGCCTTGGAAAGAGCAACCTTAACCTGCTTAGCAACGATTTCTTCTGTAATGCCAAGTTCTCTTTCTTCAAGAGTTTCGCCAACGCAAAGGATAACAGTCATACCAGCTTCAAGAGCAGCCATTGTTCTCTTGCAAACAGTTTCATCTGTTTCGCCAAAGTACTGTCTTCTCTCGGAGTGACCGATAATAACATACTTAACGCCCATTTCTGTCAGCATATCAGCAGAAATTTCGCCTGTGAACGCACCGCTCTTCTCGAAGTGTACGTTCTCTGCACCAACTTCGATGTTTGTGCCTTCTGTAAGATTAAGAGCGGTTTCAAGGTTTGTAAACGGTACGCAGATAACTACGCCGCATGTCTTGTCAGCTGCAATAGGCTTAAGAGCTTCAATAAGCTCAGCTGCTTCCTTACGATTCTTATTCATTTTCCAGTTACCAGCGATAACTGCTTTTCTCAGTGCCTTGTTCATTGGTAAACAACTCCTTATTTTTTTAATTTACTTTTGCCATCATTTGCTGGCAGTCCCTTATTTGACTTAGCTGACAAATTATTATCGCATCCATTTCCATGATTATAACTTCCATTATAACTTCCTATTGTAATACCTTTTGAAAATGGTTTGAGAAACATTCCGATAAAAATACCTAATATAACGCCAATCAAAAGGCATAATTTAGGACTGTCTGCATTGTCAAAAAATTCTTTAAAAAAGTTATTTTTCATATTGAAACACGCCGATTACTTATCAGCAATAACATCAACGCCCGGCAGAACCTTACCCTCAAGATATTCCAGAGAAGCGCCGCCGCCTGTAGAAATGTGGCTCATCTTATCAGCAAAACCGAGCTGCATAACAGCTGCTGCTGAGTCACCGCCACCGATAATTGTTGTAGCATCTGTTTCAGCCAGAGCCTTTGCAACAGCAATAGTACCCTTTGCCAGAACAGGGTTTTCAAATACGCCCATAGGTCCGTTCCAAACTACAGTCTTAGCAGTCTTTACAGCATCAGCAAAAAGCTCCTGTGTCTTTGTGCCGATATCCAGACCCATCTTATCAGCAGGAATCTCATTAGAAGCACAGATCTCAATTTCGATCTCAGCGTCTATAGGATTCGGGAATTCTGATGTGATAGCTGTATCAACAGGAAGCAGGATCTTCTTGCCGAGCTTTTCAGCCTTAGCAAGCATTTCCTTACAATAATCAAGCTTTTCATCGTCAACAAGAGAAGTACCGATAGAACCGCCGTTTGCCTTGATGAAAGTATAAGCCATACCGCCGCCGATGATCAGTGTATCGCACTTTTCAAGAAGGTTAGAGATAACATTGAGCTTATCAGCAACCTTAGCACCGCCGAGAATTGCAACGAATGGTCTTTCAGGAACTTCTACTGCATTGCCAAGATACTTGATCTCCTTCTGCATCAGATAGCCAACAGCTGTTGTGTCAACAAACTTTGTAACACCAGCAGTTGAAGCGTGTGCTCTGTGTGCACTGCCGAATGCGTCCATTACGAATACATCTGCCAGAGAAGCAAGCTCCTTGCTGAATTCTTCGCCGTTCTTTGTTTCATCTGCGCCACGGAATCTTGTGTTTTCAAGAACAATGATCTCGCCATCATTCATAGCGTCAACAGCAGCCTTTACGCTGTCGTCAACAACAACATCAGAAGGTACAAATGTTACCTTTGTATCAACCAGTTCGCCCAGTCTGTCAGCAGCAGCCTTCAGAGAGAACTTAGCCTCAGGGCCGTTCTTTGGCTTGCCGAGGTGAGAGCAAAGAATAACCTTGCCGCCATCCTTGACCAGCTTATTGATTGTTGGAAGAGCAGCCTGAATTCTGTTGTCGTTTGTGATAACGCCGTCCTTCATAGGAACGTTGAAGTCAACACGAACGAGAACACGCTTGCCCTGTACATTAATATCGTCTACTGTAACCTTGTTTAAACCTGCCATTTGATTTGACATCCTTTCATGTTAAAATACCAGTATTATTGGTGCATCGCACCATACACATATATTGTACACCATTTTACTTCATTTTGCAAGTGTTTATTCAATTTTTTTGAAGCCTTGAAAAAGAATTTGTCACGTCTACATATCAGGTCTTTATATAATTCATAAAAAAGCAAAAGCGGCTCAAAAAAAGCCGCTTAACTAATACAATAATATACAATAGTAATAGTAATAACAATCAGTGATATGCAACGATGAATCCGCCAATATTATCTCCTGAAATACTGTATTCCTGACAGCTTGGAATATTTATAGCAGAAACTCCATCAGCAGAAAGCTCTGTGTAGAATACTGTCCATACAGCATCTCCTGTATCAATCGTCAGAGGAGAAGCAGAATTGTAGCTTTTTAGCTTTTCAACATACTCTTCAAGGCATAGATCATTTTCATACATATAATATGAGTGAGGAAGTCCTACATAACGAAAAGTATAAGAACGAGGATTTACACCTGTTGCATCGAATTTCCCCTCCGGATAACGCAAAATAAATCCATATTTATGGGCATTTTTATTTATCCACTCATAATCTCCGCTTGGAACGTAATAGCTTTTCATGCCGTCAGGTTCAATACAAATATCAAAAGACCTGCCAGTGTGATAATCAGAATAACCGCCTGCAAAAATAGAGCTGCCATTTGCATATTTAGAGTCCTGATCCTCCTTGCTGCGATAGGCACTTTCAATTTTCACATCATTCTTTCCCGTAACAGTGACGAACTCAGAAATAAACTGATTAAGACGTGATACAGCTGTTTCATCAAGCAAAACATCAGCATTATCAGCAGTATAACTTGAGCTTCGCTTTTCTTCAACGCTGACAAGATTTGTATCTCCTGACAGAAATGTATACGGATTATCAGCATTCACAACAACAAGTGAGCCTCTGTGTACATCGTCACTTTTAGCAGTTAGTGAAGCGGCGGATTGAGCAGCTGAATCAGTAGAAGTGCCATTATTTGCATTTTTATCTGTCTCAGCAGGAGTACTGCCATTTGAAGTAGTACTGCCTTCGGAAGTAGCTTCTGTAGCAGATATTTTTGTATTATCAGCATTATCAGACGGAGAACATACGCATTTTACACAGCTGCACGTACACGAGAAGAAAAGTATAAATATCAGTACAACTATAGCAAGTGCGATCAAAATACGGTCATAACGCACACGTCGGCGTTTAACCACACGACCCGGCTGCTGATTTTTTTCATTATGCTGTTCCATATAAAGTTTCCTTTCATTACATTATAAGATAGCACGAATCAAACATACCGTTTTATTATACCACAGATTTCCTCTATTGTAAAGTATTTTGTATATCATTTTGCAAAATAAAAAAATTTACAATTACTCCTTGACACTAGATTAAAGATATGATATAATAATAAAACCGCATGTATTGGGTTCAAAAAGAGTTTTCTCACCCAAAACAGCGAGTTTTTAAAGAAAAGGCAGGTGCCAAAAATGTACGCAGTTATTGAAACAGGCGGCAAGCAGTATCAGGTAAAGGCTGGTGACATTCTGTTCATCGAAAAGCTCGGTGCAGAAGCTGACAGCACAGTAACATTTGACAAGGTTGTCGCAGTAAGCACAGATGCAGGTCTGTCCGTAGGTACTCCTTACGTAGCAGGTGCAACTGTATCCGCAAAGGTTCTGAAGAACGGTAAGGCTAAGAAGATCACTGTTATGACTTACAAGCCCAAGAAGAGCGAAAAGAAGAAGCAGGGTCACAGACAGCCGTATACTCAGGTACAGATTGAAGCTATCAACGCATAATGATCCGTATCCGGTTCTTTCAGCAGAATGATCGTCTTTGTGGTATTACACTTTCCGGACATGCAGGTTTCGCAGCGGAGGGTGAAGATATTGTATGTGCAAGCGTTTCTTCCGCTGTGCAGCTAACCGCAAATACGCTGACTGAAATTTTTCATATAAATGCTGATATAAAAGTATGTGAAAATTCTATATCCATAAAAATTTCTGATAACTCTCCTATTGAGGGCGTAAAGATATTGGAAGGGCTTAAACTTCATTCAGAGCTGTTGAAAGACGATTATCCCGAATTCATTCAAATAACGCACACGGAGGTGTAACATATCATGCTGAAGATTAGTATGCAGTTCTTCGCTCATAAGAAGGGTTCTGGTTCTACAAAGAACGGCCGTGATTCTGAGTCCAAGAGACTGGGTGTCAAGAGAGCTGACGGTCAGTTCGTAAAGGCTGGCAACATTCTGGTTCGCCAGAGAGGAACACACATTCATCCAGGTAACGGTGTAGGTATCGGTTCTGACGATACACTGTTCGCAATGGTTGACGGTACAGTTAAGTTCGAGCGTCTGGGCCGTGACCGCAAGAAGGTTAGCGTATACGCTGCCGAATAATTGCGATTCCAATGAATCTGACGAAAATCCCGAGCTATTGCTTCGGGATTTTCTTTTAATACGTAAAGCCAAACATTACTTTAGAGGTATATTTCATGTTTGTAGATAAGGCTAAAATCAAGATCAAGGCAGGAAACGGCGGCGATGGTGCAGTTTCATTTCATCGTGAAAAATATGTAGCAGCAGGCGGTCCGGACGGCGGTGACGGCGGTAAGGGCGGCGATATTGTATTTCAGGTAGACGACAATTTCTCTACACTTATAGATTTTCGCTATAAGAAAAAATATACAGCAAAGAACGGCGAACCCGGCGGTGCTAAAAACTGTACAGGTAAAAGTGCACCTGACCTTATAATAAAAGTACCGAGAGGTACAGTTGTAAAAAATGCTGTCACAGGCAGAATCATGGCTGATCTTTCAACAGACGAACCACAGATCATAGCTAAAGGCGGCAGAGGCGGTAAAGGAAATATTCATTTCGCTTCATCCACAAGACAAATTCCACGTTTTGCTAAGCCGGGATTTCCGGGAGAAGAATTCGAGGTAACACTGGAACTGAAACTTCTTGCAGATGTTGGACTTGTCGGCTATCCAAATGTCGGAAAATCAACTCTTATTTCTGTTGTAAGTGCAGCTAAGCCAAAAATCGCTAATTACCACTTTACAACCCTTACGCCTGTACTGGGCGTTGTTCGCACCGGTGAAGAACGTTCTTTTGTTATGGCGGATATTCCGGGACTCATCGAAGGCGCAAGCGACGGTGTAGGTTTGGGTCATGAATTTTTACGACATGTTGAAAGATGTCGTCTGATCATTCATGTAGTAGACGTTTCAGGAATCGAAGGACGTGACGCTATTGAAGATTATGAAAAGATCGAAAAAGAACTTCTGAACTTTAGCGAAGATCTTGCAAACCGTCCAAAGATAGTTGCTGCTAATAAATGCGATATGGCAGATCCGGAGCAAATTGCCCGATTCCGTAAATATATTGAAGAAAAGGGTCTCCCCTTTTATGAGATCTCTGCCGCTACCACTATGGGAACTTCAGAGCTTGTACAGGCAGCAGACAGCATGCTTTCTGAGCTGCCGCCTATTTTACAGTACGAGCCTGAACCGATAACCGAAGAAGAGCTTATGACAGACACTTACGGTAAGTTCGAGATCGAAGTGGAAGACGGAATTTATTATGTAGATGCAAAATGGCTTGAACCAATTATGCGTACAGTCAATATGGAGGACTATTCTTCCCTACAGTACTTCCAAAAGGTTCTCAGAAGCAGCGGTATTATTGACGCACTCGAAAATATGGGCATTGAAGAAGGCGCTACTGTAAATATTCTAGGTTTTGAGTTCGACTTCATATCATAAGGGAAAGGAAGATCCTGAATATGAAAGAGAATCTTACATCTATAGAGGCAAAGCAGTATAGTCCGCTTGCCCTTGCATTTATCGGCGACAGCGTTTATGAAATAATGGTGCGTGAGCATATTCTTCTAAGTGCCAATATGCCTGCGTCAGAGCTGCATTCCATCAAAATCAAGCGTGTATGTGCAGCTTATCAGGCAGCGGCTATTGAACTTATTATGCCAACGCTCAATGAGAAAGAGATCACTATTTATAAAAGAGGCCGCAACGCTACCGGAAATTCCGTTCCAAAAAACGGAAACGCTGCGGATTATCATAAAGCAACCGGTTTGGAAGCTCTGTTCGGGTATCTGCATCTAACAGGCAATACAAATCGTCTGCAAGAACTGTTTGACATGATATGTCAGGCAGATGAAAAATTATTAAGCAAGGAGTGTTAATCAATGTCAGGACATTCAAAATGGAACAATATTAAAAGACGTAAGGAAGCTACCGATGCTGTAAAAGCTAAGATATTTACAAAAATCGGCAGAGAGATCACAGTTTGCGTAAAGGAAAGCGGCCCAGACCCTGCAAGCAATACAAAACTTCGTGATCTTATTGCAAAGGCTAAGCAAAACAACGTGCCTAACGACAATATTGAACGTGTTATCAAGAAGGCTGCTGGTGACGGCGATAAAAACAATTACGAAAATAACGTCTACGAGGGATACGGCCCTGGTGGTGTAGCTGTTATCGTGGATTGCCTTACAGATAACAAAAACCGTACAGCTGCTGATGTACGCCACTATTTTGACAAGTACGGCGGAAATCTCGGTACAACAGGATGCGTATCTTTTATGTTTACTGAAAAAGGCATAGTTATAATCGAAAATACCGGCCTTGATGAAGATGCTGTAATGGAGGATTGCTTTGAGTTTGAAGCGGATGATCTGTCTGTAGAAGAAGACGCTATTGAAGTTGTATGCGAGCCTTCTGCCCTTTCTGGTCTGCGTGACGGTCTTATCTCAAAGGGATACAACATTATATCCGCAGAAACAGATATGATTCCTGCAACCTATACAACTCTTACTGATGAAGAACAAATTAAAAAGATGAACCTTCTTCTTGAGCATCTTGAAGATAACGATGACGTTCAGAATGTTTATCACAACTGGAATATGCCTGAGGAAGAATAATTCTAGCTACAAAGCTGTTTTCATAGGTATACCTATGAAAACAGCTCATTTTAAATTTTAACTACATAAAAGCAATCAGAAAAACACGAGAAAGGAATTAAAATGCAATTTAATGAAACAGATCTCTCCGGCGAGCTTTTGGAAGCTGTAGAGAAAATGGGATTTTCAGAAATGACTGAGATCCAAGAAAAATCCATCCCTCCGCTTCTTGAAGGACGTGACGTTATAGGCAAGTCAAATACCGGCACAGGTAAGACCGCTGCTTTCAGCCTGCCTATTATAGAGAAAATCACGGAAGATTCACGCAGATATGTAAACGCCCTCATTCTCTGCCCCACAAGAGAGCTTGCTATGCAGGCATGCGAAGAGATATGTAAATTTTCTAAATTTAAAAAATGCGTAAAACCTGTCGCTGTATACGGCGGCGCAAGCATGGATAGACAAATCTACGCACTGAAAAACGGCGCAAATATCGTTATAGGTACACCAGGACGAGTTCTTGATCACCTTCGCAGACGCACTTTAAAGCTTAATAACCTCAGCACAATAGTTCTTGATGAAGCTGATGAAATGCTTAATATGGGTTTTCGTGAGGATATAGAAGCTGTTCTCGCAGAAGCTCCGGAGGAACGCCAGACAGTACTTTTCTCTGCTACAATGCCTCCAGCTATTCTCCAGATAACTAAACAATATCAAACTGATCCTGTTATGGTCAAAATAGAAAGCGCTTCCAAAACAGTTGATTTGATAGATCAGTTTTATGTATCTGTTCCTATGGGAAGAAAAACAGATGCACTTCACTTGCTGCTTACTGATAAAAAGCCGCAGTCTACAATGATTTTCTGTAATACAAAGAAAATGGTAGACGAACTTACAGAGACTCTTATAAACCGTGGATTTCCCGCTATCGGCCTTCACGGTGATATGAAACAGTCTCAACGTACTCAGGTCATGAACAGCGTAAAAAGCGGCAGAAATACTATTCTTATTGCAACAGATGTAGCTGCACGTGGAATTGATGTAAAAGGAATTGACATGGTATTCAACTATGACCTTCCACAGGATCACGAATACTATATACATAGAATCGGACGTACAGGACGTGCCGGCAAATGCGGCACTGCATACAGCATTGTAAGCGGCAGAAAGCAGGAGCTTGAGCTTCGTGATATATCAAGATATACCAAAGCAGATATAAAAGAAGTCGCAGTTCCGACTTCAAGCGTTATAAAGGAAAACGCTATTGCCTCTATGAAAGAAAGCATTTTAGAAAGCTGCAATTCTCCTGTATCAGAAGAAGCAAGAAAGCTTGCGGAAAGTCTTGTAGAGACCGGTATTTCTGCTGAAGATCTGCTCAGCGCAATACTTAGCAAGCAAGTAGCTGATACTATAAAAACTCTGCCGCTGTTTGACGTTCCACGTCCTATAACAAGAAAAAACGGAAAACGTCAGGAAAGCCGTAATACTGTACGTGTTCATATAAATGTTGGCCGTAAAGAACGTATGGCACCTAACTTCATTCTCGGTGCACTTGTTGATGCAACAGGTCTTTCCGGAAGCGAGTTTGGTAAAATTGATATTTATGATAAGTTTACCACTGTAGAAGTTCCAAAGGAAGAAGCAGACTTTATACTTGATGCAATGCAGCAGGAAAAGATAAATGGTCACAAGGTTTCTGTAAAAATACATGAAGAACGTGGCGGAAAGAGTGAGAGCTTCCGTTCTGGCGGACGTGACAGATACGACCGCAGAAGTGGTTCAAAACCATACAGCGGTGGAAGAGGTCATGACAAAAGCCGCAGACAGAGTGATTTCAACAGAAAGAGACGTAAAGGTTAAAAGCTAAAAATAATACCCATATATAAATTTATAGCCCGAAAGCAGTTGATAGAGACCACTTTCGGGCTTGTTTTGATTATTTGTTTATTTATATAAATCAAAATTTGTTTGTTTAAATCAACAAGATCATTTTCATAATTTCCGCTTTGTAATTCCGAGAAAAAACCGCAAAGCAGGAATTCTCTTTACGATTTCATATATTAAAAATGTTGCAATAAACGAAATCAATACAATCAATAAAAATTGCCAAACAACACCAATAGGCGATTTCAATACAAAAAAGCCTACTACGACTAGAATCGGCATATGGAGAATGTAAACAGGGAAAGAGGCGCGTGACAAATAATCACTAAGACGACTGTGAAAATTCAGCTTTGACTGACCTATGCTAATCAAGGTAATAATCCCCATCCATCCGTAAAATATGTAAAGCCCATCCATCAATAGGTTTCGGATATTTTCAAAGCAATACAGATAGGTGTACAGACTGCCGGATAGGATACAAAGCGCCAGACTTACAAAACGGTATTGCTGTAGCTTTTGCAGAATACTTTCTTCCGAAAGAATATAGTATCCGAACAAAAACAGTATCATAAATTGCCCTAAGCTTTTCCCGCCTATGTTCAGGACATATAGGCAAAACCACTCCGGTACAAACATCAAAATAATTAGGAAATATGAAAGTCTGCCAACTCTAAATTTCGGTAAATACTTCTTTTGCAAACGAACGATCAGCAGCGCTGTTAAAGAAATAACAAACAAATAAAGCATAAACCAAAGATGTGCAGGAGTAAAACCTCCATGATATCCTGTTAAATCGGTTTTCTTTGTAAAAAACAATTCATACTGCTGCAAGTAGCTGCCTGTATATCCATTAAAAAACACTTCTGCAATATAGGTCATTATAGGAACAAGAGCAAGCAGTCCAAAGAAAAATGGAATGACTAATTTTTTTACTCGCTCCAAAACAAACTGTTTATTCGTCCTTTTTAGAAGAGAATATTTACAACTCATACCTGCAATAACAAACAAAAGGGTCATATACCATGGATACACAGCAGTTGAAAACATATAAAGAACGGTGCTTGTGTGTGACCATATGTAAAAACCACTGTATTCGCCTCCACTCCAAATCTGTACCGCATGGAATGGAAAAAGCAGCAGGATCGCCAACCATCTTAAATTATCTATATAACATTTTCTCTCCATTCGCATACTCCTTGTTGTAATCCTGCATATACTGATTTATTTTTTAAGCAATTTTCAAATAAGTTTAAGTTCCAGTTTATATTAGCAACCATTATACAGCATATTTTCAATTTTGTCAACAATAATGCCATAGTACTTCCGACTATAAAATCAGAAGTACTATGGCTTAAAATTTTTATATGAGCAGCAATCTAAATCACTAACTATACTATTTATACTATTATATTATAAAGCCTGTATATTACAGATCCTGAAGGTCGGCTGCTGTGATGTCATTTTCTATATTATCCCTTGCAAGGTCATTATCAATAACAGAATAAACCTTTGATATCGGTTTTTCCTGTGAATAAGATGTTGTGTGCCATACTTTCTGTGCAGGAGCACTTGTCCCTGCTATAATCGGATTAACGTGAGTTTTTCCGTGCTTTGCCTTGCCCTGTATTTCAGGAACGTTTGCAGCTGCATTATATGATTGCGAGCGGGTGTTATCAGGACGTTTCATTCCTTTTTTTGCCACATTCATCACCTCAAAGGTAGTATGGCATAAATTATACAGTTTATCCTTATATAATTAATGCTTATAAATTTGACAATTTATTATTTCGGCTATTGACTTTTATATTTTATTATGATATACTAATTACAGTTTAAAGCTAAATATTAAATTCTGCCACCGGGTAGATAAGCGAAAGCATTCGTTACGCATCGTTAGGTCTTTGAAGATGTGTAAATGAATGCTTATTTTTATTTTTGGAGGTATTTATTTATATGTTTTCAAAAAAGCTAAAATCAATAACCGATTACTTTACAAAAGCAGAGCTTACACTATGGTTCACATCCGTAATTACAATAATCATTTCTTTTTTTATATTTGACGGAGAAAGCTTTTTAACACTGTCAGCATCTTTAATTGGCGTTACATCGCTGATTTTCGGCGCAAAAGGCAATCCCCTAGGCCCAATACTTATGGTAATATTCAGCATATTATACGGCGTTATATCATTTACTTTTTCTTATTACGGAGAGATGATAACATACGTTGGCATGACTGCTCCAATGGCTTTATTTTCATTGATATCATGGCTTAGAAATCCATATAATGGAAATAAAGCAGAGGTAAAAATAAACAGGTTAAAATCAAAAGAAATCATCTTTATGATAACACTGACAACAATCGTAACAATTATATTTTATTATATTTTGCTATATTTTCATACAGCAAATTTAATGCTGAGCACGTTATCTGTTACAACAAGCTTTATTGCAGTTTATCTTACTTTCAGAAGAAGCGCATTTTATGCTATAGGATATGCTGCAAATGATATTATACTTATTATTATGTGGATATCAGCAACTTTTTCTGATATATCTTACTTATCTGTTGTAATATGCTTTTCAATATTCTTAGTAAACGATATTTATGGCTTTATAAACTGGTCAAAAATGCAGAAACGTCAAGAAAATATATAATGCTATAATCAAAGCCACTCGTCATGAACGGATGGCTTTGATTTAATATTAGAAAAAATAAAAAACGGACGAAAGCCAATAAAACCTTCGTCCGTCTCGTCCACTGGTGAGACATGAGGGATTTGAACCCTCGACCCTACGCTTAAAAGGCGTATGCTCTACCGACTGAGCTAATGTCTCATGCAACGTTTTTAATTATACCAGAAATCTTGCTGCTTGTCAAGCCTTTTTTCAAATTTTTTCTATTTATTTTGAAAAAAGTTGTTCTGGGCTTGCTGTCACAACTCATTTTACCCGAAATTGCGTCAAATCCGCACAAATTTTAAAAAATCAGTTTTTTTTGAAAAAAACGCTTGACAAATGATTCTATATGTGATATAATATATCATGTTGTGAGAAACGATGTGCCTGTAGCTCAGCTGGATAGAGTGACTGGCTACGAACCAGTAGGTCGGGGGTTCGAATCCCTCCAGGCACGCCACAGCAAACAGCCGTTTGAATGTTTTCAAGCGGCTCTTTTTTTACCTCTTTTATTGAGCTTTCATCATTTATTATTTAAAGCGTTTATTTAGTATTTATTTAAAGTGAATAAAAAAACGCCCTTTTCAAAAGAAAAAGGCGTTGGTGCCGGTGGTGGGACTTGAACCCACACGTAGTCACCTACAACGGATTTTGAGTCCGTCTCGTCTGCCATTCCGACACACCGGCGAATCACTTTATATAGTATAACACATTTGAATCATATTGTCAAGTGCTTTGCAAAGTATTTTTGGAGGTTTTTTATGAAACTATCTCTTTTAACAAACGGTTGGGGCATGATGTTTGGCGTGCCAACTGCTGTTGTTGACAAATATCTGAAATTATCTACACCATCACAACTAAAAGTCCTATTGTATCTGCTAAGACATCAGTGTACGGAAATAGACACTGCCGAAATTTCAAAAGCTCTTTCAATAAACGAAGAGCTTATTGAAGAAGCCCTTATTTTCTGGGAACAAACCGAACTTTTTTCCGAAGTCCATGAGTCCCCTGCTGATATCGAGATAAAGGCTGCACAAGAAAAAACAATCCCTAATAAAATCCCCGATGCAATTGCAACAGCGTCAGATACAGATAAAAATATAAATACAAATATAAATATAAACAAAAATACAGACACACGTACACCTATTGCTGTTTCACAGCGTTCAAGCAGCGAGGTAACGCTTACACCTAGTGAAATAGCGTCTGAATTAAGAAATAACAATGGTATGATGGAGCTATTCCGTATGGCTGAACAGCTCATCGGAGAACCTCTCAACCATATGCAGCAGCGTTCTCTTCTATGGCAGTATCAGTATCTGCAAGTACCGGGAGATATTATTCTAACGGTAATGTCGTACTGCCGCAGCATGGATAAAAACTCTATGCAGTATTCTGAAAAGCTGCTCTATAGTTGGTGGAATAAAGGCATATGCACAATGCAGCAGATAAACGATGCGATCGTAAAGGATCAGGAAAGCCGTTCTTACCACGGAATGATAGCAAGAACTCTAGATATGCAAAGACCGCCTACGCCAAAACAAAGAGAATTCTTCGACAGCTGGCAGGCTCTGAATATTCCCATAGACCTTATACGCTACGCCTATGAAAAGACTATTGAACAGACAGATAAGCGTTCTCTTCCCTATATGAATAAGATACTCACCGACTGGACTAAAGCCGGCTATAAGACCCGTGAGGAAGTTGATCTGGGTGATAAGCTCACTCAAAACAGCAATTCCATAAAAAACAAAAAGAACACAGGAAAAAAGAAAGCAGATATACCGGAAAGCCCTATGGCTGACGCTTACCGTGCCCTTATTTATAATATTAATGAATAGTATCTCTGTTAAGAAAGGAGCGACATATGAAATACGAACATTTTGAAAAGGCACGTTCTGAAATAAGCTCAAGAAGAAATCGTGCACAGACGGAAAATGACAGAAGATTCGAGGAAGTAAACACACTTGTTCCTGAAATCGCAGAGATAAACAATCAGCTCTTTCAGACAAGCCGTAAAATAATGCAGTTAATAAGAAGCGGTGAGGATATCGCCGAACGTATGAATACATTAAAACGTCAAAACCAACAGGCTCAAATCATGGTAAGACAGCTGCTTAAAGAAAAAGGCTACCCTGAAAACTATCTTGATATTTCATACACCTGTCCTAAATGCAGCGACACCGGTTATAATGGCGGTACATACTGTGAATGTCTTACGTCTCTTGCTGCAAAAATCGCTGCTGAGGAGCTTAATAGAAACGCTCAGATAAACTTGTGCAGCTTTGAAAGCTTTGACCTTTCTTATTATAAGGGTCACAAAACCGAAAGCGGTTCTGACTGTTACAAGGCTATGGAGATAATTTTAGAGTTTTGCAAGGAATATGCTGCTCACTTTTCAAAGAATTCCCCAAGCATTATGATGTTCGGTGGTACCGGACTTGGCAAAACACATTTATCACTGTCGATTGCATCTGTCGTGCTTCAAAAAGGCTTCAGCGTACTTTACGACTCTGTTATCAATTTCCTGAGACAAATTGAAAATGAACACTTCGGACGTGATACGACTGGCAATGATACCCTTTCACTCCTACTTGAATGTGACCTTCTTATCCTCGACGACCTCGGAACGGAATTTGACACACCATTCTATCAGTCGATGATATACAATATCATAAATACAAGAATCAATCGCAGCCTTCCTACTATAATAAGTACAAACATGGATTGGAGCGGTATTTCACATAAATATGAGGAAAGAATAACCTCACGAATTTTCGCCACTTATGTAAACCAACACTTTGTTGGCTATGACGTAAGAATACTAAAAGCACAACAAAAGTCCGCAAGAAGATAATATTTTACAAATATTGACATCTTTTTCATAATATGATACAATATAAATCAGGGATGTATATTGGGATTCCAATCGTTCATCTTAATAATTTATATAGGAGGACGTTATATGGCTGTTGCATCATTAGTGCTTGGTATTATTGCACTGGTATGTGTATTTTTTGGTTATGGAGCATGGCTTGGACTAATTCTGGGTATAGTTGCTATCATACTCGCCGCTCAGGCTAAAAAGACCGAACCAAGTAATGGAGTAGCTACAGGCGGTTTGGTATGCGGCATAATTGCTGTTATTCTTGATGCTATCGTTGCTATTTCATGTACGCTGTGTGTTGGCTGTGCTGCTTGCGCTGCCTGCTCCGGTTTTGGATTTCTTTTCTAAGTAAAAAATATTCAGGTGGGTTGCCTATGCAGCCCATTTGTTTTATGTATTCAAGGAGGTAATAATGTTTCCCATATTAAATATCGGCCCTTTTTCTATAGGAGTATACGGTATATGCTGTACTGTTGGAATAGTACTTGCAGGACTTCTTTCACTATATAATGCCAAATCCCAAAAAATAGACAAATACGATATGATAATATGCTTTGCTGCTATATTGATCGGTGCATTTATAGGGGCTAAGCTTCTCTATCTTATAATCGACTTTAATTTTGTACGCCAATACTTTGAGCAAAACGGATTTAATTTTGAAACACTGTCGGGAATAATGCAGGGAGGATTTGTGTTCTATGGAGGATTTATAGGCGGAATTTTAGGAATTCTTATATTCTCCGGAATAAGAAAGGTTTCTCCTATTCACTTTATAACAGTAATTGCGCCCAGCGTACCCCTTGCTCACGCATTCGGAAGAGTTGGATGCTTTATGGCAGGCTGCTGCTACGGCATCCCATCAGAAAAATTCGGCATAGCATTTACAAACTCTATAGGCGCTCCAAACGGCATAAAGCTATTTCCAGTGCAACTTCTTGAAGCCGGACTTCTGCTTATACTAGCTGCAATATGCCAGATATACTTTTTAAAATCCAAGCATCGTCATTGCAACGTATATTTTTATCTATTCCTGTATCCTATTATAAGAATCGTCACAGAGTGTTTCCGCTATGATGATGCAGAACGTGGAATCTTCTTTGGCTTATCAACCTCAACCTGGATAAGCATATGTATTATTGTCGCTGGTATTATTCTTCTTGCAGTAGATATAAAAAAAGGCTTTCCGGAAAAGCCTACTCCGGATGCCATATTTGAAAAAATATATGTGCTTGAAGATGACGATGTAGATAAAGATAAAGAAGATGATAAAAGCAATTAAATATATATGGCTTTATATAGTTACAAAAATCGTGTTAGTTTTTGTACAAAGATTACAAAAACGTACTTGGAAAATGGTATAAAATGTGTATTGATTTTTGATTTGATATAGAGTATAATATAGGTAAATGGTAATATATGGAAAAGGAGGAATTTGTTATGAGTAGGAAGTTCAAAAGAATGTCGTCTGCTGTGACTGCTTTTTGCATGATGGCAGCTATGGCTGTGCCGTTTGGCAGCGCTTCTATTACTGCGGATGCAGTAACATGGAAATGCGGTGATGTCGATAACGACGGCAGAGTAACTATGACGGATTCAGTGCAGCTCACCAAATATCTTAATGGTATGGTAGACCTTGTTGACTATACAAAGGCTGATACAAATGGCGATTGTATAGTTGATATCGTTGACAGCAGGATTTTGACTATGTTTTTAGGTGAAAGCGTGACATCATTGCCGCATACACGCTATGGCGGCGGCTCACGATATGCAACGGTTGGCGCACAATCTGTTAATGAACTGAAAAATTATACCGTTTTTGATGCAAAAACAGGTGAAGCGCTTGACGGATATGCGCTTGACCCAAATCCCGTTGTTGATAATTCAAGGGTAGCTGTTGGTGAGGATACACGATATAGGGATGATTCATTGTCCGGAGTTGTAAAAATCATCAACACTGATGGTTCATTTGGAACTGGCTTTGTAGTAGACGCTCATACTATTGCTACAGCGGCTCACTGTGTATTTGATGTTGGTAAGTATAATCAGTCATATGGCAGCTTTGAGAATTCTAATAGCAGAATTGAATCAATAGTATTTGTAAATGCATTAGGAAGTGTTTGCAAGGAAATTACAGATCCATGTGAAGTTCATGTTCCAAACGCACTTATTGTAAATGCCAAGAATAATTATATTGATCCGTCTGTTTATGGTGAAAAGATGTCTCAATATGATTATGCACTTATTACGGTATCAGAAGATTTGAGTGAGTATGCGTGTTTTGATTTGGGAATAACAACAGATGGAATCATGCAGGATTCACGTAAGCTGTATTGTACGGGATTTCCTAAATATGCTGTTGGTGCAGATGTTAATAATGAATATGGTAGGAATAATCGTTTTACTGGAGAGGGCTACATGCTTCCGGATGACGACATTGCTCCGGAAAGAAGACTTCGCTATGATATTGATACATCTGGCGGCAATAGTGGAGGACCTGTTTATGTTAAGACAGATGTGGGCAACACAACGTATTATACTGTTATAGGTATTCATACACGTTATGTAGACTATGGTGTATCAAATGGCGGAACGCAAATGACTACAGAGCTTTTGCATTTTTATAAAAACAATCCGTATTTGATGTGGTAATATGAGGAGGTACTATTATGAAAAAATTAAGTAAGGGTTTATCGGCTGTTATAGCATCTGCTATGTCTTTGTGCTTTTTTAATATTAGTAGTATGTCAACGTCAGCGATATGTATTTCTTTTGAAGGTTTAAAACCTACAGGGGACATGGTGGGTTTTGTGGACATTGATTTTAAAAACCTTGATATTAAGTCCGCTATGGGCTTTGAAAAGATATTTATAGACGAAGATTCTTGCGCTGGCTCTTTTCTTGGAGTAAATGTTTGCGCTAATAGTCTTTATTTAAAGACAAAAGGTGATGACTGGAAAGAAAAAGCAAAGAGCATTTACGAAGAAAAGTATAAAGATAAGCTGAGTTTAGACATATGTCATAGTTGGAACTTTGATGCAGTTGGCTGCGACGTTTATGATAAAAACGGAAATGAAGATAAGAGCGAAATAATTGCAGAATTGGTTAAGGATTTTAACGATGCTGGTATACTAGAATCTGCTGACTATGCACTTTATGATGCTGGTGCAACTCCGATATTTTATTATGATAATTGTCTTTCCCTTTATAATTATGATGAGTCTGTTGGAATAGAAGAGTTTGAAGGTGTTGTTTCTGAACTTGCTTCTGAATATAATATGAAAATAGAAGTCGCTGAAGGCACAAACCACTTCAAAACTATAGAGGGTTGCTACAATGTAAGCTTTGATTCTGAAACAAAAACTATTGACAAGTTTAGATTGTGGGACGATATAGTAGGAGTATATCCGGATATTAAAGGCGGATTTGATATTTGGGGTCTTGAAGAAAATATTCCTATGTCTAGTGAGCCTATAGACCTCCTAGCAGCAATTGGAGATACTGCTGATGACGGAACAGTTTACGGTGATATCAACTCCGACAGCAAAATAGGCATAGGCGATGCCATTGCAATCAATAAGTACATTAACGGTTCTATTGTTTTCAATGAAAGCCAAACAAAAGCCGCTGACCTTAACGAAGATGGCGCTGTAAATGTGGATGACCTCAACATTATGCTTCAATATCTTGTTGATATAATTGATGAGTTCCCGGTTAATAAGTAAGTGAATGTAAAACCGGCTGGCATATGTGAGCCGGTTTTATTAAAAAGGAGGATGCATTATGAAAAAAATAAGTAAGGTTTTAGCACTGATATCAGGTGCAGTAATGGCGATTGGTACAATGTCTGGAATATCTGCGGATGCAGTATTTATCACAGATGATAATCCATTTGAAGTGCCTTCTGGTTATATAGAGGTTGATGACAAGGGGCAGCTTATAGATGTGCTTTATAACTCTTATCAAGAACCGTCTCAATATGTAGTGTACAAAATCCCAGAAGGACAGGGCGCAGACATATGTATATACTACAATTTCCTTTATGATTATACGGTTTTTCATTTTGACGAGGAAAAATCTGGAGCTTTTGACGAGATATATTCAAAATATTCAGATAAACTGAATTTTGTATATTTTAAAAAGTATAATGATGAAGCTGTTATGTTCGATAGATACGGCTTAGAAGGAAAACCTGCTGACGAAAAAGGCAAATCTGAAATTATTGTACAAATGACAGAGGAATTATATAAAGCAAGATGTATACAATCTGCTGAATATAAGCCGTTACTTGCACATCATTCAGACGGATATGTTGGTAGTTATGCAGTTATGTTTGATAAAGATATGACCGCAGAAGAGAAACAGGCTGAATATGATAAATTAGTAGAAATTACAGGCAAATTTGAAAATGGCAGCGTTTCCATTGGTTCTGATAGATATATGGTGGGCTTGAATTTTGAGGACTATGTTGATTGGAGTGCAGCTGTTAAAGAGGTATATCCCGATGCTGAATTTGCTAAATGCATTATAATTGAAATGAGTAATGGTGAAGTATCCTCTGAAACTATTGACCTCCTCGCAGCAATCGGAGATACAGCTGATGACGGAACAGTTTACGGCGATATCAACTCCGACAGCAAAATAGGCATAGGCGATGCTATTGCAATCAATAAGTACATTAACGGTTCTATTGTTTTCAATAAAAGCCAAACAAAAGCCGCAGACCTTAACAAAGACGGCGCTGTAAATGTGGATGACCTCAACATTATGCTTCAATATCTTGTTGATATAATTGATGAGTTCCCGGTTAATAAGTAAGTAAACACAAGAGCTGCTGCATTTAAATATGCAACAGCTCCTTTTTTCAGCTTATTCAGTTTCCTCAGCTTATTCGCTTTTTGTTTCTGTACTTTCAGCTTCCTCTGATTCGCTCTCAGCTTTTTTGGGTTCAAAAGCAGATTCAGGCATTTCACCTGCCATGAGCTTTTCAAAGTCGTCCCTGTCAATCTTTTCATGAATGAGAAGATACTTAGCCAACAAATGCAGTTGATCAATATGAGTGTTCAGTATATCAATAGCAGCGGCATAGCCTGTTTCAATAAGACCCTTTACCTCATTATCTATATCAGCTGCAACCTGTTCGGAATAATCTCTTGAAGAACCTATATCCTTACCAAGGAATACCTCATTATGATCGCTGCCATATACCATAGGACCTAGTTTTTCACTGAAACCATATCTTGTTACCATTTTACGTGCTGTTGATGTTGCACGCTCAATATCATTTGAAGCACCTGTTGAAATATCATCAAGTATCAGATACTCTGCCGCACGTCCTCCAAGAAGTGTAATGATATCCTCTTCCATCTCTTTCTTAGTAACGAAAGACTTATCTGTTTCAGGCAGTGACATTGTATATCCGCCAGCCATACCTCTTGGTATAATAGAAACCTGCTGAACCTTATCCTGATGCTCACAGTAATATGTGCAGACCGCATGACCTGCTTCATGATATGCAGTAAGTCGATTTTCTTTTTCTGTTTTATGGTGAGATCTCTTCTCAGGACCTGCTACAACCTTGATAGTAGCTTCTGAGATCTCTTCCATAGTGATAGCCTTTTTATTCTTTCTTGCAGCAAGAAGAGACGCTTCATTTACTAGATTTTCAAGGTCTGCACCTGTAAATCCAACTGTAGATTTTGCAATAGTGGAAAGCTCTACATCCGGTGCCATTGGCTTATTTTTAGTATGAACCTTGAGTATAGCTTCACGCCCTGCAACATCAGGATAACCTACAACTATCTGTCTGTCAAATCTTCCCGGACGAAGCAGTGCCGGGTCTAGGATATCACGGCGGTTTGTAGCTGCAATAACTATTACATTATCCTTACCTGTAAAGCCATCCATTTCAACAAGGAGCTGGTTGAGCGTCTGTTCACGTTCATCATGTCCACCACCCAGACCTGCGCCTCTATGACGGCCTACAGCATCAATTTCATCAATAAATATAATAGAAGGACTGTTTTTCTTTGCCTGTTCAAAAAGGTCACGTACACGGGATGCACCTACACCTACGAACATTTCAACAAAGTCAGAACCGGAAATCGAGAAAAACGGACAACCTGCCTCACCTGCAACTGCTCTTGCAAGAAGTGTCTTACCAGTACCGGGAGGTCCCATAAGAAGTACTCCCTTTGGAATACGTGCGCCGATATCGCTGTATTTCTTTGGATTTTTGAGAAAATCAACGATTTCTTCAAGCTCATGCTTTTCTTCGTCAGCACCGGCAACATCTTTAAATGTAGCCGTTCTGGTATTTGCCTGATTTCTGATATTTGCTTTTCCAAATGAGGAGAACTTATTGCCTCCGCCTGCCTGACGCATCATTACTACCATCATAACAACGCACATTCCAAGTATCAAAAATGTAGGTATCAGTGACAGCAGCCATGAGGAATCGCTCGCCTTAATGTAATCCATTTTAAGAGGAGCATCGGGATTTTTCTTATTATAATTCTCTCGATAATCCGAAATATTATTTACAAACAAGCCAACATCAGGAACTTCATATACAATTCTTGTATTGTCATTGAGTACGAGTTTTAGTTCGCCGTCTCCAAGATCAAGAGAATATTCCTTTACCTCATACTCGTCAAAGTATGAAAGCACCTCAGAATACTCCGCATCAGTTGAACTGCTTCCAAAGCCCTTCAACATAAAAATCAACGCTACGACAAGCAATACTGCAACGATCAGATATGCACCGATACCTCGGTTCTTTTTTGGTGTCAAAGCATTCACTCCTTTTCCATGTCAAGAGGTTCATCACTGTCATGTATAACAGAAACCACTAGAAGTTTTTTTGTCTCGCCTAAAGCAGGTCTCACACGCTCTGAAATGCCTATACCCTCAGCATAAATAAGACCTTCCTCATCTTCTAGAAAATGCAGCGTATGCCGTCTGCTAAGCGGAATTACCTCTTGTATTCGTTTTTTTATTGATACGCTAAAGCCACGCCCTGCAAGCTGAATTCTGTCTCCGGGTCTGCGGCTTCTCAGTGTTACACACCCTTTTATTTTATCATAATCCAGTAGTCTATTTGTGTATTTTTTGTTAATTATACAACCATTTATTTCATTCTGCTCTATTATTAGCCTTGTATGAAAATATATGTCATTAAATAGAGATTGCTGTCCTATATTAAAGGCTGCTTCCCTCTGAACAGGGGGATTATTCTCCGTCTTGCGAACAACAAGCTCACCTTTTGAAACAAAACAATTAAAATCACCTGCAAGGTGGCATCTTCCTCCTGTATGAGCGATTTTATCCATATCATCAAGTATTCTTGCATTATAGGAAATTCCGCATTTTTCCAAAAGCCTTGCAAAGCATCTCACACGAATTGCCTTAGGTATTTGGAGTATATTCACAAGACATGAAGGCTGTTTAAAATGCTTATCAAAAAATATGCTGCACTGATTCTCAAAAAACTCATCATCCGTTCTTAAAGAACCGCACATTGACGAAACTGTTTTTTCAACTGATGGATTCAGCTCCTGTAAAATCGGCACTATATTATGACGTATACGGTTTCTCGTATAGTCATCGGAATTATTTGAGCTATCAGTAACAAATCCCTCGCCAATTTCCATGAGAAACTCCTCAATATCTTTTCTTGAGGCAAATAAAACAGGTCTTATAAAACGATCTCTTTTCACCGGAATGCCACACAAACCGTGAAGTCCTGTACCTCTTGCAATGCGCTGCAAAATAGTTTCCAGATTATCTGAGGCTGTATGTGCAGTCGCAATAAGTCCGGTTTCTTTTTCAAAGGCTGCATATCTGCACTGTCTTGCGGCTGTTTCGATAGAACCGCCGTTTTTTTCACGATAAGCGTTCACATCGCAGCGGTGCACATGAAGAGTAACTCCCAGCCTTTCGCACAGCTCACGGCAAAACTGCTCGTCACTGTCGCTTTCCTCACCTCTGAGGCAGTGATTTACATGCACAGCCGAAACTTCCAATAAAAGCTTTTCTCTCAGCATTATCATGCCAACAAGCAATGCAACGCTGTCAGCTCCTCCTGACAATGCACAGCAAACCTTGCTTTCATTTTTTAGAAGCTGATGGTCATAAATAAACTGCTCCATCTTTTTGATAAAATTATCTTTAACGCTCATCTTAGTGCTCATCTCGCATCTCCGCATCGCTGAAACGTGTAAACTGACCGTCCCAGACAAGATTTACCGTACCTGTTTCTCCGTGTCTGTTTTTAGCTATAATACATTCTGAAATATTAGGTGTTGCACTGTCTTTATTATAATAGGCATCTCTATATAGAAACATTACAATATCTGCATCCTGCTCAATAGAACCGGATTCACGAAGATCCGAAAGCATAGGACGTTTATCATTTCTGCTTTCAGGGCCACGGGACAGCTGAGACAAAAGAATTACTGGAATATCAAGCTCCTTAGCCATAATTTTAAGCTGTCTTGTTATCTCAGAAATAACAAGCACACGGTTATCCGTTTTAAGAGTAGATGTCATAAGCTGAAGATAATCTATGACAACAAGCCCCAAATTTTTCATACGTCTGAGTTTTGCCTTTATCTGCTGAACTGTTATACCTGCGGTATCATCAAAATACATAGGCAAACCACTCAGCACTCCTGCACCCTGTGCAAGACGTACCCAGTCGTCATTTGTAAGATAACCGCTTCTGAGCTTATGAGAATCAACAAGCGCTTCTGTGGAAAGCATACGTGTTGCAAGCTGCTCTCTCGACATTTCAAGTGAGAATACCGCAACCTCCTTATCGCCTCGTCTTGCTACATTAGTAGCTATATTTATTGCAAAAGAAGTTTTACCCATACCAGGACGTGCCGCTATAAGTATAAGGTCAGAGCGGTTAAGACCTGATGTTACAGTATCGAGATACTTATATCCTGTACGAGCGCCTAAATACTTTTCCTTATCAGGACCTGATATTTTTCCTATGCGGTCATAAGCTTCACAAACTGCATCTCCTATTTTTACAAGTCCCTGTATAGATCTGCCTTGACGAATATCAAATATCTTCTGCTCCGCACCGTCAAGAAGAGCCTGTGCATTTACTTCTCCGCTTTGAATGTCCTGTAATATGGCTCTTGCTGCAAAAGCAAGACTTCTAAGGTAAAATTTCTCCGCAACAATATTACAGTAGCTTTCTATATTAGAAACAGACGGCACCATATTGATAAGTGCTGCAAGATAAGCTCTTCCCTCCTGCGCTGTATCAAACAAATGCTGCTGCATTGCAATATTAAGCAGTGTAATAACATCAGCCTTTTCACCTGATGTAAACATCTGAACGATTATCTGAAAAAGCGCTTTATGCTGCTCATTAAAAAAGCAGTCCGGCTTGATCTTTTCAAGAACCGTTGACAAGACATCAGGCTCTGTTAAAACCGCACCGAGAATCGTCTGTTCTGCTTCAAGACTGAACGGCAATTCACCGCCTGTTTCAAGCTGTTCAAACTGATTTTGTGCCATATGTCTCCCCTCCTGTTTTCAGAAAAAAATACGGGCGAACAAACGTCGCCCATAGTATTGCATCAGTTTTCAGCAACTTCTATAGTTACTTTAGCAGAAATGCCTGTATAAAGCTTGATATCAGCTTCATAAGTACCAAAATTCTTTATTTCAGATTTAAGAGAGATCTTCTTCTTATCAACCTTGCAGCCATACTGCTTTTCAATGCATTCTGCAATATTCTGCGCTGTAACTGCGCCAAAAAGTCTTCCGCCTGCACCAGCCTTGGCAACAGCCTTTACGGTTTTGCCGCCGATCATATCTGCGATCTCTTTTGCCTTCTGCTTTTCCACATCTATTTTGTGAGCCACTGACGAATTCTTTCCTGCAAGCTCAGAAAGATTCTTAGCGTTTGCCTCTATTGCCAAACCCTTTGGAAAAAGCATATTACGGGCATAGCCGTCTGCTACATTCTTTACTTCGCCCTTTTTTCCTGAGCCTTTTACGTCCTGTAAATAAATAACCTTCATAATAAATATTCCTTTCCCAGAAGCCTGCCTAAATGATACCTGCATCACAAGGCTTACTTCTTATAATATTATCTCTTATACTCCGCTGCATAATCTTCGAGCACTTGCAAAAGCCGTTCCTTTGTATCCTGAATCGTTGCCGACGGTATCTGTGTTGCAGCCATTGTCTGATGACCTCCTCCGCCCAATGCTTCCATTATAAGCTGAACATTCACCTTTCCAAGTGAACGTGCGGATATGCTGACACCGCCATTTTCCAGATACAGTACAAAGGACGCTTCAACGCCCTGTATGCTCAGAAGCTCATCTGCTGACTGAGCTGCAAGCAGTCTTACAGAGCTGTTTTGCATCTTTACAACAGAAATAGCATTATTTCTAAAAATCTCAGCATGTGCAACTATCTGAGAGCGCATCTGATACATAGAAATAGTGTCTGAAAAGAGTGACTTTACTTGAATGGTATCAGCACCTACACGTCTCAAATATGCTGCTGCTTCAAATGTACGCACACCGGTACGCATAACAAAATTCTTTGTATCAAGGGTTATTCCGGCAAGAAGTGCATCTGCATATTCAGCAGGAATATCCTTTTCAAGGCGAAAATACTGTATAAGCTCAGTTACCATTTCCGAGGCTGATGAAGCATATGGTTCATGGTGAAACAGAGCAGCATTTTCAATGTAATTTATACTTTTGCGATGATGATCTATTACCACCACATTGCTCAACTTGCGATAAAGCTCAAAGCTCTCTAATATGTCTTTATTGTGGGTATCAACTACAATAAGCAGCGATTTTTCATTTGCCATCGCAACAGCTACTTCGGGTTCCATAAATTCCGGTGGATTTTTACAAGTCTTTATTCTTTCAATAAGATTTCCTGCAAGGCAGCTCTGCCGTCTTACAACAACTGTAGCAGATTTGCCCATAAGCTTTATTGCACCAGCCATGCCGCAGGCTGAACCTATTGCATCAAGATCCCCGAAACGATGTCCCATAATGTAGACATGATCCGCATTTTCTATCATCTCCTGCAATGCAAGAGCCATTGAACGTATCATCGCCTTTGAGCGTTTTTCAACGCCCTTGGAAGCACCGCCATAAAAATTAAAGCCGTTTTCCATCTTGACAGCCGCCTGATCGCCGCCTCGTCCAAGTGCCATATCAAGAGATTGTCTTGCGATTTTTTCGCTTTCCTCAAGGGAAGCACCGCCTATGCCCACGCCTATAGAGAATGTAACTCTTATTCTCCCTGCAACGCATATCTTTCTTGCCTCATCTAGAATAGGAAAGCGTTTATTCATGGCGTTATAAATATATCTTGTTTCCATAACAGCGTAGAACTGATCATTATCTATCTTACGAACAATGCCCTTTGTACCTGCCATGAAATTTTCAAGAAGTATTTCCACTTCTGCGGAAACCTGCGCCTTTTCACTTTCCTTGGCATACTGCATTACATCGTCATAACCGTCAATGACCATAAGCATTACACATGGTCTGGATTCTCTCAGTTCATTTTGAAGCTTCACCTGATCGGTTATCTCTACAAACTGCACTGCATAAACCTTTGAGTCCTGAACGCAAACTGTTTCGCTATGAACACGATATTTTCGGCCTTGATGTTCAAGCATCATATCATGACCGTCCATCAAAGTATTTACATTCATACAGAGCAATTCCTGAAATGTCGTCTTTTTTCTTCGCCCCTGTAAAAACTGTCCTTTAAACTTATCGTTATACCAGAATATTTTTCCGTCTCTCTCTGTAAGAACTACAGGCAAGGAAAGTTTTCTCAGAGACATGCCGACAAACTCCTGAAGCATTTCATCCATTATCTGTCCTGTAGCGATTTTTTTCTGTACAAAAAAACCTAACCACAAAAGAATAATACTCAAAACAACAGCAGGCAGAAACATAAATGCAAATCCGCCGAAGCCTTTTATAGCTGAATAAATAATAACAGGTACTACTATGCTGATAAGCATTAATACTGATAACAGAAAAAATAGTACAGCCTTATTTTTTTTCATTGTTTTTTCCTCCGGATTCAAAATACATTCCTCAGATATTCTCCGAAGTCAGCATATTAAATCTCCATAATAATAGGCAGGATCATAGGACTTCTCTTAGTTTTGCCGTAAATATATTCAGACAAAACATCACGCAGTTTGGTTTTTAGCGTACCCCACTCTCTAAGATCCTGACCTGTACACTTGTCAAGAGCACGCAGAAGCACCTGTCTTGCTTCTTCCATAAGCGTCTCTGATTCACGTACATATACAAAACCTCTTGATATAATATCAGGGCCTGATACAACGGTATTTGTTATTTTTTCAATGCCTATAACAACTATTATCAAACCGTCCTGTGCAAGATGTCGTCTATCACGAAGAACTATCGAGCCAACGTCACCTACTCCTAAGCCGTCTACCATCACACGACCTGATGGAACTTGCGATACTACACGTATAGATTTATCATCAAGCTCGATAACATTTCCTATCTCGCCGATAACGATACGCTCCTCTGGAATACCCATAGAAACAGCGATCTGTGCATGTGTTGCAAGGTGCTTGTATTCACCGTGTACAGGAATAAAATATCTCGGTCTTGTAAGCGCTTCAATAAGCTTTAGCTCGTCCTGACAGGCGTGTCCTGAAACGTGTACTTCATACATTGCCTCATATATGACCTCAGCGCCGGAATGCATAAGCTCATTTACTACACGTGTGACATATTTCTCATTACCTGGAATAGGTGTAGCAGAAATAATGATAAAATCATTTGGCGTAATGGTAACCTTCTTATGACCATTCATTGCCATACGTGTGAGAGCGCTCATAGGTTCGCCTTGGCTGCCCGTTGTGATAAGAACAACACGTTCATCCGGATATCTGCTCATATCATCAATATCAATGATCGTTCCATCAGGAACTTTCAGATAACCAAGCTCCAAAGCTGTACTCATAACATGTATCATGCTTCGTCCGAATACGGCTACTTTTCTGTTATGACGTACCGCATTGTCGATTATTTGCTGTATACGATGGATATTTGATGAGAATGTTGCTATGATTATACGTTTAGCTCCGGCTCTTTCAAAGAGCTTTTCAAATGATCCGCCTACAGTTCTTTCTGAACGTGTAAAGCCTGTACGTTCAGCATTGGTGGAATCCGCCATAAGAGCAAGAACCCCTCTGCTTCCGAGTTCACCGAATCTTGCAAGATCTATGACCTCTCCGTCAACAGGTGAAAAGTCCACCTTAAAATCTCCTGTATGAACTATAATTCCAGCAGGCGTATGAATAGCCATACCAACTGCATCAGGAATAGAATGATTCACTTTAATGAATTCAACTGCCATACAGCCCAGATGAACTGTTTTACGAGGCTGCACTTCAATAAGCTTAGCAGTGCTTGCAAGACCATGTTCTTCCAGCTTGCCTTTTACAAGCGCAAGCGTAAGCCTTGTGCCATAGATCGGAACATTTATTTTTTTAAGAAGATATGCAAGTCCTCCAATATGATCCTCATGCCCATGTGTAAGCACAACGCCTCTGACTTTATCCTTATTTTCAACAACATATGTGAAATCAGGAATCACAATATCAACGCCCGGCATATCCATATCCGGAAACGCAAGTCCGCAGTCAAGAATGAACATATCGTTACAGCACTCAAACACTGTCATATTCTTGCCTATCTCATTTAGTCCGCCAAGCGGGATTATACGAACAGGATTCTTTCTGTTTTCTCTTCTTCCATTGTTACCCTTTGCCGATTTAGAAGACGATTTTGCTTCAAATGAACTTGATTTCTGATTATTTCTGAAATTTCTGCGATATTGAACTCTGTTCGTATTCTGTGCAGCCTTTGCGCTGCGATTGTCTTTTCCTTCTGTTAATGCCAAAAAAATACCCTCTCTTTCCGTACCACGCACGGCAGGAGAAAAACAGCTTTTGCATATATTTGCATACAATAGTCCAAGCCTGATCTATGCATATGCCTTCATTCCGTTCCCGGCACTGCACCAGATCCTATCTATCGTTTATAACGGACTATAATAACAAGCTGTAAAATAAAATATCAGACGGTCACCCCGTTTACGGACAATTCTCACAAACATCTGTCCTATCCTTCTTTTACCTTTTCCTGCCTTGCCAGGCATTCATCATACTTGCTTCTAAAAATTGATAAATTACCGCCGCTTCGCTGCGCACGGCTAAGAATTATTCCCATCATTTACCAAAAACGTACAATCATATGTACTTATAATTATACAAAAAAGCAAAAATGATGTCAAGCACTCTTTATGAATTTTATGCGCCTTTTATCATTATATACATATATACAATTATTTTCCACACTTCTTATAGTGCGGAATAGTAACATATCCTGATAAAAGCAAGAGTGCCAAAAGGTTTGGAATTGCCATGAGACCGTTTGCTATATCGGAAAGCGCCCACATATCCGACAATGCACCGGTACATCCAAGACCGCCGCATATGCAAAATATCAAACGATAGGTCATAACAGCGCTCTTTTTTCTGCACATGCTCCGCATTGCCATTTCACCGCAGCAGCACCATCCGAGCATAGTACAAATCGCAAACAGAGCTATCATGACCGATGAGGCAGTACCCCCCCATTTTCCCAAAACACAGCTGAAAGCATCTGCTATAGGTACTGCCCCCATTTCTATTGGCACACCCGATGTGAGAACCATAAGCGCAGTAAGCGTACAACAAACCATTGTATCAAGAAACACCTCAAAAATGCTCCACATTCCCTGTAGATGAGGATCACTGTCCTCTGCGCTGCTATGTATAAGCGCACTGCTTCCGAGACCTGCTTCGTTAGAGAAAACTCCGTGCCTAAGTCCTACAGAAACCGTACTGCCAAAAACGCCTGCACCTATCTGCCTTATGCCAAAAGCTCCCGTGACGATATCTCCCAGTGCTCTGGGAATATTTCTGAAATTCATCACGATAACTGCAATTGCAATAACCATATAACTAACTGCCGCAAAAGGAAGCATAAATTGTGCCGCATTTCCTACGCTTTTTATACCTCCTATAACTGTTGCAAATAAAAATACAGAAATTACTATTCCAATGATAACAGGAGAAATATCAAATGAACCTGAGATTGCCTGTGCCGCCGCACTGCTTTGCGTCATGTTGCCCATACCAAGAGAGGCAAGTATACAGAAAATGCCATATGCAAATGCAAGAGCTTTGCTTCCAAGGCCATACCTTAAATAAGCTACTGCTCCTCCTATTATTCTGCCGTCCTTTTCGGTACGCCTAAACTTCATAGCAAGGACATTTTCTGCATATGTAAGCATCATTCCAAAAAACGCTGATACCTGCATCCAAAAAACCGCCCCTGCTCCTCCCATTGCAAGAGCAGCTGTAACTCCTACGATATTGCCTGTACCCATAGATGCTGCAAGAGCCGACGCAGATATTTTCCACTGAGAAGAGCCGCCTTTTTTAAGAGAATTCTTTATACTTCTAAAAATATATCCTGCATGCCGCAGCTGAAAAAATTTTGTTTTCACTGTGAGAAATATTCCTGTTCCCAAAAGCAATACAAGCAGCCCGGCGTTCCATATGTAACTGTTTATTCTTTCAAGCATAATATAACCTCGCTTTTTCTGCGACATATTTCGCATTATATTTAGTATATAATATGACTATACAAAAAAACGCAGTATTAGAACTTGTTATTATACCAAGATTATACTAAGGAGTGCCTTAAATATGAATAAAAAATATACCCCACAGCGTCGTGCCTGCATAACTCTATCTTTACTTGCTGTTGTAGTTTCGATTGTAATATTTACAGCAGCATCAAGGATATTAGGCAAACAGATCATGTATTTTGCAGCAGCAATTCTGTTGATTGCAAGCATTGTTTTTCTTATATATATTCCTCTGTCGCTAAGAAAAATATGCATTTATATAAACGAAGATTCAGTAATTTTAAAAAGCGGTATCATAATATCAAATGAAAGGCGCATAAATCTGGAAGTTCTGGAGCTTGCATACATAATAAAAACGCCATTTTCAAAATATACAGGGATAAACTTTACAGTATTATGCGTTTATGGAAAAAGGCTTATATTGCCGTTTCTAAGCACCGGGGACGCAGAAGAAATAATGAATATCGTACATATAAACATCACAAGCAAAAAGGAGAAAAGCCATGAAACGTGAACACCCCATAAAAATACTAAGATACTGTGCGCTGAACCTCTGGCTGCTTTTATTCCCGCTTCTGCGTTCCCTTGCGCTTATACCGTTTTCTCCTGATGCAATTGCAAGCTGGATTCGTGGTGCGTGGATGGATATTATAGTAATGCTGTTCATTTTCGGGCTTGCACTGCTAAGATGGCTTATGTGTCGGTTTTATCTGAACAAAGAGTGCTTTATATTATCTCATGGAATAATCATGCAAAAGCATATAGTCATACCTTTTGATAAAATAACCGCTGCATCTGAGTCTGACATAAAGCTGTCTTTTATAACAAATCTTTCTCTTTTCAAAATAAATACCAAAGCAGGAAAAGCATCAGGCAGCGTGGTACTATGGCTCAAAGCAAAAGACCGTGATGAAATTTCAGAGCTTATACCCATTTGTAAAAAAATCAGACCGCCTCTTTTTTCTTACAGTATAAATTTATGGACAGTACTTCTATATTCTTTTTTATTTTCAAGCAGCATATCAGGTACACTGTATATAGCCGCCTTTTTTATTGAAGCAGGAAATGCGGCAGGAGAGATTCTCACCGAACTTCATATTGCAAAAGCCCTAAGTGAAATGAGCAGTGCTGCCGCTTCCGTATTTCGGGCAGTTCCTGAGATAATTATACTTATATTAATAATACTGCTTCTCTGCCGCATGTTATCATTTATTGTAAATCTTCTAAGCTGCGCAGGATTTCACACCAGCGTAAACAAAAACCATATCATGATATCAGCCGGTTTTTTTCCAAAGAAAAAAGCTCACATATATCTGCCGTCCATAGAATGCATAATTCTAAAGCAGGGGATTTTAAGCAGATTTTCTAAAAAAGCATCTCTGTTTATAACATATCCGTCATGTACCAAAGACCGTCAAGCACTTCTCGTTCCTATTGTATCAGAAAAGCAAATGCGCTCTTCTGTTCTGTTTAAAGGGCATAAAAGCAAAGCCTTTTCAAGCTCAAAATCATTGTGGTGCTTCCTGTGGCAGCCGTTTACTGTTATAAACATCATTCTCGGACTGCTGCTTATAATATCATACACAAAGCCGTATGCTTGTGAAATACTGTTTCCATTATCGGGAATAGCTCTTGTTCCTGCCGCAGCTCTTTTGCTGGTAAGACTTATATCATTTCGTATACAATTCGCATCTCAAAATGATAAAAGCATAACTCTTTGCTACAGCAAGGGACTTTCATTTTTTACATTAAACACAGATAAAGAAAACATTGCCGTTATAAAAATCACAAGAACTCCGGCAGCAAGAAAGCATCATTACTTTAACGCAATAGTACACATAAAAGGCGGTCAAACGGCAGTGCTCCGTGGGATATCAGAATAAAAAGCAAACGCAGAAGCTGCGGAAAATCCGTTTGCTTCTGCGTTTATTTCTTGTTTAATTGCTTGTTTGATTTTTTGCTCAGCAAAAGAGTTTATTTGCTGTTTACAATACAGGATCTTTCGCCATTTGCAATACTGGTGGAAATTTGAGTTAAAAGATGCTGCGCCTCACTGTATGTACTGAACTTGTCAATGGCGATCTGCTTTCTTGCGCCTTTGGCATCCTCGCCATAATAAGCAGCAACAACATATTTTGCAGCTGCACCTGTTCCAAGCTCATCAATAGTGATTGCGGAAGATGTAGTAGTATTTACTATTCTCTTCGCCATTCCGTTTTCTTTTACAATTATATACATAGTATACGCTCCTTTTAAAAAATATTATTCTTATTATAACATAATTCTACACGTTTTTCAATAATTTAAATAAATTTCCAGCTTAACTTTAATAGATTTTTAGTCGTTCACTCTTTATAATAAAAAGCCTGAGTATTTATTTCAGGTCTATGTCCTCAAAAAGCCGCATATACTTAACAAAAAGCAATGTACAAGGAGGAAACCAAATGGAATGCAAAGTTTGCACTGAATGTTTACCGGTAACAGAAATTATCCTTGACGAAGTACAGGAACAGGACTTCACTCAGAGCCTTGTGCTGCCTGATTACGATCCTGAGATTTTTCGTGTGATATGCTGTACGGCTAATGCTTCCGTTACTGATTACAAACTGTCCGAAGGAAAGCTCAGCTATGAACTTAGCGTACTTATACGTGTTATCTATTGCAGTGAGGATAGTCCTGCGCTTCACTGCGTTTCACAAAATGCAGTCTATAGTAAAACTACTGATGTACCCGAAGGCTGCGACAGAGCTGTATACTTCCACGTAAAAACAGATTATCAAAACTGCCGTGCTACAGGGAAACGCCGCCTGGATGTTCGTGGAGCTGTTTCAATAAGAACAAGAGTAAGTGCAGAACGTATGCAGGAGGTCATATGCGATATAGGAAACGCTGACAACGGTGATAATGCAGGACTTCAATTGCAGCAAAAGTCTGTTACAGCAGTTTCTGAAATGAAAAGGACATCAAGAAATATAACCCTTTCTGAGGATGTTGACCTTGGCACATCAAAGCCGCCTGTAGAAGATATTCTTAGGTGCAGTGCACGAGCAGTTCAGGGAGAGTGCAGTGTTATTGCAGGAAAACTTGTTCTACGTGGAGAAATAATCGCAGATATACTCTATCGCTCTGGAAGCGGCGAAGATTCTTCTATGCAGTCTATGCACCTTTCAATATGTCCTTACAGTCAGATAATCGACCTCGAGGGCATAGACGAGACCTTTGCAGGGACAGCAGACGCTCAAATGATAAGCTTTGAAGCAAAACCAACCGGCAACGATATGCGTACACTTTCCTGTACTGCCGAAGTCCGCCTGATGTGTACTGCATGCAAATCAAGAACTGTTCCCATTGTAACAGATGCATATTCCACAAGAGCCGGCTGCGTTTGTGAATCCGAAAATCTTAAAATTTCCTCAGCTCCAGTTTCTGTCTCTGAAACATTTACTTGCAGTGCGGCTATAGGCAGCGGAGAAAATGCGCCCGAACAGATACATGACCTGCATTGTCATATGAAAAATGTAAGCATAACTCCCCTTGCGCAGCAAGGAAAGATACGTGTTTGCGGCATGCTGTGTGCAAGCGTTCTTACGGGAAATTCAGACGGCTCTTCCGCACTTCTTGAACGTGAGGAAGCTTTCGAAGAACTTCTGCCTATAAGCATACGTGCCGATGAAATGCTTGTATTTGCTGCGGCAGAACCTTTGGATTCATCGTATCATCTTGGCGCTGACGGAAGTCTTTCTATAAAATGCAGCGTGAAGCTATGCGGCATGGCATACCCTGTAACAAATACTACAGGAGTTACGGGAATAAATCTGAATCCTGAAAATGCACCTTCATGCGACAGCGACTGCGCACTAAGACTTTACTACGGAACAGCAGGCGAACATATATGGGATATTGCAAAAAAATGCAGTACAAAGGTTTCCGCCATTATGGAAGAAAACGGTCTTACAGGGGATGTGCTGACAAAATCGGAAATGCTGCTCATTCCCATTGTATATTGAGGAGGTGTGTAATTTATGAAGAATGATTTCTATGAGGATATTGCAAAACGTACGGGCGGAGATATTTATATAGGCGTTGTCGGTCCTGTACGCACAGGAAAATCTACATTTATAACACAGCTTATGAAAAAGCTGGTAATACCGAATATATCTGATGAAAGCAGAAAAGAACGTGCTGCTCTGGAGCTGCCTCAATCAGCAGGAGGAAAAACAATACAGACCTCCGAGCCGAAATTTATACCGGAGGAAGCCGTTGAGATAACTCTTAAAGACAGAGTACATCTTAGAGTAAGAGCTGTAGACTGTGTGGGCTACATAGTGCCGGATGCTTTAGGCTATATGGAAGAAAACGCACCACGAATGGTGAAAACTCCGTGGTTTGACGAGGCAGTCCCATTTGGCATGGCAGCAGAGGTCGGCACTCAGAAGGTCATCACAGATCACTCCACTGTAGGTATTGTAGTAACCACTGACGGAAGCATAACGGATATTCCACGAAGCCAGTATGAGGAATGTGAAGAGCGTGTTGTCAATGAGCTGCGAGAGATAAATAAGCCTTTTGTTATTCTTCTGAATTCCACCGACCCTAAGGGAAATTCAGCTCAGGAGCTGTCAGAAAAGCTACGAAAAAAATATAAAGCTGCCGTCATTCCGGTATGCTGCCCTGATCTTTCCGACGAAGATATAAAAGAGATACTAATGGAGCTTCTGTATTCCTTTCCGCTTCGGGAGGTACAGATAAGTACTGCCGGTTGGCTTAGCGGACTTGACTGCACACACTGGCTTCGTGAGGCAGTATTTTCATCAATACGCCAAACAGCTAAGGAAATGCGTGCTGTACGTGACATAAAAGCTTTTGAAAAGCTGCCGGAACTTTGCGAACATATAACAAATGTATCATTTATTGATACTGATCTTGGAACAGGTTCGGCTAAGGTTTCGGTTACAGTTTCACCGTCGCTGTTTTATACTATACTTGGAGAAAAAACAGGTTTAGAGCTTCATTCAGACGGAGAGCTTATGAGCATTCTTACAGAGCTTTGTGAGATGAAGAAAAAATACCTTCGATTTGCGCCCGCTCTAGAAGAGGCTATGTCCACAGGATACGGCATTGTAATGCCAGAGCTTTCCGAGCTTTCTCTTGAAGAACCAGAGATAATAAAGCAAGGTGGAAAGTACGGCGTAAGATTAAGAGCATCTGCACCATCAATTCATCTTATGAAGGCTACTATAAATACAGCTGTAAGTCCTATTGTGGGTACAGAAAAGCAGAGCGAAGAGCTTATAATGTATTTGCTTGACGGATTTGAAGAGGACAGCACTAAGATATGGACATCAAATATTTTTGGAAAATCTCTTCATGAGCTTGTAGGCGAAGGACTTCGCAGCAAGCTTGGAAAAATGCCGATTGGCGCAAGAATGAAGCTACAGGAAACACTCGAACGTGTTATAAACGAAGGCTGCGGCGGACTTATTTGTTTTATTCTATAAACTTAATATATTAATAACTATAACTAAAAAGGCTATTGCAGCGTAATGCAATAGCCTTAAATAATATATTTTGATAATTTAATCAAACGAGAGTTTTCAGAAAATTAAGCAGTGCGTCGGCTTTATTCTTAGACAACATACGAAAGCACTCGACAAGCTCCTTTTCCTCATTACTCAGATACGATACATCTTCTGTTTCTTTAAGAAGATCAGAAAGAGAAAGTCCCAATGGCTTTACCAATTTGCTCAATGTATCAAATGAAGGATTGCGATCCCCACGTTCTAAATCTCGTATATGAGTTTCAGATACACTTGATAATTGCGAAAGCTTGTATACACTTATATTCTTAGATTTTCTAATCTCTTTAAGACGCTTGGCAATATCCACTCGGCTCATCCTCCTTCAATTTTTTATTATATTACAATACAGCGCAAAAAATAAGTTATATAAAGCGTTGGCTATGCGTTTATTTTGCGTTATAATAATAAAAAAATCACTCTTCACCTCAGAAATACAATTGACTTTTGCCCTACGATGTGCTAAAATAAATAAAACGAAATTCGCAAGTATGTATTTAGATTTGCAAAAATCTGAACTTTTATTGAATGTTGCAAAAAAAGACTTGCATTTATTGCAAAAAAGGTATAATATAAATATGCGGGGCACTTTAGTGCTTTGCAGTTTTATAGCGCTAAAGTGCAGAAGGAGATAAAATAATGAAAAATATGAATTTCATAAGAAAGCTTCCCATTCCAAAGGATCTTAAACAGGAATTTGCGCTGCCGGAATCTGTTGTAAAAAACAAGGAAAAGCGTGACGAAGAGATCAAAAAGGTATTCACTGGTGAATCTGACAAAATGCTTCTTATTATCGGCCCGTGTTCAGCTGATAGAGAAGATTCTGTACTTGATTATATATGCCGTCTTGCCAAGGTTCAGGAACAGGTTGAGGATAAGCTCATACTGATACCGAGAATTTATACAAATAAGCCACGTACTACAGGCGAGGGCTACAAGGGCATGGTACATCAGCCAGACCCTGAAAAGAAAGAGGACATGCTCGAAGGTCTCATCGCAATGAGACACCTGCATACAAAGGCGGTTGAAATGACCGGTCTTACATGCGCTGATGAAATGCTTTATCCTGAAAATTACAGATATCTCTCTGATATCCTGTCATATGTAGCTATAGGAGCACGTTCTGTTGAAAACCAGCAGCACAGACTTACTACAAGCGGACTTGATATCCCTGTAGGCATGAAAAATCCAACAGGCGGCGACCTTTCTGTAATGATGAATTCCATTGTTGCAGCTCAGGCTAAACACACATTCTTGTACCGTGGCTGGGAAGTACGCACTGAGGGCAATCCCCTTTCTCATGCGATTCTCCGTGGATATGTTGATACAAACGGACGTTCACTTCCAAACTATCACTATGAAGATCTTATCACTCTATATGAGCTGTATAATAAAAAGAATCTTGCAAACAAAGCTGTTATCGTAGACGCTAACCATGCAAACTCCGGAAAGAAATATTTAGAGCAGATTCGTATATGCAATGAGGTACTCCACAGCTGTCGTCATAGTAATGAGATACGCTCACTCGTCAAGGGCTTTATGATTGAAAGCTATATTGAAGACGGCGCTCAGAAAATCGGCGAAGGCGTATACGGCAAGTCTATTACAGACCCATGTCTTGGCTGGGAAAAGAGCGAAAAGCTTATTTATCAGATTGCAGATCAGTTATAATTAAAACAGAGCTGTCACGTTTATTTTTCGTGACAGCTTTTTTTGTTTTATTCAAGTATTTTCCTCCGATACACAGCAGCTGCCTGCTCCTGCTTATTTTGTCCGAACTCATAATAAACCTTGTCTTTAATATCATCCGGAAGATACTGCTGTTTTACATAGTGATTGGGATAGTCATGAGGGTACAAATAATGCTGACCTTTTACCGCTGCGTCTTCACCATCGAAATGCTTATTCTGCAAATGTCTCGGAAAATCAAGCGCACCATATTTATCTACATCTGCCAAAGCCGCATCCATTGCAAGATAGGCACTGTTTGATTTTGGCGCAGTTGCAAGCAAAATTATAGCCTCCGCAATGGGTATCCTTGCCTCGGGAAGTCCCAGCTGCAACGCACTGTCTACACATGATTTAGTAACAACAATTGCCTGAGGGTATGCAAGACCTACGTCTTCACTTGCTATTACAAGAAGTCGTCTGCACAGAGAAAGCAGGTCTCCTGCTTTTATAAGTCTTGCTGCATAATGAAGCGCTGCATTTTCATCAGAACCCCTTATAGATTTTTGCAGAGCTGACAGCAAATCATAATGCTGGTCATTGTCACGGTCGTATCGCATATTGCTTCTCTGAGTAAGAGATACTGCTGTGTCCATAGTTACAACAGCACCATTTTCACAGGGCTGTGCCGCTAATGAACTCAGCTCTACCGTATTAAGCGCCTTTCTTACATCGCCACCGCTTCCACGAGCTATATATTTGCATACGCCGTCCTCAACATTCAATTGAACGCCCAATTGCTCTTGCATACACCTGAACGCTCTTTCCACTGCACGTTCCAGCTCTTCAGGCGGAACAGGCTTGAATTCAAATACTGTACTTCGGCTTATAAGCGCATTATATACCGCAAAATAAGGATTCTCCGTAGTTGAAGCAATTAGTGTTATCTGCCCGTTTTCTATATATTCAAGGAGACTCTGCTGCTGCTTTTTATTGAGATATTGAATTTCGTCCAGATAAAGCAGTATGCCGTTCATACCTGCAAATGTTCCTATCTGAGCTACAACATCACGTATATCTGCTGTTGAGGCAGATGTTCCGTTTAGTTTATGCAGTGTCATGGAGGTCTTTTCTGCAATTATTCGTGCAACCGTTGTCTTTCCTATACCGGATGGCCCATAAAAGATAAGATTAGGAATATGTCCGCTATCTATTATTCTGCGCAGTGGTTTTCCCTCGTCAAGAAGATGACTTTGTCCAACTACATCATCAAGACTTGATGGTCTTATAAGGTCTGCAAGCGGCTTTTCCATAGCTCATTCACCTCTGTTATATATTATTAAAAAACGAGCTGTCACCAGCTCGCCTTTTAATTTTTAAATAAATTATTTATATAAAATATAAAAACATTTTATTCGTACAGCGGATATTCCTTGCAAATTTCTGTTACACCTGCACGTACAGCATCTGCACTATTTTCATAATCTGTTGCTGTAAGATACATGAATTCTGCGATCTTATCCATTTCTGCTACGCCAAGTCCTCTGCTTGTTACAGCCGGTGTACCTACTCTGATACCAGATGTTACAAAAGGCTTCTCAGGGTCATTAGGAATAGCATTTTTATTTACTGTGATGTAAACATCGTCAAGTCTGCGTTCAAGCTCCTTGCCTGTAATGGAGAAAGGTCTGAGGTCAACAAGCATCAGATGATTGTCTGTACCGCCTGAAACGAGGTTGAATCCACGCTTTACAAGACCCTCTGCTAAAGCCTGTGCATTCTTTACAACGTTTGCTGCATACTCCTTGAAAGACGGCTTAAGTGCTTCACCGAAGCATACAGCCTTTGCAGCGATAACGTGCATAAGAGGGCCACCCTGTGTACCCGGGAATACGGCTTTATTGATCTGCTTTGCGATCTCTTCGTCATTGCAAAGAATCAGACCACCTCTTGGACCACGAAGTGTTTTATGAGTTGTAGTTGTTGTAACATCTGCATATGGCACTGGTGACGGATGCATACCGCCTGCAACAAGACCTGCAATGTGAGCCATATCAACCATGAGATATGCACCTACAGACTTTGCAATTGCAGAAAGTCTCTCAAAATCAATAACTCTTGGATATGCGCTTGCACCTGCTACGATAAGCTTAGGCTTATGTTCATCTGCGAGAGCCTGAACCTTGTCATAATCAATTACCTCGTCATCGCCGAGACCATATGAAACAAAGTTAAAGTATTTACCGGAAATGTTTACCGGGCTGCCGTGTGTAAGGTGTCCACCGTGAGCAAGGCTCATACCGAGAACTGTATCACCCGGCTGGAGCAGTGCAAAATAAACTGCTGTATTAGCCTGAGCACCTGAATGCGGCTGAACATTTGCATATTTTGCTCCAAAAAGCTGCTTTGCACGTTCAATAGCGATTTCCTCTACAACGTCTACATACTCACAACCGCCATAGTAACGCTTGTGAGGCAGACCCTCTGCATACTTATTTGTAAGAGCGCTTCCCATAGCAGCCATAACTGCCGGAGAAACGATATTCTCGCTGGCAATAAGCTCGAGATTTCTCTTCTGTCTTGCAAGCTCCTGCTGCATTGCTGCACTAACTTCTGCGTCATACTGACCAACAAAGCCAATGCTATCCATCATATCCTGATACATAAATGTAATCTCCTTTTTCAAAATATAAACTAACACTTTCATTATACTACATTTCATATCAAATAGCAAGAGCTTTTTTCATTTTTTTATTTTTCCCTGCCCGCTTTAGATTTTACATTGGCATCATATAGTCCGGACTAAATCTAAGATGCCTTAGAGCTTCGTTGTAAAGGCGGTCAGGGCTTACACGTTTATGTATAAGATCATTGGCAAATTTAAGTGTACTCTCAATGTCCTCGGAAAAATTTTCAAGGTTTTCACGCCTCCCTGTTCGCATATCCTCAAGCGATACACCGTAAATCGATACCTCCTTGCCTCTGCGTTTTGCTGTTCCGATAGTCACACGATAGATGATTCTGTTTACACCGTATACTTCCATATAGATCATCCTGCGTTCCTGCTTCTGCGCCTGTTTTTTTAATGCTATCATAAAATATACTCCTTTCCTGCATTTTGCAGATATATATTAACTAAAGCATAACATATATATTCCTAAAGCGGAAGAGCGAACGCACACGGCTTTTAGCTTCTTTTTGCCGTTCGTCCATAATTTTGTCGAGATTATTACCGAACTGGTAAAATCTGAAAACTATGTGAAAAAAGTTGATTTGTTTTTTGGAATCTGTTATAATATATTTGGTAATGCCAAGCAATTTAAGCGGTGTCTGCCACATATAATTCAATTTAAAGGAGATTATTATGAAAAAATCTAAAAGTATAGTTTCAATATGCGCTGCTCTTTCACTTATAACTACTATGACCGCAATGACTGCAACGTCCATTTCAGCCAGCGCAGAGGAAAGCAGCATATACACAGGCAGTGTATATCTTGACAAATACGCTGTTTCTGCCGAAGAAGCTGCTTCCGGAAATGCCTATGTAAATGTTACTGGATACATAAGAGGCCGCATACATGACAATCTCAAAATAAACGGCATGCAGGCAGCTATTACTTCTGACCCTCAGATATACATGAGAAACATAATAAACCCAAATAAAACCTATACAGAAGGAACTTATAACTGTCTGGGAGAAAGCTTTACAACAGCATATAAGCCATTTTGCTTCGGAAAGCTGAGCGATAACGTTTACACTGCAAATGCATTTCTTTGTAGCACACGTGATTACTGCTTAGACCCAGTTGCAGGAAACTTCATAAAATACAGCGGTAATGACACTGTTACGCTAAGCATACCGGGAAAACTTTACATAGATGAAAACGGTGAACGTCCTAATGATAAGCTTTCTCACGAAGTAGTTTGCCCTCTTACTATAAATGAAGACGGTTCTGCAAGCTATTCATTTTACTTTGCAGATGTGTATTCCGACCACTATGATGTAGCTTTGGCTACCGGTGTTATATCCTATTATCAGCCCGAACTTTTAAATATAGGCGACTATATTCCAGATGTCAATAATAGATACAGCTGGTCGGCTAACCTGCTTTCTCCATCTTCATTCTTCGGAAACTCAAACGACTTTCCGTTTATACAGACAGATGCATACTTAAAAAAAGGCACTCCCTGCGGTATCTACAACATTAGCCCGAACGAGAATATCTGCGATATTTCTGCAAGTATCAATGATGTTTCAACGCATTTTTCCATGAAATATCAGCCTGCTGCTATAGCTGTAGGCGTTGAAAAGGCTGATATGTCTGCCAGTGATTCCATGCCTATGTATGCTTGCTATTTTGCTGAGGACACAAAGATAATTACAGGTCCTTCTACACGCTTTGACTACATATGCGATGTTTCTTATTCTGACGGCACTGTTGAAGGCTCAAAGGACGTTACAGGCGCTGTTAATGCGGCTACATCTCCTAGTGAAATAATTGCGTCAGACGATTATTTCATTAGCGACATTCCATTGTACTGCGGAGATACAAGACTCACATATAAAGACAGTGAGTTTAGTCTCAAAGCGCTCATCGGCAAAAAAGGCGATGTAAACCTTGATGGTCAGGTTGACATTTCAGACTCTACAGACGTTTTAAAATACTACGCCGAAGAAATGGCTGGACTTAAACCGCAGCTTCCTGTTGATGAAACCGGATTTAAAAATACACTTTCATTCTTCCTAGGCGATATTGATACTGAATCTCAGGTTATGAATATCGGCGGAACACTTGATATAAATGATGCAACAGCAATTCTAGGTTATTATGCAAACAGCATGGCTGGCAATCATATTTCATGGGATAAGTATATCAAGTAACAAGCGTTACATAAAGCTTATATAAAGCAAAAAAGGAGCTGTACTGCGTGTTCAGCTCCTTTTGTATATTATTTTCTTGCATATTTAAATATAAAAGTAAAGCGCACATTGGAAGGGACCAATGTGCGCTTTAGTAAGGGGATTTTTATGAAAAAATTTTTAAGAAAGGATACTTATATTATACTCAACGGAAGCCCATTTGTCAATAGAATTTCTAATTGTTTACACAACATTCACCAAAAATTCCATTTCTTACCTTTTCTTACTTTTGATGTACATCAAGCTGAGGATACGGGATGGAAATTCCGCTTCTGTCAAAGTCTTTTTTCACCTGTTCAAGCAGAAAATAATAAACCTTCCAGTAATTTTCAGTATCAGTCCACGTTTTAAGAACAAGCTCTATGGCGCTATCTCCGTGAGCGTCTACATCCACCACAGATTCAGGGTCATGTAAAACCTCCGGCACAGATGATACTGCATTCAAAATAATGCTGCGTGCCTCGTCAATACTGTTTTCATAAGATATATAAAAGCGAATGTCTACACGACGTTTTTCCTTATCTGTATAGTTTATTATTTTAGCTGATGAAACCTTGCCGTTCGGCATATATACAGACACGTTATCGTATGTAACTATCTTTGTGTAAAGCATGCCCACAGATTCTACCTTGCCCTTTGAGCCTTCTATCTCTACAACGTCCCCTGCTTTTATCGGCTTTGCAAAGGATATTATAAATCCACCTGCAACGTTTGCAAGGCTATCTTTAAGCGCAAGCGCAACAGCCATGCTGCTGGAAATTATCACTGCAACTATGGAATCCATTGGAACATGAATCAATGAAAGAAGTATTACTGCAAGAAGCACATAGAGAACTATTTTTATTACACTTTTTATAAAGCCGGACGCTATACCGTCCATATCAGAACGGTTAAGAGCGTGACCGATTATTCTCATAAGTATTTTTATAGCTATAAAACCTATGATTGCGCATATAACAGCAATTATAAAAGTGGGAATAGCCGCCTTTATGGGCACTGCTATATTACTCAGCACAGACGCAGCCTCGGACAGCTCCTCCTTTGCCATTTCTACGGCTTCGGAAATACCCTCTTCTCCCGATTTTTCTATTATTGTTTCACTCATCGCATTACCTCCTGACAGATTTATTATAATATTTTTTCAAGATAATGTCAAGCATTATAAAGCATTGTAAAGCTTTGTAAAGCTTTATCAAGAATAATGGAATTTTATCACCCCGTTTTCACAAAATTAAGATTGACTAAGAGTGTAGAATGTGTTATTATAATTATAATAATTATTATAAAATAAAGGTGAATTTTTAAAATGAAACGTTCTTTAAGCTATAAAATTGCACTGGGCGGCACTCTTGCGTCAATGTGCCTTCTGTGCCAGTTTATTACCGGAGTTTTCCCGATATTCTATATCATAATGCCTATGATTTGCGGTATTCTGGTAACTGTTATGGCTACAGAAACAAACACACGCTGGGGCTTTTTGATGTTCCTTGCCGTTTCTGTTCTGTCTCTGTTCATTACACCAAATAAAGAAGCTGCTCTCATATTCATCATGTTTTTCGGACATTACCCTCTTGTTCGTCCTGCACTTCTAAGATTAAAGCCACGCATTATGAGCTTTGCAATAAAACTGGTCTTTTTTAATGTTTGTATCATCAGCTACTTTTTTATAACCGTTTTTATTTTCGGTGCAAAAGAAATGCTGGATGAAATGGGAGAACTGGGTAAATATGGCGGTCTAATACTCCTTGGTACGGCAAATATGATGTTTATTAGCTATGATTATCTTATGGATATAGCTGAGGATATGTATATTAAAAAATTTCGTTCCAAAATTTCAGGGAAATACTAATATTTGCAGTAGTTTTTAATTAAAATAATAATAATCAAAATAATAATAGGGAGATAGATAATATGAATTCTCAAAAGCTAAATGACATAATAGAAAAAAATAAGCCCCGTATGCTTGAAACTTTAAGCGAGCTTATCGCTGTAAAAAGCGTAGCAGAAAATAAGTCAGGCGGCATTTATCCTTATGGCAAACCGTGCGCAGAAGCGCTGGAGATTATGCTTAAAGCTGCCGAAAATATGGGATTTGCAACGAAAAATTACGAATACCACGCAGGCGTTGCAGATTGGGACAACAGCCTAGGAAAGCCTCAGCTTGGCGTTCTCTGCCATCTGGACGTAGTTCCTGCATCGCCTGAAAACTGGTCATCCGACCCATTTAAAATGGTTATTCGTAACGGCTGCATATACGGAAGAGGTTCTATAGACAATAAAGGCCCTGCTGTAGCTGTACTCTACGCAATGAACGCTATAAAAGAAGCAGGTATAGTTCTAAAAAAGAACGTGCGCTTTTTATTTGGCTGCGATGAAGAAAACGGCAGTTCAGATATAGAATATTACTTGACCAAAGACAAAATGCCGCCAATGGTTTTCACACCTGATGGCAGCTATCCTGTTATTCACATTGAAAAGGGCATGCTTAGGTTCAGATTCACAAAGAAGTACAACGGCTGCATTTCTTCTATGAATGCAGGAACTGTACCAAACGCTGTCCCTGCTTATGCCGAAGCTGTTCTAAAAGATAGTAGCATGGAATGCTATGCCGGAATTGCAGCTCATGCCTCCACTCCTGATTTGGGCGATAATGCTATAACAGGTCTTTTAAGCGTTCTTGCAGAGCGTCAGAAATGCGAAGATTGCGAAGATGCTGTAGCGCTGTCTAAGCTTTTCCCACACGGATATACTGGAGGTGAGGGCTTAGAAATCACCGCCGAAGACAACGAATCCGGCAAGCTCACCTGTGTTTTAAGCATGATGTCGGTAGAAAACGGCGTTATAACATGTACTGCCGATGTGCGCTACCCTGTATGCACTTCAAAGCAAAAGCTATTAGAAAAAATAAAACAAAAGCTCTCCGAATGCGGATTTGAAACAGAAGTGCTTATTGCATCAGAACCTCATAAAACCCCTGCTGATTCACCCTTTGTACAAACTCTGCTGTCTGTTTACGAAGAAGAAACAGGTGAAAAGGGCGAATGCATAGCTATAGGCGGCGGCACATATGTACACGATATAGAAGGCGGCGTAGCATTCGGAGCAGAAATGCCTGATTATCAATACAATATGCATGGTCATGACGAACACTATCCTATAGAACACCTGATGGCTGCAACACGTATGATTGCTGCTGCGATCGTTAAGATATGCGGTGAGGAAAAGTAAGCTCTGTTACTGTCAAAACGCTATCCTGTACTATAAATTTTATCTCCATATCAGCATAGAAAAAACCATACTCTCTGGTATCGTCTTTCTGATAACCCGGTCGTGGGTCTTGTTCTAAAATAGCCTTAACGGACGCTCTGTGAGCAGGTGGTATAAGTTCAAAGAGATTCTCCGGAATAACTACGCTTAGCTTATTAGAAACAACATCTCCTGCAAATCCTGCTTTTGCATCAGGAATGCTGTCAATATGCGGAAGATATGGCTTTATATCGTAAATAGGCGTATTATCTATAAGGTCTGCGCCTTTTACATGGATAACCGGACCATTTGGAGTGCTGAGTTCTATTTTTTCAAGTTCAAGTACAGAAAGTCCTATTGGATTTGGACGAAACGGACTTCTTGTAGCAAAAACGCCTACACGCTTATTTCCGCCCAGTCTCGGAGGACGTACAGTTGGAGACCATGTATCTCTCACAGATTCACTAAATTCCCATATGACCCATATATGAGAGTATCCTTCAAGACCCCTCAGTGCTTCGGAAATGCGATATTCAGGTTCAAATATTATTTCTGCTTTTAAACTGGGCACAAGTCCCGGTTGTCTTGGTACTCCAAATTTTGCAGGGAATGGACTGCTTATATGTGCTATTGGTTTTATCAATGGTTTCTACTCCTTTATATTTAACTTAATATAACAAAACGGGGCTGATTTGCAGCCCCTTATTTTATAAATCAAAATTTAGCTTTCTTTTTTAGAATTAAATAATATACTTGATATAAAACACAAATTGGTAATATCGGAATACGTAAAGTTAAGTATCCACCATAATATGCAATAGAATTAAAAAATTCTTCTAATCCATAAGCAATATGAGAAATTTTATCATGCTCAATCCAATCATAATAAACATGACCTACAACAGAGTAACATATTGATATTACAATTATACCTGTTACAGGTACAAGGGAAATGAAAAATAATACTTTCATTATTTTAAACTTATTACAATTCATTCTTTCTCCTATTTCATAAAATTCTGATTTGTTCTTTGCTTAATAATATCATATCCATACGAAAAAGTCAATGTATAGAAACATTAAATTAAATCGCTAATTATAAAATCAATCTTCCTCAGATGCACCCCAGCAGATTCTCTCAAATTTAAGAATTTCGGGATCTGAAAGCTTATCTACCATATCATCAAGATCTATCCGAAAATCTCGCAATTTCTTCTTATTAACCTTTATTTTTACAGGTACACGTTCTTCATATTGAGTGAGATATCCGAGCATTGCATTATAATTATCATCATTATAATATTGAAATGTAACATTGAATCTAATATTTTTTTCTTTATAAACGCCATAAAAAACAAGATCAATAAAAAGCGCTTCATCAGCCGGTGCATCATTAAAGCTTTTATCAAACCTGAACGGCAGTTCTAATATATCATACTCTTTCTTGAAAAAAAGCCCCATATTTCGCCTCCATAAAATTAAATTTTATTTTTCAAGTAAAAAATAGTTAGATCCCATAGGATGCCCACCCTATGGGATCTTTTTTTGCGTGGAACGCATGACTTAGTTGCCCTTTAGCCAACATTATTATAGCATTCCCCATCTAAAATGTCAATGTTTTACGATATAAAATATTTGTGCAAATTTATTTTGATATAGGGGTTGACTTTAGTGTCACCAAATGTTATAATAATTATGGTGACACAGAAAAGAGGTGAAATAATGTCCCCGAGAACAGGTAGACCAACTACAGACCCTAAGAAACATGAAACCAGAATAAGAATGTCTGATGAAGATATAGAAATTTTAGAGTATTGTGCTAAAGTTACTGGTAAAAGTAAAGCGGATATTATTCGTGAGGGAATACGTGAAGTCTATAAAAAAATAAAAAAATAACGATATCGCTGCTCCGTGGAAAGAAAAGCGACACCGTTATCAACCAAGACAAAAAGTCTTATCTGAAATTTATTATACATCAGAGCAGCCTTTTTGTCAAGTTATGATAGAAAGGAATTTTTGAAAATTTGTGCAGATTTATTTTGATATAGGGGTTGACTTTTGGGCTTCATTAGTTTATAATAATTATGGGCTTCAAAAGTGAGGTGATACAATGAGTCCACGTACAGGCAGACCAACTGATAACCCTAAAGGAGTATCCATGCATGTTAGACTTGACAAAGAATGTGAGCAAATTTTAAAGGAATATTGCGAACAAGAAAATGTCAGCAAAATGGAAGCTACTCGCAGAGGGATTAAAAAATTAAAGTCTGATATAAAAAAATAACGGCATCGCTACTCCGTGGAAAGAAAAGCGACACCGTTATCAACCAAAGCCCCGAAAGGACTATGTTAAATCTATTATAGCATTCCTTTCAGAGCATGTCAAGTTACGATAGAAAGGAATTTTTAAAAATGAACACCGTTAAACTTCTAGACAGATTAGATGATATCAAAGAACTGGCAAAATGTGCAGAGCTTGCCACATGGGAGCTTATTTCAGATTATGGTTTTGCAACGAATCCTGACCCACAAAAGGCGCTTGAATACTTAACTGGAGAAAGCAGTACAATTGAAAGCGTGCAATCTTTTAGGTGGTATGCAGAGTATGAACGTATATTCACGCTTATTGAGATTGCGGACGATTATATACATAAAATTTTAAAGCTTGCAAATGTGTCTGAGTAGAACTAATAATATAACAAAAACAAAAGAACCACGCAAACGGAATTTTCTCCGAAACTGCGTGGTTTTCTTTTGGAGCTGATAACCGGATTTGAACCGGTGACCTCATCCTTACCAAGGATGCGCTCTACCAACTGAGCTATATCAGCAACTGCAAGCCTGAGCTATTGCTCAAACTCACAATTGATATTATACCACAAAAGATGACCTATGTCAACATTTTTTTGGAATTTTAATTTTTTTAAGAAAACCTGTCTGAAAAAATATTATTTTAAATCCATCCATTCTTCTTTAGTGCAAATTCAATGCCATTATCGTTTAATTCCTTTGTAACACAGTCCGCATACGGATATAAAGCTTCCGCACCGCCCATAGCGATTCCTACTCCTGCAAACGAAAGCATCTCTGCATCATTAAGACTATCGCCAAAAGCTACAGCATCATCTGAACTTGCACCAAGCTCACACAATATCTTCTCCATACCATATGCCTTGCTGCATTCTGCCGGAATCATCTCTGCAAAGCCGTAGCCACGATCTATATAGGCAAATTTACCTTCTATCAAGCTGCGAAAACGGTTCATATCTGTTTGCTCATCATACCATATAACAAACTTGTCATAAGATGTATCCGGCGCTGAATTTATATCTACAACAGACGCTCCACCTTTTATGCACTGCGTCAAAAGCTCCTGCATTGCTGGAATAACCCTAGCATTGCCGTCAGTAAGCAGAACATCACTGCGTTCATAAACAGGCGATGCACCGCACAGACATATCTCTTTCGCAAGCTTCATACAAAACACAGGGTCAAATGACTTTCTGTATATTCTCGCACCGTTTAAAAATACCTCAGTACCGCAGCCAAAAACATACCCATCAAAACCTATAGAGCGTATATCCTCACCTACATTAGAAGCAGTTCTGCCTGTATTTATAAATACCTTATGCCCATTCTCACGCAGCTTTTTTATAGAATGTATAGTAGACTCCGGAATATATCCGGTTTCATCTGCACGTATAGTACCGTCAATATCAAAAAAGAACAGCTTTTTACACTCAGACATTATTCTTCACTTCCCGTTTTATAAACTTATAAGTCTATGTCTATATCATGCAAGAGATTTATCATTTCAAGAGCACCCATAGCACAATCAGTACCCTTATTGCCTGCCTTAGTTCCAGCACGTTCAATAGCCTGTTCAATAGTATCTGTAGTAAGCACGCCGAAAAGAACCGGTACACCTGTTTCAAGTCCAACCTGTGCAATGCCCTTTGAAACCTCAGCGCAAACGTAATCATAATGACTTGTTGCTCCTCGAATAACCGCACCTACGCAAATAATGGCGTCATATTTTCCGGACAATGCAAGCTTCTTTGCAACCATAGGTATCTCAAATGCACCCGGTACCCATGCCAGACTTATATTATCCTCTGCAACTCCGTGTCTTAAAAGGCAGTCCTCCGCACCGCTTACAAGCTTGCTTGTAATAAATTCATTGAATCTTGATGCCACAATAGCAATCTTAAGTCCTTCACCATCATAGAGACCTTCAAACTTACGCATAATAATTTTCCTCCAAAAATTTTATTTTTAATAATTTTTTATTATTATTTATCAAAATGCAGATAATGTCCCATACGGAATTGCTTTGTACGCAGATACCTGAGATTTTCAGGCTTTTCCGGTATATCTATAGGAACACGCTCTGTAATTTCAATGCCATATTCAGACAGATCTGAAATTTTATCTGGATTATTTGTCATAAGCCTAAGCTTTCTAATGCCCATACTTCCAAGTATCTGTGCTCCAACACTATAATCACGCAGATCTGGCGCAAATCCAAGCTTAACATTTGCATCTACAGTATCAAGCCCCTGTTCCTGCAAAACATAAGCGTCTATCTTATTGAGCAGACCTATACCTCTTCCTTCCTGACGAAGATAAACAAGCACGCCTCTTCCCTCTTCTGCTATCATATCCATAGCACGTTCAAGCTGCTCGCCGCAATCACATCTGCATGAACCAAAAACATCGCCTGTCATACATTCCGAATGAACTCTGCAAAGAACGGGTTCTCCATCTGCAACATCGCCCATAGTAAGCGCAACATGTTCTTCTCCGGTAATTGTATTTTTAAATCCATGAATCATAAAATCACCGTGCTTTGTTGGAAGATGTGCAGCAGCAGTTTCTTTCATGTATATATCATGCTGTCTTCTATAGCGCTGGAGGTCTCTTATCGTAATAAGAGGAAGTCCAAGATTTTCCGCCAGTTCAGACAGCTGCTCGCCACGCATCATAGTTCCATCATCTGCCATTATTTCGCAGCAAAGACCCACTTCTGAAAGCCCAGCAAGACGCATAAGATCAACAGTAGCTTCCGTGTGACCGTTTCTTTCAAGAACTCCTCCCGGTTTTGCTTCCAGAGGGAACATATGACCCGGCCGTCTGAATTCTCCCGGATGTGAATCCTGTGCAGCGGCTCTTCTTGCAGTAATTCCTCTTTCTACTGCAGAAATACCTGTGGTAGTGTCTGCATGGTCAATGGACACTGTAAATGCTGTTTCATGATTATCAGTATTCTTAGATACCATTTGCGTAAGACCGAGCCTTGCGATGTTGCTCTGACTCATCGGCATACATATAAGCCCCTTGCCCACGCTTGCCATAAGATTTACATTCTCAGTTGTAGCAAACTCTCCGGCACAAATAAGGTCGCCTTCGTTTTCACGGTCAGGGTCATCTGTACAAAGAATACATTTGCCCTGTCTTAAAGCTTCCAAAGCTTCTTCAATAGTTGATATTTTCATAAGATAACCTCCTAAAATCCATTTTCCAGAAGAAAGCTGCGTGTAATGCCATTACTTTCCTTTTCATGCATAAGCTTATCCACATATTTCCCCAGAACATCATTTTCAAGATTCACGATATCTCCTGCCCTTTTTAACAAAAGTGTTGTTTCGCAGGCAGTATGCGGTATAAGACTTACAGAAAAATCTGTTTTTGTAACGCCTGTTACAGTAAGGCTTATTCCGTCAATGGCAATAGAGCCCTTTTCTACAATAAGGCGCAGAATATTCTGCGGTGCAGATATGCTCACAAGTACAGCGTTGCTTTCCTTTTTAACAGATGAGATTTTGCCCACCCCATCAATATGCCCTGTGACAATATGACCGCCGAAACGTCCATTTGCCGCCATAGCTCTTTCAAGGTTTACAAAGCTTCCGCTTTTAAGGCTTCCTATACTGCTTCTTCTGAGCGTTTCGGGCATTATATCAGCAGAAAAGCTTTCCTTAGTCATATCCGTAACAGTCATGCAAACTCCGTTTACTGCTATACTATCGCCTATCTGCGTATCACATAAAACAGTTTTAGCTTTTATATTAAGCTTATATTTATCCGCTGCACTTTCAATGCTAAGTACAGTTCCCTTTTCCTCTACAATTCCAGTAAACATATAAAAGCCACGCCGCCCCTTTCATCAAGAAATTAATTTATATGATTTATATTATTTGTATAATACGTAATAAGAACATCGCTTCCCAGAAATTCTGTTTTCCCGGCAGCAAGAGCCGTAGCGTTCATCATATCTTCAAGACCAAGCCCCCCTACAGGAGAAAGTCCGTCACCGCCTACTATTTTAGGCGCAATATAAGCCTGAACCTCACAAACAAGCTTTTCTCTGAAAACAGAAGCATGTGTCTCCGCTCCACCTTCCACGAGTACACTTGTAAGACCCATTTCAGCCAGCTTTTTCATTATTTCTGTAATATCAGTATGCCCGTTTTTTTCCTGCACACGACATACTCTCACACCTTTTTCTGTAAGCTTTCCTATTTTAATATCATCATCACAGCACGTCATAACAATGACAGGTGCGATATCTGCACTTCTCACAAGCTCACATTCAAGAGGCATTCTCAAATGAGTATCACATATCACACGCACAGGATGAACAGGCTCTTCGCACCTGCACAAAAGGCTCGGGTCATCTGCCAAAACAGTACCCATTCCAACCATTATAGCCGATACAGCCTTTCTTGTTTCCTGTACTCTTGCTCTTGCGATTTCTCCTGTCACCCACTTTGAGCTTCCATTGTGACAAGCAATCTTGCCGTCTGCCGACATTGCATACTTACATATTACATATGGCAGCTTATGCGTCATATAATAGAAGAAGAAAGGGTTTAGCCTATCGCACTCAGTCTTCATAACCTCATAAGTTACTTCTATCCCTGCGCTTTCAAGAATTTCCCTGCTCTTTCCGCTTACAAGTGGATTTGGGTCATATGAGCCTACAAACACACGTTTAATACCGGCTTCTATAATTGCCTCTGTACAAGGCGGCTGCTTTCCATGATGACAGCACGGCTCTAATGTAACATAAATATCCGCACCGCAAGGCGACTGCGTACATCTGCTAAGCGCATGACGTTCTGCATGCAGCTCACCGTATTTGGCATGATAACCTTCACCGATTATCTCACCGTTCTTTACAATAACAGTACCCACCAGAGGATTCGGAGCAACGTGGCCCGTGCCCTTCCGTGCAAGCTCAATAGCTCTTTGCATATAACAGCAGTCCAAAAAATCATCTCCAATCAAAAAAAGCCGCCTATTCATACAGAACAGGGCAGCTACTACATCACCAATTATTAAAGCCGAACGCAAAAATTACGCCAAAAATCACAGGTGAAGCTTCTTCCATCCGGACTTTACCGTCGGTTTCGGAATTTCACCGAATCAGCCGCTAAAAAATAGCAGGTCGTGGACTATACCACCGGTTATGAATTACACATACCCTGAAGCTGTTAAATGATATTATAAGTATATCACAGCAAAAATCCTTTGTCAACATATATATTATTCTGAATGCAAAAAACTTTTCTTTTCAGATAAAAACACAGCTGTAAATTTAGAAAAAAAACGAATTCATCAAAAAATTTTAAGTTGCTTGACAAAACGTCTTTTCTAATGTAAGATATAAAGAATAGACGTGAAGAAAAATAACAACAGCAAAAAAGAGAGTGAGGTTTTTGATTATGTCAAGAGCGGATGTTTCAACATATTTTGCCTGCGATGTGTTTAACGACGAGGTCATGCGTGCAAGACTTCCAAAGCAGATCTACAAGGCGCTTACAAAAACAAAAAAAATGGGGGTTGCCCTTGACCCAGCTTATGCAGACGTTGTGGCAAACGCTATCAAAGATTGGGCTATAGAACGTGGAGCTACACATTACACACACTGGTTTCAGCCTATGACAGGCTCTACCGCAGAAAAGCATGATTCATTTATAAGTCCTACAGACAACGGCATGATCATCATGGATTTTTCCGGAAAGGCTCTTGTTAAGGGTGAACCTGACGCATCATCCTTCCCATCAGGCGGTCTGAGACAGACCTGCTCTGCTAGAGGATACACTGTCTGGGATCCGACCTCACCTATATTCGTAAAGGAAGGAACTCTGTATATTCCTACAGCCTTTGTATCATATACAGGCGAGACCCTTGATAAGAAAACTCCGCTGCTGCGTTCTATGGACGCTCTTAGTGAACAGGCAGTACGTGTACTTAGACTGTTCGGCAACACCTCCGCTACTAAGGTAACATCTACCGTAGGTCCTGAACAAGAATATTTTCTTATAGATAAAAAAATGTATGATAAGCGTGAAGATCTTATAATGTCCGGCAGAACTCTTTTTGGTGCAGCGCCGCCTAAAGGACAGGAGCTTGACGATCAGTACTACGCAAATCTTAAACCCAGAATAGCCGCATATATGACTGACCTCGATGAATCTCTCTGGAAGCTCGGTATATATGCTCATACAAAGCACAACGAAGTAGCGCCTGCACAGCACGAGCTTGCGCCTATATTCACAACTTCTAATATAGCTACAGATCAGAATTCCCTTACAATGGAAGTTATGAAAAAAGTGGCTCTTCGTCATGACCTTGTATGTCTACTGCATGAAAAACCATTTGCAGGGGTAAACGGTTCAGGAAAGCACAACAACTGGTCTATGAGTACAGACAGCGGTCAGAATCTCCTCGACCCGGGCAATACTCCAAGCGAAAACATGCAATTTCTAACATTCCTATGCGCAGTACTAAAGGGCGTAGACGAATATGCGTCTCTGCTTCGTATCAGCGCCTCTTCTGCCGGCAACGATCATCGTCTCGGCGCACATGAAGCACCGCCTGCTATTATCTCTATTTTTATGGGTGAAGAGCTTCAAGGCGTACTTGACGCACTGGAAAATGACAGCACATACAAAAGTCAATCTCAGGAATTCAGCATAGGCATACACGCACTGCCTGATTTTCCAAAGGATTCAACAGATAGAAACAGAACCTCACCTTTTGCATTTACAGGAAACCGCTTTGAATTCAGAATGGTTGGTTCATCTGATAATATCGCCTGCCCTAATCACCTGCTCAATACAATCGTTGCAGGAGAGCTTTCTGAAATTGCAGACATTATGGAAAATGTTCCTGCTGAAAAGTTCGACTCTGAGCTTAAATCATTGCTCAAGAAGATAATCAAAGAACATAAGAGGATCATATTCAACGGCAACGGTTATTCCGAAGAATGGGTCGAAGAGGCACAGCGTAGAGGTCTGCCTATTTACAAGACCACTGTAGACGCAGTTCCTCACTATGCAGACGATAAAAACGTAGAGCTTCTGGAGAAGTTTGGCATTTTTACAAAATCACAAATACAAAGCAGAATTGATATTCTCCTTGAAAGATACAGCAAGACCGTAAACATAGAATCTCTCACTATGATAGATATGGCAAAGAAAAAGTTTATACCATCAGCTCTTGACTACTGCAAGGAATTATGTGATGGTATTTCAGTAAAGGCAGGTCTTGGCATTGATTCTTCCGTTGAAAGAGATCTTGCCGAGAAAATTACAAAGCTTTCCGGTGAAGCATACAGCTTTGTTCAGGAACTGGAAGAAAAAACAGCTGCCGCATCATCACAGAAAAGTGCTATTGATATGGCAACTGCCTATAGAGACGATGTTTTGTCAACTATGGAAAAGCTCCGCACCTGCGTTGATAATCTGGAAGTAATGCTGCCATCTGATAAATGGCCTGTACCTGCTTACAGCGATATGATATTTAACGTTTAACGAGACATAATATATTACTTATATAATACAGGAGATGTTTTAATGGTTTTGGCAATAGACATAGGAAACACAAATATAGTAATAGGCTGCTTTCAGGATGACAAAATTATTTTTGTAGAAAGAATTTCCACAAATCAGACTGGAACAGTACTTGAATTTGCTGTATCCTTTAAATCCGTTCTGGAAATATACGGACTCAAAAGTAATGATATTGAGGGAAGCATTCTGTCATCTGTAGTTCCTTCCATAACAGGAGTGGTAAAACAAGCGGTAGAAAAGATCACTCAAAAAAGCTGCATGATAGTTGGCCCCGGTGTAAAGACCGGTCTCAGAATAGCTATTGACAATCCTGCACAGCTTGGAAGCGATATGGCTATAGGCGCAGTAGCTGCGCTTGACCAGATGAATGGCCCGCTCGTTCTTATTGATATGGGTACTGCTACGACCGTATCTGTAATAAACAATAAAAATGAATTTATAGGCGGCATGATAATGCCGGGAGTTGCGATCTCTATGGAAGCACTGAATAATAAAACAGCTCAGCTGCCAAAAATAGCACTTGAACCGCCTAAGAAAAAAATCGGCAGCAATACCATCGACTGCATGAAAAGCGGAATGATCTACGGATTTGCAGGAAGTATAGACGGTCTGCTCGACCATATAGAAGAAGAACTGGGAATGCCTGTTACCGCAATAGCAACAGGCGGTCTTTCTGAAATAATTGTCCCCCATTGCAGACATAAGAATATTATCATAGACGATACCCTGCTTCTAAGAGGCATGAGAATAGTTTACCTTAAAAACAAATAGCATCAAATAAAAAATCCCTTAGTCTAGTTTTAAACGACTAAGGGATTTTTGCTTTTATTATAAAGAACTTTTCACTTCCAGATTACAAAGCTTAAACATAAGTCTGCTCTTTGTATTTATTTCTTCCGATTCACTCTTTACAGATTTAATAGTATGAGTTTTTATCTCAATATCAATCTTGCCTGTGCTGTCAATAAGATCCTTAGGAACACTGAGCATTATATCAGTAATTTCATGGCGATAAATTGATTTCTTTGTCAGAGGCTTTCCGTTTACAGAAAAGCTCATTTCTATTCCGCACAGCTCACACTTAGGATGAGGAATTCCCGTAAGCTTTATGTGCAAACCTTGGCTTACATCGTTTACATAAAACATCAGCCTTGAACTCTTGCAAACTATCCATCTGCCCTCGCTGTCAGGAAAATGCACACCCTCGGTATAGATATCAGAATGCCTTGCAAAACTGATGGAATCGCCGACACAAAGCTTGTACATATCCTTTTTCTCATTTTTCATAGAAACGAGATAATCACAAAAACGCTTACAAAAATCAGAGTTGTAATAGAAAAAATTATCACGTTTTTTCTTGTCAGCTTCTGTAAAGACGAAATCAGTTTTAATATAATCGCTCAACTTATCTATACATTCTTCCTTAGTGGAAACCACATTAAAAATGTAGTCCTCTTTACCCTCATAAGGTGCAGGCAAATCTGTTTTATGCCCGTGCTCAATGCAGTCCTCACCGTCCGGTACATTAAGGAATATTACCGGCTTATGCTGAAACCACATTTCAAAGCACATTGATGAATAATCAGTTATAAGAATAGCTGAATTTCTCTTAGCCTCTGCAATTTCCGAATCCTCCAATATCTGTACGCCATCAAGAATATCCTTGCCGCAGACTGAAAGCACTGTATGATGAAGTGCGACCTTCAAAGTATAGCCGTTTTCCTTTACAAGACTAATAAAACGCTTGTCGTTCAAAAGTCCTGCAATAGTTTTTACATATACAGAGTCGCTTACATTTTCTATATCCTTTAAATAGCGCCTGTGAGTAAAGTAAATAAAAATGCTTTTCTCATGCTTTGCGCCTTCCGCACTCAAAAGATCCCATCTGAAAAGACCGTTTTTTATAAGATTGCTTTCATTATAGCAGCCTCTGTCTATAAACAGATCACGTTCAAAGTTATTGCTTATCATTATCTTATCAAACAAAAACGCACTGTATGCAGACTGCGTGATAAAATTGTCCTTAAAGAAATTAACCCCATGCTGCGTGAATATAAGATAAACATAAGGACTCTTTTTAATCGCATCTGTAATTCCCAGATTCAGAGCATGCATGACTTGAAATCCACTGCATACAAACTTTGTGTTTACAAGCAGCTTTCTAAGTTTAAGTGCGAAGCTTCTGTGATTTTCTATTGAATACGGTATTATACGGTTGCCGTACCCTGCACTGATTTTCTTGTATTCAGGCGAATGCTCATTCATGATATAATACGGTACAAGTCCGCTTTGCTTTTCTCTGCTGTGCAAATATTTAAAAAGCTCAAATTCATCCTGCGGAGATGTATCCTGTTCCAGAATAAGGTCACAGGTTATAACGATATTCCTATGCGTTTCCATACATACAGCTCTATGATTCCAGTGTGATATGAGCACTCTGAATAGCTCGCTGCTCATAGTATATAAAGGTCCATTCATCATATTATCAAAAAATACCTTTCCCGCATCTGCGCCCATTGCTTTATGATTATAATGCGAAAGCATAAGCCTGAATACTTCATCATTTACACCTGAAAGAGTGTTTCTCAGACCCATATTCAAAAACTCATGCAAAAGCATAGAAACACCCCCTATACTCTACCTTATACCACCAATAACTCTATAATAAACTTATTATAAGCTTATAACATCAAAAACCCTCATCTTTCACAGATGAGGGAATTTTTATAAAACAGCTCTGTGAAATTATACCTTTTCAAGTGCCTGCTTAATATCTGCAATTATATCTTCAACATTTTCAAGACCAACAGACAAACGAATAAGTCCGCCGTCTATACCTGCTGCAACAAGCTGTTCTTCTGTCAGCTGACGATGAGTTGCAGAAGCAGGATGCAGAACGCAGGTTCTTATGTCCGCAACGTGTACTTCAATGCTTGCAAGTTCAAGCGCATCCATAAAACGAACAGCAGCAGGCCTGCCGCCCTTTATAGAGAAAGAAATAACACCACATGTACCCTTAGGCAGGTACTTCTGAGCCATTGCATAATTCTTATCTGTAGGAAGTCCCGGATAGGTTACGAAATTTATCTTATCTGAGCCTGTAAGGAACTGCGCAACCTGAGTAGCATTCTCACAGTAACGCTCCATTCTTACAGGAAGAGTTTCAAGACCCAAATTCAAAAGGAATGCTGAATTTGCAGCAGGATAGCATCCAAAGTCACGCATAAGCTGCATTCTTGCCTTAATGATATAAGCCATATTGCCGAAATCTCTTGTATATACAACGCCGTGATAGCTTTCATCCGGCTCTGTAAAGTCAGGGAACTTTCCGCTTGCAGCCCAATCAAAGTTGCCGCTGTCAACAATAACGCCGCCGCCCTGTACAGCATGACCATCCATGTATTTAGTAGTTGAATGTACAACTATATCCGCACCAAATTCAAAAGGTCTGCAAAGAACAGGTGTTGCAAATGTATTATCAACGATAAGCGGAACGCCCTGTTCGTGAGCAATATTTGCAAAACGCTCTATATCAAACACATTAAGTGCAGGATTAGCAATAGTTTCTCCGAAAACAGCCTTTGTATTGGATTTAAAAGCTTTTTTAATGTCCTCATCCGAAGCATCCGGCTCTACCCATATGCACTCGATTCCGAGCTTTTTGAGTGTTACACTAAAAAGATTTACTGTACCGCCATAAATAGTAGTAGCTGCAATAAAGCTATCACCAGCATTACAAAGGTTCAAAATAGACAAAAGAGAAGCAGCCTGTCCACTGGTAGTGAGCATTGCGCCGCTACCGCCTTCAAGAGCAGCTATTTTCTTCTCAACAGCATCACATGTAGGATTAGCAAAACGTGAATACATACACTCTGTAGGCATATCAAAAAGCGCTGCTACATGCTCAGTAGAATCAAAACGATAGGTTGTACTTTGAACTATAGGCATAACACCAGGTCCGCCATTCTCAGGTGTATAACCTGCATGTAAACATTTAGTCTCTATTTTTGCGTTTGAATTTATTTCTTTCATCAAAAAACGCCTCCTCATTATATAATGAAATTATTATACCATTTCTGCATAAAAATTGCAAGCATAATATTTATTTCTATTTTGATAATTCTTCGTTTTCATAAACATGCTTTTTTATAGCATTGAAGCTTTCTGCGCTTATAACATGTTCAATACGGCAAGCATCATCCAGAGCGACCTGCTCAGAAACACCAAGATACATAAGCCAGCTTGATATTACCATATGACGCTCATACATAGTTTCAGCAATTCCTTTTCCCTTTTCAGTAAGTGTAATATAGCCATCCTTATCAACTGAAACAAAACCATTTTCACGCAAATTTCTCATTGCAATGCTCACGCTCGGTTTGGAATATGAAAGCTCATTTACTATATCAATAGAGCGAACCTCACCTATCCTCTTACTTAAAATCAGTATAGTTTCAAGATAATTTTCAGCCGATTCTTTTATTTGCACACATTCGCCTCCTATTAATCTATTTTGTATATTATAACATATATTTTATAACAATGCAACACATTTTTTCGGTTGACAATGTTTTATATATATGTTATACTAGTATTAATATATTTATAAATAATTTTGAAAGGAAGTATAAATATGAACATGCCTAACGACCCTATTATGCTTATGAGTGTTATAAATACTAAGCTCAGAGATGAATATTCCTCATTGGAGGAGCTTTGCAGATCGCTTTGCCTTGACAAGGAAGAAATCGTAGAAAAGCTTGAAAAAGTGGGCTTTAAATATGAGCCTGAAAGCAATCAGTTCAGATGATAAAAACGCTGCATATTATTATAAGCTTAATGCTTGTTTAAAATCAATAGCTGCATAAGCTAAAAATAACGATATATAAGTTAAACTACCTTAAAAATATAAGTTTAAAAGTTTTAAAAGCATAAATTTAAAAAGCTTAAAAACTATTGACATTTTTGAGAAAGAATGGTATAATTTGTACTATAAAATATTTTGGGAGGAATATTAGAAAATGAAAAGGACAAGAAAGCTTATGCCGGCATTTATCTCTGCTGTTATTGCAGTAAATGCGGCAGCTGCTTCTATGATGCCATTAGGCGTAGTTGCAGCAGAAAAAAGGTTTGAATTCGAAGACGCAACTATTACAGGCGAAGTAACAGTTAAAAACAGCGATTCTGCAAGCGGCGGTTCTTATCTTGAAATGAAGGACAGCGGTACTATCACCATGAACTTTGATGTTGATGAAGCAGGCCTATACACTATCTATGTATATGCAGGCGGTAGCGGCACTGCAAAGCAGCAGAACATTTCAGTAAACGGATCTTCACTGGGCGTTCTTTCAATTCCAGAATCTACAGGCTTTGAAAAAGTACCTGTATATTCAGTAAATCTTAAATCAGGCTCAAACACTATGAGCATTGAAAAGTCTTGGGGCTGGTCAAACTTTGACTATTTCACAATTGAAAGTGCATCTGCTGCCGTTATATCTGCATCTGATACTACTTGCTGCGACCCAAGCGCTATTCCAGCTGCTCAGAACCTTATGAATTATATGGCTTCTGTTTATGGTAGTAATATCATTTCAGGTCAGCAGGAAATTTACAGCAACGGCCCTCATGGTTTTGAATACGAGTTTGAATATCTTGAAAACCTTACCGGTCATATGCCAGCTATAAGAGGCTTTGACTATGGTAACTTTACCTGTCCGGCATACGGCAGTGACGACGGTTCAACAGACCGCATTATTGACTGGGTAAAGAACAAAAACGGTATCGCAACTTCTTCATGGCATATTAATGTTCCTAAGGATATGTCAAGCTATACTATCGGCAGCAAAATCGACTGGTCACAAACTACATATAATAATAAAGATACCGACTTTTCACCATCAAAAGCTATTACTCCGGGAACAAAAGACAATGAATACTACATGAAGTCTCTGACACTTCTGGCAGCAGAATTTAAGAAGCTTGAAGCTCTTGACATTCCTGTTATCTGGCGACCACTTCACGAAGCTGAAGGCGGCGGCGGTGAAACTGGTTCTTGGTTCTGGTGGGGCAGAGAAGGCTCAAAGGCTTACAAAGACCTCTGGATCTATACTTATAAGACATTAACAGAAGATTTAGGATGCCATAACCTTATCTGGGAATGGAACAGCTACAACTTTGCAACTTCCGCTGACTGGTATCCGGGCGATGAATATGTTGATATCATCGGTTATGATAAGTACAGCTGCATAGACTGGTCCACAGGCTCTAAACGTGCTTATCACAACGACAGCGCTATAGCAAGCACATTCTATGGCATTATGGATAAGTACAACAGCACAAAGATGGTCGCTATGGCTGAGAACGACAGCTTCTCTACTGTTGATAATCTTGTAAACGACAAAGCTGGCTGGCTCTATTTCTGTACATGGTACGATGGAAATACTAATGCTGAGGGTGATGGCCCTAAGTTCCTCACTGACCCAATATTCAATACTGAAAAAGATACTATCGACATGTATCAGAGCGATTACTGCATCACTCTTGACGAGCTTCCGGCAGATCTTTATACTAACGGAAATATAACAACAGGCACTAGACCAACTAACTTAACAACAAAACCTACTACTACAACTACCGAACCTGGCCCTACAACAGAGATAAAGGCTGATGTTAAGAACGGCGCTGATGGTTACAAATTCACATTTAACGAGCCAATCGGCGATACACTGTATGTTAAGCTGGACGCTGACAGCGCAGTAAAATTTGCAAACGGATGCGCTGGTCTCAATGTATCAGGCGCAGAAGATTACTGGGTATCATACAAGTGGGAAATCGCAGGCCCTGATACAGTTAAGATCGACCTTTCAAAGCCGTTTGAGGTATCATACAATAGCGGAGAAAATAAGGTAACTGATAAGGCGCTCATCGCTGAAATTGCAAAGGACGCACAGAAGCAGGATAACGGTCTTGTACAGATCTGGTGGGTAAATGATGCCGGCAGCAACCAGCTTGAAAATTCAACTGTCGTTGTAGAAGAGGTTTATATTATAAAATCATCCGGTTCTGATGAAACAACAACTACTACAAATACTACTACATCAACTGATTTGACTACAACAACTACTACAACTGAAACTCATGATTTGGAAACAACTACAACTGAAACATCTGATACAACTGAAACTACTACATCAGTAATTATTCCAGATAATGTTAAATATGGTGACCTTAACCTTGATAGCAAGATCACACTGGTAGATATGGTTTATCTGAACAAGTATCTGACAGGTTCTATTAAGTTTAATGACCAGCAATCTGCAAACGGCGACTGCGCTAAAAATGGTACAGTAGATACAGGCGATGCCTCTGCTTTGCTGCTGTTCATTGGCGAAAGAGTCGATTCACTTCCGGTTATACCAGAATAAAACTTAACTAATAATATATTGCACCCAGACTGCTGCGCATGATAAAACGGCGCAGCAGTTTTTTTATAGTTTTTTATAAATGTTTTTCTGTTGACACTGGTTTCGGTGTGTGATATAATTAAATCGACAGTTCGTTTGCACCATCCTGTCGTTAAACAAAACTAAGGGCAGCTTTAACATTATTATGTGTATAGAGCGGCTTTTCTGTAGGAGAAGCCGCTTTTTTCGGAGGTAAAATATGTATTATCTAAAAACGTCAGCCGCTTTTGACAGCGCACATTTTTTAAGCGGATATAATGGAAAATGCGCAAATCTTCACGGTCACAGATGGAAGATCGAGGTACAGGTAGCGTCAGAAAGCCTCAATGAAACAGGACAGCTCAGAGGAATGGTTATTGATTTTGGCGACCTCAAAAAAGCCGTTCGCAAGCTTGCTGATAATTTTGACCACGCTGTAATTTATGAAAAAGGCACACTAAAAGAAAAAACTATAAGCGCTTTTAATGAAGAAAATTTCAAGCTTATATCTGTTCCATTTCGTCCCACTGCCGAATGCTTTGCAAAACACTTCTTTGAGCTTCTATCAAAGGACGGTATTCCGGTAAAAAGCGTGACAGTTTATGAAACTCCGGAAAACTGCGCTGTTTATGAGGAAAATTGATATGGAATATAAATACAAATATAAGGTAGCCGAGATCTTCACAAGTATAAACGGAGAGGGTTTCCGAGCCGGTGAACTTTCCGTTTTTATAAGACTTTGCGGCTGTAATTTACGTTGCAGCTACTGCGATACAATGTGGGCAAACTCTGAATCTGCTCCACACAAAGAAATGTCAGCGGAAGAAATCAGAAGTGCTGTTTTAAAAACAGGCGTGAAAAATGTCACTCTCACAGGCGGTGAACCACTCACTGCGCCTTATGTAAAAGAACTGCTCGCTTATCTTGCCGAAGAAAATGAGCTTAGAATCGAGATAGAAACAAACGGCAGTGTGAGTATAGAAGAATTTTCCGCCATAAAAAACAGACCAGCATTTACCATAGACTATAAGCTGCCATCAAGCGGCATGGAAGATAAGATGTGCCTTGCAGATAATCTTCCGTTTATTGAAAAAAAGGATTGCATGAAGTTTGTAGCAGGTTCAGAGGAAGATCTTGTTAAAGCTGCTGAAATCATAGAAAAATATAAGCTCACAGAAAAATGTCACGTTTATTTAAGCCCTGTATTCGGCAAAATAGATCCTGCTTTTATTGTAGAATTTATGAAAGAAAAAAATCTCAACAACGTAAGACTGCAATTGCAGCTTCATAAATTTATATGGGATCCGGAAAAGAGAGGAGTGTGAAGATAAATGGCAATAGATCATGAAAAGGTTGTATACCATATACGTGGACTTTTAGAAGCTTTGGGTGAAGACCCCGAAAGAGAAGGTCTGATAGAAACTCCTGAACGTGTTGCAAGAATGTATGAAGAGGTTTTCGAAGGTATATCATACACCAATCAGGAAATCGCAGATATGTTTGAAAAAACATTTACAGAAACAAAAGCCAAAGGGAAAGGCGCTGCTGTAACTGTAAAAGATATATGCGTATACAGCTACTGCGAACATCATATGGCTTTAATGTACGATATGCATGTAAACGTATCATATCTGCCAAACGGCAAGGTTATAGGGCTTAGTAAGATCGCACGTATATGCGATATGGCTGCCAAAAGGCTTCAATTGCAGGAACGTCTGGGACAGGATATTGCAGAGATAATGAAAATAGCAACAGGTTCAGAAGATGTAGGAGTTGTAATAACGGCTTCACACAGCTGCATGACTGCAAGAGGAATCAGAAATTTCCCGTCACGTACAACTACTACAACATTTTGCGGCGCATATGAAAATGACCCATTCCTGCAAAGCCTTGTGATGAATTGAAATAAATGAATAAATAAAAGGAGTGTAAATAAATGAAAGCAATGGTACTATTTAGCGGCGGAGTTGACAGCACGACCTGCCTTGCACAAGCTGTTAAAAAACACGGTGCGGAAAACGTCCTCGCCCTTTCCATAAGCTATGGACAGAAGCATAATAAAGAAATAGAATCAGCAGAAAAGCTTGTAAAATATTATGGTGTAAAGTGGCAGACGCTCGATCTGTCTCTTATATTTGCCGATTCAAACTGCTCGCTTCTAAAGGGTTCTGATGAGGAAATACCAAAGGAAAGCTACTCTGAACAGCTTGAAAAAACAAACGGTACACCTGTATCTACATATGTGCCTTTCAGAAACGGCTTATTTCTTGCTTCTGCTGCAAGTATAGCCATTTCACACGGCTGCAAGGTTATATATTACGGCCCTCATGCAGATGATGCCGCCGGAAATGCTTACCCCGACTGCTCTGCTGTATTCAACGACGCTATGTCTAAAGCTATATATGAAGGCAGCGGAAAACAGGTTCGTATTGAAGCGCCATTTGTAAACATGACAAAAAAAGATATTGTAAAGCTTGGCATTGAACTAGATGTTCCCTATGAGCTTACATGGAGCTGCTACGAAGGCGGCGATGTTCCGTGCGGCATATGCGGAACTTGTCGTGACAGAATAGAAGCATTTAGAGCAAACGGAATTACAGACCCGATTATGAAGGAGATATAGCATGACTGGAAGAACTAAAGAAGAAACAGCCGGCATTACTTTGCTTGGCAATCAGAATACAAAGTATAAGGACGACTACGCCCCTGAGGTATTAGAAACATTTGAAAATAAGCATATCGGAAGAGACTATTTTGTAAAATTCAACTGTCCTGAATTTACAAGTCTTTGTCCTATAACAGGTCAGCCTGATTTTGCAACTATTTATATTTCCTATGTACCTAATGTACGCATGGTAGAAAGCAAGTCACTAAAGCTTTATCTTTTCAGCTTCCGCAATCACGGTGATTTCCACGAGGACTGCGTAAATATCATCATGAATGATCTCATAAAGCTTATGGACCCATTCTATATTGAGGTTTGGGGAAAATTTACTCCAAGAGGCGGCATTTCCATTGACCCATACTGCAATTACGGCAAAAAGGATACAAAATGGGAAGCAGTCGCATGGGAGCGACTCACTCACCACGATCTCTATCCCGAAAAAATAGATAATAGATAATATGTTAAATTATAGATTAGATTATAGATAAGGAGACTCTGATGTCTTTTACAAAAGAAGAAATTGCCATTAAGGCATGTGATATTCTTGAGGAAATATACCCCGATTCAGCGTGTGCACTGAAATATGAAAAGCCATACGAGCTGCTTATTGCAGTAAGACTATCAGCTCAGTGTACAGATGCAAGAGTAAATATCGTAACAAAAACACTTTTTCAAAAGTATACTACACTTGAAGCTTTTGCAAATGCTGAACTTTCAGAGCTTGAACAGGACATCAAGCCATGCGGATTTTACAGAACAAAAGCAGAAAGCATTATAGGAATGGCTCAAAGACTTATAAGTGTATACGACAGCAGGATTCCGGATACAATGGAGGAGCTTCTCACACTTCCCGGAGTCGGCAGAAAAACCGCTAATCTTATACTTGGCGATGTATACGGAAAGCCTGCTATTGTAACAGATACACACTTCATAAGAATAACAGGCAGATTGGGGCTTACTAAAAACAAAGAGCCTTTCAAGGTTGAAAAAGACCTCCGTCCTCTTATTCCGCCAGAGCGTTCTTCGGATTTCTGCCACAGAATAGTTCAATTTGGACGTGATACTTGCTCAGCAAGAAAGCCTAAATGCACAGAGTGCAAAATGCAAAATATATGCGTATATTTCCAGGATAATTTTAAATAGGCGCAAAATTGGTTGACAAAATACAAATTGTATGATATACTTTAAATTGTATACTTTTAAATGAAGGCGGTAGACTAATGGGTATTTTTAGCAAACTATTCGGCTCGTATAGTACAAGAGAGCTGGCAAGAATTGAACCGATAAAAAATAAAATCCTCGCTCTGGATGAAGAGTTCACTGCTCTGTCCGATGCAGAGCTTAAACAGAAAACATTTGATTTCCGTGAACGTCTGGAAACAGGCGAAACTTTGGACTCCATGATTCCAGAAGCACTGGCAACTGTTCGTGAAGCAGCTTTCCGCGTACTGGGCAAAAAACCATTCCCGGTGCAGCTCATTGGTGCAATCGTACTACATCAGGGACGTATCGCAGAAATGAAAACAGGTGAAGGTAAAACTCTGGTTGCCTGCGTTTCTGCTTATCTTAATGCACTTCCCGGCAAGGGCGTTCATATCGTAACAGTAAACGACTACCTTGCAAAAACACAGTCAGACGAAATGGGTAAGGTTTTACGCTATCTCGGTCTTACTGTAGGTTGTATTCTCCATGGCCTTAATAACGACCAGCGCCGTGAAGCTTATAACTGCGATGTTACATATGGTACAAATAACGAACTGGGCTTTGACTACCTTCGTGATAACATGGTTATCTATAAAAAGGACAAGGTTCAGAGAGAACACAATTTTGCTATCGTAGACGAAGTTGACTCCATTCTTATTGATGAAGCAAGAACACCTCTTATCATTTCCGGTAGAGGCGATAAGTCAACTGCGCTTTACGGTGTTGTTGACAAGTTTGCAAAAACATTGACTCCTACTATTATAGTTGAAACAGACTCTAAACAGGATCAGGAAGAAATAAATCAGGAAGCTGACTATATCGTTGACGAAAAGGCTAAAACTGCAACCATCACACGCCGTGGTATCAAGAAGGCTGAGGACTACTTTGCAATAGAAAACCTCATGGATCCTGATAATATGACACTTATGCATCATATCAATCAGGCGCTTAAAGCAAATGGCGTTATGCGCAAGGATATTGACTATATCGTTGAAGAAGGCGAAGTAGTTATTATCGACGAATTTACAGGTCGTAAGATGCTTGGTCGTAGATTTAATGATGGTCTGCATCAGGCTATTGAAGCTAAGGAAGACGTAAAGGTAATGCGTGAGTCAAAGACTCTTGCTACTATTACATTCCAGAATTATTTCCGTCTGTACAACAAGCTTTCCGGTATGACCGGTACTGCTATGACAGAGGAAGATGAATTCCGTGAAATCTATAAGCTCGATGTTATTGCTATCCCGACTAACCGTCCAGTTCAGAGAATCGACCACAACGACCTTATTTACCGTACAGAAGCTGCTAAATACCGTGCTATTATTGATCAGATCATAGAATGCCACGAAAAAGGACAGCCTGTTCTGGTTGGTACTATTTCTATTGAAAAATCTGAGCTTCTTTCTGCTATGCTCAAAAAGAAGGGCGTAAAGCATGAAGTACTGAACGCTAAGTACCACGCTAAAGAAGCTGAGATCGTTGCACAGGCAGGTAAGCTTGGTGCTGTTACCATCGCTACAAATATGGCTGGCCGTGGTACTGATATCATGCTCGGCGGTAACGCTGAATTCCTTGCACGTGCCGAAATGCGTAAGAGAGAATATCCAGAAGAAATTATAACAGAAGCTATCGGCTATGCTGATACTGACAATGAAGAGGTTCTGGAAGCTCGTAAGGTATATCAGGAGCTTTATAATAATTTCAGCGCCGAGGTAAAGGAAAAGGCTGTTGCTGTAAAGGAAGCAGGCGGTCTGTACATTCTTGGTACTGAGCGCCATGAATCAAGACGTATTGACAATCAGCTGCGTGGACGTTCCGGCCGTCAGGGCGACGAGGGCGAAAGCCGTTTCTTCCTCTCCGTAGAAGATGACCTTATGCGTATATTTGCTGGTGATCGTCTGGAAAATATGATGCGCACACTCAATGTAGATGAGGATACACCTATAGAAAGCAAGATGCTTACAAAGATCGTTGAATCTTCACAGCGTAAGGTTGAGGGACGTAACTTTAGCATTCGTAAGAACGTCCTTAACTATGACGACGTTATGAATACACAGCGTGAGATCATCTACAAGCAGAGAGCACAGGTTCTGGATGGCGAAGACCTGCACGAAAGCATTCTCAAAATGATGGATGACATGATCGCTTCTACTGTAAATATGTATGCTGACGATGAGCTTACTGAACACAGCGAATGGAACATCGTTGGTCTGAGAGAACACTTCATGGGCTGGCTCACTGACGAAAATGATCTCAATTATGAAACAGAAGAGCTTAACAAGATGTCAGCTGCTGATATCACAAAAACTCTTCAAGACAAGGCAAAGGCTATCTATGCCGCTAAGGAAGAAGAGTACAGCAGTGATACTATCCGTGAGCTTGAACGTGTTATCATGCTCAAGGTAGTTGATACAAAGTGGATGGCACATATTGATGATATGAGCGAACTTAAAAAGGGTATCGGACTTCGTGCATACGGTCAGAAGAACCCTGTTGTCGAGTACCGTTATGAAGGCTTTGAAATGTTCGACGCTATGGTCGCTTCTATTCAGGAGGAAACTGTTCGTATGCTGTTGACTGTAAGACTACAGCAGAATAAAGCTCCTGAGCGTGAACAGGTTGCTAAACCTGACGCACCAAATGCAGGTTCAGGTGATGGCAGCTTCGGCAATCAGCGTAGAAATCCCGAAAGAGCCGCTAAGAAGAACAAGAAATAAAATTAAAACAAAAAACAATCGGGACGAGGTTTATACTGCGTCCCTTTGTTTTTATGGGAGATAATGGTAATTATGAATACAGGTTATGAGACTTTTTCACAATACTATGATGGACTTACTGAGAATGTCGACTATAGAGGGCGAAGTCAATACTTCCATAGGCTTATTCAAAAATATAAGAAGAGCAGCGGCGATGTTCTACTTGACCTTGCCTGCGGTACTGGCAGTATGACGGAAGAAATGTGCCGACTTTCCTATGACGTTATAGGCGCTGACTATTCTTATGGAATGCTCAGCCGTGCAATGGATAAGAAAATTGAAAGCGGACTGCCTATCCAGTATATCTGTCAGGATATGCGTGAACTGGAGCTTTATGGAACAGTTGACATTGTAATATGCACTCTTGACAGTCTGAACCATCTTGACAGCTTTGACGATGTAAAAACTGTATTTCGCAGAGTTTACGATAGCCTTGAAAACGGCGGTGTTTTCATTTTTGATATGAATACACCATATAAACATCGTGAAGTCTTGGGCAATCAGATCTATATATATGACACTGATAATGTATACTGCATCTGGGAAAACAATTTTGAGTCTCATGATAATACGGTAAATATACGTCTGGATTTTTTTGAACTTGAAGAGGACGGAAAATACACAAGAAGCTGCGAGGAAATAACCGAACACGCTTATGAACCGTCAGATGTTCACAAAGCACTGAGTGATATCGGCTTTGAGGTAATAGGCTGCTATAATGCAGATACAGAAGAAAAACTTAATGATACAAGTGAACGAATGGTATTTGTTGTACGTAAACAGGAGGTAAAATAAATGGGTATACTTAAAAGAGCTATTGCTAAGGATGCATCGGTTGTATCCTGTGCAGTAGATGCAACTGACATAGTCGCTGAGATAGAGCGTATTCACAAGACATCAGCCGTAATTACAGCAGGACTCGGAAGACTGTCTATTGCAGCAAGTATGATGGGCTACGGTCTGAAAGGTGACAAAGACACTGTAACTCTTCGTGTTAAAGGTGACGGCCCAGCTGGAATGCTCGTTGCAGTTGCAGACAGCCGTGGAAACGTCAAAAGCTATGCTGATCATCCTATAGTAGAAATACCTCTTAATAAAAATGGAAAGCTTGATGTAGGCGGAGCTATTGGTCATGATGGAACGCTTTCAGTAGTAAAAGACTTGGGACTTAAAGAGCCATATGTGGGAATGTGTCCTCTTGTATCCGGAGAAATTGCCGAGGATATAGCAAGATATTATGCCGACAGCGAACAGACTCCTACAGTATGCGGCTTAGGAGTACTGGTCAATCCCGATCTCACGGTTAATGTTGCCGGTGGATATTTAATACACGTACTCCCCTTTGCAGATGATTCTGTTATAGACATAATTGAAAAGAATTTGCAGACTATGCCGCCTGTTACAAAAATGATGACTAACGGCATGACTGCTGAGGATATAGCACTTAAACTTCTTGATGGTCTTGAACCAAATATACTTGATGAAAACGAAGTTTTCTATAAGTGTAATTGCAGTCGTGAACGAACTGAGAAAATTCTCTATAGCCTTGGCAAGGGTGAACTGAAAGCCATGGCAGATGACGGCGAACCTATTACAGTAGACTGTCACTTTTGCGATAAAAAATATGTATTCACACCGGAAGAGCTTCTAAAGCTAGCAAAGTAAAAGTGAGAATAAGAATAAAACAGAAAGAGCTGCTGCATTTTTGAAATGCAGCAGCTCTTTTTATAACAGTTTTAATATAATCAGTTATTTTCAGCCTTGCGCTGTTCAAGCTCAATAAGTGCGTCCTTACGTGAAAGGCTGATCTTACCATCCTTAATTTCCATTACCTTAACGATGATCTCATCGCCAACGGAAACAACATCTTCAACGTTTTCAACACGGCCCTTATCCAGCTTTGAAACGTGAACCAAACCATCCTTGCCCGGTGCGATTTCAACAAATGCGCCAAACTGCTTGATAGATACTACCTTACCACGGTAAAGTGCGCCTACCTCAGGATCAAGTGCAATTGTATGAACGATTTGCAGTGCCTTCTGGCAGCCTTCCATACTCTGACCGCTGATAAATACACTTCCGTCCTCATTGATGTCAATTTTAACATCGCACTCAGCAGAAATCTTCTGAATAACCTTGCCGCCCTGACCGATAACCTCACGAATCTTATCCACAGGTATCTTTGTCTGGAACATCTTAGGTGCATATTCGTTTACAGTTTCTCTTGGCTCTGGAATAGCCTTAAGCATAATTTCATCAAGTATATACAGACGTGCTTTTCTTGTCTTTTCAAATGCTTCCTTGATTATAGCAGGTGTCAGACCGTCAACCTTAATATCAACCTGAATAGCTGTGATACCCTTATGTGTACCGCCAACCTTAAAGTCCATATCGCCATAGAAGTCCTCAAGACCCTGAATATCAACCATTGTCATGAATTCATCACTATCTGGCTTTGTAATAAGACCGCAAGAAATGCCAGCAACAGGTGCTTTCAGCGGAACACCAGCGTCCATAAGAGCAAGTGTAGAGCCACAAATTGAACCCTGAGAAGTTGAACCATTAGATGAAAGAACTTCTGAAACAAGGCGCATAGCATATGGGAATTCTTCTACAGATGGCAGAACAGGTACAAGTGCTCTTTCAGCAAGTGCGCCGTGACCGATCTCACGTCTGCCCGGACCTCTGCTAGGCTTTGTCTCGCCTACAGAATAGGACGGGAAGTTATACTGGTGCATATAACGCTTTGATGTCTCTTCATCCAGACCATCAATCTTCTGAGCTTCACTTACAGGGCCAAGAGTAGCGATAGTCATAACCTGTGTCTGACCTCTTGTAAAGAGACCTGAACCATGAACTCGTGGCAGCAGACCAACCTCAGCAGCAAGAGGACGTATTTCATCAATGCCTCTGCCGTCAACACGCTTGCCCTCATAAAGCCAATTACGTACGATCTTCTTCTGGAGCTTATACAGGCACTCATCAATCATAGCACCCTGTTCTGGATATGCCTCATCAAACTTCTCATGAATAGCGTCAGCGATAGGCTGGAGTCTTGCATCTCTTTCGTTCTTATCGTCAGTATCAAGAGCAACCTTTACCTGCTCTGCAAAATCCGCTTCCATAGCATCAAACAGATCGTGATCAACGTCCATAGACTGGAATTCAAACTTAGGCTTGCCGATTTCTGCACGGATCTCATTGATAAATGAAACCATCTTCTTTATCTCTTCATGACCTGTCATAATAGCCTCAAGCATCAGGTCATCAGGTACTTCATTAGCGCCTGCTTCGATCATAACGATCTTTTCCATAGAACCAGCAACAGTAAGCTGAAGATCATTATTAGCTCTCTGCTCAAGTGTAGGGTTAAGAACAAGCTTACCATCACAAAGACCAACGCTAATACCTGCAATAGGTCCATTCCACGGAATATCAGAAATTGAAATAGCAATAGATGTAGCCAGCATACCTGTAATTTCCGGTGAACAGTCAGGATCTACAGCCAAAACAGTCATAACAACGGAAACATCATTACGCATATCTTTAGGGAACAGCGGACGAATAGGACGGTCTACCATACGTGATGTCAGGATAGCCTTTTCAGATGGCTTACCCTCTCTCTTTGTAAAAGAGCCCGGTATTCTACCTACTGAGTACATACGCTCCTCATAATCAACGGAAAGCGGGAAAAAGTCAACGCCGTCTCTAGGCTTTGCACTTGCTGTAACATTTGCCATAACAACAGTTTCACCGTATCTTACCCAACATGAACCGTTTGACAACGCACAAGTTTTGCCAGTTTCAACTACAACAGGACGACCAGCAAATGTTGTCTCAAACTTTCTGTAATTCTCAAACATTTTACAAATTCCTTTCTGTATAGATCATAGATCAAAATAATCATACAACGACAGTTTAGCAGAAAACCCTATAGCTTTATAATAATATTATAAAATAAAAAGTTACACGGTTTCATGCTAAATAGCCGCCGCTGCATACTTTTTCAAACACGGAAAGGCAGAGGAACTTCCATCTGCCTTTTCACCGTATTTTTCATCAAATTACTTACGAATACCAAGCTTTTCGATGCAAGCACGATAACGGTTTACATCCTTCTTCTTCATGTAAGCAAGCAGGTTTCTTCTGTGACCAACCATCTTGAGAAGACCTCTTCTGGAATGATGATCCTTCTTGTGAGTCTTCAGGTGTTCAGTAAGGTCATTGATTCTCTTTGTGAGAATAGCAACCTGAACCTCAGGAGAACCTGTGTCAGTTTCATGCAGACGATTCTGCTCGATTACGCTTGTCTTTTCTTCTTTCAGCATCATGATAAATTCACCTCATTAAAAATTTTATCACAAACATAGAAACGGGCAGGTGATACTCCGCTTTGCGGTTATACCCCGTATCCAAGTACATGACTTATTTATTATATCATAATTCACCCAATTTGTAAAGTTACGATTCTGTGAATTTTATATTTTTCTCAGGAAATAACCTTTCCCTTGTGCTTTGTTTTCTTTCCACTGCCGCCGGACTTTACCTTTTTATTCGTAGTAACAGGCTTTTCTTTACCGCCCATGTCCTCAAACAAAGTCTCCTCAGGGTCTACAGATTCTTCCATATCACCGAGAAGTTCGGGATTTATTTCTCCTCTCTGCTCATAATAAGGATTAATAATATACTTCTGAATTATCGGATAGCTGTTAAAACATATCACAAGTCCCAGCCATGAAGCCGGTACAAAAGGCAGAATAGACATAGCAATAACAGCGATTCCCATATCTGCAAATATTATCAGTCCTGCAAAAATTCCAACGAAAACTGCAATTACCGCAAGTGTAATGACATTCTTTTTAAGAGCAATAATTGCAAGGGACAATGAATTTTTGAGTATCTGTTTCAGCTTCAAATTAGTTGCAATAACCATAAGAAACGTGTAAAAATTCATCATCAGCACAACTATTCCTATGCTGAGCGCCAGCGCAAAGAAAACATAAAATATCTTACTGTCATAATATTCTATAAGAATTGGATAAATATAAATTGACGCTGCTATACAAAGTGCAACAAAGCAATCTATCACGCCAATAATGCAGCTATTTTTAAATTCGCTTTTAAACGTCTTAAAAAAGTCGTGCACCATAAACACAGACTTATCAAGAACAAAAGCTCTTAAAACCTTTGTATGTCCAGCCGTTGCAGGGCCAAAAAGAACGACAAAAAGTATAACAAGTCCTGCTATAAGCAGAAGCGACGGCATACCGCTTGGAATAGTTCCATTGTACCTCATAAAAAAAACTGCTACAGCAGCAACAAGCGGCAAAAAAAACAGACTATATAAAATATTCAGTCCAATAAGCTTCCAGAACTTTCTTCCGAACAGCTCCATAAACCTAAAAAAAGCTTTTTTCTTAGGGGCATTTTTAGCAATACCAGCCCCGGCATTTTCGTAATTTCGTCCAAATAGACCCATTATTTTTTAGTTCCTTTCTAGTCATCTTAAAGCTTTGCAGCAAAGAGCATATATTCCGCTTGCAGCTAAAATCATAAAAAGCAATACGCCGAATCTTACAAGGTAAAATTTCAGCCTTTTACCCATATCAAGTGTATCAGTTTCCAAAACGTACACACCAAAAGAAGAGCAAGAAAGACGCATTGCCTCACGTACTGCAAGAAGAAGTATAAATGATACCGTTATAGTATAAACTGCGGTTAAAACATACAGTGGAAGAGCCGAGACCGTAAGCTCCTTTGACAATTTTGCAAGACAGCAGCCAGATACGAAGCTATGAATTGTTAAAACAGCAAGTAAAAAAGGCTGTCCTATCGCACAAAATCCAAGAAAAAATGCTAAGAACCATAAGCATCCATTTCTCATAAGCGAATAGAAAAATACATCCAAACTACTTGCGGTGTCCCCTGTCATGCCATATGTAATACAAAATCTGCACATTGACGAATCTTCATATTTCATAACGCAAAACGTTCCCAGAATGCAGCCTATTGCAAGCAGCAGCATATAAATAAAAATCTCAAGTTTACGCCTTTGTGCAGCTGTAAACCATAGTCTCAAGCTCATTCTTTTCATAAAGCTCCTCCTTTTGCACAACACCTTTTTTATATTTATAAATTTTTATAAATAATATTATGCAGGAGAAGTCCCTATTATACTAAATCTATACTAAAGCAATATTACTTTGACAGCTCGTACGCTCTTTTAGTGCAGCGATCGCAAGCGTCAGCCACTATATCAGTAAGCTTGCCCTCATAAAGTGCATCAAGACCGGCAAGCGTAGTTCCCCCCGGAGAAGATACCATACGAATAAGCTCATCAACTGTCATTCCTGAATCTGTAAGCATTTTTGCCGATCCGATAAGAGTCTGTGCGAAGAGTGACAAAGCTGTGTTGCCGTCAATATTCTGTGATTCAGCGTATTCAACAAAGCCCTTTGCAAAAAGATAAATAAACGCAGGGCTGCTGCCGTTTATCGCAATGATCTCTTTCATTTTATCAGGTGCTATAACAGCAGTTATACCACATGAATCAAATATCTGTCTTACAACTGAAAATTCCTCATCACTAACAGAATCATTTTTTGAAAGTGCAGTTGCACCTGTTCCCAAAAGCAGCGGAGTATTTGGCATAACAAGCACTACCTTTGCATTTGGAATAGTCTCAGAACGAATATATTCAGATGTAATACCTGCTGCAATTGATACTATTACAGTTTCATCCGTTACAGCATCTTTAATACATGGCAAAACGTCACCAAACTGCTGCGGCTTTATTGCAAGAAAAACGTATTTACATTTTTTTGCAACATCAAAGGCACTTTCCATAGCTGTAACACCTATTTCTGAAAGCGCAAGAAGCTTATCATTAAATGTATCAAAAGCAAAAAGCTCTGCTTCCGACGACATACTGCTGTTTACAATACCTTTTATAATGGCACTTCCCATGTTTCCTGCGCCTATAAAACCTATTTTCATATAAACATCAATCCTCATTTCAAAAAATATTATTATTGCAACAATGCATAATTACGACACATTATGTTGACTTATATATTATACAGCACTACAAAAAGAAAATCAAGTGCATTTTTATTACATTGCTAAATTTTAACGTACAAATCAAAAGAATATTAATTCACAAAATCATTGACATCTGTACTTATATGATGTATAATAATATGTATGTATGAATGTGCATGAGTATTATTAATGTAAGAAAGGACATAAGTATGAAGAAAAAAGTAATTATTATCGGCGCAGGTCCTGCCGGATTAACAGCAGCGTTTGAGCTGCTTAAAGCGCAGCCTGACCAGTATGATGTAACAATTCTTGAAGAAAGCAACGAAATAGGCGGTATTTCCAAAACTGTACAGTACAAAAACAATAGAATGGATATCGGCGGACATCGTTTCTTCTCAAAGGATGACCGTGTTATGACTTGGTGGGACGAGCTTATGCCAAGACAGGGCAAGCCGTCATTTGACGATCAAAAGCTCGGACGTGAAAAGAAGCTTCGTGCTGGCGGTCCAGACCCTGAAAAGACAGACCGTGTAATGCTGGTAAGAGGAAGAGTATCACGTATTTATTACAGAAAAAAATTCTTCGACTATCCAGTTACAATGAAGCCTGAAACTATAAAGAACATGGGATTCGGTACAACTGTTCAGGCTGGATGCAGCTATATGAAATCTGCTCTGCATAAGCTTCCTGAGGATTCTCTGGAAAACTTCTACATTAACCGTTTTGGTAAGAAGCTTTACTCAATGTTCTTCGAGGGCTACACAGAAAAGCTCTGGGGACGTCACCCAAGAGAGATCTCTGCTGACTGGGGTTCTCAGCGAGTAAAGGGACTTTCCATCCGTGCCGTTATCAAAGATATGTGGAATAAGACATTCTCAAAGAAAAAGGATAACGCAAAGGTAGAAACTTCTCTTATTGAAGAATTCTACTATCCTAAGTACGGTCCGGGTCAGCTCTGGGAAACTGCTGCTGCCGAAGTAAAGAAAATGGGCGGCGAAATCATCATGAACACAAAGGCTGTAAAAATCAATACTGATGGCAAGAAAACAGTAAAGTCAGTTGTTTGTGACAAAAATGGCGAAAACGTAACTATGGACTGCGATATTCTGATTTCCTCAATGCCTGTAAAGGATCTTGTTGAAGGAATGAACGACGTTCCTGCAAACTTTAGAAATATTGCAAGCGGTCTCCCATATCGTGACTTTGTAACAGTTGGCTTGCTTGTTGATAAGCTCAACCTCAAAAATGAAACTGATATAAAGACTCTGGGCAATATCGTTCCGGACTGCTGGATATATGTACAGGATGTTGGCGTAAAGCTTGGAAGAATTCAGATATTCAATAACTGGTCTCCTTACATGGTATCTGATCCGGAGCATAACGTATGGATCGGTCTTGAATACTTCTGCGCTGAGGGTGATTCCTTCTGGAATATGTCCGATGATGAATGTATAAAAATGGCAATCAACGAGCTGGTTAAGATGGGCGTTATAAGCAGTGCTTCCGATGTTAAGGACAGCCACCGTGAAAAGGTTAAAAAGGCATATCCGGCATATTTTGATACATATTCACAGATGGACGAGCTTATTGAATACCTCAGCGGATTTGAAAACCTCTATTGTGTAGGTAGAAACGGTCAGCACCGTTATAATAATATGGATCACTCAATGGCTACTTCTTTTGAAGCTGTTAAGAATATTATAAGCGGCGACACCTCTAAGGTAAATATCTGGAATGTTAATACAGAAAAGGAATACCATGAGGAGAAAACGGAGGCTGCACAATGAGTGAGCCAAACGAACTGATAAAAGATCCACATGAAAACGCAGAAGAATCTGAGGTTTTAGAAGACGCTGCCAAAGCGGCAGAAACAGAAGATGATATTGTAAGTGATACTGTATCTGAAAATGCTGAAAATTTAGAAAATGTAGAAAATACAGATACTGAAAGCATTGATTCTTCCGCATCAGAAGCAGACGAAGGCACTCAGGATGAAAGTCCTGAGGAAAATGACGACACTGAAAAAGATAACAGCTTAGGCGAAGATATTTCTGAGGGTGACACGGTTTCCGAAGAAGAACAAGAAGAGGAAGAGGTCAATTCAGAGAAAAGCAAAAAGCATAAGAGAGATTTTTCAAAAGCTGGCACAATCGCTCTTAACATTATAAGCTTGCTTGTAATGTGTACAGGAATAGTTCTTGTACTATACTTCATATGGGGACCTGCACGAAATGAATTTCATTCAGACAGCACCGATACACTTTACTGGGCGGAAGCTGCCATGCAGGGAAATGGAATTATAAATCCTGATTTCAGTTACGCTGCAATAATGCCTTTCGGCGGAAATCTTTTCATGCAGATATGGATTCCGTTCTTTGGTATAAGTATGCTGACCCACACGCTGGGCATGACCACATTTTTTGTTCTGTTTACAGCGGCTCTATTCTGGCTGCTGCATGAAATGAAATGGAGCTTTAAATGGAAAGGTATTGCGATCGGCGGTATGCTTATGTCTATTTCTCTTAGTACAAAACTTAGAGAAATATTCTGGGGTCACGTAATTTATTACAGCTTGGGAATGCTGTTCCTGCTCATAGGACTTGCTCTTGTTCTTCATATTTACAATCTACAGAGCAAACCAAACACCAAAGGCGTAAAAGTAAAGAAGATATTCTTCCTCCTGCTTTTACTTGCAATGTTTATATTCTGCTGTACAAACTCAACCACAGCAATCGCACTATTTGCATTACCTATCATGGGTGCACTTGTTTGCGAAAGAGTGCTTGACCATGCTACTCCACTCAAAAGCAAGAAAACCCTTATGAGTGTTATAATGCTTGTACTTTGCGGTGGCGGTGTTATTTTGGGAATGAAGCTTGGAGAGCATCTGGCAAACGGCGTTCAAGCCGGTTACGCTACTGCTTATTCACACTTCTCAGAAACTTCCACATGGTGGGAACACATCGAGAATCTTCCGCTCGCATTCCTCAATCTTAACGGCCTTGATGTATCACCTGAATATTTCCTGATGTCCAAGGAAGGCATAGATATAATAATGCTTCTGGCACACGTTGCTGTAATCGTCATTCTGCCATTTGCCGCTCTCTTCAATTACAAAAAGATAGAAGATACCGGCCTCAGAATGCTCATATGGTCTCATTTTGTATCTACTGCATTTATACTCATAGGATACATCTGTGGAGGTCTGAGTACAGCTAACTGGAGACTTTCTCCGCTTCTCGTTACCAGCTTCCTTGTAAGCGTTTCATTTATGCGCTGGATCTATAAGAATACAGAATTCAAAAGACTCGGTGTTCTGCTGTTAGTACCTGCGGCTTATGTATGTACAGGCTGTGCTATTGATATAGCAAAGATGCCTCATGATTCATATCTGGAAAATACACACTATAAGCTTGCTAAGTATCTTGAAGAAAACGATCTTGAATACGGATATGCAACATTCTGGAATGCACAGGTAATAACTGTACAGTCTGATTCAAAGTGCAAGGTAAGAAACGTTGACATAAACGAAAACGGAGTTTTCAGAAATCCATATCAAAGCAATACTAAATGGTTTGATAATCAGGAAGGTCAGGACGACTACTTCCTTCTTATGGATTTTGGTCAGCATCAAACACTTGTTGATTCAGGAAACGAGCTGAATACAAAACCGCATAAGGAACTTGAATATCTTGGATATTACATCTGGGTATTTGAAGAAAATATAATACAATAAAAACAGAGAGCTATTGCAACATGAAATGCAATAGCTCTTTTATTATAATCATTATTATTATTATACCAGCATAAATACTAGCAAATCCCAAAACATATGAAGCGCAATAGGAATAAGAATATTCTTTGTCTTGATAAATGCATAGCTAAAAATCACGCTTAAAGCAAGTATGGAAACAAATCCGAGACTTGCAAAATTGGAAACAAACTCACCATTTGAGATCCATATTGGAAAGTGTATGCACAAAAACAAAACGGCATTTACTCCAATAGCAATATACTGCTGTTTAGGTTTAGAATCTTCCTTAATGGTAGAATTCAGAAGCCAGCCACGAAATACAAGCTCTTCAGTAAGTCCAACAAAAAGAACTGTTATAATATCATCTACGCCAAAGCTTTCTGAAATTTGCAGTCCACCATGAACACGAATAGAACTTACTATCACAAATACAATGAAACACGGGAATATAAACAGAAAGCTCTTCCATTCAGGATTTATCTTTGTAAACATATCTTTAAGCGATACCATGCAGTTTCTTCTGTACTTTGTAATAAGCAGCGCAGCAGGAAGTGTCCAAACAAGATTTTTTATTATACCGCTTCTTAAAAAAGATGAAATAAACGTTTCTTCGCCTAAAGCACTGCAAATAACCGGCTTTAAAAGCAGCGTGTATAAGCCCCATACAATCAAAAGGCAGATATAATAAATCGCCAGAACGGGCATAATATTCCTGATATTATTTTTTTCATTCATTTAAAAGTCCCTCCAAATCAAAGCTTGGTGTAAAGTGCAATGCCGCAGATGACAATTCCTGAGAAAAGCCCTGCAAGTCCAGCTCCTCAGCCAATTTTAAAACACTTTGATATTCCATTGTTGTAAGTTTTCGGTTAAGATTTTTGTATTCAAGCGGCATATCTGGCGGCGTATATTGTCCCATAAGGCTTAAAAGGAAGCCATCCTTAGGCAGAATTTCAGATAGTTTTTTTAGAATATCCATAGATTCATGCCTGTGCCCCGGCATAACCAAATGCCTGACTATAAGTCCCTTTTGCATAATACCGTCTGAATCTATAACAGGCTTTCCAACCTGCCTATACATCTCCATAATTGCTGCCAAAGCTACATCAGGATAATCCTCTGCCTTTGAATACCTCAGTGCAGTTTCAGCGCTCAAATACTTAAAATCCGGCAAATAAATATCCACCGTTCCCTCAAGCATTCTAAGAGTTTCAATCGTTTCATACCCGCTGCTATTCCATACAATAGGTATGAAAAGTTTATCTTTTATATTGTTTACGGCTTCTATTATCCAAGGTGTATAATGCGCACCTGTGACAAAATTTATATTATGTGCGCCCTTTGACTGTAAATCAAGAATACACTCCGAAAGACGCTGCACTGTAAGCTCCATTCCAAAATTATCCTTGCTTATAGTGTGATTCTGGCAAAAGCAGCATCGCAAACTACAGCCTGAAAAGAAAATAGTTCCTGAGCCACGGCTGCCGCTTATGCACGGCTCTTCCCATTGATGAAGAGCGCATCTTGCAGCACGTACAGTATCTCCACCGCCGCATATTCCAATATATTTAGTACGATCTACGCCGCATTTTCTGGGACAAAGATTGCATTTTGATATATCCACACCGTTTACGAAAGTCTGCATTTAAAATCCTCATAGGTAAAGCTTTTTATAACTTCAAGCGTACCATCAGCTCTGTGAAGTGCAATAGACGGAAGCGGCATACCATTAAATGTATTTGTCTTTACCATAGAATAAATTGCCATATCGCAAAAAATCAACTTATCTCCTGCTTTAAGCGGCTTGTTAAATGAGTAATCACCTATAACGTCCCCTGCAAGGCAGGTATTGCCGCCAAGACGATATGTATAAGGCTTTTCCCCTGGCTCTGCGCTGCCTATAATATACGGACGATACGGCATTTCAAGTACATCCGGCATATGGCATGCAGCTGAGGCATCAAGTATAGCTACAGGCATTCCATTATCTACAAAGTCAAGTACCGTTGCCACAAGAAAGCCTGCGTTAAGCGCTACAGCCTCTCCAGGCTCAAGATAAACTTGTACACCATACTTATCTTGTATAAGCTTAATACAGCTTACAAGCTTATCTATATCATAATCTGCTCTTGTGATATGATGACCGCCGCCAAAATTGACCCATTTGCATTTTTTAAGATACTTATCAAACCGCTTTATAACATGTGGCAGTGTACGCTCTAAAACATCTGAATTTTGCTCACACATTGTATGGAAGTGTATGCCCTCCAGACCCTCGAAAAGCTCTTCCGTAAAGCTTTCAGCACGGCTGCCCATACGTGAACCGGGTATACAAGGATTATAAATATCCGTCTCAACCTCAGCATATTCCGGATTTACTCTTATGCCACAGGAAATATTTCTACCGGATTTCTTTACAGTTTCCTTATGCTGCTGCCACTGGCTAAGCGTATTAAAAACTATATGATCGCTTATAGCACATATCTCAGGCATATCCTCCGGACTATATGCAGGTGAAAATATATGCACCTCGCTACCAAATTCCTCATATCCTAGCTTTGCTTCAAAAAGTCCGCTTGCAGTAGTTCCTGCCAGATACTCACGTAAAATCGGGTATGTACTGAACATGGAAAATGCCTTTTGTGCAAGTAATATCTTGCAGCCTGTTTCTTTTTGCACATTCAGAAGAACCTCTCCGTTTCTTCTGAGAAGTCTTTCATCTGTAATAAAGCATGGTGTTTTCAAATTTGAAACATCAATATCAAAAGAATCACGTATCACAATCAAATCTCCCTATATTTATTTTACAGCAGTCAAAATAAAAAAGCTCCACAGTCCGCTTTTATCATTATAAACCGCATCTACGCCTGCTACCGTAATATCCTCACCAAATAAAAGATCTGTACCTTTAGAAGGGGCGGAATCCTCTTCATACTTTACAAGTGCGTCCTGAGCATTTACTGTATTTATAAGAGTAGCTACAGTTACGCTATCTATATCAGGCAACAGATTTTTTATAAGCTTTTCTGCATTCTGCTGATAATCCAGCCCCACTGCATCGTATTCATCCGCAATACTCTCTGCTGCTGCCGCAACATCTGCATTCCATATAAGCTCTGCTTTGCCATTGTCTGTACGTTTAGATTTAAGCAGCTGATAAAAACGCATACTTTCAACATTTGACCAAACCTCTTCCGCACGATCCCTAACAACAGGGTTATCTGCGGAATGTATCTGCCTAAGTGCTGTAACTGTCTGATTATAGCCGCAGGTTTGTTCATTATATCTGTTTTCAATATCATCTATAGCATCAAGCAGACGCAGCTGATAACGGCTATCACCGGCTTCTACAGGTGATTCTTCGCAAAGCGATGCCAGAGCATAACTTCCGTCAGCATTTTCCATGCTCCTTTGAAACGACGTATCAGGCATAAATATAAGTACCACTGCAACAATAATAGCCAGTACAAGGCAGCATATGCTAAGAGTTACATATATCTTGCGTCTTTCTTTTTTATTGTCATTTTTTCTAAATTCTTTTTCAAGGCAGAACGGACATTCTGCTGTATCAGGAGGAAGTTCTCTTCCGCAATTTATACATCTCATATGAGTTTCTCCTTTAATATATATTGCTTATAATATATTCTATCTATAATATATACTACTTAGTATTTTACTATATTGACGTATATTTGTCAAGAATAAGGGCAAAATGAAATATATGAGAAGGAAAATCATCTAAAATACGTGCTATTTCCTAAAAATAAAAAAATGCGATTTTTTCAAAAAAAATTTGAAAAAACACTTGACAAATAATTCCTAGTGTGATATAATATAAAAGCTGAGTGAGAGCAAAGCAAAAAGTAAGTATACTGGGGTGTCGCCAAGTGGTAAGGCAGCGGACTCTGACTCCGTTATTCGAGGGTTCAAATCCTTCCACCCCAACCATTAACACCAAATGATTATTACAATCATTTGGTGTTTTTTATTTTCTAAATAAATCCAAAATGCAAAAATCGGACGCACATAGCATCCGATTTTTGTTTTAGTGTATAATAAAATAAGGAGAGTATAGAAAGTATCTTAAAACTTATTTGTTTTTATCTGCAAGGAAACTCAAATCAATAAATGCTGTACCCTCGCTTACTTCCTCGCCTATATCAACGCCGGTTGGTTGAAGCATAAGATACAAATCTGGAAGATCTTCTGTGTTTACAAGGAATGCTATCTGAACATTTACTGTATCCCCTGCCTTAAATGGCTCAAGATTATTCTTGCTCATTGCATAGTCAGTGCTTATGCTGAACATTGTATTATCCATCTTCAAATCAAGCATACTGTCGTTATAAGCCATGTCTTCCGGTCTCTCTGTATAATCAAGAAGATTTCCATCATCATCAATACGAACCATCTGAGGGAAAATGCATTCGTACCAATCCATGTCGCTTGTATTCTTATAGGTAACATCTACAATAACCACGCTCTGAGCTAAGGTTTCTTCATAGGCTTTTTCGTTAATCGTATTTACACCGTCGCCAAAACGATACCATGTGCGAATATTATCCTTAACTGTGCCGTCTGGATTTGTATATTCACTATAGTCAGCCGGCGCATTGGCGGCATCTGTTGTAATACCGTCAAAATTATTCTGAATGCGAATATCGTTGACAGTAGCCTCTACAGAATATGTGCCCTTTTCCAGACCTTCTTCAACTGATGTGATAGGTTCACCTATATTTGCAAGCTTAATAGATGATGGATCAACCTTTGTGACTACTTCTTGATATTCGGCAGGCTCTTCTGATTCCTGATTCTCTGACCAGTCCATTGCTACCTCAGTATCCCATGATTCAAGTGATAAATTCTGGAGTATCTTATCACGCTCCTCATCGGAAACATCACCCATTATATAAACCTGTGCAGCATAAGGTGTGTTCTTAAAAGCTACCCACGCTTCATCGTGTCTTTCCTGTGACTCCTGACTATGAGCAATAACAATAACATCATTACCGCTTGCATCTGTATATGAATTTGTATTTACAGCATTAGTTATACTTTCATTAAATACTGAATCACCTGTAGGTATCTTCCAGAAAAATACGCTTATGCCACGCATATCATCTGTATCTGCACCGTATTTCATAAGAGATGTATGCTCTGCTCCGCTGTGCATCTTCATATCGTCCGGAACCCAGCCCACATTAAGCGCCTTTATCTCCATAGAAGGGCTTTCACCAGCGTCAATTGTAATGTCACGCTGATACTTTGCTGGTTCTGTCACATAGGCATTATATATTCTACTGCCTGCATAAACAGATGTTGGCACGGCAATTACAACAGCGGCAGCAGCTACCATAGCAAATATGCTCTTCTTGCTTAATACGGGTTTCTTATAAGTTTTATTAGTATTCTTCTTCATAAGTCTTTCCTTCCTTTTCTGATAACGGTCTGAGAAAACATGTACCTCTGCTTCCGAAGAGAATGCGTCCTCTACAATTTTATCAAAGCATTCATCGTCAAATGGTAAATAATTCTTTGCCATAAGGTATGACTCCTTTCTGCTGTCTTGCGACTTTCTTTGCACGTTCGTAGCGCTTCCTTGCAGCAGGTTCACTTAAATTTAAACGCTGTGCAATTTCTTTGAACGAAAGCTCGTCGCAGCATCTGAGCAGCAGTATCTCACGATCAGATTCATTAAGCCCTGACAGAAGATATTTTACTGCTTCGCTATGCTCCATGTGTTTAATGCGTTCATCGACATCACTATGATTATCGGGAATTTTTGCTGCTGTATCGTCAAGCTCTGTAAAATGCTGAGAATCTTTCATATTCTTTCTGTAACGATTTATTGCAGTATTACGAATGGTTTGCACTATAAAATGCTTTGTTTCCGCATCCTTTACATCGCCAATGTTTGCATTACTGCGCATAATGGCTACGAATGCATCATGTACCGCATCTTCAGCCTGCTGTACATCATGTAAAATTGCATATGCAATGCGATACATAGGCTGTTCGTATAGCTCATAAAGTTCCTCGATTTTACAGCTTATTTCATCTGTCATCGTCCAAGTCACTTCCTTTCTCAGGACGTCCTGTATATAATAACAATTGATAGAACCGCTTTGTGACAGGATTCAGAAATTTTTTATATAAATTCTTATTATCTAAAAAAGACCGTAAGGATATACCTTCGGTCTTTTGGCTCTTCAAATCTTCATATTATACAATCTATAACAAAAAACGACCTCATCTAAATGATGAAGTCGTTTGGTGCGGATAAGAGGACTTGAACCTCCACCCCCTTGCGAGGACTAGCACCTGAAGCTAGCGCGTCTGCCTATTCCGCCATATCCGCTGGTGCACCATCGGGGACTCGAACCCAGGACCCACTGATTAAGAGTCAGTTGCTC
>CAJTWE010000005.1 GCA_910579955.1 uncultured Ruminococcus sp. | reverse complement strand
TCCGCAAAAATTGGTCGCTATGCTCCCTCTTTTGCTATGTATAAAAATTTCGCATTCTTTTCTTACTGCTTACTTTTACAAGATTTTTTAAATATAACCTTGCTTAAATTGCAGTGTTCCTTTGAATGCGAAATTTTGTTTTTGTTCTATTTTTATATAACTCTTAATTTTTTACTATGGAGCGTTTCGCCGTCTGCGGACGGCGACCGGCATTTTTTGAAAAAATTGCCGGCTCAAAAAAACTTTTATTGATTATTTTATCTTATCTCATTTTATCTTATTTGACCGCTGCCTTCGATAAGATATTTAACAGTTGTCAGCTCGCTAAGTCCCATTGGACCTCTTGCATGAAGCTTTTGAGTGGAAATTCCAATCTCTGCACCGTAGCCAAATTCTCCGCCGTCTGTGAAACGTGTGGAAGCATTTACATAAACTGCCGCTGCATCAACCTCTCTCTGAAATCTCTGTGCAGCATCAAGATCCTTTGTAATTATACATTCAGAATGCTTCGTACTGTATTTTGCTATATGAGATAAAGCCTCGTCAATAGAAGACACTATTTTTACCGATATCTTGTAATCATTGAATTCTGTATCGTATATCTCATCAGTTGCAGGAAGTACGCATTCTCCCAGTATTTCAGCAGTTTTTTCATCACCGTAAAATACCACATCATGTGCGTCAAGAGCTGATTTTATCATAGGAAGAATCTTTTCGGCTACATTTTCATGTACAATAATTCCCTCAATGGCGTTGCATACGGATGGACGCTGAGTTTTGGCATTGTCAACTATTTTAACTGCCATCTCATAATCGTCCTCACTTGGCAGGCATTTGTCAATATATACATGACAGTTTCCAGCACCTGTTTCAATTACCGGAACAGTTGCCTGCTTTACTACAGCCTGAATAAGTCCAGCTCCACCTCTTGGAATAAGTACATCCAGATAACCGTTTAGGCGCATCATATCGGCAGCCGTTTCTCTTGATGTATCTTCCACAAGCTGAATGCAGTCCATTGGAAGTCCAGCGGAATTTACAGCCTCACGCATAATATTTGTAAGGCACATATTTGAATGAATAGCCTCTTTTCCACCACGAAGAAGAACTGTATTGCCGGCTTTAAGGCAAAGAGTAGCTGCGTCTACTGTAACATTAGGACGAGATTCAAAAATGATTCCGATAGAGCCAAGCGGTACACGAGTTTTCATAATGCGCAGACCGTTTGGACGAATACTTCCCTGTATTACAGAGCCGATAGGATCATCCATTGCAATAAGTTCAGTTACCGCATTTGCAATACCTTCAATACGTGCTTTTGTAAGGCGCAGTCTGTCTTGCATGGAGGCGCTCATGCCGTTTTCCTGTGCGGCTTTAAGGTCAAGTGCATTAGCATTTATGATTTCATCTGTTTTTGCAATAAGAGCTTCCGAAATTGCACGAAGAGCTGCATTTTTTTTCTCAGGTGAAGCGGCTGCCATCTTAGGAGCAGCAGCTTTTGCCTTTTCGCCAAGTGTCTGTGCGTAATTCATATATCCGACCTGCTTTCTGTTTTATTTTCTGCAAGAAATACTGTTCCTATTTCTTTATTGTCAAAAAGGTCATAGAGTTTCTCCGGATCTCTGCCATTCATAATGACCATATCAATGCCGGCATCTGTGGCGATTTTAGCGGCATTTATTTTTGTTGCCATACCGCCTGTTCCTAGGGAAGAGCCAGCACCGCCTGCCATTTCTATAATATGAGCGTCTATCTTTTCAACTACCGGTATAACCTCTGCTGTTGGGTTATAATGTGGATCTGCTGAGTAAAGTCCGTCAATATCTGACATGATTATAAGCAGATCTGCTCCGGCAATAGTTGCAACCATAGCCGCCAGAGAGTCATTTTCACCTATTTTCAGTTCAAGTTCATCAATGGCAACTGTATCATTTTCATTTACAACAGGCACAACGCCCATTTCCAGAAGCCTTTTCAGTGTGTTCTGAACGTTTGAAAGTCCATTGGTCAGAATATGCTTAGTCAGCAGTATCTGAGCAACAGTAACGCTGTATTTGCTGAACATATCATCATAGATATGCATAAGTTCACACTGTCCGACAGCCGCAACAGCTTGTTTTGTAGGCGTGTCCTCAGGCTTTTTTGTAAGATTAAGCTTGCCGATACCCATACCCACTGCGCCGGATGAAACAATAATAAGTTCCTTTCCGGCATTGTGAAGATCTGCGAGTATCTGGATAAGATTTTTCATTCGGCGAATATTGAGCTTGCCGGTTTTATGTGTAAGTGTGGATGTACCCAGTTTAAGTACGATTCTTTTTTTTGAAGCAATATCGAGCATATCCTCGAACCTCTTTCGTTTATATGTTATAGGCTTACGACATTTTGTGGTTTGCCTTCAAGATATGATTTGAGATTATTATAAGTAATATCAAGAAGCCTTTGACGTGTTTCAATAGGAGACCATGCTATGTGCGGTGTTATGACGCAGTTTGAAAGTTCTTTCAGTGGAGTGTTTTCGCTCATAGGTTCACACTCAAGGACATCAAGAGCAGCTCCTGCAATTTTATTTTCTTTAAGAACCTCTGACAAAGCAGATTCATCTGCGATTGCGCCTCTTGCGGTATTTATAAGAAATGCAGAGGATTTCATAAGAGCGAGATTTTCTCTTGAAATAAGCCCTTTTGTTTCGGCAGTAAGCGGCGTGTGGACAGTCAGTACATCTGCCCTTGCAAATGCTTCCTGAATGCTTACCAGTTCATATGGGCAATCTACAGGCTTAGTACGTGTATTTATAATGACGTTCATACCGAAAGCGTCAGCAATTTTAGCAACCTGTCTGCCAATGCTTCCATATCCGATAATAGCAATAGTTTGGGTCTTCAGTTCGTGTGTCGGAAATGGAAAATATGAAAAGGCAGGAGATTTTATCCAGCCGCCGTTTTTGACATCTTCATTATATAAATGAATTTTATTATAATGATATAAGATTTGTGCGAATACATACTGAGCAACAGCATCCGTTGAGTATGTTCCGGCATTGCAAACGGTTATTCCTGCGTTTTTTGCAGCATTCATATCAATATTGTTATAGCCTGTAGCAAGAACGCCAATATAGCGCAGATTTTTGCATTGGCTTATAACATTCTCAGTAATTAGAGTCTTGTTGCAAAGAAGAATCTCAGCATCTCCAATATGCCGCACAATGTCGTCGTCGTTAGGCTTTGTCAGTGAATATGCATAGACCTCTCCGAATCTTTCAAAACACTCGTAAGAAAGCTCGTTGTTAATGCACATAGTTTGCCAGTCTGTTATAATCAGTTTCATTTCTGTTCTCCGTCCGAAGCTTTATCATCAGGCTTTTCAGGAGATGATGCAGCAGAAACATTTTCTTCCGGAAGGAGAGTAGTATCCTCGATTTCCTGTTTGCGGCGTGTACGTTCTATAAATGCAAACACGACCGCACCTATTAAAAGCACTGCTTCAAAAGCACCTACGGAATAGAAAAGCGAGCTGCTCTCAGGATTTATATAGATGCAAAGTGAAGCCGGTATACCTATAGCAAGAAGAAGCTGATATGATTTTTTAGTGCGCACATACTGGACTATGAAAAAGATACAGGCAGCTGCACAGAATATCACATGATAAACAAGTGGAATAGGGAATGTAGTAGCGTCCATGGTAAAGGACTCCTTTCAAAAAATAATCTTAATTTATTTTATCACAATTTCACATTATTGTCAATGAAAACATTGTTCATTGTAGTCACCTGAATTTTAAGGGATATTTTTGATAATAAGGAAAATATTGTTGCTGTTTTGTAATATTTGTGAAAAAAGTGCTTAAAGTTAGAGATAACCTTGTTTATTTATCGAAGGAAATAGGGGTTCCATTTTTTTATGATATATGGTATAATATGTGTATAGTTCGCAAAAAGATCGGTGAAGATTGATTTAGCGTCTATAGTCGGGGAATATTATTTTGTTGAAAAGATTATGAAGGAGGAAAAATTATGGGCAGCAGTAGTGTTGCATTGCATGACAATTTGCTCCTTGGCAGGACATCAGGTGTACACGCATCTGAGATACCAGCTGAAAAACCAATAGTTGTTGGTGAAGGAGTAAAGGCGTACCCAATTCTTGACTTTGATGAAGAAGCTCTGGAAAGGCTTTCAGGAGATGTAAAAGAGACTCTTAGTAAAAGTCAGGTAAAGCCGGGCGGTGGACGAATTTATCGTGCGGCTAAGAGAACACTTGATATTATCTGTTCTCTGAGTGGTATAGCAGTTTTGGCAATTCCTATGGGTGTTGTTTCGCTTCTTATTTACAGCGAAGATAAGGGCAGCCCCATATTTGCACAGACTCGTCTTACAAAAGATGGAAAGACTTTTCGTATGTATAAATTCCGCTCAATGTGTGTTGATGCAGAAGAAAAGTTTGCAGAGGTTCAGAAGGCAAATCAAAGAGACGGAATTGCATTTAAGATGGAAAATGATCCTCGGGTCACAAGAATAGGACGATTTTTAAGAAAGACATCAATTGACGAGCTTCCGCAGCTTTGGAATGTATTGAAAGGCGATATGTCACTTATCGGACCAAGACCGCCGCTTCCTCGTGAGGTAAATCTCTATACGCCGCACCAGATGCAGAGGCTTTTGGTAAAAAGCGGTCTTTCTTGCTACTGCCAATGCAATGGCAGAAGTGATATGCCTTTTGAAGAATGGGTTGAAAGTGATATTGAGTACATAGAAAAACGTTCAATGAAGTCTGATATGAAGCTTATGTTTAAGACTGTGAAGGTAGTCTTTGATAAGAAGGGCGCTCGTTAAGTTGAAGCGTATTTTGATATGTACATAAAGAAACAGGCTGCTTAAGTTCGGAGCAGCCTGTTCTTATGATAAAAGGGATCGTGCCTATATGCATATGCATATGCACGGTTTCCTACATAGACATAACAATAATATAACAGTAAAAGGAGAACAAAAATGATGAAATGGAAATCATATCTTGCATCTGTGCTTGCAATGATAAGCCTTGGAACAGTCGTCACAGGCTGTACAGGCGGAGATGACAGCAGCAAAACAGAAGAGACATCACCTGCTGCAACTACTGTTGCTACAGAGCAGGCTACTGAGGCAACAACGACTGAAAAGGCAGCTACGACAACGGTTTCGGAGGAAGCTGCTACTGAACATGTAAGCCCTACCGAAACTGTAAGTTCTACCCTTGGTGCTGAGATAACAGGTATTGACGCTGTACTTGACAGGGATGGAACTAACACTTATAAGGCAAAGCTTTCTGATATGATAGAAGAGGGAGACACCGTTCATTCGTTTACATTTATTTTTTATGCAGCAGATGGTGTTTCTGATATGGTGAATTATAAGGGCGGATGTGGTATATCTGTTACAGATGAATGTGCAGCCGCTACAGATGAGGGATGGTACCAGTCAGACGACTTTGAGTGTTCGGTAAATGGAGCGTATGCGGAAATCACATGGAATGTTCCTGATGAAGCTGCAAAGTACGTTGATGAAAACGGTGAGGTGCTTATTGGCTACTGGTGGAGTGAAGTACAGCAGGTACGTCTGAGCAGTATTGTATGCAGCTATACACGTACAGCCGAGCTTCCTGTAGATGGTCAAACAGCCATTTCGCCTGCTATTAATCTGAGCTATGACGATGAAGATTCAAAAACAGGGCATATTGATTTATCCGAGCTTATAAATAAGGATGATACACTTCAAACTGTTACATTTGATATTTCATCAAGCGGTTCTCTGGGCAAATTCTCAGGTGCTTTTGGTGTTTCTTTAAAGGATGGAAGTAAGGCTGCAACGGATGAAAACTGGTATCAGAGTGGTGATGTCGCTGTTATTACAGATTCATCAAATCTTTCTCTTACATGGATAGTTCCTGATAACGTAAAGGCAGATATTGCAGCGGATGGTCAGGTTATGCTTGGTTTTTGGTGGAGTGAACAGTCAACTGTAACTCTTGACAGAGTATCTGTTCGCTATAGCAATTCAACGGGTGAGCAAAACCATGTAAATGCTGCCACCGATAATGAAGAAGTCAGCGGTAAAGCCGGTACAACTGCTTCTTCCGAAGAGGTTAATAAAATGTCATCCTCGGAGATAGTTGCAGATATTAAAGTAGGTTGGAATTTGGGCAACACACTTGATAGTTACAATACCAAGACATCTGATGCAGAAACAGGATGGGGAAATCCAAAAACTACCAAGGCAATGATAGACGCAGTACAGCAAGCAGGATTCAATGCAGTTCGTATACCCGTTTCATGGACTGACCATATTTCTGATGATGGCACTATAGATTCCGCTTGGATGGCTCGTGTAAAGGAAGTCGTTGACTATGCCTATGATAATGGAATGTACGTTATCCTGAATGTACACCATGATGATTACACTTGGCTAAAGCCTTTGTATAGTGAGCAGGCAGCAGTGGAAAAGAAGCTTATGAATATCTGGAAGCAAATCTGTAGTACATTCGGCGAATACGACCATCATTTGATATTTGAGGGTATGAATGAACCTCGTGTTGTAGGTTCTCCTAATGAGTGGAGCGGCGGTACTCCTGAGGAACGTGATGTTATAAATCAGCTTTTCGCAAAATTCGTTGAAACAGTTCGCAGTACGGGCGGACTAAATGCTGACCGTACGCTTATTATAACATCGCATGCGCAGTCTATTACCGAAGAGGCTGTAAGTGCAGTCAAAGTTCCTGATGATGATCATATTATTGTATCTATTCACAGTTATGCACCGTGGGATTTCTGCGGTACTGAGGATTCACGTTCAACATGGGGCAGTGATGCTGATAAGGCAGAGCTTGATAAGAACTTCCAGTATCTTGCAGATACATTTATAAGTAAGGGCGTACCGGTTATTATTGATGAATTTGGTTCTGTAAATAAAAATGAGAATGTTTCAGATCGTGCGGCGCATTTTGAGTATTATGTCAGAAGTGCCAAGAAACAGGGTATTAAATGCTTTGTATGGGATAACGGTGCATTCAATGCTGATGGTGATAACGGATTTGGACTTCTTAATCGTAAAGATTGCACATGGTACTACCCGTCTTTGGTAAATGCTATCATGCGTGGCGCTGAATAAGGTCAAATTTGTTAACGAAATAAAAGAAAAGGCTGCTGTGTACTTGCAAAATGCATAATACAGCGCCTTTTTTGTTGTTGAAAGTGCCGAAAATTAGGTATTCTAATAAAAAATATGAAAAAATTAGTGTTTTTTTGTACGAAATATGCTATAATAAATAAAGTACTTTAGATACTGGCATCGGTGCTGTGTATCGGACTATAAACTTATCTATACATCATTTAATGTTACATGAAAGGAGCTTTTAAAATATGAGCAACAGAATTATTACTATAGAAAGAGAATACGCCAGCGGCGGACGTGAGGTCGGTCAGAAGGTAGCCGAACAGCTTGGCATACCGTTTTATAATAGAGAGATACTTGAAATGGCATCAGAGAGATGCGGTGTTTCAGTAGATTATCTTGCAAGTGCAGAAGAAGCAGCACCTAAGAGCTTTTTGTATACTCTTATGCTTTCTTCTAATCCCACCCGTTCAATAGAGGATAACCTGCCTCTTTCCGATAAGGTATATATAGTGGAGACAAATATTATCAGAGAGCTTGCTGAGAAAGAGGACTGTGTAATAGTAGGCAGATGCGCAAGCTATATTCTTCGTGATCTTGATAGAATGTTCAGTACATTTATATATGCAGATACGGAATCAAGAATCAAAAGAGCAGTTGAAAGCTACGGTATTGAGCCTAGAAGAGCCGAAACAATGCTTAAAAAGTCTGATAAGAGAAGAGAGACATTTTATAGCATCAATACCGGTGGAAATTGGTATGATAAATCGAATTACAGTCTGTGCCTAAACAGCAGCGCACTTGGTATAGATCTTTGTGCTGATATGATCGTTGAAGCTGTAAAGCGTACTGTAGGCTAAAATTGTGTATTAAATAGCATGTAAAACAAAACGAGTCTTGTAAACAGCTGCGTTTCAAGACTCGTTTTTATTTTTGTTAATATTTTTGTTAGTATAAACATTAAAAGGACTGCCCAAATGGACAGTCCTTATTTAATAGTTATACCGGATACTAATTTTAAATTAAAGCTTATTCTTCTGGTTTTCGATCATTGCGAGAAGATCGTCTACAGATGCTTTATCTACAGAGCTACCGCTTCTTTTTGAAGAAGAATAAGTCTGAGAAGTTGATCTACTTTCTGTAGCAGGTGCAGAAGCTTGTCTTTCAGGACGTTCATTTGCTGCCTTTGCAACCGGATCACCATTCAGTATGTCGTCTACATTTGGTTTCTTGAATGATGAGATAGAGCTGCTGCTGCGGAATATTCTTCCGCTTGATGTACCATCAGCTTCGTGTGCGCCATGATATACAGGCTGCTCCTGAGCGACAGGCTGACTTGCCACAGGCTGTTCATGTGAAACTGGGGAATTGTTTGCAGAAGCAGCAGAATATTTTCCTACATATTCTTCAGCAGAATGCTGTACAGGGTGATCGTATGGAGCATTATTCAGGATAGGCACATCCTTCTGAGCTTTAAACTGCATTGTACGAGCCTTCTGATATGGTGAATTTGGATTTACTGCCTTAGGTGTAAAGTTTTGTGCAATGGATATACGCTTGCGGTCAAGTGTACTTGTATTGCTGCTTTCAGGAGTGTAGAGAGGAGCTGTTGAATCGGATTCATATTCAGAATCATTGTCCATATATTCTCCGTTGTCCTCTTCTTCCTCGTCATCGTATTCGTCATCATACTCGTCGTCGTAATCTTCATCGTAAATATCTTCGCCCGGAACTTCGTCATAGCTTTCTTCAAAAGCATATGCACTTTCATCCATTTTACGATTCTTTGCACGAACGATCTTTATAATAAGCATAGCTATCAGAAGTACGCAAGGCAGCATCAGAAGCAGGAGAATGCCTGGCAGTGAGCGTACAAATGTAATGTATGAATAGAGACCTGCGTGTTCAAATTCACACAAACCAATAATGGATGAACCTGTAATAGCCGGCTCAGTACCTACTGTATCAGGCTGCATTGTTGTAGGATAGTAGAGAAGCTCGCCTGTTTCCTCATTAGGCTCGATCCTGAGGATACGGCGGATAGCATAGCCATCGGAATCCTTGTCCTCAATTGGAGAGGAGTCATCCGGAGCAAGGACGCACAAAACGGCATTATTTACCGATAATGGATCAGTTCCGTTGTATTTTTTCGCAAATACAACAGTCTCTGCATGAATAGAAGCAGAGTCATCAGTTGAGTCTGTAACTTCCATAGCAGTAGTTTTTTGCATGTAAAGATAATAACCGAAAAGCTCAGGAGTATCCTTCTTTGCAAAAAGAATTGTTACAAGCAGTGTTGCGGCTGCAACGATGATAAGAATGATTGAAACAATTACTCCAAGTGCGGAGAATGCCTTGTTCTTCTTTTTCATAATGAAACCTTCCTTTTAGAGTTAAGTATTAATTATACATATTATAACACACTCTCAAAAAGAATTCAATAACAAATTGGGAATTTATAAGTTTTTTTGTAGAAAGAACCATAGAAGTACTATATTTACTCAAAATCCCGTCAAAACGCCGAATTATTTTAAGCATCAATGTAAAAAGTTAAGTTTTTATTGACCTGCATCTATTGACAAAGACCAGTGCCTGTGTTATAATATGATATGTTAAAATTAAATGCTTGTGTAGCACAGCTGGTAGTGCAGCTCATTCGTAATGAGCAGGTCGCAGGTTCGAATCCCGTCACAAGCTCCATTCTAAATTTTAGATCTACATTTTAAAGAGCTGATGCTTTCAATATGCATCAGCTCTTTTTCTGTGTATTCTATGTATTTTGTTTATACTATTGGATTTACAGGAAGCGAGCAGTTTTGAATTATGTACTGGATTACCACAGTTACGTCAACTATGCTGATTCTGCCATCAAGGTAGCAGTCAGAATTTGCTGCTGAAGTTTTATTAAGAGAAATTGCGCCTGTCAGTGTTTTGTGCATAAGCACTACGTCGGACATATCTATTTCTCCGTCAAGGTTTGCATCGCCGTATGCTGTCACAAAAGCAGGGTCTATGTTGTTAATATTTTCTGTGCTCTGATCGGCAGCAATAATTACCTTTTCAAGGTACTCGGCTCTACAGTATCCCAACGTATCCTTCCATGAAACATTGCACCAATCGCCCTCAGATGAAATTACAAAAACCTCGGTGTTGTTTGGTATCTGTGCAAGAATCTTTGCATTCATGCTGCTTTCTGCACGAAGATTCAGATGTGAACCATCGGTTTTTACACGATATGCTCCTGCTGCGTCAGTTTTGTCAGATATAGGAGGAACTGCTTCTGTGGTTGTTTCTATAATGGTTTCTGTAGTTGTTTCTGTAAATGCTGTGCTTGTCTCCTGTTCTGTGCTCTCTGCTGAAACAGTAGTTTCAGCAGATTCCAAACTTTCGGTTATTGTTTCTGTAGTAGTTTCTATAATGGTTTCTGTGGTGACAGAGCTTTCATCTGATTTTTTGAGATAAGCTACAGCACAATAGCCTGTATTATCCTTCCATATAACCTCTGCCCATTCATCATTTGCAGCGGTTACAGTTACTTCTGTTTCGTCGGGAATTTGTGCGACAATATCAAATGTCATGCCTGTTCCAGCACGCATATTGAGATATGAGCCGCCTGCTGATACGATATATTTTCCGGCATTCTCTTCCGAAAGCGGTAATGTTGTGGCAGTTGTCACAGAGGTTGTTTCAGAGGTTTCTGTTGTAGTGCCCAAAACAGCGTCTGTACTTTGTGAAGCGAGTGTTAGATATTCCATGCTGCAATAGCCGCTGATGCCGTTATATACAACGCTTGCCCAGCTGCCGTCTGATTCAATGACCTGAACTTCGCTTCCGTTTGGTATTCTGTCGAGTATTGCTGATGATGTGGTTGCGGCTGCTCTCAAATTAAGCTCGCCGCTGCCTGTAGTTACAATATAAGTTCCGGCAGCATCAGCCGTTCCGCTGAACGCAGGAACAGTTGTGTTTATCGAAGGTGAAGAAGTACCTGTTGCAAAATAAAATGTGAGGTATGCTCTCAATTTCAGGTATTCTGTACCTGCATCTGACCAGTAGTTAAGCTCATCATATGTTTTCCAGTCGCCTGAACGTGTAGTCTGACGCTTAGAACCTGCACCGGGGTCATAAACAAGTACACGACCTGTTGCGCTGTCGTAGTCTACAATAGAAATAAAATGATTGTGTACAAGACCTACGGCTACTTCGCCCTGTGAAAGCTTTGAAACGAGAGTGTTCCAAGCTGAGTCATATGCTTCCGGCGTTGCAGGGTAGCTGCTGCCAACATATCCGTCAAATCCGATGTGTGTGTCAAGCTGGAAACCATAGGTGCTGCCAAATTTTGCAGCTGCGTCTGGTGCGATTGAAAAGCTTGAACCAACGCCCCAGATATACTCGTTCTCGCTGCCCCAGTCGGCAACGGAATAAATATCCATTGTGTTTCCTGTAAGATAGCGTACAGCATTGATGATAGCAAATGCGCCGCATCCGCTGTCACCTAGAGTTCCGTCTCCGTAAGGGTAACTGCCCCATTCTGAATCGTATTGCTGGAGTACTGCATCGCCTGCATTGGCTTTTGACGTTGTTCCGAAGATTATTCCGGAGGTCAGCAGCAAAGCCGTAGCTGCTATGATTGAAATTATCTTTCTTGCTTTTGATTTCATAAATCTTTCTTCCTTTCTCATGAAGTGAATATGAACCTTTGATTTAATGTCAATTTGAAACTATTTGTAATTGTTTTGTAACTTACTGAGTATTATATCATATTTTTCTGCCAAAGTGAACCCGTTTTTTAAAATTTTGGCAGGCTGTTAGAAACATTATACTTTTCCACAGCCAAACTTATGTACAATGCAGCGAATCAAGTGGCAAAATTGTTTCTTTAAATCCCCTGAATTCATGCAGTATGCTTTTATATTGCAATTTATAAATGCACGCATTTGTATAAAACAGTAGTTTTCATAGCGGTAATATGTAGTAAATTAACAAAAAAATCTGTAGCTAAATAAACACTCTTGCAAAAGCTTGAGAATTATGTTATAATGGTTGTGATACAATGTGCCAGAAATCTGTAAGGCACGAGTGTTAATAATGTACTCATTTATATAATTCTACAAAGGTGTTAGGAGGAAACAGAAAGTGAACGAAGTAAAAAAAGGTAAAAAGGTTACGATTCTTGGTGCAGGCAACGTTGGCGCATCTATCGCATTTTCTATGGCAATAAAGGGTCTTTGCTCTGAAATGGTTATTGTTGATATTAACAAGGCTAAGGCTAAGGGCGAGGCTATGGATATTATGCAGGGTAATTCATTCTATCCGTCTTGTATTGTAAGAGACGGCGATTATCCTGATTGTGAAGGCTCTGATCTGGTAATTATCACTGTGGGTATCGCAAGAAAGCCGGGTCAGTCTCGTCTTGATCTGTGTAAGGTAAATGCTGGCATTATTGCTTCTGTAATGCCTCAGATCACAAAGTATGCTCCGGATGCTTGCTATATTATTGTAAGCAATCCTGTTGACGTTCTCACATACGAAGCTCTCAAGGTTTCTGGACTCAAGTCTTCTCAGATCATCGGTTCAGGTACTGTTCTTGACTCATCTCGTCTGCGTGCTTGTCTGGCTGACCATGCTAAGGTAAGCGCAAAGAATGTACATGCATACGTTCTCGGTGAACACGGTGACTCTTCAATGGTTCCATGGAGTCTGGCTTCTGTATGCGGTATGCCTTTTGAGGATTACTGCAAGAATGTAAGCGATCTTGGCGATAAGGATGCTATCGTTCAAGAAGTTAGAGAAGCTGGTGCAGAGGTAATTAAGTGCAAGGGTGCAACATATTATGCAATTGCTCTTTCTGTAAGCATGATCGCAGAGGCTATCCTTCGTGATACTAAGACAGTTCTTACAGTATCTGCATATCAGGATGGCAGCCGTTATGAAGGCGTTGAGGACGTTTGTCTTAGCCTTCCATGCGTAATTGGCGCAGCTGGTATTGAGCGTGAGATCACACCTCCGCTTAACGATAATGATCTTGCAGCTCTTCATAAGAGCGTTCAGGCTCTGCGTACTGTAATTGACGCTATGCAGGCTGACGCTGAATAATCATTTTAACATAGTTTTTATGCAGCGATTGTGTTTTCATGGTCGCTGCATTCTTCTTTATTTTAACGGGGGATATATTTGATTTTAAAGGGCGTGGTAACGCTTGTCGAATAAGCTGAGATTGTTTGCCGCCATTGGTGTTATGATTTTATGTGCTGGTATATTCATAAGGATATTCACGACGGAACAAGATTACAGTCAGTCGGTCAGAACGGAACAATTTGATACTGGTCTATCGGAAATATCAATATTTCCGGAATTGATGACGACTACTGCTACAGAAATTACTACAAAAATCACGGAAACAAAAGAAACGAAAGAAACAAAAGCAGAAAAGACCAGCACCGAATCATCTGAACCTGTAGATGTAATAATTGTAGAATTTCCAATTGAACTGAATACAGCTACTTTTGAAGAACTTACGGCACTTCCCGGAATAGGCGAGTCTATTGCCGGAAATATTATTGCCTATCGTGAAGCAAACGGCGGATTTTATAACAGACAGGAGCTTTTAAATGTAAGCGGTATAGGAGAAGCTAAGTTTCAGCTTATATACGACTTGGTATATATTTATAATGAAAGTGAATATGTGGAAGAGGAGATCGTTCCCACAGAAGAGGATACATATTTTGAAGAAGAGATTCCGATACTTGATGTAAATTTAGCTTTGGCAGAAGATTTTGCCAAATTGCCCGGTGTTGATATAGAACTCGGTGAGAGAATAGTTGCTTTTCGTGAGGAAATAGGCGGCTTTGTAAATACGCTTGAGCTTTGCTATGTTGACGGAATGACTGATAGCTTGTATGTGTCGATACGCCAATATCTCATTTGTGAAACGACTTAATATGGGGATGATGACTTTAACCATTTTGTAACCTTTAGACGAAAAATGGGCCATACAGCTGACATGTTGCACAATTTTTTGATGTTCAATATGTGCTGAACGCCCAAAAATGATGAATGAATGAAATACCTCTTGACTTTGATGCGAAATTAGTGTATATTTAATTTGTCAAAGGTTGCTGCAGAGTGAAGGGTATCCTGCGCCCTGCAAGCAAATAATGCCAATTATATTATTGCTAGAAATAATATAATATATAATTTAAGGAGGAAATTTCCAATGAACAATCTGAAGAAGACATTGGCACTCGTAGCTGCACTGGCTATGACTGCTACAGCATTCGTAGGATGCGGCGGCAAGGATGATGCTTCCACATCTGAATCTGCTACAGAGGCTGCTACAACAGCTGCTGAAGAAGAAGCTACAGAAGAAGCTACAGAGGCTGAAGGCGAAGAAGCTACTGAAGAAGCTACTGACGCTCCAGCTGAGGCTGAAGTACCAGCTCTGGGCGCACCTGATGGCACACTGGGTGAGGGCGGCGACGCTCTGACAATCCTGTGCTGGACAGAAGATGACCTTAGCTACATGTATGATGTAGTAGCTAACGCTTCTGGCATGGACAAGGCTAAGATGGTATACAAGAACGTAGGTTCTGCTGGTGGCGAAGCTAACGAGAAGTATGCTCAGGTATTCGCTTCTGACGAAGACGTTGACCTGTTCTTCTGCGACGCTGACTGGAACAAGGCTTACCAGAACAACGATGAGTACTCTGCTCCTCTGTCTGCTGTAGGTATCACAGAAGATATGTATGCAAATGCATATGACTACACAGTAGCTATGGGTAAGGACAACAACGGCGTTCTTAAGGGTGCTACATGGCAGGTTGCAGCAGGCGGCTATGCTTATAGAACTGACCTGGCTGAAGAATACCTCGGTATCACAACTCCAGAAGATATGCAGGCTGCTATTTCTGACTGGGATGCATTCTGGTCAACAGCTGCTACAGTATATGAAAAGTCTGGTAACGCAACAGCTATGGCTGACTCTGTTGACGGTGTTTGGAGAGCATACTCCAACGGTAACAGAACATCTGCTTGGGTTCAGGATGGCACAATCACTGCTGACAACTCCAAGGCTTGCCTCGGTGACTTCATCTCCATGGCTAAGACAAATTATGACGCTGGCTATATCAGCACAGCTTCTCAGTGGACAGATGACTGGCTGCCACAGGGTATGAGCGCAGGCGCTCAGGCTAACAAGACATTCGGTTTCTTCTTCCCAACATGGTCTCTGGGTGCTGGTTCTCAGCTGTCTCAGGCTGAAGGCGAAGAGGGTGCAGAAGGTTCTACATACGGTCTGTACAACATTGTTGCTGGTCCTACAAGCTGGTTCTGGGGCGGTACATGGATCTGCGTATCTCCTAAGTCTGATAACGCTACAGAAGCTGGTCAGTTCATCTACTACATGACTGTTGATACAACTTCTATGCAGGCATACGTTGATGCAAAGTCTGACTTTGTAAACAACAAGGTTGTTATGGCTAACACAATCGCTGCTGGCACAAACAGCAACGCACTGCTCGGTGGTCAGGATCAGCTCGCTGTTCTGGCTGACTCTGCTGCAAACATCGATATGAGCATTGCTACTCAGTACGATGCTACTATCAATACTGAACTCCAGAACGCTGTAAAGGCTTACTGCGAAGGCACAATTGATTCTGAGGAAGCTTGCATTGACGAGTTCCTGAACAAGCTGTCTGAGTCTCTGACAGACATCACAGTTGAATAATTGCAAATTAACAATTATTTAATCTTTTAATTCAATAATGTACAACCTGCATGGCAGAATACTGCTGTGCAGGTGTATATTTATTTTTATCTCTAAATTTCTACTACTATTTTACTAAATTTTTGAGAGGGTGTGTTTTAAAATGGCATCGACAGCACAAAGCCGTATCAAGTCTATCAGCTATGCAAAATACGGTTATATGTTTATCGCACCATTTTTCATTGTCTATGCGTTCTTTCAGATCTGGCCGCTTATCAATACATTTATCCTGAGCTTCTACGGCAATGGTAATGCTGCAAGCGATTTTGTATCTGTAGAGAACTATCAGACACTTCTTTTTGGTGGCGGTGGCCGTAGAGGTGATGCGCTTCACGGTACATTTGTACAGTCATTCATTAATACTATTATTCTTTGGGTTGGTAACTTTATTCCTCAGATCTTCCTGTCCCTGCTGCTTGCTGTATGGTTTACAGATTCTAAGCTGCATATTCCAGGTCAGGGTGCATTCAAGGTAATCATGTATCTGCCTAATATTATCACAGCAGTTTCTGTAGCTGCACTGTTTATGCGTTTCCTTTCTAACTCTGAAACAAGTGCTGCTAACATTATTCTTAGCAATATGGGTGAAAGCCCTATTAAATTCGAGAACAATCCTGCATGGAGCCGTGGTATTGTAATGTTCATTCAGACATGGATGTGGTTTGGTAACACAATGATCATGATGATGTCTGGTATTCTGGGTATCAATCCGTCTCTGTTTGAAGCAGCAAATATTGATGGCGCTTCCAGTGGTCAGGTTCTGAGAAAGATCACTCTTCCACTGCTCAAGCCAATGGTTGTTTATACACTTATCACTTCTATGATTGGTGGTCTCCAGATGTTCGATATTCCTTTCCTGTATCACACAGCACAGGGCGATATCAAGGATCATCTGCGTACAGTTGCTGTATTTATTTATGAGCAGTTCCGTGTTGGTAACAATGTACATAGTCCACAGTATGGTATTGCCGGTGCGGCTTCCATCATGCTGTTCATTGTAACAGCTATTCTGGGTATCTTTGTATTCCGTATGAACCGTGACGTTGATGAAGCTCGCAAGAAGAAGGAGCGCAAGGAACTGGTTAAGGCATACAAGAAACAGCAGAAACTTGCTAAGATGGGAGGAATTGAATAATGGAAAATGTCGGCGTATCTAAGAATTATATGTTAATTCAGAAAATCAAGTCTGCTGGTTGCTTTATTGTTTGTCTCCTGCTTGCTGCAGTATGTCTTATTCCTCTTTGGATAATGATTTGTAATGCAACACATGACAGATTCCATCTGAGCACAAATCCTATTAACTTCCTTCCGGGCGGAGATTTTGGTACAAACTATTACAATATTGCCAAGGGTGAAATGGCTCAGTTCCCAGACTTCAATGTTTGGACTGGTTATATCAACAGCTTGATTATCGCAGGTTGCTCTACAGTTCTGACTGTATTCTTCTCTGCTTTAACATCCTATGGTCTGACTGTTTACAACTTTAAGGTTCGTGACACAGCTTATACAATCATTCTGGCTGTAATGATGATCCCTGTTCAGGTTACTTCTACAGGTTTCGTACAGTTCATGGTTGGTACACTTGGTCTCGCAAACTCTTATATCCCGCTGATACTTCCGGCGATTGCGGCTCCAGCTGTCGTATTCTATATGCGTCAGTATATGAAGTCCTCATTCCCGCTTGATATCGTTGAGGCAGCGAGAATTGACGGCTGCGGAGAATTCCGTACATTTATTTCCATTGCAATTCCGATGTGTAAGCCGGCTATTGCAGTACAGGCAATTTTCGCATTCGTTGCAAACTGGAACAACTACTATACACAGAACATGATCATTCTGAGTAATACAAAGCGTTACACAATGCCTATTATGATTCAGAATGTACTGGGTCAGGATAAGCATCCGGACGCAGGTGCTCAGTATGCAGCAGTTGCTCTGTCTATCATTCCAATCGTTATCATTTATCTCTGCCTGTCCAAGTTTATCGTTGGCGGCGTTGCTCTGGGTGGCGTTAAGGAATAATTTAAGCTTATTGTAAGAAAAAAGAGTCACAGTTTTATGTGGCTCTTTTTGTCATATCCGCATGTTTTACTTTATTCTAACGGAAACCTCACCACTAAAAAGCGTCATAGTTTTTCCGTTTTGCAGGCTGATTATCAATTCGGCATTATCATCAATTCCAATGACCTTTGCAGGGAATACATCATTTCCAGAATGAACATCGACCTCTTTTCCTATAAGAAAAGAGCGTTTTTTGTATTCGGGGATAAACTCTTTGCTTTTTAGCTGGGAAAGCTCTTCGGATAAATGATAAAGCAGCGCTTTTTCCATTTCTTTTGGTGTAACTATCCGTCCTGTTTGCTCTTCGACAGAAGTTACAATGGAGTGAAGCTCTTCTGGCAGATTTTTTTTATCATTTAGAAGATTTATTCCAATGCCTATTACAGCAAAATCCGGTAAAGACGCTTCTGTAAGAATACCGCAAAGCTTTCTTCCTCCCATGAAAATATCGTTGACCCATTTGATCTGTGCAGCTTGTCCGGAAACCTCCTCAATGGCTTTTGCTGCGGCAACAGCGGCACAGGGCGTTATAAGCGATGTTGTTTCAATATCAAATCCCTCACGAATCAGTACTGTACAGTAAAGTCCCGAGCCTTTTGGTGAACAGAAACGCCTTCCAAGTCTGCCCTTTCCGGCAGTCTGAGAGGCTGCGATAACGGCTGTACCATGAGGCGCACCGTTTCGTGCTAGTAATTTGCATTTTGTATTTGTGGAATCTAGTTCATCAAAGTAAATTGGCGAAAATTTTATCATTGAAAAATTCCTTTCTGCACCTATCTGTAAAAGGTGCATAAAATAATAATAACAGGGCATAATCCAGACAGAGTATAATTCTTAAATAGGAGTGAATATATATGATGGTCAGAAGAGGAGAAATCTACTACGCTGATCTTAGCCCGGTAGTAGGTTCGGAACAGGGCGGAGTAAGACCCGTACTTATCGTGCAGAATGATGTTGGCAATAAGCATAGTCCCACAGTCATTGCTGCTGCAATAACTAGTCAGAAAGACAAGGCAAAATTGCCTACTCATATACCGGTCAGTGCTGATTCCTGCGGCCTTACAAAGGATAGTATCGTACTTTTAGAACAGATACGTACTATTGATAAACGCCGTCTTAAAGATAAAATGGGAGCGCTTGATAATACATCTATGACTCAGATAAATAATGCACTGCAAATAAGCTTCGGTCTTGGAGTTTAGTGACATATTTAGTCCGATATTATGATCTCCTCGGCATTCTGCTGTACAGCTATAAGACGTTTCGTCTCAGCTGTCAGCAGCCTTGCAGTTTCGCTGTATGGATCAATTTCCTTTGTAATCTTTTCCATTAGTTCAATTGTATCACACATAGCACAAAATAAACAAAAATAAGCTTTTTTATATCTCTGATATTCCATGTATTCCATAATAATATACCGCCTTTCATGGGAATATTATATACCAAATCGGTTTATATGTCAATATACCGATTTGGTTTACTATATAATATTTTCATAAAAGGAGTGATGACATGCAGTATGAAAGAGTTAGAAATTTGCGTGAAGATGCGGACTTATATCAGCGTGATTTGGCGGAATATCTTCACTGCACACAAGTCACATATTCCCGATACGAAATTGGGACAAGAGATATTCCGATAGAAGTGCTTATTGCACTTGCCAAGTTTTATAATACCAGTGTGGACTATTTGCTTGGATTGACCGATGAGAAAAAGCCGTATCCCCAAAGTAAAAAATAATAATTGAGGGAAGCACGACATATGGTACAAAATAAATCAGGGGAGTAACTATGTACAATAGAATACGTGATTTAAGAGAAGATGCTGATTTAACTCAAAAGCAGGTTGCTGAATATCTAAATATGTCACAAACGGGTTATTCCAAATATGAAACAGGCGAAAATGACATACCAAGCTTTATATGGCAAGCCCTTGCCGAGTTTTACAATACAAGTGTTGATTACCTTATGGGAAGAACCGATGAAAAGATTCCTTATCCCAAAAGTAAAAAATAATCATTTTGAAAATATATTAACATACAAAAAGGCTGCTGCGATATTTAACGCAACAGCCTAGTTTTTACGTTTTAATATAGACTAAGTAATATCTTAGCCAGCTGCGTTCAGCTTCTTCATCAGCTGAGACTTCTTTCTTGCAGCAGCGTTCTTGTGCATGAGACCCTTTGCGCAAGCCTGGTCTACACGCTTGATAGCTACCTTGATTGCAGCTTCTTTATCAGCAGCGTTGTTTGCGCAAGCTGCGTCAGCCTTCTTGATGAGTGTCTTCATATTGGACTTTCTTGCCTTATTTAAAGCAGTCTTTGTCTTAATAACCTTTACTCTCTTCTTAGCGGATTTAATGTTTGGCATTTGTGCCACCTCCTTGTTTTTAATGGTCGGATTTCCCGTGGATATCCAATAAGCAAAGTCATATCATAGAAACGGAATTGACACGGTACCGTTTCCTGCAAGATGGTACGACCATTTGCCGATGCAATTGGGTTATATCGCATCATGACTAAATCATATTATACCACGATTTACAGAATATTGCAATAGTTATTTTTTTAATAATGTGCCGATTTTTTATCCCCAATTACAGTTAAAACGCACAAAATCGTTAAGGAGAGAAAATAATGGATATAAGAACCGACCTTGCGCTTGAAAGAATGGGTGAAAACACTAAATCAGGTAAGGGAATTCACTGTGATGTACGAGGCAGCGCATTTCGTATAACAGATATAAAAGTTGACAGCGATGCTGATGGAGAAAGGATAGGCAAGCCCAAAGGACGATATCTTACTCTTGAAACAAACGCACTTAGCCGCTTTTCAGACACATATCAGGCAATGACAGAGGAGCTTTCAAATGAACTTTCTGCATTTTTACCCGATGATGGCTGTGTTCTTATAGCAGGACTTGGAAACAGCGCAATAACTCCCGATGCATTAGGGCCGAGAACCGCCGGCAAGGTGCTTGCAACACGTCATCTAAGAAAAGAGCTTATAGGCGGAGAAGCGGATTTTTTGCGTTCATTGAGAGCTGTGAGCGTACTTCAAAGCGGCGTACTGGGGCAGACCGGTATGGAAACAGCTGAGATAATTTCTGCTGTCTGTGAAAAAACAAGACCTGCTGCGGTTATTGCGATTGATGCACTTGCATGTGCAGAGCTTTCAAGACTGGGAACTACTATTCAAATGTGCGACAGCGGTATATGCCCGGGAAGCGGCGTTGACAATAAACGTATGGAGCTTTCTGAAAACACATTGGGTGTGCCCGTTATTGCTGTAGGAGTTCCCACGGTAGTTGACCTTCATACTGTTGCAAAGAGTATTACAGGTCAGGATATACCGGAGGACAGCCCTAATATGATGGTAACGCCAAGGGATATCGACAGACTTATAGACCATGCAGCAGGGATGATCTCATGCGGAATAAATATGGCTCTTCATAAGGAGCTTACTTTTGCCGATGCACAGTCACTCTGATTTTCTGCGGAAGAGTGCAAGCGATGAGCATATAGGCACTGCAATAGAAAAACCGATAGCAGATATCCAGCCCAAAGGACTTAGAGTTACAGTACCAAATATAACCTGCATTACCGGAATCTGTACGGCTGCAATAAGTGCGGCAAGAGATATTAAAGCAGCGCCTATAAGCTTCATATTATTTGTATATCGTATGCGGAAAAGACCTTTTTTCTCTGATTTACATTCAAAAACATGGACAAGTTGAGATAATATAAGCGTACAAAGCGCAGCTGTTCTTGCACCGGCAAGAGTTCCCTCTAGACTCAAAGCAGTGCTGAACGAGCCGAGAGTGCACAAACCTATGAGTATTCCTCTGAGTCCTATTTTTTGCATTAGTCCGTCAGAGAAGAATCCCTCGTCTTTCCGTCGTGGGGGCGAGTACATATCTTCCGGTTCAGGCGGCTCAAGTCCAAGTGCAATGGCTGGAAGTCCGTCTGTTACAAGGTTTACAAGCAGTACCTGTACAGGTAGGAGAGGTGTGGGCATTCCCACCAGCAGTCCCAAAAACATGGTGGCTACTTCGCCTATATTGCATGATAACAGATAGCGTACGAATTTTCTTATATTTGAGTAAACGCATCGGCCCTGTTCTACTGCACTTACAAGCGTTTCAAAATTATCGTCAAGCAGTACTACGTCAGCGGCTTGACGTGCTACGTCTGTGCCGCCTTTTCCCATTGCAACTCCAACATCGGCAGCTTTTATAGCCGGAGCATCGTTTACACCATCACCTGTCATGGCAACGACAGAACCATTTGACTGAAATGCCCTTACAAGTCTCAGTTTATGGGCTGGACTTACTCTTGCAAAAACGCCGTATCTATCCGCATCTGCTGCAAGCTCGCTGTCGGACATTTTATCAATTTGTGCTCCTGTTAATACGTGGCTTGCTCTTGTAATACCTGCTTTTTTAGCAATGGCAGCAGCTGTTTCCGGATGGTCTCCTGTTATCATAACAGTGCGTATTCTTGCACGACTGCACAGACGAATCGCAGCTTTTGCAGCAGCTCTCGGCGGATCTTCCATGCCGCATAGTCCTGCAAAAATAAGTTCATCATCACTTTCACCATAAGCAAAGCCTAAAACTCTAAGAGCTTTTGCAGACATATCGCCTACAGATTTTTCTATTGTTTTCAAAAGATCTGGCGTGAGAGCTGTAACTGTGCCGTTGTGCAGACATTTTCCGCACATTTTAAGCAGTATATCGGCTGCACCCTTTACATAAACTTTTTCTCCCGATCCACTGCGCACTTTAACTTTCATATATTTTTTATCACTGTCAAATGGGTCGATAGAAATGCGAGGATACTTTGCCCTGACTCTTTCGGCATGCAGACCTGCCTTAGCAGCTGCCGTTATAATAGCTGTTTCGGTAGGATCTCCGTCTGTTTCGGTCGCTGTACTGCAAAGTATTCCGCAGTGGAGAATCTCTGAAAGAGCATTGTTGCCGTTTATGCTTACAGATTCCTTTCCGTTTGTTATTCCGTTTGCAGTGATGTTAAAGCATTCGTCAAGAATATTTATCTCTGTAACAGTCATTTTATTTTCTGTTATAGTGCCTGTTTTATCTGAGCATATAACATTTGCACAGCCTAAAGTTTCGACGCTGTGCAGACGATTTACAAGTGCATTATGCTGACGCATTCTGCTTACGGCAAGAGCAAGAGCAATTGTAACAGTAGCCGGAAGTCCTTCCGGAATAGCGGCAATGGCTATGGTAATGCCTGTCATCAGCATATCAAAAAACGGTTCGCCTCGAAGTATTCCCGTCAGAAAAACTATGATGCATACGCCAATACACAGGAAGCCTACTACTTTGCCAAGACTGGCAAGACGTTTTTGCAATGGGGTCATTGAATCTTCTATGTCCGTAAGGCTTTCGGATATTTTTCCCATCTGAGTATTTATGCCTGTGGCAATGACTACTCCTTCACCGCTTCCTCTTAGAACGCCTGTTCCTGAATATAGCACACCCTTTTGATGAAGAGCGTTTGAATTTGGCAAAGGAGATTGAGGCGTTTTTGAAACCGGTTCAGATTCTCCTGTGAGAACAGATTCCTGAACAGCAAGCCCATGACTTTCTGTGACAGCACAGTCTGCTGGCACATTGTCGCCAGCTTCAATACGAATGACATCTCCGCATACAAGCTGCCTTGCAGTGATTTTTTTCCACTTGCCGTCACGACAGACAGTAGCCTGTGGTGCGGTCATATCTCTTAGAGCTTCAAGGGTTCTCTCTGTGCGGTATTCCTGTACAAATCCAAGCAGAGCATTAAGCAGTACAATAAGTATAATAGTAACAGAATCAGTGATTTCTCCTAAAATAGCAGCTATAACAGCGCCTACAAGGAGTATCATTACCATGAAATCCTTGAACTGTCCGAAAAATATTTTCATAGCTCCGATCTGCTTCCCTTGTGCAAGAGTATTTTCTCCTTCTGTACGCAGACGTGTCTGCGCTTCACGTTCTGTAAGTCCTGCCATAAAAAGCACCTCCCTCTTCTACCGAAATAGTATGCAGAGGAAGGCGCTTTAAGAACCTGTTTTAAAATGCGGCAAGATATAAATTTCTTAGAAATTCATTATTAGTCTATATATATGGTGTAAAATTGTGATATTATATTAGTATTAATTATTATTAAGGAGGCTTTATATATGATGAATACAAAGATCAGAAGCGGAAGCTTTACAGATGAAGAGATAGTAAAGTTTATATTTTATACAAAGAAGAGATGGGGAGTAAGACTTCCGAAGGATCTTACGCTTATTTTAGACAAAGATGCTGACGGCGCTGTTCATATTACATATGATCCGCCTATAAACCGCAGTGTATACCGCAGCACAGATTATCTTGTAAATAATATGGAAAAGCTGAATACAGCCAAGCAGTCTGAGCAAACAGAAAAGCAAATGCATCTTGTTGACTGAGATAGATATATCAAACTTTTTTATAAGACATATAAATATAAAGCTGCTGCAAGAAAATGTAACTTGCAGCAGCTTGTTTTATTTTAGAATTAAATACAGCTTAAAGCTTCTGTGTCCAGCCGAATGTGTCTTCGATCTTACCCCACTGAATACCGGTCATAGTGTCGTAGATCTTCTGAGAAATAGTACCGATCTTATTGTCGTTTATTTCCATTACCTTATCGCCCCACTTGAGATGACCAACAGGGGAGATAACAGCAGCTGTACCTGTGCCAAATACTTCATTAAGCTTTCCGGCATCGTAAGCATCTGCAATTTCCTGAATGGTGATACGGCGTTCAGAAACCTTCATTCCCCAGCTCTTGCAGAGGTCAATAGTAGACTTTCTTGTGATACCGCCCAGAATTGAACCTGTTTCCAGAGAAGGAGTAACAATTTCTCCGTCGATTACGAAGAAGATATTCATAGCTCCAACTTCTTCAATATACTTCTGTTCTACGCCGTCAAGCCACAGAACCTGAGAGTAGTTGATCTTATGAGCATCGTCCTGACTGTGGAGAGAAGCAGCGTAGTTACCGCCTGTTTTAGCAAAGCCCATACCGCCTCTTACTGCACGAACATATTTATCCTCAACATAGATGTTTACCGGATTCAGACCTGATGCATAGTATGCACCTGATGGACTGAGCACTATGATGAAGAGATACTGATCTCCCGGACGTACGCCAAGGAACGGATCTACAGCAATGATAAATGGACGAATGTAAAGTGATGTGCCGTCCAGATGCGGAACCCAATCCTTTTCAACCTTCAGAAGCTCTGTCAGGCACTGCATAGCCAGTTCAACAGGCAGCTCCGGAATAACCAGACGTTCGTTTGACTTATTCAGTCTCTTGAAGTTTTCTTCAGGGCGAAACAGCTGGATGGAATCGTCAGCTGTACGATAAGCCTTCATGCCTTCAAATACTGTCTGACCATAGTGGAGACACATTGCAGCAGGACTGAGGGAAAGATTACCATAAGGCAGGATCTCAGGATCATGCCAACCTTTGCCTGTATCATAAGGCATTACCAGCATATGGTCTGTGAAAACATGACCGAAGCCAAGTTTGCTTTCGTCAGCAGGCTTTTCCTTAGGTGCTGTTGTAAGAGTTTTTTTGATTTCCATTATATATACACCTCTTGATAAAACTTTATTTTTCAGATGGCAAGCATCTGATAATTATAGATATTATAGCACACTTTTTTTAATATGGGAATACTTTTTTTAAAATTTTTCCTGATAAGTTTTGTTTTTATTCGCTTTTTTTGAAGAGTGACTTTGCAAGAAGTCCTGCGCCTGCTGCGACCATACCGAACATGACAACATACTGCCAAAGAGAAGCAGAAATGGGTCTGAATCTTACGCTTGTAAGCAACGTTGCGAGAATTATAAGTATTCCAAGAGCTATTACAATGCCCGGAAACGTTTTCTTTTCCATAAAGAATGCAAGGCCTATGCCAATAAGCAGCGGAATAAGCATAAGTCCGGTTGCAAGGGAAGCACTCATACCAAAGCTGCTCCATATACTTCCCCAAGAAAACGAAACAACAAAAGAATTAAGAACCCAGTAAATTCCGCCACCAAGTAGAAGAAAACCTACAACAAATTCAAGAAGAGGGTTTGACTTTTTCTTTGATGCATAGGCTTTATTTGATTTGCCTGCGGCATTCTTTTTATCTTTTTCGAATTTGATCTCCTCTTCCATTTTTTTCATTTCCTTATCAATATCCATTGTCAAAAGCATTCCTTTCCGTTTATCATGACAAGCCAAGGGTCTTCTCTTATGTCAAGCGGATCGTTTCTATAAAGCTGCAAATCAGCGTCCATGCCATTTGCAATACTGCCCATGTGATTTTCTGTTCCCAGTATCTTTGAAGCACCCATAGTTATACTATAGAGAGCTTCTTCGACAGACAGTCCGCCTTTTACTGCAAGAGCAGCGCATGAGGAAAGGTACTGTATCGGTATAACCGTATGATCTGTACATATTGCTATCTCAATACCGTTTTTCTTTAGAATTGCCGGATTTTCAATAGTGAGATTTTTCATTTCAGGTTTACAGCGATCGCAAAGTGTAGGGCCGCAGATGACAGGAATGCCTGAATCCTTGAGTATCTCAGGGATCAGGTGTGCCTCTGTGCCATGTACAATGACCGCATCAAGGTGAAACTCGTTTGCAATACGCACAGCTGTGCATATATCATCAGCACGATGACAGTGGAAGTGGGCTTTCATATCGCCTTTAAGCAATGGGATAAGCGCTTCGCATTTAGCGTCAAAATCAGGAAGCTCTGAATCATCGTCAGCGGCCTCACAGTCGGAAAGATAACGCTTTGCCTTAAACAGACCTTCACGTATAATAGCAGCCGTTGCCATTCTTGTCTTTGGAGATTCATCTCTTCCATTGTAGACGTTTTTAGGATTTTCGCCGAGAGCAAATTTCATTCCTTTAGAAGAAACTGCCATTGTGTCTGCGCATATGCCTTGTGTTTTCATAACAAGCATAGAACCACCGCAGGCATTTGCACTTCCCGGAGAGGTCATAACAGCAGTAACGCCGCTGCGTCTTGCTTCCTCAAAGCAGAAGTCAAATGGATTTATTCCGTCAATAGCACGCATCTGTGGAGTAAACGGATCGGAGGCTTCATTGCAGTCATCACCTTCAAAGTCCAGTCCGTTTTCAAGTATACCGAGATGTGTGTGTGCATCAATGAAACCCGGCAGCAAAATGCTGCCTTCTGCGTTTATGTCCTCCATAGCAATACTGTCCGGATATCCTTCTGAAACATCAACTATTTTACCGTTTTCAATTGAGACAAATCCATTTTCAATAATGCCCATATCGGTCATTGTATGTATCACTGCATTATATATCTTCATGATTTCTCCTGTTTAGTTTTTGTATGTGTCAGGCAGAGCTATACCTAAAAGCTCTGTTATGCGTTTTGCTGTTTCATCTGGCGTATTATTAGAAGATACTTTAAAAGCAGCAGTTGCGTTATTTCTGTATACGCCGGCACGGCTGTCAAATATTTCATGGAGCTGCTCTTTTGTATTTTTCTGAACTATAGGGCGATTAGTGTCGTTCTTTATTCTGCTGTAGCATTCCTCGAAGCTCAGATCAAGCAGTACTATAGACGCACCTGCTTCTTTTGCAGCTTTAGCAGTATCTACATTAAGCATAGCACCGCCGCCGCAGGCTACAACTGCATTTTTGCTGCAAAGACTACGTACTGTGTCAGCTTCGATCTGTCTGAAATGAGGCTCGCCCTTTTTCTCAAAGATCTCAGGGATGGAACAGCCCTCACGGTTTACTATTTCATCGTCTGTATCAATAAGCGGAATGCGCAGCATTTTTGCAAGAGCACGTCCTACAGTAGTTTTTCCGCAGCCCATAAAGCCGCAAAGAAATATGGTCACTGCGTTCCACCTCCGTTTATTGGAAACTGTTCTGAAACCTGTTTTTCCATGGCGGATATTATTTCATTTATTTGTTCATCGGTATAGAAGTCATTATCCCATAGCTCATGAGCCTTTACAGCCTGCAATACGAGCATTGCACTTCCGCCCTTTGCAGTCTTGCCAAAGCTTCTTGCTTTTCTCATAAATGTAGTTTCCACCGGATTGTAAACAGCGTCGAATACAAAGCTGCATTTTTCAATAAGAGAATCGCTTACAGGACAGGTTTCTGTCTTAGGATACATTCCTGCCGGTGATGCATTCAGTATAACGTCAAAGCTTTCATCAATGTCTGTTGTCAGAGCTGTTTTGATTTTTGTATTAGGGCTCATGGCGTGTATCTCTTCTGTAAGAACAGCAGCTTTTTCCTTGTCACAGGGAAGAATGCCAAATGTAAGCTCAGCACCACTTCTTGCCGCTTCAATAGCCATCATTCTGCCAACTCCGCCGCAGCCTACAAGGAGAACATTGCCGTCCATTGGATATTTTTCCACGCTTCTGATAAAACCATCGCAGTCGGTATTATATCCAATGAGCTTTCCGCCGTCATTGACAACACAGTTTACAGAATTATATCTTGCTGCTGATTCTCCTATTTCATCAAGAAGAGGGATAATATTCTGTTTGTGAGGTATTGTAATATTAAATCCTCTGAATTGTCTTAAAAAGTCACCTTTTGATGAAATATCTTCAGGAGCTATTTCAACAAGTTCATAGCTTGCTTCTCTGTTTTTTATGTTAAAAAGCTTTTCGTGGATCATAGGAGACATAGAGTGTCCCAACGGGTATCCTATCAGTATATATTTATTCATTATGCCATTACTCCTTCAAGTGTTTCACAGCTTTCACAATTTTTAGCAGCAACGCCCTTTAATGTTTTCTTTACAAGACCTGTAAGAACATTCTTAGGGCCGAATTCTACAAAGTTATCAAAACCGTCAGCCTGCATTTCAGCGAGCTCTGATGTAAAGCGTACAGGTGATACGATATGTTTAGCCAGAAGAGCAGGCATATCAGAAAAGTCTGTCAGCTTTGTGCCAAGTACATTTGAATAGAATTTTACAGCTGGCTCATTGAATTTAACGTCCTTTACGGCTTCATAGAATTCATCGGCAGCAGGCTGCATGAGCTTTGTATGGAATGCACTTGCTACAGCCAGCGGAACAGCTCTTGCACGTTTTGCTGCAGCAGCCTCAGCAGCAGCGGCAACAGCAGCCTTTTCACCGGCAATTACAGTCTGAATGGTGGAATTGTAGTTGGCAGGCACAACATAGCCGTCGATCTCTTCGCAGAGCTTTTCAACATCTTCTGCGGAAAGCTTTAGAATTGCACACATTGCTCCTTCTGCATTTTTGGCAGCCTTATCCATAGCAGCAGCACGAGCCTTGATGACACGGAAGCCGTCTTCGAGAGAAAGCATTCCGGAAGCTACCATAGCAGCGTATTCACCAAGTGAATGACCAGCTACTCCGCCAAACTCAAATCCACGTTTTTTTGCAGCCTCAAGGCATACGAGAGATGTAGCCATGATTGCAGGCTGAGCGTAGATAGTTCTAGAGAGTGTTTCCGCATCGCTTTCAGCGATTACATTTTTAAGATCAAAGCCCAGAATATCAGAAGCAGTGTCGTAAATAAAACCGAGGGAAGGATCTGCATTTAAGAGGTCCATGCCCATTCCTGTGTACTGTGAGCCTTGTCCTGAAAAGAGAGAAATTGTCATAAAAAGTTAAGTCCTTTCTGCTTTTATCGGTGAATTGTGCAAAATCACTATCTAAATGTGTGTGAATTTGTGCAAGGAACACGAAACCTTGAAAATTCACAGAAAAAAGTGTGCTTTATCATTGCAAAAGTCACCTAAATATTGTATAATATAAAAGTGTTTGATTTCCGGCAGAGGATATTACTTCTATCCCTGCTTTTCTAATCATATCACAAAATCCAAATAAACACAATAGGAACGGAGGAATTTTTCCATGGGCCTTCACATTTTAGGGACCGGCAGCTTTTCGCCGGAGGGCAAGCTTACTAATGACGGCTTAACCCAATTTATTGAAACAAATGACGAATGGATCCGTACACGTACTGGTATAAGCGAAAGATGTGTTGCAATAGGAGAGCCCACATGGTATATGGGCGCACAGGCGGCAAAATCTGCGATTGAAGCTGCAAATATTGATCCAGCCGAAATAGCACTTATCATTGATACTACCATCACACAGGATTACTGTACACCATCCGTGTCTTGTATTATTCAGCGTGAAACGGGCGCAGTGAATGCAGCCTGCTTTGATTTGAATGCTGCTTGCTCCGGATTTGTGTATGCTATGGACATGGCACACCGTTTCTTGAAAACAGAGCCTTCTTCAAAATATGCTTTGGTAATTGCCAATGAACAGCTTTCACGTATCACAAATTATGAAGATCGCTCTTCATGTATCTTGTTTGGAGACGGTGCAGCGGCAGCAGTTGTTGAATATAAAGAAGACGCACTCTATTCAAGTCACCTGGGCGCTGATGGAACAGGAGCTAAATTCCTTTTTGCAAAGAGCGCATTGCCGAAATCACCTTTTATTGATGATAATATGGCATCAAAGCAATGGCATGATTTCGATGCCGCACCGGAAGGAAAATATTATTATGGCATGAAGCAGGATGGCAAGGAAGTTTATCGTTTTGCTACTCAGGCAATGCCTAAGGCAGCAAAGGCAGCTGCGGATAAGATAGACTTTGAACTTTGTCAGCTTGATAAGATAGTTCCGCATCAAGCAAATATACGCATTATTGAAACTGCAATGAAAAATATGAAGCTGCCTATGGAAAAGGCTGTTGTAAATATTGAAAATCACGGCAATACATCAAGTGCGTCTATACCGATCGCTCTTGATGAGGCAGTTCGCTCAGGCGAAATAAAGCGTGGAGACAAGATCTGTCTTGTAGGCTTTGGCGCAGGTCTTACTTATGCTGCTATAATCATGGAATACTAAAATCTAAAATATTCACCATAAATATCCGATAACGGAGAAAGGAAAACATTATGAAAACAAGGATCACAGAACTGCTGGGATGTAAGTATCCTTTGCTTCAGGGCGGTATGGCTTGGATAGCAGAGAGTACACTTGCAGCAGCTGTTACAAATGCAGGCGGCTGCGGAATTATCGCAGGCGGAAGTGCACCTATTGATTATCTTCGTGAGCAGATAAGAATATGTAAGTCTAAGGTAGGCGATAAGACATTCGGAGTGAATATTATGCTTATGAGCCCGAATGCTGAGGATCTTGCACAGCTTGTTATTGATGAGAAAGTTCCTATGATAACAACAGGTGCAGGAAATCCTGGTAAATATATGGAAGCTTGGAAGAATGCCGGTATCAAGGTAGTTCCGGTAGTTCCATCTGTAGCACTTGCAAAGCGTATGGAAAGAAGCGGTGCAGATGCTGTTATTGCTGAGGGTACAGAGTCTGGCGGTCATATCGGCATGAATACTACTATGTGCCTTGTTCCACAGGTTGTTGACGCTGTTGAAATTCCTGTTATTGCAGCAGGCGGTATTGCAGACGGCAGAGGAATTGCAGCTTCATTCATGCTGGGAGCAGAGGGCGTACAGATCGGCACACGCTTCCTTGCAACAGAGGAATGCCAGATCCACGAGAATTACAAGAATCTTGTTGTAAAGGCTAAGGATACCGACAACCAGATCACAGGCTTTTATTCAGGAAGCCCATGCAGAAGCGTAAAGACAAAGTATACAAAGAAACTTCAAGAGATGGAGAAAAATGCTGCACCGCCGGAGGATTTCGAGGCACTGACAGTTGGTTCACTGCGTAAGGCTGCTGTTGATGGCAATGTCGACGAAGGCTCATTCCTGTGCGGACTTATTGCAGGTATGATAAAAGATATTCGTCCATGTAAGGACGTGATCGAGGAAATGATGTCTCAGGCTGAAAAGCTTCTGGGCAGATAACTTGAAAGGAGAAACATAAAATGGCTACAGCACTTATAACAGGAGCTTCTCAGGGAATAGGCGCATGTATAGCAGAACGTCTTGCAAAGGATGGCTATGATATTGCTATAAATCACTTTCCAAGTGATAATGATAAGGCAAATGCAGAAAAGGTTGCAAAAACTTGCCGCAGCTTTGGTGTAAAGGCAGAGCTTTTTGCAGCAAATGTTGCAGATTATGCTCAGTGCGAGGAAATGGTAAAATCTGTCAAGGCAAGCTTTGGCAGCATAGACGCTCTTGTAAATAATGCAGGTATTACAAAGGATGGACTGCTTCTCAGAATGTCAGAAGCACAGTATGATGCAGTTATTGCTGTAAATCAGAAGAGTGTTTTCAATATGATAAAGCTTGTCGGTGCGGTAATGCTTCGACAGAAGCACGGCAGCATCGTAAGTCTTGCCTCTGTTGCGGGTCTTTACGGAAATCCGGGACAGATGAACTATTCAGCTTCTAAGGCTGCTATAGTTGGTATGACAAAGACTGCTGCAAAGGAGCTTGGCTCAAGAGGTATTACAGTAAACGCTGTAGCCCCCGGCTTTATTAAAACTCCAATGACAGACGCTCTCACAGATGAGCAGAGAGATAAAATGCTTGGTCTTGTTGCAATGGGACGTTATGGTGATCCTGAGGAGATCGCAAGCGTTGTATCATTCCTTTGTTCATCAGATGCAAGCTATGTAACAGGTCAGACTATTGAAATATCAGGCGGTCTGATGATGTGATGAAATAAAAAAATATATATTCATTTAATCGGAAAGGAGTCTGCCACAGATTTATGTGGCGGAGAAAAAATATATGAGAAGAGTAGTTATTACCGGTATGGGTACTGTAAATCCTCTTGGCTGTGACATCGAAAGCTTTTGGGAAAATGTTAAGGCGGGAAAACTCGGTATCTCTACAATTGATAGCTTTGACACAACAGAGGTAGGTGTAAGCGTTGCAGGTATTGTACGTGATTTTGACCCTACTGTTTACTGCGATAAAAAGGATATTCGTCATATGGAGCGTTTCACACAGTTTGCCGTTGCCTCTGCAAAACAGGCTGTTGCTGACTGCGGAAGCGATATGAAGGATCTTGACGTATACAGATGCGGTGTTATTATCGGCTGCGGTATCGGCGGTCTTGAAATGACACAGCAGGAACATAAAAAGTATCTGGAAAAAGGCCCGAACAGAATATCTCCGTTTTTCGTTCCTATGATGATCTCTAATATGGCAGCCGGTGAGATCGCTATGAAGACAGGCTTTAGAGGTGACAACTTTGCTACTGTAACAGCTTGTGCTTCATCAACTCATGCCATTGGCGAGGCGTTTCGTAAGATAAAGGACGGCTATTTGGATGCTTGTCTCTGCGGCGGAACTGAGTCCACTGTAACAGAATTTACAATCGGTGGATTTAAAACAATGAAAGCGCTTACACGTGAAACCGACCCTGCAAAGGCATCTACTCCATTTGACAAGAACAGAAGCGGTTTTGTATTGGGCGAGGGTGCAGGTGTTCTTATGCTTGAGGAATATGAACACGCAAAGGCAAGAGGCGCTAAGATTTATTGCGAACTTGCAGGCTATGGTGCAACTTGTGATGCTTACCATATGACATCTCCTTCACCTGAATGTGAAGCTGCTGCAAGAGCAATGAAGAATGCTTACGAAGAAGCTGGTCTGTCTGCGGAGGATATCACATATATAAATGCTCATGGTACTTCAACAGGTCTTAACGACAAGTATGAGACACATGCGATAAAGATTGCTCTCGGCGAAGAAAATGCACGTAAGGTGAAGATAAATTCTACAAAGTCCATGACCGGTCATATGCTTGGAGGTACAGGTGCAGTGGAAGCTATTGTTTCAGCTCTGTCTATCAAGAATGATTTCATTCATCAGACTATCGGCTTTGCAACACCTGATGAGGAATGTGACCTTGATTACTGTACAGATGGCTCTGTTGAAATGCCTGTAAAGGCTGCTCTTTCAAATTCGCTGGGCTTTGGCGGACATAATGCTACACTTTGCTTCAAGAAGATCGAAGACTAAAGGAGAATAGAGATGTATACTATTGATGAAATAAAAGAGCTTGCAAAAGCCGTTTCAGAGTATAAGCTTGAAAAAATCAAAATAAAGACAGATGACGGCGAACTTCTTATTGCCGGTGCTGCACCGCAGTCAGTTCAAGTGGTTCAGTCTGCTGTTTCTGCTGGTGTACCTGTAGTGCAGACTGCCGTACCGTCAGTACAGGCAGAGATTCAGGAGATGCCTGAACACGAAGAGATTCCAGCAGGAAATATTGTAAAAGCTCCAATTGTGGGAACTTTCTATGCAGCAGCGTCACCGGACGAGCCACCTTATGTAAAGGTAGGCGATACTGTCAAAAAGGGCGATGTACTGATGATCATTGAATCTATGAAGCTCATGAATGAGGTCACAAGTGACTTCGACGGCGTTGTAGAAGAGATACTTGTTTCAAATGGCGAGGCAGTAGAATATGACCAGCCTATTATGCGTATTCGCTAAACAGACAGGAGGTTTTAGAATATGGCAGAGGTTTTGATGAACAGAGAGCAGATCATGGAGATCATTCCTCATCGTGATCCGTTCCTGCTTATAGATGAAGTCCTTGAAATGGAAGAAGGCAGCCGTGTTGTTGCACGTAAATATATGAGAGAAGACGACTACTGGTTTAAGGGACACTTCCCGGAAAAGCCTGTAACACCAGGTGTACTCATGGTTGAAATGCTTGCTCAGGCAGGTGCGGTATGTATTCTTTCACAGCCTGAATTCAAGGGAAAAATTGCACTTTTTGCAGGTATAGATAAGGTAAAATTCCGCCGTCAGGTAGTACCGGGAGATGTTCTTGACCTTGAAGTTGAGATCATTAGCCAGAGAGGCCCTATCGGTGTAGGCAAAGCAGTTGCTTCCGTTGATGGCAAGAAGGCTGTTACCTGTGAGATAAAATTTGCAGTTGAAAAGTAAGGAAGCAGGGATTATGAGTTTCAGTAAAGTTTTGATCGCCAATCGAGGCGAAATTGCAGTAAGAATAATCCGTGCTTGCCGTGAACTTGGACTTCACAATGTAACGGTATATTCTACAGCAGACAGATCTGCACTTCACTCAAAGATAGCAGATGAATCTGTCTGCATAGGCCCTGCTGCTACAAAAGACAGTTACCTTAATATGAGAGCACTTATCGCTGCTTGTGAAAACACAGGTGCGGATGCAATTCATCCCGGATTCGGATTTTTGTCAGAAAGTGCAGAATTTGCAGAGCTTTGCAGGGAACACGGAATAACCTTTATAGGTCCTTCTCCTGAATCCATTTCAATGCTTGGAGATAAGGCACGTGCAAAGGAAACTATGAAAGCTGCGGGAGTGCCTGTTATACCCGGTTCAGACGGTGTTGTTGAAACACTTGAAGATGCAAAGAGAATTGCTGCTGAGATCGGCTATCCTGTACTTGTAAAAGCGTCGGCAGGCGGCGGCGGAAGAGGTATAAGAAGAATTGACAGCGAAGACCAGCTTGAAAAGCAGATAGCGCTTGCAAAGGACGAAGCAGGAAAGTTCTTTGGCAATGATGAAGTTTATCTTGAAAAGCTTATCGTAGGACCTCATCATGTGGAAATACAGATATTGGCGGATTCGTTTGGCAATACAGTTGCTCTTGGTGAACGTGATTGCAGTATGCAGCGCCGCAACCAGAAGGTTCTTGAAGAAAGTCCAAGTCCGCTTATGACAGATGATCTGCGTCAGAGAATGCAGGAGGCTGCCGTAAAGGCTGCTAAAGCAGCAGGATATTGCAATGCAGGCACAATAGAATTTCTTGTGGATCATGAGAGAAACTTCTACTTCATGGAGATGAATACACGTATTCAGGTGGAACACCCAGTAACTGAATTTGTAACGGGCATTGACCTTGTACAGATGCAGCTGAAAATAGCTCAGGGTGAAAAACTTCCTTTTGTACAGGAGGACATAAAGCTTACAGGTCATTCTATCGAATGCCGTATAAACGCTGAAAATCCGGATCTTGATTTCCGTCCGTCCCCCGGAACTATACGTTCCCTCTACATTCCAGGCGGCCCAGGAGTTCGTATCGACAGTGCAGTATATCAAGGATATACCATTCCGCCTTACTATGATTCAATGATAGCCAAGCTTATTGTCCATGCGCCTACGAGACGTGAGGCAATTATGAAAATGCGTCTGGCTCTTGCAGAATTCATTGTTGAAGGCATTGATACGAATATAGATTTTCAGCTCCGACTACTTAAAAATCAGAAATTTGAAGAAGGCGATTATGACAACGCTTTCTTGATGTCTTATTTGGACCAGTTAAAAAAATCATAAGGTAAGGAAAAAAGCAGACTGCTTATAGCAGCTGTAATGTGGTGATACGATATGTTAGAAGATTTGTTTAAAACGGTCACAAAGCGTTTTAACGGTGACGAACAGGCTCCCGCAGTTCCTATGTTTAAATGTCCACGCTGCGGAGCATCTATGACTAAACAGAAAATGGCAGAGCTTGGAAAGATTTGTCCTAGCTGTCAGTATCATGCCAGACTGACAGCTGCTGAAAGAATATCAGTAACTGCCGATGCAGGTTCATTTGAGGAGTTTGACAAAGATCTTTGTAGTGCCGACCCTTTAAAATTTCCGGATTATGCTCAAAAGGTTACGGATTTGAAGAAAAAGACCGGCATGAACGATGCAGTAATTACCGGTATGTGTACTATAAAGGGAAGCCGTACTGTCCTGATAGTTATGGATTCACACTTTATGATGGCGTCAATGGGCAGCGTTGTAGGTGAAAAAATTACACGTGCTTTTGAATATGCAGCAGAGAATAGTCTTCCTGTAGTTGCATTTACAGCTTCGGGCGGTGCAAGAATGCAGGAGGGTATCATATCTCTTATGCAGATGGCTAAAACCTCTGCCGCTGTGCAGAAGCACAATGAAGCCGGACAGCTTTACATAACAGTAATGACCGATCCGACCACAGGCGGTGTAACAGCCTCCTTTGCGTCGCTTGGTGATATTATAATAGCTGAGCCTAAGGTGCTTATTGGCTTTGCAGGCAGACGTGTTATTGAAGGTACTATAAAGCAGCATTTGCCAGATGACTTCCAGCTTGCAGAATTTCAGTTGGAGCATGGCTTTGTTGATATGATCGTAAGACGCAATAAGATGCGCAGCGTACTTTCTCACTTGCTCAAGCTTCATGGTTATAATGCAGAGCCAAAAAAGCAGGAGGTGTGAAGTAATGAAAAGAACTAATACAAGAACAGCATGGGAACGAATGGCTATTGTTCATGATAAAACACGACCGACTATTCGTGATTATCTGCCGCTTGTTTTTGAGGATTTCTATGAACTTCATGGAGACAGAGGCGTGGGCGATGATGGAGCTATTCTTGGTGGAATAGGCAGACTTTGCGGAACTCCTGTTACAATTATAGCCGAAGTAAAGGGCAGAGATATAAAGGAAAATAAAGCGTCTAACTTTGCAATGCCGCATCCTGAGGGATATCGTAAGGCATTAAGACTTGCACGTCAAGCAGAGAAGTTTCATAGACCTGTTATTTGCTTTATAGATACTCCCGGTGCGTTTTGCGGTATAGAAGCTGAAAAGCGTGGTCAGGGTGAGGCGATCGCAAGAAATATTGCAGAGTTTATGTCGCTCAGAACACCGATCATTTCAATTGTACTTAGCGAAGGCGGAAGCGGTGGTGCTCTTGCACTTGGTGTATGTGATGCTCTGGCAATGCTTGAAAACGCTTTATATACTCCTATTTCACCTAGAGGTGCAGCGTCCATTCTTTGGAAGGATGCGTCTCGTGAACAGGAAGCTTGCGAGGTTTTGAGAATAACTGCTGAGGATATGGTAGAATTTGGAGTAGCAGAATCAATAATTTCCGAGTCGGATACAGACGTAGTCAACGATTTAGACAAAATTTCTGAGAATATGAAAGAATATTTGTCAAAGATTGTTCCGGAAAAATGCGAAAAAGATATTGACCTTTTGCTAAAAGAAAGGTATACTAAATTTAGGAAAATTGGTGTGTTTACAGAAGCACGCTAATTATATAAATCCTGGGTTCATGTGAATGAATCAAATAAAATATATGGAGGAAATTTGAAATGACATTTGACAAGATTAAGGAACTCATTGTAGACCAGCTGGATGTTGAAGAGGATAAGGTAACAATGGAAGCTAACATTCAGGATGATCTGGGTGCTGACTCTCTGGATATTGTTGACCTTGTAATGTCTGTTGAGGATGCTTTTGAGGTTAAGATCGAAGATGATGACGTTGAAAACATCAAGACTGTTGGCGACATCGTAAACTACATTGACAACAACGCTGAATAAGATTTTTTTCAAATTTTAAGCGTGATAGCTGCTGCGAAAATTCGTGGCAGCTATTTTTTTATAATAGACACAAAAAAGGGACTCTTTTTGAAAGTCCCTTTTTTGCTGTATTTTATTGTTATTTTTAATCTTTTATACCGTTTAAAAGCTTAGCAGCACGAAGTGTATTTTTCATGAGCATTGTTATGGTCATAGGGCCGACACCACCGGGTACAGGTGTGATAAAACTTGCCTTAGGTTCAACATTTGCATAATCAACGTCACCGCAAAGCTTGTTGTTTTCGTCTCTGTTAATGCCCACATCAATTACAACTGCACCTTCTTTTACCATATCGGCAGTTATAAACTTAGGCTTTCCTATGGCAACTACCAGAATATCAGCTTCAGCACAGACCTTTTTAAGATCCTTTGTCTTGGAATGGCAGATGGTAACAGTTCCGCTTCTTTGAAGAAGAAGCATGGACATTGGCTTACCTACAATGTTGCTTCTGCCAACAACAACGCAGTTTTTGCCGGCTATCTCTATTCCAGCCCAGTCCAGAAGCTCCATAACGCCTGCCGGTGTACATGGAAGGAAATTGTAGCTGCCTATCATTATTTTGCCCACATTAAGCGGATGGAATGCATCTACGTCCTTTTCCGGTGTAATTGAATAAAGTACAGACTGCTCGTCAAGGTGATCAGGCAGCGGAAGCTGTACCAGAATACCATGAACCTTGGAATCCTTATTAAGTACATTTATAAGATCGAGAAGCTGTTCCTGAGTTGTGTTTTCACTTAGCTTGTACTCAAATGCATGAAATCCAAGTTCTTCGCAGGCGAGCTGCTTGTTGCGTACATAAACCTGAGAAGCAGGGTCGTTTCCTACAAGAATTACTGCCAGTCCCGGATGAATGCCGCTTGACTCAATAAGAGCTGCTGTTTCTTTTTTGAGGTTTTCACGAACCTCTGCGGATACTACTTTTCCACTGATAATCTGTGCCATAATTATTCCTCCTCGTTTTTGTCAGCATCAGTTGTTTCATTGTTTTTGTTATTGTCATCATCAGTATCCTTTTCAGGAGCTGGTGAATGTGCTTTGCTGTTTTTGCTTTTTCTTTTGAGTTTTGCTTCCTCTGATTTAAGAAGAAGTTCCTTTGATTCTGCGGTATTGCAGTACAGCACATAATCAGTACCCATACGCTTTACCTTTGAGCCGATTACAATAAGCAGTATAACTGCTGCGGCAACACATACTATTGCAAGTGCCTGTGAAATGCGTACATTGCCAATTACAAGGCTGTCTGTACGCAGACCCTCTATAAATGCACGTCCCAAACCGTACCATGCAATATACATAAGAAAGATCTGGCCGTCAAATTTACGCATTTTACGTGCTGTTATTGCAAGAATTATAAAGCCTATAAGACACCATATTGATTCATATAAGAAGCACGGATGAACAGGCAGGTCAGGATTAAGATCTACTTGCAGGTTGTTGTAGCAATTGGTATTTATGTAGCTGGAAGAGATCCAGCTCTGGATTCTTCCGCCAGTCATACCAAAAATTGAGTCTGTATTTTTACCGAAGGCTTCCTGATTAAAAAAGTTACCCCATCTTCCAAGGCATTGACCGATAAGAAAACCCTGTCCCACAATATCAAGAAGCGGCAGCAGTCTTACTTTTCGTAGTTTAGCAACTATTCCGCCCACAAGGAATGCGCCTATGATTCCTCCGTAAATTGCAAGGCCGCCAAGACGCAAATTAAAAATACTTGCAATGTTGTCTTTGTATGAGTCCCATTCAAGAGCTACATAGTAAAGTCGTGCGCCTACGATTCCTCCGACAATGCCGCCTATAACAGCGTCAATAGCACGGTCGGGATCTATTCCATAGCGTTTCATCTGAGGGAAACAATAAATTATTGCAAGGATCATTCCCAGAGTAATAACAAGTCCGTACCATTGTATTTCAAAGCCGAATATTGTGAACGCTGTAGGGTCAGCGTCAAAGATTATGCCAAGCTTTGGAAAAGCGATCTGGTCGTTTGTAAGATTTAAATATTCTTCGCTCATTCTGCTGTTTCTCCTTTCGTGTTTTCGGGAGAAGTATTCTTTATAATTGATAATGTGTTAAGCTCTGGGTCAATATCTTCACGAATGAATTTATTTACATCATCAATCGTCATTTTTGACAGTATCTCTATTGTGTCAAAAGGAACGCTGCCGTTCATATGAGCACTCATCATAATATTGGCAACAGTACCTGCATCGTTTGTATCCATTATCATTTCGCCGTAAAGCGATCTTCGTACCTCTTCAAAAAGCTCTGAGTCAAGTCCGGTTTCTTTAGCCTTGTAAATCGCCTCTATGATCTTATCCTTTACGGTGTGCGGCTCAGAAGATTCACCCTCGAAGATAATAGAATAATAACCGTCGCCATTAAACACTTCACTGGCAAATACGTTGTTTATAAGACCTTCCTCCATCATGGAGCGGTAAAGCTCTGAGGAAGCATTTGAAAGGACTTGCATTGCAATATATCCTTCGATCTGAGCTTTTGTGCTGTTAAAACCTGATTTTGGAGCGCATTTGATTCCCATACAGAATATTGTTGTTCCTACAGCGGCATATTCTACAGTTTCTGGAGCAACAATAGATAATGGCTCGCTAGGGAATATGGATTCAAGCTGTAGATTTTCACATGGCTTTAAGAGCTTATCAGCAATTTCCAAAATCTCACAAGCTTTGCAGTTTCCTGCAACAGAAAGCACCATATTATGAAGATTATAGAAAGTATTATAGCAGCGATAAAGCAGAGCATCTGTTATCTGAGAGATACTTTCCTCTGTGCCTGCAATATCTATTTTTACAGGGTGTTCATGGTAAAGACCTCTTAGCATATTGAAAAATACTCTCCAGCCCGGATCGTCATTTGTCATTCGTATCTCCTGACCTATAATACCCAGCTCTTTTTGAACGCTTTCCGGTGTGAAATAGGGACTCTGTACGAATGAAAGCAGAATTTCCAGTGATTCTTTATAGTGGTCTGAACAGCTGAACAAATAACAAGTTTTATCAAAGGAAGTGTAGGCATTGGCATTTGCGCCGGTTTTAGCATATAGGCTGAAAACGTCGCAATCTTCATTTTCAAACAGTTTGTGTTCGAGGAAATGTGCGATACCCTCCGGAACTGTGCAAAAATCATCGTCCTTGCAGGTTTTGAATTTAGTATTTATAGAGCCGTATTTTGTAGCGAAAAGAGCGTGAGTAGTTGAAAAGCCTTCCATTTCGGAAACATAAATAGTAAGACCGCTTGAATGATCTATTCTCAGGCACTCATCACCTGTTATCTTACTTTTAATTGTTGTTATATTATTCATCAGCACCTGCCTCCTCTTCGGACGCTTCCAGAATATAAACGGTATCGAGTTTCAAAGAAGCTGCCGCCGCCATTATCTGTTCACGTGTAATTGCTTTATATGCAGCGATTGCATCGTCTACATTTCTGTTTATTCCTCGAACAAGATTTGTAAAATGCCATCTGATATAGGATGACGGTGTATCGCCCAGTGTTTTAACAGAATTGTATGCGGACATGCGTGTATTATCAAGGAGTTCATCAGAGAACTCGCCATTTGCAATATTTTCAAGCTGTTTTATTATTTCTGCCTTAGCAGTTTCAATATTAGATTTTAAAACGCCGCAGTCTACCATAAGCGTCTGCTTTGTTTCACTGTAAGTGCTTGAGCAGTAATAGCATAGGCTCATCTTTTCACGTACGTTTGTAAAAAGCATTGAGAAAGGCGTAGCACCATACAGCATATTCATAAGAAGCATTGCTGTATAATCCTTACAGTCCGTTTTAAATGCCATAGCCATTTTGCATTGAGAGACCGGAAGAATTTCCTTTTCTTCCGCAATATTAGTTTTAAGTGGACTTGGGGTTACAAATGATGGCAATATCATTGCATTTTGTCTGCTTATGCCTGAGAAGATCTTTTTGAACTTATCAGCAATATCCGGTTCTTCCTTTGGAGATACAAAGAATATTTCAATAGCAGCAGTACTGAGCAGTTCTTTGTAAGCCTTATATGTGCTTTCAGGCGTGAGATTTAGAACATCTTCTTCCGAACCATAGCTTGAAAAAGCTGCCGGTTCATTTTTAAAGGCGGTACGTGAACACTTAATAAGGGTATAACCACGCTTATTATTTATTTCTGCTTCTATAGTATCAAGGATATCTTTAAATCTTATTGAAAATTCATTCTGTGAAAAGCCCTCATTTGAAATGTTGGGATCAAACAGACAGTCTGCCATAACGTCAGTAAGTTCTCCCAAAATATCCTCGTTATCAAGAGCATAGCGATTGCACAGAGCAGAGAATGAAGCTGTAATGATCTGGTAGTCTCCAAGCTTTGAAACGTCAACAGAAGCAGAGCCGCCGTAGAGACGATTCATTTTTCTGCTAAGAGCAGAGATTGACGGATACTTGCGGCAGCTGGTAGTCAAAAGGCTTGCCGCAAGTGAATAGGCGGCGCTTTTCTCCTGAGAGACGGGCGTTATAAAACGCACATTTATAGTATTTGTCTTAAATTTCGGATCGGTTACGGCATTAAATCCGATAGATTCCGAAAGCATTACTCTTTTATAAGAAGCTGACATATCATAGTCCTTTCTAAATAATATTTATTTATAGTTATTATATCATATTCAAACGAGAATTACCATAGTTTTTTGAAAAAAATTAAGACGAGTCTGCGTTGACATCTTTATAAAAATTTAGTATAATAATAGTGTGTAAGATAATATACTGCGAAAGCGAGGAATATATTATGAAAAAAATTACAGTTCATGCAAGTACGGAATACGATATTCTTATAGAAAAGGGGATTCTCAGCACTTGCGGAAATATTATAAAAGAAAAAATAAGCGCTCAGAAGATCGCTGTTATTACAGATGATACAGTAGACAGGCTTTATGGCAAGGTAGTAGGAAAGTCTATAAGAGAAGCTGGTTTTGACGTTGTAAAATTTGTGTTTCCACATGGTGAAACTTCCAAATGTGCGGATACACTCGTTAATATATATGACTTCTTATGTAAAAACAGTATAACCAGAACAGATTGTCTTGTCGCACTGGGCGGTGGAGTAGTGGGAGACATTACAGGATTTGCAGCAGCAACATTTTTGCGTGGAATGAATTTTGTACAGATACCCACAACACTTCTTGCGCAGGTGGATTCATCAGTTGGAGGAAAAACTGCTATTGACCTTAAAGGCGGCAAAAATCTTGTAGGTGCATTCAAACAACCTGTTTGCGTGATTTGTGATACTGATGTACTAAAAACGCTTACTCCTGAAATATTTTCCGATGGAATGGGCGAGGTAATAAAATACGGTATGATACGAGATGCAAAGCTTTTTGAGCTTATTGCCAAGAACGACCAGAAAACCATCTGGACAGATCTTGAAGATATTATTGCAACTTGTATAAGCATAAAGCGTGATGTTGTTGAAGCGGATGAATTTGATACAGGAGAGAGAATGATTTTAAACTATGGTCATACTCTGGGTCATGCAATAGAAAGCTACTATCATTATGAAACATACAGTCATGGCAGTGCTGTTGCGGTTGGAATGTGTATGATGGCAGAAAAGACATGTGAGCCTGAAACGGTAAAAAAGCTTAAATCTTGTGTTAAAGCATATAATCTTCCGACATCTGTTCCGGCTGATATAAAAGAACTCGTACCGCTTTGCGGTAAGGATAAAAAGCGTGCAGCCAGTCAGCTTAGATTTATAGTGTGCAAAACAATAGGAAAAGCTGAAATTCATACAATGTCATTTGATTCGTTTTCGATTTGGATGGAAAGCTAAGATTATTAGGATAGCTAATATTGCTAGGGCTTTTAGGATTATGCGGACTAAAAAAGCAAAAAAACTGTTGAAATCATAGGCATTGTGTGTTATAATTAAAGTATTAATTAAGAATCGGGAGGAAGCTATATGTCATCGTTCTGGAACAATCGCATCACGTTTTCAATTTTTGGGGAGTCACATGGACCGGCAATAGGTATTGTAATAGATAATCTGCCGCCGGGAGAATATATAGACAAAGAAAAGCTTTTGCAGTTTATGGCTCGCCGTGCGCCCAAAAAAGATGGCACTACGACACCCAGAGGAGAAAAGGATCTGCCTCAGATAATGTCCGGTGTGCTTAACGAAAGAACTACAGGTGCGCCATTATGTGCAATGATCCAGAATACTGATACACGCTCAAAGGATTACAGCAATCTGGCAAAACTTCCACGTCCCGGACATGCTGATTATACCGGTGCAATGCGCTATCAGGGATTTAACGATGTTAGAGGCGGCGGTCACTTCTCCGGCCGACTCACTGCGCCTCTTTGCTTTGCCGGTGCGGTTTGCGGTCAGATACTTGAACGCAGAGGCATATATACAGGTGCGCATATTGCGTCTATACACGGTATAAATGATGATATGTTCCATTCTACTAAGGTGACAAAATCTGATCTGCTTGCTGTTCGTGAAAAGGATTTTCCGGTAATTAATGATGAACGTGGACAAGCTATGCGTGAGGATATTCTGAGAGCAAGAGAAGGCTGCGAGTCGCTGGGAGGTATTATAGAGTGCGTTTCTGTGAACGTTCCGGCAGGTATCGGCTCTCCTATGTTTGAGGGTCTTGAAAACTCTATTGCACAGCTTATATTCGGAATCCCTGCGGTAAAGGGTCTGGAATTCGGTGCAGGCTTTAAGGTTGCAGAAATGGTGGGCAGCCAAGATAACGACAGCTTCTATATTGATGAGAATGGTCATGTAAAGACAAGAACAAATAATCATGGCGGCATACTTGGAGGTATTTCATCGGGAATGCCTATTACTCTGAATGTTGCAATAAAACCCACAGCTTCAATCGCTAAACCGCAGGAAACAGTTGATTTCCGTGCGAAGAAAAATGAAGTTTTGCAGGTGAAGGGCAGACATGATCCGTGTATCGTGCCAAGAGCCGTGCCTTGTGTAGAGGCAGCGGTTAATATTGCTCTTCTTTCTCATATGATGAATTATCCTCACTTTTAAATCAGACCGGAGGTGAAGTCTGATGCAGGAAGAAAATTTATTTAAAATGTCAGAGATGGCAACTCCGCCTGTTATGGAAACCTATACAGCAAGTATACTCATATGTTATTTGCTTTACAAGATAGACCGTCCTATTGAGAGATCGCATCTTTATGATATTGCAGTAAGCAGTAATATTATAAATTACTTCTTCTATCAGGAGTCTATTTCATATCTTGAAAAGAATGGTTCTATAATTCAGACGGAAACAGCTGATGGAAAAACCGCATATGTCCTTGCAGAGAATGGCATTCAGTGTGCAAAGCAGCTCAGGGATTATGTTAGCAAAGCGTATCGTGACAAAATGGTATCATGTGCTTTAAAATATTTTGCTAAACTTAAACGTGAAAATGAGGTAAAGATAGAATATATACCTATAAAGCACGGCTATTATGTCCATGTGAGATGCCTTGACGCTGTGGCAGATATTCTTGACATGAAGCTGTATGCTCCGGATCTTACTCAGGCAAAATATCTTGGTGAGCAAATAATGCTGAATCCTGCCGGATTTTACGGTAAGATACTGGATGCAGCATTTCAAAATGAAGAGGAAAAATTTGACTTTGATCTGTCCGATAATTAAGGACTTAAAATTAACGCTGTGCCTTTTGGTGCAGCGTTTGCTGTTTATGTATTTTGTTAATAAAATGTAAAATGTAACGTATTTTGGGGATGTTACCCTGCGTCGGGTATTGCTTGTGACCTTGGGTAATGGTGTAAAATAGGGCTATAAGGAGGTGAGGGCTATGTCAAAATACACTACTGGAGAAATGGCTAAGCTTTGCAGTGTGTCTGTGAGAACCGTGCAGTATTATGATAAGAGGGGAATTCTTGTTCCCAGTGAACTGAGCGAAGGAGGCAGGCGTATTTATTCAGAAGATGATCTGCAAAAATTAAAGATCATTTGTTTTTTAAGGGAGCTTGATATTTCCATAAATAGTATCAGTGAAATATTGCAGGAGGAAAAGCCGCAGCGAATTATTCAGTTGCTTCTTGAGCAGCAAAAACAGCTGCTTATCAGTGAGATAGGCGAGAGGCAGAATAAGCTAAAGGTTTTGAAGACGCTTTCGGACAGTGTAAAAGATGATAAAGATTTTTCCGTAAAATCTATAGGTGACGTAGCTTATCATATGAAAAGTAAAAACAAACTCACAAAAGCGAGAGGCGTACTCTTAACTATCGGAATAATTATTGATATTGTTGAGGTTGCAACAATTGTGCTCTGGATAACAACTGGTATGTGGCTGCCGTTTGTGATAGGTATGTGCATTTGCGCTATTATTGGCACATGGGTATCACTGTACTATATGAAAAGGGTTGCCTATATCTGTCCAGAATGTCATGAAGTATTCAAACCTACAAAAAGGGAAATATTTTTTGCACCACATAACCCAAAAGCACGCAAGCTGCGCTGTACTTGCTGCGGACATAAGGGCTATTGCGTTGAAGTAGCTGCTCCTGAGAAAAATGAGAACTAAAAAGATGTTTTTAGCTTAAAAAGAAAGCACATGGATAAAACCGTGTGCTTTCATTGTTATAGTGCACAAAAAAATATGACTAAAATTGTAGAAACAAACATATTTTTTTTAAGCTGATAAAAAGCATTGCAATTTTTAGCGTAATGTGCTAAAATAAATATGGCATATTTGAGCCCGATTATTATTTTTTTGGAAGGAGTATTCTATGAACATCAAAAGTAAATTCGTTGCACTGGTGTCAGCTACAGCAGTTGCAATGACAAGTGTTATTGGAACATCAAGTGTTTCTGCCCTCCTGGCAAATAACAGCTTAAAGGATAAGGGTGAAACATCTATTTATGGTGCTGGTGAATATACATGGAAAGCCGGCGAATATTGGGTACAGGCTGGCTCAACAGATTCAGGCGCTGTGGCTATTTCTCCAGAGGTATATAATGACCCCGGCGAAGTTATCAGCTTTAAGTGTAAGCTTGCTACACCAGCAATGGACGAAGGCGTTATTAAGCTGACTAAATACGGCGAAGATGATGCTGAAATGGGTACTGCTTACGAGACTTTCGTAAATAGTGCAAGCTATTATCCAAGTAAAATGGTTGTCGTAGGAAATGATGATCAAAATATTGATGCAGCAGAAGATGGCTCAACACTGTTTTCTATGTATTATGATATTGAAAGCGAAGAAAAAGTTGTAGAAGCTGCAAAGAAATTAGGACTTCAAATTCAGTCAGATGAAGAACATGGATATTATTATTCATTCCCGCTGACATTCAATAACGATACTGACCCGATAAGAGGCGGTACATATTGTCAGGCAGTAGTAGAATTTGAAACAGAACTTGAAATCGCATTTGAAAGCGGCTCTATTAATGTAATGGTAAGCAAGCCGGATGACACAACAACAACGACAACAACGTCAACAGTTGCTACCACCACTACAACAACTACAGCTAAGCCTATTCCTGATGGTTATACATGGGAAGCTGGCGAATACTGGTTTAATGTAGGTGAAGAGGCAGTAGCTCTTGAGCCTAAGGTATACAATGACCCAGGCGATATGCAGGCAATTAAGTTAGCACTGAAAACAGGCGCTTTTTCAAATGGCGCTATCAAGCTTACATCATATGGCGAGGCAGACGGTGACGTAGGTACAGCATATCCAGACTTTGAGCAGATGTTTACTCTGAGCAAAATGGTAACAGCTGGTAAGAGCGACGTAGGCGCTGCTAAGGCTGCGGATGGTTCAATCCTTGCTTCTATGTACTACGATGTAGCAGATAAGGCAGCAGTAGAAGCAGCAGCAAAGACAATGGGTCTTACACTTAATGAAGATGCAAAGCACGGTAAGTACTACTCATTCCCACTTGACTTTGATCCTTCCATTTCCGCTGATGACGGCGGTCCGAGATGTGAAGCTGTACTGGCTGATACAAGTACAGTTGACATCAATCTTATTTCTGGTGTTATCAACATTATAGTTGAAGGACCAGCACCTGTTACAGACTATACATGGGAAGCTGGCGAATACTGGTTCAATGCTGGTGAAGAGGCAGTAGCTCTTGAGCCTAAGGTATACAATGACCCAGGCGATATGCAGGCAATTAAGTTAGCACTGAAAACAGGCGCTTTTTCAAATGGCGCTATCAAGCTTACATCATATGGCGAGGCAGACGGTGACGTAGGTACAGCATATCCAGACTTTGAGCAGATGTTTACTCTGAGCAAAATGGTAACAGCTGGTAAGAGCGACGTAGGCGCTGCTAAGGCTGCGGATGGTTCAATCCTTGCTTCTATGTACTACGATGTAGCAGATAAGGCAGCAGTAGAAGCAGCAGCAAAGGCAATGGGTCTTGCACTGCAAGAAGATACAGAGCACGGTAAGTACTACTCATTCCCACTTGACTTTGATCCTTCTATTTCCGCTGATGACGGCGGTCCGAGATGTGAAGCTGTACTGGCTAACACAAAGACAGTTGACATCAACCTTGTTTCCGGTGTTATTAATATTATAGTTGATGTTGAAACAACAACAACAACAACTACTACAACCACCACCACAACAACTACAACAACCACAACTACTACAACCACAACTAAGCCAACAACAACTACTACAACATCCACAACAACTTCTACAACCAAGGCTACAACAACTACAACTAAGGCTACAACAACCACAACTAAGGCTACAACTACAACAACATCCACAACTAAGGCTACAACAACTTCTACTGAACCGAAGTGGAACGACCTCATTGGTGATACTAACCTCGACGGCAGAGTTGGTGTACAGGATATTATTAAACTGAATAAGTACCTTCTGGGTCAGGTTCAGCTTAACCCACAGGCTATGAGAAATGCAACTTGTAAGGATGACGGCAGCGTAAATGTTAACGATATCAACATGGACGACCTTATCTCACTTGAAAGATATCTTGTAGATCTTATTCCTTCACTGCCTGAAAAATAAGAAAAATTAAAGATGTAAATTCAGGGCTGCACGAGCAATTGTGCAGCCTTGTTATTTTGCTTTTTGAAGCGCATTTGAGTCAAAAAATAATTATAGTCAAAAGCAACAAAAATTACATAACGGATTTATAAAAAACTACTGAAATTTGGAAAAATGCTTTACATTATATTATTAGTATGATATAATAAACTCAACAAGAAGGTGTCGCAAAAAGCCGTTTGCATGTAAGGCAGGAGTAAACGGTGATTGTGTTTTGTCTTCTGATTCTCCGTTAAGGGGATTACGTCAAAAAGAAATGTATAAACATTTCAAAAAAATTTATATTCATTTATTTAAGGAGGATATCTATGCCAAAGAACAAAATGAGCAAGAGATTGCTCACAGGCGTAATGGCAGTTGCTATGTCTGCATCTGCACTTATGGCTGGTATGACATCTCTGACCGCATATGCAGGTCAGGAACTTGGTCACGGTGACTTCAATGATGGCGCTGGTCTGCCGTGGCACATCTGCGAATCCGCAACCGGTACAATGAAATTCGATATTTCAGAAGGCTGCTACAACATCCTGATTACAAATCCGGGTGGTCTTTCCAACAACGGTGAAGGTCGTTGGGACTGTCAGTTCCGTCACAGAGGTCTGACAATTGAATCCGGTCATACTTATCGTCTTACATATTCTGTATGGACTGATGATTCAAATGCTAAGATCTATGCTAAGATCGGCGATATGACAGATGATGATAAGGAACTGTGGCACGGTAACGGCCAGCAGCTCGGTCTGAAGTATTCCGACGTTGAAGGCAAGGATCTGAAGGGCATCGAAACAGCTCTGAGAAGTGCTTCTCCATCCGGTCAGAATATTGACTACGGCATGGGTTGGGATGCTTGGAAGAACAGCACTCTTCCTTCAAACCAGTGGACAACATATGCTTATGAGTTCACACCTGATAAGGAAGCTAAGGGCGTTGGCGAATGGACATTCCACCTCGGCGGTACATCTCCATATAATGACTTTATCTGCGTAAATGAAGGCAAGATTATCAAGTTCGATAATATGTGTCTCATTGATATGACAGATGATGCATCTGACTATAAGCCAGAAGAAGTATATGAATCTAAGGGCATCGCAGTAAACCAGGTTGGTTACTTCACAAAGCTCGCTAAGAAGGCTACTCTGGTACTCGGAACAACTCCTGATGGCACAGCTAAGCCTTTCCAGATCAAGAATTCCAGTGGTTCTACTGTATATGAGGGCACAACAACAGGTGGCACTACACTTTGTGATGCTTCCAATACATACAACCAGGTTATCGACTTCTCTGATTTCCAGGAAAAGGGAACAGGCTACACAGTTACTTGTGATGGCAAGACTTCTCAGCCTTTCGATATCGGCGATGAGATCTATGGCAACCTGACAACAGAAGCTGTAAACTACTTCTATCAGAACCGTTCTGGTGTTGCTATTGACGCTAAGTACATTTCATCTGCTGACCCAGATGGTGCTAAGGCTTCTGCTTCTGATCTGGCTCGTCCAGCTGGTCATGCTAATACTGAAGCTTACATCCAGTCTAAGTGGGTATACATCATTCCTACTGACGCTGATGTTGAAAAGAGCAACGGTTCTATCAAGGAAAGCGCATGCGGTTGGTATGACGCTGGTGACCATGGTAAGTACGTAGTAAACGGCGGTGTTTCTATCTGGACTCTGCTTTCTATATTTGATCGTGACCTGAATAAGGGTAACATTGACAAGTGGGGTGACGATGGTAAGACTGTAGTTATCCCTGAAGCTGGCAACGGCAGACCTGACCTTCTTGACGAAGTACAGGTTGAAATTGACTTCTTTAAGACAATGCAGGATCCATCCGATGGTATGGTTTACCACAAGCTCCACGACTATAAGTGGACAGCTCTTGCTGTATCTCCTGCTGACGCTACAGCATTGTCATTAGATGGCAAGCTTACTCGTATAGTTAAGCCAAAGACATATGCAGCTACTCTGAACTTTGCTGCTGCTCTGGCTCAGTATTCAAGACTTATCAAGACATACGATGCTGCTGAGGCTGCTGATTGTCTGGCACTTGCTGAAAAGGCATATAAGGCTGCTAAGGATTCCTATAAGCCATATGTAACTGTTCCGGATCAGAATGCAGATCATGCTTCACTGTATGCTCCTCTGACACAGAACAAGGGTGGTGGCCCTTACGGTGATACAGATGTAACTGACGAATTCTACTGGGCAGCTTGCGAACTGTACATCACTACAGGTACTGCTTCCTATAAGACAGATATGCTGGGTTATGATGACAAGACTGGTAAGTGCTTCGGCGTTCCTACATCCCTGACAGGCGGTGAGAACAACGGTTCTGCTACTGCATTCACATGGGGTACTCTTAACGCTCTTGGTACAATGTCTCTGTCTATCAACGGTGCTTCTCTTGTTGACAAGGGACTGCTGACATCTGAAGAACTCACAACAATCAACAACAATATCAAGGCTGCTGCTGACTACTTCATCAAGCTTGAAGATGAGTCTGACTTTGGTGTTCCTTACGTTGGTCACGACTATGAGACAACTGTTTGGTCTATCAATGGCGGCGAGCAGAAGAAGACTCTGAAGAACGGTTATGAGTGGGGTTCAAACTCCATGGTTGTTAACAACGCTATGGTAATGGGTCTGGCTTATGACATTGATCACGAAGTTAAGTATATCAGCGGTGTATCTACTGCTATGGACTACATCTTCGGTAGAAACCTTCTCGAATTCTCTTACGTTTCTGGTTATGGTGAACATCACCTTGAGAACCCACACCACAGATGGTGGTCTAACCAGCTCGATGGTACATTCCCATCTGCTCCAAGAGGCGTTCTCTCCGGTGGTAACAACTCCGAAATGCAAGACCCGATGATTCAGGGTAAGGGCTACAAGGCTGGCGAAGTTGCTCCTATGCTTTGCTACCTCGATAACGTAGAAGCTTGGTCTGTAAACGAATGTACAATCAACTGGAACTCTCCTGTAGTTTGGATTTCTTCCTTCCTCGAAGACGAAGCTCCAAATGTTGATGGTGACGTTACAACAGCTACTAAGCCATCCACAACAACAACAACAGCTACTACAGTTAGTGGTGACGATACAACAACTACTACAAAGGACTCTACAACTACAAACGGCGATCCAGGTACTGTTAAGTACGGTGATGTAAATCTTGATGGTAAGGTTACAATGGTTGACGTTGTTTACATGAGCAAGTATCTGGTTAACGCTATCAAGTTCAATGAGCAGCAGATGAAGAACGCTCAGTGTAAGACTGACGATCTCGTTGACGCTAACGACGCAACAGCTCTGCTTCTGTTCCTTGCAGAAAGACTTGATACTCTCCCAGTTACTACACTCTAATGTTTTGCAAGTCAAAACTGTTAGAAGCTTTTAACTAAGTTTATAAGCGGTACGATTTATTCGTACCGCTTTTCTTTTTAGCTATTTGCTCTATATACTAAAATGTCTCTCTGTCAATAGCTTGGGAGAGAAGCTGAAAAATGCTGAAAAAATAAATCCCCTAAAAATCAGCTGGAAAAGATCATTCCTAGCTCTTTTTAGGGGATTATTGCGTTAATATGTGAATTTAAAGCATGAGCTTACGTATTACCATTCGGTATAGTTGCTTCTCATAAGGCTTATTTCGTTAGAATAGCCTTCATCGTCATTTGGTGTTTCTAGAATAAAAGGCAGTTTTTTCAGCTGTGGATGATTGATTATTCTTATAAGTGGATCTGTACCGATTTTGCCAAAACCGATTCTTTCATGTCTGTCCTTGTGTGCGCCAATGAGGTTCTTGCTGTCGTTAAGGTGAATAGCTTTAAGGTAATTTATGCCGATAATTCTATCGAACTCTTCAAGAACACCATTTAAATCATTTACAATATTATAACCGGCTTCCCATAGGTGGCAAGTATCAAGACAGATGCCCATTTTTTCTTTCAGCTCCACTTTATCAAGAATAGTGCGCAGTTCCTCAAATTTAGAGCCTATTTCACTGCCCTTGCCAGCCATTCCCTCCAGAAGAACCGTAGTTGTTTGAGTTGGTTTTAAAGTAGCGTTCAGAGCGTCGGCAATTTGCTCTATACCCTTATCTATTCCCTGTCCAACGTGGCTGCCCGGATGGAAGTTATAGTAATTACCCGGAGTAAGCTCCAATCTCGTCATATCATCAGCCAGCATATTCCTGCTGAATTCACGTATAGATTCGTTGGCTGAACAGAGATTCATCGTATATGGTGCATGAGCTACAAGTTTTCCGAAATTGTGATTTTCAGCAAGCTGTAAAAATGCATTTATATCAGCTTTGTTGAGTTGTTTGGCATTGCCGCCACGAGGATTTCTTGTGAAAAATGCAAAGGTGTTTGCACCTAGTGAAACAGCGTGTCGTCCCATTGCAAGATAGCCCTTTGATGAGGGCAGATGACAGCCTATATAAAGCATTATTGGATACCTCCTTCTATTGATGGTTCAAATGTTCTGTTTTTCTGCACGTAGGGGAGATCGTCAATTACTTTTGTCAGTACATCAAGCGCAATATCATAGTTTTCCTGCATTTCAGCAAGACTATCCATAGTTTTTATTGGCTTTCTCAGTCCTATATATATATCTCTGTCAAGTACAACTCCGGTATAGCCAACCTTGTCCATAAAGTCAGTGTTTCTGATATAAAAGCCTTTACCATGGACATTTTTATTATCCGGGAATAATTCCTCCAGATCAACAAGCGTTTCATCGGCAAGTATAGTCTTATTTGCTACTGCATCGGTTATTACCATTATAGAATCAGCCATTTGGAATTGCGAGGAAAGCTTTGTCATGTTTCCATTATAGTATTCATTTACGCTTATATTATCATCTACTGGAATAGCATAAACATCAACTACAACTTTTCCGTCATCGTTTATATCATCAATATACTGTTCAAAATATTCTGAAAGATAGTTGTTTGTTTGCTGGAGTATTGGATCGTCGGTCAGAACCATTACTATCATATCCGGATGAACAGTGGTTAAAAGGTCAACTGCCATATATCCAAATGTTCCGATAAGAAAGACAGTTATAACAAGCCACCATTTATTATGATATAAGAAGTTCGTTATTTTTTTCCAGAGCGATAGTTTCTTTTTTTCTTCTTTTTCTTCATGAATAGTTTCGCTTTCAGATATAACGCCCTGTTTAAGCCTCATAAGCTCAATACGCTCTTCACGTATTTTTTTATCATAGGCTTCCTGTTCTTTTTTCCTGCGTTCTTCTAATATCTGATTGCGTTTTGCTTCAATTTCTTCTTCACGCTTTCGTTCCTTTTCATCTATTTCACGAACTGTTTCAAGAAAGCTTTTGGGTTTATCTTTTCTCTTTCCGCTTGTTTTTTGTGCAGGTTCATTATTGGTCGGGTGTTTTTCTTCATTTGCTGGCATAGAAGCGCCTCTTTTCTGTGTTATAGCAAAAGGGTGCACTTTAGACATATTGTCGGCAGTTCACCCCTTTTAAATTTGTAAAATTAAATTATTAAGCGTCAGTTTCCTCAGGTTCTTCGTCTACAGCGCCAGCGCCCTGTTTTGGAAGGGGACGCATTGTCGGGAACAGCAGTACATCACGGATAGATGCACTGTCAGTAAGAAGCATTACCAGTCTGTCCAGACCAAGACCAAGACCGCCAGTTGGAGGAAGACCGTATTCGAGAGCTGTTACGAAATCTTCATCAACCTCACCTGTCATATCACCAAGAGCACGTCTTGCTTCAACCTGCTGAATTAAACGTTCCTTCTGATCAATAGGATCATTAAGTTCAGAGAATGCATTACCCATCTCACGAGCATAAATGAAATATTCAAAACGTTCTGTGAATGCAGGATCTTCCGGCTTACGTTTAGCCAGCGGAGAATTCTCAACAGGATAATCGTATATAATAGTTGGCTGAATGAGTTTGTCCTCAACAAAAGCGTCAAAGAATGCAATAAGTACATGACCCTTTGTAGCGTTTTCGCCCTCTTCAACTTCAACATCGTGAGCCTTTGCACAAGCTCTTGCATCTTCATCAGTTGCCCATTCGTTATAATCGACTCCGGCATACTTCTTGACAGATTCTATCATTGTAAGGCGTTCCCAAGGTTCACCAAGACGAATGTCCACACCCTGATAGGAAATAATATCCTTTCCGCAGATAGTTTTTGCCAGTGAACGATACATATCTTCAATAAGATCCATCATGCCCTTATAATCAGTATAAGCCTGATACATTTCGATAGTAGTAAATTCCGGATTATGAGAAGGATCCATGCCTTCATTACGGAAGATTCTTCCCACTTCATATACACGGTCAAATCCGCCTACAATGAGCTTTTTAAGATTAAGCTCTGTTTCGATACGCAGGAACATATCCATATCAAGAGTATTGTGATGTGTCTTGAAAGGTCTTGCAGCAGCTGCGATTTGCAGAGGAAGAAGAACTGGTGTTTCAACCTCAATATATCCGATATTATCAAGATAGTTGCGTATTTCCTTGATTATACGGCTTCTTGTAACAAATGTATTTTTAACATCAGGATTTACGATAAGGTCAAGGTAACGCTGACGATATCTAGTATCCTGATTTTTAAGACCGTGCCATTTTTCAGGCAGCGGCAGAAGTGACTTAGAAAGCAGTGTTATCTCCTGCGTATGAACAGAGATCTCGCCTGTTCTTGTACGGAAAGCATAACCCTTTACGCCTACAATATCACCAATATCCCACTTTTTAAATTCCTTAAACTGAGGTTTACCGATATCATTTACACGAACGTAAACCTGAATACGGTCTGTGCTGTCCTGAATATGGATAAATACAGCATTTCCCATAACACGTTTGCTCATGATACGGCCGGCAACAGAGATGATATTCTCCTTGAGCGCATCAAGACCAGCCTGAAGCGTTTCTTCGTCATCACCAGCAGCAGCTTTTACAGCATCTTCAGCAACTTCGTATTCAGCTTTTACTTGATCAGCCTTTTTTGTAACGTCAAACTTTGTGATAGTATACGGATCCATACCGTCTGCCTTGCGCTGTGCAAGCTTTTCCATACGGATACGCTTTTGCTCGTGGATGTCCTGTTCGATGTCCACGTTAGGTGTTATATTTTCAGCCATTTTTTACAGCTCCTTATTTAGAAATTTCAAGTACCTCAAATTTCAGCTCGCCAACCGGAGCTTCAACAATAAATGTATCGCCGACTTTTTTCTTTAGAGCGCCCTTACCGATAGGGGACTCATCGGAGATTTTACCGTCTTTGAAGCTTGCTTCATTGCTGCTTACTATCTGGAATGTTTCTGTCTTGCCGCTGTGGAAATTGTGCAGACGAATAGTAGAACCAAGACCTACTTCATCTACAGAAATATCGTCATCATCAACGACTTCGGAATTATCCAGTGTATATTGTATTTCAGCGATTCTTGCTTCCAGAATAGCCTGTTCGTTTTTAGCTTCATCGTATTCAGCATTTTCGGAAAGGTCACCTTGAGCACGTGCTTCTTTAAGCTTCTGAGCCATTTCCGCACGTTTGACGGTAATCAGGTGATCGAGTTCTTCATTAAGTTTATTATAACCGCTCTGTGAAATCTGCTTCTTAGCCATAAGACAAATTACTCCTTTGCAAAACGTACTTTATGATTGTATAACATTCTTATTATAGTATATTTTTGCGTTTTTGTCAATCGCTTTTCTGTGAACGAGTTTATAAAACGTAAATTCTGCCGCCTTTACTATATTTCGACATAATCAGATTTTTTTCATGTGCTTTATCTTGTTGACGAATAATATACTGTCTGGTATAATTTAGTTGACATTGAAATAAAAATGTCATAAAAGCTAAATTTCTGAAAAAAAGGAGAGATAAGACGTGAAATATGCCTACAGAGTTATGATGACTGAAATGTGTGAAATACCTGCCAGTTTAAATGTAAAGCAGGGCTGCACGCAGGGATTTTCGGAAGAGCCGGAGCTGATAGATGAAACACTTTATGATACAGTTGAGGATGCTACAGTGTCTTTGTCAAGATTCCGTTCAGTTGCCACAGGGATAATTATGGACAGAAACGAATACAAGATACGTGGTGTGAGAGAGTTTTATATAGAAAAAATAAAAGTTGGTGCGAACGACAGAAAGCTTTTATCTTACGGAGCTGTTAAATATGCACTCTTTGAAACGTTCGAGGATTACATTCCTGCTATTTGCTCAGAACCTCCTGCACCTGTAAAGAAAAAGAAAAAACGCAGACAGGCGGTATAATGAAAAAAGGCTGATGTCAAAATGCATCAGCCTTTTCAATATTAATGCAGTATTCTATAAAGTCTCGTAAATATAAAAATTACCAACTTTATTTTTTTGTTTTATATAAATTTGCATTCATTTTTTTTATACTATGCTTACTGATAATAAATTGAATTATCCAAGTAACTATAAAAATCACAGCAAAGATCCCAAAATAGCTTAAAAATCCTATAACACTGTGTTCCATCCAGTATGTTAAATATGCAATCGGCATCATTATTACAGAAACAATAATAAAATAAATTCCTGTTTGCTTTACAATGCCCCAATGTTCTATCTCCCATATAACAGAGCTTGCCGCAAATCCTGTACCAAGAAGTCCGCATAGAAGTGCTTGCAGAATAACCGCATTTATTTCATTGTCCATTATCTTTGTAAGCTCAGGTACACAGGGAGAATAATAACCATTTGCCGATATTAGAGAAATAAATATGGTTATAATATATCCAACTGCTATTCCCAGAGGAAATCCCATGATGCTGCGTAAAAGTATCTTCCTTTTCATAATTTTTCCACCTCATATACCTAATATTTTTTTGATTTTAGAAACATACCGCCTTGATACGTAGGTCGTTTCTCCATTTGATAGTTTAACACAAATTGTGCCTGTAAAGCTAAGGTCAAAGTTATTGACTTTTTTGAGGTTGATTATTTCAGAGTTTGAAATACGTACAAACTGATTAGAATTCAGTTTGTTTTCTATTTCATATAATCTTAGGCGTAGAGTATATTCACCATTATCTGTTACGGCAAAGTTCTTTCCTGAATTTGCGTATATTCTTATAATATCTGATTGTTCAAGGACTTCGAGCTTTTTGTCTTTAACTCCTGAGATTACTGGTGGAATACTTTCTGATAGCTTATCCAAAATGCTTTTAATTTCTTCTGTCATGGAATCAGTCAATATTATTATTCTTGGTTCATTACACGAACTGTCGATTTTTAATTCGATCTGCATTGCATTATCTCCTTGTTTTTGTATTATTATATATAAAATAAATGCTGCCGTCAATGGGTTTTTGATAGTTGGTATTTTTAGCGGTATAAGTGGTCAAAAAACGGCAAGGATGATACCTTGCCGCTTTTGCGTATAACTTTATTTTTTAATTATTATAAAATTATCTCATTGGCCAGCGCAAACCATTCTCTTACCCAATATGTTGGCACAAGTTCCGGTCTTGTGGGGCAGCTTATGGAATAAGCGTTAAAGCCCTGCTTTTTTGCAATAATATTAGCCCTGTACTGATGAAAGCCGTCGGTTACTATTACTATATCTCCGCTTATATTATTTTCTTCTAAGATTCTCTTTGCAAATGTAATATTCTCAAGTGTATTTGTTGATTTATCTTCTTTAAGAATACGCTCACTATTAATGCCCTTATCCATAAGATAATTTTTCATTGCATCTGCTTCTGTTATATCTTCTCCAGTGCCTTTGCCACCTGTTACAACGCATTTAACGTCCGGGTTTTCAATCATGTAATCATAAGCCGCATCAAGGCGACGTGCGAGCATAAGGCTTGGCTCAGTACCCTTTACATGACAGCCAAGAACTACAACTGTTGTGGGCTGAGTGGGAGCGTTATTCATAGTACATATCATGCGAACAGTCAAAAATCCTGCAAAGCAAATTCCAAAAGCAAGCACGATAGCAATAAAAATTACAAGAATTCTGCCGGCAGCATTTTGGCAGATATGTTTAATAAAATCCCATAGTCTATGATTAAATATTGTGGCAAGCAGAAGTATACCTGAGGCAAGTATACCGGCAATATTTCCAATATTTATTATATCTAGGAAAGCCGGTATGATAAATACTAAAAGCAGCAGTACTTCTAAAGAAATAACTATTATTTTTGTAATTGACATTTTTTACTCCTTTATTTTAAGTCTGAATATTCATTTTGCAGCTTTATAAAATCATTTGCCATGACCTCAGCTTCTTCGTATGAGGAGAGCTGATAGCATCTTGCACGAAATGACGCAGCGCCGTAGCAGCCCGACATATACCATGCAGCATGTTTTCTTGCATCACGAATTGCGATTTCAGGCGGCTTTCCAAAGCTGTATTTTAGAATAAGTCTTATATGATATAGCATAGTTTCCATGCGCTCCTCAAGTGTTGGGGGAGTATATGTAAGCCCTTTTATCATGGAATCTATCTCACAAAATACAAATGGATTTCCATAACTTCCTCTGCCTATCATAACAAGGTCACAGCCTGTTTTATCATACATTTTTTTGCATGAATCAAAGCTTATTACATCACCATTTCCGATTACAGGAATAGAAACAGCCTGTTTTACTTGCTTTATAATATTCCAGTCGGCTTTTCCGCTGTACATCTGCATTTTGGTTCTGCCGTGTACAGCTATGGCAGAAGCGCCGGCATTTTCTATAGCCTTGGCAAATTCTACAGCATTGATGCTGTCACTATCCCAGCCGGTACGAAATTTAACTGTAACAGGTATATTTGATGCTTTTACGGCAGCTTCCGTTACTTTTTCAGCGAGGTCAATATTTTTCATAAGAGCAGAGCCAGCACCAGTACCAACAACTTTTGGAACAGGGCAGCCCATATTTATATCTATCCAGTCAGGCTCAAACTGCTTTACAATAGTTACTGCTTTTGCCATAAAATCGGGTTCACTGCCGAACAGCTGCAAACCCATAGGACGTTCTTCTGGCAGAATAGTGCAGAGCTGGGCAGTTTTTCTGTCACCGTAGCAAAGACCCTTTGCAGATATCATTTCGCTTACTAATGCCGCAGCACCGTGTTCTTTGCATAGAATACGATAGGCACGGTCAGCAACTCCTGCCATAGGTGCAAGGGCAGCTGTTTGTGGAATGCTGTAGTTTCCCAGTCTGATGGTTTCCATGTGAGTTCTCCTTATTTTTTGATAGTAATATTATAGCATATTTTTTTTATGATAGCAAGTGCAGTGCCTTAATGAAAAAACATTTTTACTTTGTTATGTTTACTATTTATTAAAAAAAAGAAAGTTTAAAATTAAAATGATATAATCAAAATTGTAAGTTAGGCATGGAATGTAATTCATATTTCTTTGCCTAAAATAATTTTAGGAGGATAAAATGTATGAAAATCAAAAAGGTACTTGCTTTTGCGGCAGCATTGTCAGTGCTTAGCGTTACTGGGGTAAACGTTTTTGCAGAGGAAAAATCTGTGGCAGAAATAAACGCTGGAATTATAACATTGGGAACGACAACTTTGGTAGGTGAAAGCAAAGATTTCACTTGTGATGGCTATAATTTTGTAGCAGAATTAAGCGCCAATCCAGGGGGAATGGTTGTTGATAAGTTTATTACCATTTATAAGTACGAAGAGGACGGCTCAAAGAGAGAAACTAATATAAATGGTAAACTGGTTTGTACATTTAGAAATGGGGAAAATCCAGGACTGGAAGAAAATGCAACTTTATATTACATTCTCTCTATTAACGGCGATTCGATTACAATTAATTCTACTTTCTTCCCATGGGAATATGACGAGGCACAGTATGAATCGGTCAATTATGTATATGATAAAGCTACCAACAGCTTTGTAGAACCCGGCTCAATAACAACGACGACGACAACGACTTTTGATATAAACAATTATATTGGAACATATAATGCACCGTTAAATGGATACATATATGAAATGAAAATATGGTTGGATTCCGATGAGCTCTTTTTTAATGTAAAAAGAGATGCAAATTTTCCAGGTGGATGGGGAATGTCCAGTTCAGAATACAATGCAAGCACCGTATCATATTATAACGGTATGGCAAGAGGATTTACATTAGATGAATTTGGAAATGTATTGCCTGGAAATGGAGCAACTGCTTACTTAAATGGAACAGGAAATTTTGTATTCAACAGTGATGGCAGTGTTACATGGAATTCAGACAATGATGATTTTACACCGCTTACTTTTTCAAGAGCAGCAGCAACGACAACTACTACAACGACAACTAGCCTTATGGAAGGCATTAAAGTAGACGAAAAAGTAAAGAATTTTGAATTAGATGGAGTTGCTTTTTATGCACAAAGAATGTATGAATATAAGGAACGAGTAAGTGGTGACCTCGTTGAATATGATAAATATGATTACGTATCAATTTTCCTTGCAGACGGTACTCCGACGAATATTCAGGAGGAATTTGTTTTTGTTGAACCTGGTTGTACCGGTGGATGGGCTGGATATAGTATTTCTGATTATGTAAGCGTTTCCGGTAATAATCTCGTTATCACTCATAAAGGTGATAGTGATGTATCAATTACTTATACATATGACAAATTAACAAATAAATTTGTAGAAGCTAGTACAATAACAACCACTACTAGCAAGACGACAACAACGACAACTACTAAAACAACAACAACCACTATCAAATCAACAAGTACAACAGATACCTCTGATACAACCGGAGAAACATCAGGCAGTACAACAGGCGGTACAGCTAATTCACCGATAACTGCTGACAAAATGGTAATTCCTGCGATAGCAGGTTCAGCCGCTCTTGTTCTTGGTGCTGTAATTTGCATTTCTAAGAAGAGAAAGTAATTTATACGCATTGTACTATTTCCTTTAAAATCAACAATAATAACAAAAACCGGTTCATTTCAACACGAACCGGTTTTGTTTTAATTTATTAGATAATATATTATCAAGTTTAGATTCAAAAACAATTAATCTATTATTGCAGAACTCAAGAAATTGTCAAAGTCATATGCCATCTGATCAGGGATTTTTGAATACATAAAATGCCCTTGGTCGGTAAGTTTATATTTAGCTCCAATACTTTTAGCATATTTAATCGAATGTTCACGCCATGAGCCATTTTGCATCGGAACTTTCATGTCACTGATGTAGAAGAAAGCAGGGACTTTTAATTTGCCTGTTTTCTCAGCTTTTTCTCCATTGGAAACAAGCATCTCGTTTTCTAAAAGCATATCATCATTTCCAATATTATTATAAAAGAGTTCTTCATACAATTTCTTTTCATCTTCATTCAGATAATCAGAAGTCATTAGTCCAGAAGCATTTACAAGTTTATTTTTAAAAAGTTTTGCAAGTATACCTTTCTTTTTAATTATAGCATAAAGCTTTTTATACCTTTTAATATTAACAGCCATCTTATCAGGAGTAATTATCTTTCCCATCTCGATAGCAGATTCTGGAACTCCCATATCAATACTTAAAACTGCAATTACTTCACCCGGAAAAGAGTTTGCCCAGTAAATAGCTTCAAAACCAGAATAGGAATGTGGCATAAGAATATATGGAGGTTCTATTCCGGCACCCTTTAATGCCTCTCTGCTCTCACTTACCATATTTTCAATTGTACGATCTGTTCCAGTACTTTCGCTTAAACCATAGCCAGATTTTTCTATTACTACTATTTTATATTTATCAGATAGTCTTCGATAAATGGGTCTATACTCAAGAACAGGTGACATCATTCCTGCGCCTGACAATACTACAATTGTGTGTTTGCCATTACCCTCGGCATATACATTTATTTTTCCTTTTCCTACTTTTATCTTCGTTCCATATTTATCTAACATATCTAAAATCCCCTTAATAAATTTAATTTATATTATAATTATAGCAGAAATGATTACCAAAAGTCAATAGTATAATATATAATAAATGAAAAAGGCACTTTGACATAACGTCAAAAGTGCCTTTTACCGTGTTTATATCACTGTACTTTTTAAATCAAATACAATTACTTGTTAAGATTAGCTTCGATCTTGTCAAGCTCAGCATACAGAGCAGCTGGGATCTTGCCACCCTTAGCAGCAATGTCATCATTGTAGTATCTACGCATCTCAGCGATTTCCTTAGTCCACAGATCCTTATCAACAGCAAGGAGCTTATCCATGATCTCAGGAGTTACTTCATCTTCGATACCCTCAACGTTGATGTCGCCCTTCTTAGGCAGGTAACCGATAGCAGTTTCTTCAGCATCAACAGTACCTTCACATCTCTTGATGATCCAGTCGAGAACTCTCATGTTGTCGCCGAAACCAGGCCAAATGAAGTTGCCTTCTTCGTCCTGCTTGAACCAGTTAACGTTGAAGATCTTAGGAGCCTTGTCACCGAGCTTTTCGCCCATTTCCAGCCAGTGTGCCCAGTAATCGCCTACATTGTAGCCGATGAATGGCTTCATAGCCATTGGGTCATGACGGAGTACGCCTACAGCACCTGTTGCAGCAGCAGTTGTTTCAGAAGAAACAGCAGAGCCGATGTATGTGCCGTGTGTCCAGTCGAATGACTGATATACCAGAGGAGTTGTAGAAGCACGACGGCCGCCGAAGATGATAGCATCAATCGGAACACCCTCAGGATTGTTGAACTCAGGAGAAATGCATGGGCAGTTCTCAGCAGGAGCTGTAAATCTTGAGTTTGGATGAGCAAGGTTGCCGCCCTCAGCGATGAACTCAGGACCATTTACCTTAGCGCCCTTCCATTCTGTTGCATCAACAGGAGGATTCTTGTCAAGCTTTTCCCACCAAACAGTGTTGTCCTCGTTGTTTAGAGCAACGTTTGTGAAGATTGTGTTCTTGCGTGTGCAAGCCAAAGCGTTTGGATTGGACTTTTCGTTAGTACCAGGAGCAACGCCGAAGAAGCCGTTCTCAGGGTTGATAGCGTAGAGTCTGCCATCCTTACCAGGCTTCATCCAAGCGATATCGTCACCTACTGTGAATACCTTGTAGCCGTCCTTCTGATAGCCTTCCGGAGGAATCAGCATAGCGAGGTTTGTCTTACCACAAGCAGATGGGAATGCAGCTGTGATATACTTTGTTTCGCCGTTTGGCTTCTGAACGCCCAGAATGAGCATGTGCTCAGCCATCCAGCCTTCGTTCTTACCCTGGAAAGAAGCAATACGCAGAGCGAAGCACTTCTTGCCCAGAAGAACGTTACCGCCGTAAGCAGAGTTGATAGACCAGATTGTATTCTCCTCAGGGAAGTGTACGATATAACGCTTCTCAGGATCTACATCAGCCTTGGAGTGCAGACCACGAACAAAGTCATCAGAAGTATCGCCCAGATTTTCAAATGCAGCAGCGCCCATTCTGGTCATGATGTTCATGTTCAGTACAACGTAGATAGAGTCAGTCAGCTCAACGCCAACCTTTGCCAGAGGAGAACCGATAGGACCCATAGAATATGGGATTACATACATGGTTCTGCCCTTCATAACGCCATCGTACAGAGGAGTAAGCATAGCCTTCATTTCATCAGGAGCCATCCAGTTGTTTGTAGGACCTGCTGCTTCCTTAGTAGAAGTACAGATGAAAGTTCTATCCTCAACACGAGCTACGTCGTTAGGAAGAGTTCTGTGATACAGGCAGCCCGGAAGCTTATCCTGATTCAGTTCATACATTTTATTAGGATCGCCATCTGGAAAAGCTGTTACTTCTGCTGTGAGAGCGTCCAGCTGCTCCTTAGAGCCGTCGATCCATACTACTTTATCCGGCTTTGTCAGAGCAACCATCTCGTCAACCCAAGCCAGAACATTCTTGTTGTTAGTAAGTGCCATTGGTAATACCTCCTATATTTGCATAAGTTTTCTTATGCATCATTTGAGAAGAGACCTGCCGCTTTCAGCACTGCTCTTCTCTTTATAATAATTATAATTCTATTTGCCTTCATTGTCAAGAGATTTCCGTAAAATCCCATTTATTTTTCAGAAAACGTTCACCTTTTACGTTCGGCTGTCCTTTAGGCGCATACAGAATGACAAAAAATTGTCAAATTGTCCTCAGGCATCAAATGGAACGTTTTCTTCCAGATTCATAGTTGCATATGCATTAAGAGATGAGCCGCTGCGAATGCCCTTGTCGAAATTATAAGATCCTGCACAGGCTATCATAGCAGCGTTATCACCGCATAAGGAGAGGGGAGGCATATACAGCGAGAAGCCGTTTTTACTGCACATGTTTTCCATTGCAGTTCTAACGCCACTGTTTGCAGATACTCCGCCTGCTACGGCAATTTTATTATAGCCAAAATGTTTTGCAGCATTCAGACAATGTTCTGTTACAATGCTTGAAATAGTGTCTTGAATGCTGGCTGAAAGGTCATTGCAGTTTATTTCTTCGCCTTTTTGTTTTGCATTGTGCAGCATATTTATGACCGCAGTTTTAAGACCTGAAAAGCTGAAATCATATTCATTTCCTGCAATTTTTGGTCTTGGCAATGTGAATGCCTTTGGATCGCCAAGCTTAGATGCCTTATCAATATGTACACCGCCCGGATACGGAAATCCCATAGCACGGGCGCATTTATCGAAGCATTCTCCGGCTGCGTCATCACGAGTTCTGCCTATTACACGAAATTCGGTATATGACAGTACCTCTGCAATATGACTGTGACCTCCGCTTACTATAAGGCAAAGATAAGGCGGCTTTAGATCAGGGTGAGCGATATAATTTGCAGCAATATGACCTGCTATATGATGAACAGGTACAAGAGGTTTATTGGCAGCAAGCGCAAGACCCTTTGCAAAATTTACGCCCACCAGCAGTGCGCCTATAAGACCCGGCGCATATGTAACAGCGATTCCATCGAGGTCAGAGAGCGTAACGTTTGCATCATCAAGAGCTTTCTGCACTACCCAGAGAATATTCTCACAATGACGGCGTGAAGCTATCTCAGGCACAACTCCGCCGTAAAGCTTATGTTCCTCAACCTGAGAGGCAATAACATTTGAGAGTACTTCTCTGTGATCTTTTACAACGCTTGCGGCGGTTTCATCGCATGAGCTTTCTATTCCTAAAATAAGCATAGTTCAAGACTCCTTAAAATTCATAATCAATGCAGGCTCTGAGATCACGTCTTGGGTTTATGAATTTTCCAAACTCTACATGAGACGGATGAACCTGGTATTCATTGAGACCGTCTATATCGTCAAAGTCGCACACCAGTGCAAATTCATAGTTATCTGGATTTGCTTTTTCAGTGTTTATGCATACCTCAAGCTTTTTGAGAGTAGGCACAAGGTCTATGAGCTTTTCTGCACGTTCTTTAGCTTCAAGAGCATTTTCTATTGCAGTCTTGCCCTCGTATTCAGGCTTCAGCTTAAACATTACTATATGTTTGATCATGATTTTTCGTTTCCTTTCATGTTTTATCTTTTTTGAGCTTTATTTTCTGTTTCCTTAGTCATCAGCACCGCACCTTCATCGGGATTTCTGTAGTATCTTTTTCTAAATCCTACCTGAACAAATCCCATACTTTTATAAAGGCCGATAGCAGGAAAGTTACTTTCACGAACCTCCAGCAAAAAATTCTTATCCGGATATTCTTGAAGTGACCATTTGAGAAGTCCTTTTCCAATGCCCATTCTGCGATATTCGGGTAATACTGCAATATCATCAACGTTTATATCATCGCCCGTTTCTGATAAAACGATATATCCCATTATATCTCCTGATATGTTTTTTGCAAGCAATATCTTTGTGTATATATTTTCAAATGCTTCTTTAAAAAGCTTTTCAGACCAAGGGTCAGGAAATGATACAGAAGCTATTTTAGACAATGTATGCATATCTGCCAAGCCGGCAGGCAGTATAATAATATCATTATCAGCCTTTTGCATCATACCAGCTTCCTCCCATGCTTACCTCTGCTGTAAGCGGAACTTTAAAGCTTACCACATTTTGCATCTCTTCACCAAGTATCTTAGCGGCTTTAATAGCAAGCTTCTGAGGAACTTCAACTATAAGTTCATCGTGAACCTGCAAAATAAGCTTTGCCTGTGGTACTTCTGCTTTAAGCTTGTCGTAAACTTTCACCATAGCCATTTTGATAATATCGGCAGCAGTACCCTGAATAGGTGTATTCATAGCTATTCGCTTGCCTGCTGCTTGTACCATTTTGTTGGACTGTCTGAGTTCAGGTACAGGACGTCTGCGGTTAAAATACGTTGATACATATCCGTCAAGCTTAGCATTTTCAACTATGTTCTCCATAAATGAATTTACCTTTGGATACCTTGCAAGATAATTCTTGATATAGCGATTGGCTTCATAAACAGATACGCCTATATCTTTTGAAAGTGAGAATGCTCCTATGCCGTATATTATACCAAAGTTTACAGCCTTTGCAGCACTTCTCATTTCCTTTGTTACCATTTCTATAGGCATATCAAATACCTGTGCAGCGGTTGCAGTGTGAATATCTTCACCGCTAAGAAATGCCGCCTGCATATTTTCATCACCACAGATATTGGCAAGAATTCGCAGTTCTATCTGACTGTAGTCAGCGTCAAGAAGAATGTTTCCGTCACTTGCAGTAAAGAACTTTCTCATATTGCTGCCAAGTGGTGTGCGTACGGGAATATTTTGCATATTTGGTTCAGTGGATGAAATACGTCCTGTTCGAGTTTCAGTCTGCTTGAAAACAGAGTGAATGCGTCCGTCTTTTCCGACAGTTTTTAGCAGTCCGTCTACATATGTAGATTTGAGCTTAGAAAACTGTCGCCATTTCAGAACATAGTCAACGATTTTGTATTCGCCTCTGAGACTTTCAAGTATCTCTGCGTTGGTGGAGTAACCTGTTTTTGTTTTTTTACCGTGCGGCAGTCCCATTTCCGAGAAAAGAACTTCTCCAAGCTGTTTTGGAGACCCTATATTAAATTCATGACCTGCCTCGTCAAAGACCATTTGCTGCATTTCTTCTATTTGTTCAGAAAGATATACACCGAATTCTTTTACGCCTTTTTTGTCGACCTGCACTCCTGTATGTTCCATAGAAGCCAATACTTCTGTGAGACGCAGTTCAAGGTTATAAAGCTCTGTCTGCCCCTGTTCTTTTATTATATTTTCCATTTCATCACAGAGCTTTGACAAAACTGCAGGGTCGCTATGAGTACCCCTGACACAGGGTACATGATAAGTGATAGCAAGGCGATCTATAGTATATTCAGATGTAGTAGGATTCAAAAGATATGCACATATCTCACCATCTGTTATCAGGTTTTTAAGCTCTGCATCATTACTCAACATATATCTATAATGTGGCTTTGCTGAGAATGTACGCTTTTTTATATTGCTGCCAAGGAATTCTTTTATAATCTCAGGCTCTTCTGTTATATAAACAATATTATTATAAAATACAGAAAGTACATTTTCATTGAAGAGATAGGTAAATGCCGTATTTTCTTTTTCCCATGATGATATGATATCAGTGCAGAGCGCCTCTTCCGGATAAGATATTTCGGGAATTTCCTTTTCGGCTGTATCAGGTTTATTTTCACTTGCAGTTTCAGAAGAGTTATTATCAAGATCAAGTTTTGAGAGAAGCTTTGCCATTTCCAGCTCTAAGAGCAGTTCTTTCAGTTTTGCGGAATCGGTTGGCTTTTTATCATAATCTGAAAGATTTTGAGGAATAGGTGCAGTCTGAACGATAGTTGCAAGATATTTGCTTTTCTCAGCTTCAAATTTTGAGTTTACAAGCTTATTAAAAACGCCTTTGGTAAGACCGGCATTGTCAATATTCTCATAGAGATTCTGAATGCTTTGCCATTTCTGAATAAGACCTGATGCAGTTTTTTGACCTATCCCCGGCACGCCCGATATGTTATCTGAACTATCACCCATAAGAGCTTTCAAATCTATAAGATGAATAGGTTCAAATCCGTATTCTTCAATGAATCTTTCCGGTGTATATAGAATAGTTTCTTTATTTGTAACGAGACGCACAGTTACATTTTCGCTTACAAGCTGTAGGCTGTCTCTGTCACCGGTTACTATATGGCAATGAGAGCCTTGCTCAGAGCATATTCTTGCGAGTGTACCCAGAATATCATCTGCTTCGTAGCCTTCACATGTTATAACAGATATACCCATAAGCGTAAGTATTTGTTTTACATATGGCAGCTGCATAGCAAGTTCTTCGGGCATTCCTTTTCGGTTAGCCTTGTATTCGCTTGAGAATTTATGACGGAATGTTTTTTCTCTAAGATCGAAGGCAGCAACGATGCGGTCGGGCTTTACCTCAGAAACGTGTTTGAAATAGATATTCATAAATCCGAAAATAGCATTTGTGTATATGCCTTTTTGATTGGAAAGCAGTCTTATGCCGTAGAATGCACGGTTAAGTATGCTGTTTCCGTCAATAGCCAGCAGACCCATAGCATTTACCTCCTAAATGTTTTTAGTTTAGCAAGTACCACACATAAGAATTGTGTGGTACTTACTCTATATACTATACAGTATAACATATTCGGAAAAAAAAGTAAATGCCATATATACTGATATTATTCAAAAACTTATGATTCACTTTACTCAAATTCAATTGCATACTGAAAATTCAGCGCCCATTTTACCGTTTCAAAATCCTGAGCTGCATAGTATTCTGGACAGTCTCTTGCAATGCATTCTTCAATACCGATAACATCAGCTCTTGCATCATCAAGCGTTTCTTTTATTGCCGCCTTGCATTGTGATTCTATAATGATTTTTGCAGCCTGTTCATTGCCTGTACCTTTGATTTTTATAAATGCTGTTATATAGGGGATATTGTTTTTTATTTCAGAAGAAAGTTTTGTTTTTGCCGAATATACTTCAAAATCTGCATTGTCCTTTTCTTCACTTACAGATATTCGCTCAGGATAATTATCACCTCGCAGCCAACACAACCCTTCTGCTGCCTTTGCTGAAATAACATAAGGTTTGCTGCCATCTTTCAAAATACACATTGACAGATTGTTTTTTATAACAGCAGGAACAAGTGCAGCGTTGTCTTTTCTGTTCCTTTCAGATAAGATATGAAACAGGTCTGTTGTGGGAATATGCCCTTTTTCTTCTTCCATATTAAGTCTGTCTGTGAGAAGAGTTGTATCGCTGTTTTCAAGAATAGATGTTTCAGGTAAATAAAGCAGCTTGCAGCTTGGGGATATACGGTAATCAATGAGACAGCTTTCCAGTTTTTCTGTAAAGCTTGGCTCGTCAAAGCATAAAAGCTCAAGATGCCCCATGAAAACGTCTTTTCCGGAAAATATCGCAGCGTTTTCAATAGCTTCTGCTATCGTAAGTCCAGTGCCGTAAGATATATCTTTTTCCTCTTCAAATGGATACAGAGTAAGTGATATATTTTTATTTCCGCTAAATGATGCGCTTTGAACAAATGCTCTTTCACGAACTTCCACGGCATTCCGGCAGCCTGTTAAAAATAAAAGATTCATGCATAGATATATTGAAAGCAGTTTTTTCATGCCTTTTCCTCCTTTTTCCATGAATTATGATTTTTAAGCATTACACAGAAAATAAGAGGTATTACAAATGCAAAGACTAGTATAGTTATTATACAGAAAATGCTCTCGGTGTAATTTATTGTACTGAAAGCAGCCGCTGCACCTATCATAACAAGCAATGATATAATACTTCTGAATTTAAGCTTTGGGAAAACCATACCAAGCAAATGCGCTGAGAGAACTGTTAAAAGAGTTATTCTCAGTATGCAGAGAAGTACAAATAAAATCAGGTAAAGCGCATCTGCTCTTTGGCTGCTAAACGGCTGAGAAACAGCTGTGAGAAGAAAGAACGGATATGGAGCAGTCGGCAGAAGAGAGCCGAGTACAGTAATGCAGAGAAAAAGTACGATTTCCCACATGATAAGTCCAATTGGCAGAAACATAAGAGCTTTATGAGTTTTTTTGCCGTCTGTGAAATTAAGGAGTACAAAAAGAGCAGGAAGTGTGTCGACGAGAGAGAGGTTGCGAAGAGTACTGCCTAGAATTGTATTTTCAGCAGTTTCTGCAAGCTCCATAGTGTCGATTCTTTGCCATGCACCTATCAGAAGAACAGCAACTGTAAGCGTCAGTATGCCAAATACAATAGATGAAGTTCTTGCAAACGCACAGATTCCCAGCGATGCCGTATAAAGGCAAACTATACCTATGAGAACGGCTGTTACAAGGGGTTCTGAAAATGGAAGTGAAAGCTGTTTTCCGCCGTTCCAAACAAGTATAAATGAAACTCCGCCTCTAAGCATAAAATAAAGCGCAAAAAGGCAGGGAATAACATAGTGTTTTTCATTGCAGTAGGCTGAGAGTGAAAAGCCTTTTTTATATAAAAATATAATAGGAATGCAAAGAATTGCTTGCAATGCAAATGATATCGCAGTACCTGCCATATATTCTATTCCAACAGGAGCAGAAAGGCACATGAGCATAAATGCACTTGACAGCAAAAGTGCTGTTATAAGCTGGCTGAAGCTGATTTTATTCATGATATTCCTCCACAGTGAAATTTCCGTTTTGCATTTGCCTGAAGCTTACTCTTGTTAGAATGTCTCTCATGCCACGTTTTCTAAATGGTGCAATAGGTGCAGTTGTCGGGAAACCAAAGCTTTCACCAGCACAGGCATTGAATATTACTGCACTGCCAAGGAGCCCTATGCCAAAAAGTCCGAGAAGTCCTCCTGCAAATATAAAAGCTATACGCAGTATTGTTATTGGCTGATTAAGATCAGGTATAACAAATCCGCTTATAACAGCAATTGCAGTTACAGTAAGCATAGGCGTACTTATAAGCCCCGATGATACGGCAGCATCGCCTACAATAAGACCAGCAACAAGGCTAACAGAGCCGCCGACCGCCTTTGGAAGTCTTAGTCCCGCTTCACGTATTATTTCATATACAAGCAGTACGCCTATTGCCTCTATGGTTAGAGAAAGCGGAGCGTTTTCCTCAGCCTGTGCCAGAATAAGAAGAAGTGTTCTGTTTAAAAGCTCGGGATGATGAAGTGATACTGCTACATAGAGAGCAGGCAGCAGAAGTGTTATCAGAAATGCGAGATATTTTAAAAAGCGTATGCATGTCGTGTAGTAAGGTCTGAAACAATAGTCGTCCATTGTTTGAAAGCTTTCACACATAAGTTTTGGAATGACAAGTGCAAATGGTGTTCCGTCAATAAGAATACCCACTCTTCCCTCTAAAACCTTTGCGGTGAGCACGTCTGGACGCTGGGTTGTGCTTACTGTGTCGAAGAGACAGCCTCTTCTGTTTTCAAGAAACGGCTGTAAATAACCCGTTGACAGAACGCTTTCAAGCTCTGTGTTTTGCAAACGTTTTTTTATTTCTGATATAAGCTTTTTAGGAACACGATCATACATATAGCAAAGACATATGTCAGTCTGACTTTTTTCGCCGATGGGGAAGAGTTCCATTTTCAAAAATGGTGTTTTCATACGCCGTCTTACAAGAGACATATTTACTCGTACTGTTTCTGTAAAGCCGTCCCCAGCCCCTAAAACGTTGCTTTCACCTGATGGTTCAGAAACAGAGCGTTTATCGTATCCCTGAACTCCATATACAAGAGCAGATGATGCTCCATGAATAATAATTACTGCAAAGCCTGAATTGAGAAACCTGAAAAGATCATGATAATTTTTAGCTTCTGCTCTGTCGAGAGACAAAAGAAGTTTATCGTTTAGATACTCCATAAGCTTTGGAGTCGTAACGTTTGTAAGCTGTAGATTGGTTATAGGTTCAAGTATTAGATCGGTGATAATTGATGTTGATACCATGCCCTCACATATAAGCAAAGCTGCCGGTATTCCGCTAAGAGTAAATTCATTTATCATAACGTCTGAGCTGCCGTTTGATATTTCCTTTATGCGGCTGATGTTTTGCGCAAGATCCGGATTGATCGTTTCATCTTTAAAATTATTCATTGAAATTCCGCCTTTCCGTTTTTTCTTGTTATTTTGTGAAGAGCTTCGAGATATATTCAAAAATAAAATAATTATAAAATATCGTAACATATGTTGCAATTTTTATGAAAATGTGGTATAATGAAAACAATATAATATTTGTAAGGAATGGAATATATGTTTAAAAATAAAATTTTAGCGGCAGGGCTTTTAATGCTGTTTATGTGTACAGCCGGATGCCGTTCTATTGATGATGGTAAATCATCGTCAGGCAATATGGGAACAAATGCAGGAATGGATGGTTCTGTAGGACGTGAAGAAGCGACTATTGCCAATGTTATGCATGGCGGAAGCTCGGTTCATATCGTTGCAGCCGGTGATAATATGGTGCAGACAGGCGTTGTGAACAGCGCTGCTTCTCATGCCGAAGAGGGTGGGTATAACTTTGGCTTCTGCTATGAGGGCGCAAAGGATATTATATCTCGTGGCGATGTAAAGATAATCAATCAGGAGACTCTTATCTGTGATAATGAAGATATTGAAATAAGTCACAGTAACCGTAATTTTAATTCTCCTGTAGAGGTTGGCAGTGCACTTATTGATACAGGCTTTAATGTTTTTTCAATGGCAAATAATCATATCCTTGATAAAGGCGTAGGCGGACTTGAATCTTGTATGACATACTGGGAAAAGATGAAGGGCAATTATCATGGACTTATTACCTATGGTGTTTATAAAAACGAAGCCGACATGAATAATATTCGTGTTTGTGAGATGGGCGGAATAAAGATCGCTTTCTTGGCTTATACAGAGAATGTAAACAGCTACGATTATCTTGAGGATTCCGAAATACAGGTAGTACTCACATCTGAGGAGGAAAAAATAAAATCTCAGATAGAAGCAGCTCATACGATCGCTGACGCTGTAATTGTATCAGCGCATTGGGGTAACGAGGATTCTTTTGAGGTAAGCGAAAGCGTAAAGCAGCTGGCACAGAATATGGTTGACTGGGGTGCAGATGTTATTCTCGGTACTCATCCTCATGTTCCGCAGACAATGGAATATCTTACACGTCCGGACGGTACTCAAGGCTTTGTGTTCTATTCACTTGGAAATTTCATTTCTTCTCAGACGTATAATATAAATCTTATTGGCGAGATCGCAGAATTTGACATTGCTGCTGATGTTGACAATAATATATCTGTTAAGAATGTGCAGGTAAGTCCTGTTATCACTCATTTTGAGGGGGCAGATTATGAAGAACTCCGAGTTATTCCGTATCGTGATTATACCGAAGAGCTTTGCAGTGCTCACGGTTTGTCACAGGTTTCAGGTGTAGCGCCATATAATGAATGGTCTATGGAAAAGATAAAGGAAATAATAGATACGGGAATACCTGCTGAATACCAAAAGCTTGACTGATAAAGAAAAATATTTTAATATTACTGCATAAAAATTACACCTCCGGCTCACAATAGAATCGGAGGTGTTTGATTTGAAAAACGAAACGAATCAGCCAAAAAAGACACGCCTGAAAGGCTTCTACACTGCATTGCTTGTAAGCCTTGCAATGATCGGAGCTGCATGTGCATATGCATATCAGGCAACCACTACAACGCTGGAGGAAAATATGAATTCCCTTCAGAATGATCTTACGGTAGTGACTCAGAGTACTGCACCGCATACAGAAGTGCGGACAGAAACAACGTCTGTTCATCAAGCATATGATGCTGTTGCAGATGTAAAACCGGAGTCTGCTGCTGAAACAGAAGCTCCATCAGAAACCGAAACAGTGACTGAAACCAGTCAGGAACAGGAGTCTGTGGAGGAATTTGATCATGTGCTTGTAATGCCTATTGAAGGAGAGATTCAGGCGGAATTTAGTAACGGCGAGCTTGTAAAGTCTGAGACTACCGGTACATGGCAGACTCACAATGGTGCGGACATTGCGGCAGAAGAGGGAAGTGCTGTCTGTGCGATTGACAATGGTACTGTATCGGAGGTTACTAAGGATGCATTATGGGGCGTTTGTGTAACTGTTGATCACGGCAACGGAATAAGCAGCAGGTATTGTGGACTTAGTGCCAGCCTTTCTGTAAAAGAAGGAGATGCTGTTGAAAGCGGACAAACTATCGGCTTGGTAGGAACTACTGCCGATATTGAAAGCAAACAAGAACCTCATCTGCATTTTGAAGTACTGAAAAACGATATTTACGTTGATCCGATCGAATTCTTAAATGAATAATGAAAAGGGCTGCTTTTTAGGCAGCCCAAATTTTTTTGTTATTTTTATTCTGTTTCTTCGTCTGCTTTTGGTATAGGCATGATGCCCAGTACATCAAGGCTTTCCTTATCAACAGTAGACGGACATTCGCTCATTAGTTCACTTGCATTTTGAACCTTTGGGAACGCTACAACGTCACGGAGGCTTTCAGCTTCCAGCAGAACCATTGCCAGTCTGTCCAGTCCAATACCCAGACCACCGTGAGGCGGTGCACCGTATTTGTAAGCTTCAACAAGGAATCCGAATTTAGCTTCAATTTCCTCATCAGTAAGGCCGAGTGCCTCAAACATTTTCTGCTGGAGTTCATAATCAGTGATACGTATAGAACCGGATGAAAGCTCAGTACCGTTCAGAACAAGGTCAAATGCCTTGGCAATAACCTTTTCCGGATTAGTATCAAGATACTGAATACATTCATCCATAGGCATTGTAAATGGATGGTGCATTGCAGCCCATACTTCGTTTTCATCATCCCATTCAAAGAACGGGAACTGTGTGATCCATAAGAAATTAAGCTGACCCTTTGGAATCATGTCAAGCTGTTTTGCTACCATAAGACGTAGTGCGCCCAGTACAGGAAGTGTAACCTTGTTTTTATCAGCAACGATAAGTACAACGTCACCTTGCTGGCAGCCGAGAGAAGAAAGAATAGTTTCAAGTCTGCCCTCCGGCAGGAATTTAGCAAATGAGCAGTTTGGCTTTTCGTCATTCCAGCGAATAAATGCAAGACCCTTTGCGCCGATTCCCTTAGCCTTTTCGGTAAGCTTGTCTATTTCTTTACGAGTAAGAGTTTTTGAAGCATTTTTGGCTACTATGCAGCGAACACTACCGCCTGCTTCGATTGCACTTTTGAATACAACAAAGTCGAGATCTGAAACAAGAGGAGTTATATCCTGGAGTTCCATGCCGAAACGTGTATCAGGCTTATCAGAACCAAAGCGGTTCATAGCTTCATTATATGTCATACGAGGAATAGGCAGAGTAATCTCTCTGTCCATAACTTTATTAAGCAGATACTTGATAAATCCTTCTGTCATCTCCAGAATATCGTCAACGTCTACGAAAGACATTTCAAGGTCTATCTGAGTGAATTCAGGCTGTCTGTCAGCACGGAGATCTTCATCACGGAAGCATCTTGCGATCTGTATATAGCGGTCAAGACCTGCAACCATAGTAAGCTGCTTATATATTTGAGGTGATTGAGGAAGAGCATAGAATTTACCGTTGTGAACTCGTGATGGAATGAGATAGTCACGTGCTCCCTCAGGAGTTGACTTCATCATCATAGGTGTTTCAATTTCGATAAAACCATTTGCATAATAGTATTCACGTGCAGCTTGTGCGATCTTGTGACGCATGATCAAATTATGTTGAAGCGGCGCACGTCTGAGGTCAAGATAACGGTATTTAAGTCGAAGCTCTTCGTTTACTTTTGTTTCGTCAGTGATGAAGAAGGGAGTAGTCTGAGCTTTTGCAAGAATGCGCAGTTCAGATACGATGATCTCTACTTCACCTGTCTTCATGTCTGGATTTATGCTTGAACGCTTTGTAACGATGCCCTTTGCCATAAGTACATATTCGCTGTGGCATGATGCAGCTTTTTCAAAAATTTCAGGGTCAGTGCTGTCGTTAAAAGCAAGCTGAACTATACCGGTTCTGTCACGAAGATCAATGAAAATAAGAGTACCCAGTTTTCTTACCTTCTGAACAAATCCACCGACTACAACAGTACTGCCGATTTCAGAAATCTCGCCGCAATAGCAGGTACGGCGCAGACCATTCATAGATTCCATTACTTTTCCTCCTCAAGTTCGTCAAGAATATCGTTAAACATATAACGTATTGAAAGATCCTCAAATTCTTCTGAAAAGCGCTCATCAAGATGAATATCAAATTGTTCGCCTGTTTCCATAAGCTTTAGTTTAGCGCATCCGCTTTCAAGCTCGTTTCCGCCAAGTACCAGTACAAACTTAGCACCGATTTTGTTGGCATATTTCATTTGAGCTTTTAATCCACGGTTCATAACGTCATATTCAGCGTGGTAGCCGTCGCAGCGGAGCTTTTGAGCAAGAACCATAGCCTTATCCGCAGCGGAATCTTCCATAGGAGCGATATAAAGGTCGCAGGTTTTCTCTTCCATAAATTCGCATCCCTGACTCTCCATGGTAAGCAGTATTCTTTCAATACCCATAGCAAATCCAAGTGCAGGGGTGGGCGCACCGCCTAGTTGTTCGATCAGACCGTCATAACGTCCGCCGCCGCAGACAGTACCCTGTGCTCCGATATCAGTTGTTACAAATTCAAACACAGTCTTTGTATAGTAATCAAGACCACGTACTATCTTTGGATTTACGGTAAATTCTATATCAAGATTTTTAAGATATTTTTTCAGGGTGTCGAAGTGCTCGCTGCATTCATCACATAGATAATCAAGTATTATCGGTGCGTCTTTTGCAATGCCGCTGCATATCGGGCTTTTGCAGTCCAGAATACGCATAGGATTTTTTTCAAGACGTGTCTTACAGGTATCGCAAAGTTTATCTTCACGAGCTGCAAAGTAGGAACGCAATGCTTTGTGATATTCGCATCTGCACTTAGGGCAGCCGATAGAGTTTATGTTAAGGGCAATATTTTTAAGTCCAAGTCTATCAAGGAGTGTTTTAGCAAGACTTATTACTTCTGCGTCGGCAGCAGGACTGCCGGAGCCAGCCATTTCAAGTCCGAACTGGTGGAATTCACGAAGTCTGCCTGCCTGCGGGCGCTCGTGACGGAAGCATGAGAGAATATAGAAAGCTCTCTGCGGCAAAGCATCATTAAGCATACCGTTTTGAAGCATTGCACGTATAGTGCCGGCAGTACCCTCAGGACGAAGAGTAAATTCAGTTTCCTTTGCCCTCACAGTGTACATTTCCTTCTGAACAACGTCAGTAGTTTCTCCTACTGAGCGAAGAAACAATTCTGTATTCTCAAATGTAGGGATTCTTATTTCCTTAAAGCCGAAGCTTGCAGCGGTATCTCGTGCAATTTCTTCAACAGTAAGCCATTTGCTTATATTCTTTGGTGTAATATCCTCGGTACCCTGAGGACGTGTAATTTTTAAAGCCATAATACGCCTCCTGATTACAAAAAATTGTCCCTTCGTAAAGGGACATGAAAATTATAGATAACTAGGAAAAAACCGGTTAAATTGATGGTGAACCGATAATTCTCCAGTCTAAATCTCCTCTTTCCAGAGCCATTATAAGAGCTTCTGCTGTTGCGATATTTGTAGCCACAGGAATGTTGTGAACATCGCAAAGACGCAAAAGGTTCATCTCTGTAGGATCTGCTTCTCTACGGTTGATGGGATCACGGAAGAAAAGAAGAACATCTATTTCATTACATGAAATAAGTGAGCCGATTTGCTGTCCGCCGCCCTGTGAGCTGCTGAGGTAACGCTTAATTTTTAATCCGGTAGCTTCGGAAACCTGCTTGCCGGTTGTGTCTGTTGCACAAAGCATATGACGAGAGAGTATTCCGCAGTATGCTATGCAAAACTGGATCATAAGCTCTTTCTTAGCGTCATGGGCGATGAGTGCGATTGTCATAAGAAAAAATCATTCCTTTCCTTTAGAGTATTTTTATATTAATTTGCATTATCGTTATAAATACTATTATACCAATAAAATTGAAATTTGTCAAAGAAAATACTGTTCCAGACTTAAAGATTGTGAAAACTATGGTAGCATAAACCAATGTGTTTGTGCAATATGCCAACATTGATTTTTTAAAATTATATTTTGCAGGGAAAAACTGCAATTTTGCAATAATTTTAATTTGATTGAGTTCTTGATTTATAACTTTCATAGGATTTAAGAATATCTCTTATCATATACTTGGCATATTCAGCGCCTTCAACCACACCTGCAAAAGCTATTTCGGGATCGTCTGCCGGGGCATATCCTATGAAGAATGAATCCTGTACACGTGAGTCCTGCTGCGGCGTACCGGTCTTTATTGCCACGCTGTAACCAAGGTCTCCCAGTGAATATTTTGTTGGCATATTTGTAACAGAGGCAGCTATCATACCTTGTTCAATAACATCATAGCCTTCTTTTCCGCATGCTGTAATATTTTCTGCGATAACAGGTTCTTTTTTCTCGATCATATTTTCCATATTGTAATCCCATATGCTGTCAACAAGATGCGGTTCATAACGTACACCGTCGTTAGCGATGGTATTTGCAACTACAGCCATTTGCAGAGGGGTTACAGCCCATTCTGATTGACCGATAGCCGACTGAAGTACTTCGCCGACAGTCCATGTAAGTCCAGCTTCTTCATAATACTCCATATCGGAGAGGTGACCGGCTTCCTCATAGGTTTCAAGACCTGTAGGCTGTCCCAGACCGTACATGGCGGAATACTGGCTTATTCTATCAATGGTGAGATTTTCAGAAAGCTTATAGAAATATATATTACATGAATATTGCAGTGCTTCTATAAGTGCAATATCTCCATGACCGCCAGTACATTCGTATATATGGTCACGAAAAAGATAGGTTTGACCGCAGTAAAAGGTCGAGCCTGCATTTATCATACCTTCGCAGAGACCTGCCGTGGCAGTAATAGGCTTAAAGGTTGAACCCGGTCGATAAAGACCCATTGTAGCACGGTTTACAAGAGGTTTATTATCTGCTTTTAGAAGAGATTCGTAATCCTCTATGTAAGTATTAAGGTCGTATGTAGGGCAGGTTGCCATACCAAGAACACCGCTTGTTTTAGCATCAAGTACAACTATAGCTCCGTTTGTTATCTTTCCGAGTTTAAGCTCTTCTGTTTTTTCATCTCTGATATTATCGAAATTTTTGATAAAGTTTTCAAGTGTTTTTTGCAGGTCACGCTGGAACTTGCTGTCCACTGTAAGCATTACCGTATTTCCCGATTGAACTGGTGTTGTTATTTCCGAGGATATTACCTCGTTATTTTGAACAGATATAGTTTTAACGCCGTCCTCGCCACGAAGGTAGCTTTCGCAGGCTCTTTCAATGCCGTTTTTTCCGACAATGTCGTCCATATCATAACCCTTAGCAGCAAGCTCTTCATATTCTTCAGCGTAAATAGGACCTACTGTTCCGATCTCATGTGGAATTACATTTCCTTGCTTTACCTGGCGTATTGGCATCTCCATTATCTCTATACCCGGAAGTGTTATTCCCGATTCTTTGATCTCTGTAATAGAACTGAGCGGTATATCCTCAGCCAATATAAAACGTCTGTTCATAGAAAAGCCTCGGCTGAGCATTTCATAACGCAAACCGCATAGAAGTCTTTTCTGTTTTTCGGAATACTCAGGTGCAATTTCGTAATCCTTTATAAGCTTTGACATGCAGTTATCAGGTGTTGCATATACGTTAAGACCGAGATTGCTTTTAAAGCTTTCAAGTACATCCTCGTCTTCTGTTGTAAATGTGTATGGGGCTTCACTTGAAATAGGCATTGACATATCAGGAGTAATGCCGCATTGTTCAAGCATATCCGTTATTTTAAGAAGTGCCTTGTTTCCCTCTGCAAGATCGTCTGGAAACTGTTCGGGCAGTATCACAACGCTATAGCCAACCTTATTTACAACAATAGGTTCACCTGAGCAGTCGACTATTTCACCTCGTGTAGCATCTATGATCTGTGAATATCTATATGTGGAATATTTGCGGCTCATATATGTTTCGTTTTCTACCAGCTGAATTTTCATAAGCCTGTATCCGCAAAGACATAGTGCACAGAGCATAATTGAAACAAGAAGTGTGCATTTCAAATAAATATGATAAGGTCTTTTTTTCATTGAAACAAATCTTCCTTCTGATAAATACTACTGATCGTCTTCGGTTAGAACCGCTTCTTCAATTGTGCGGATCGTATTTGGACGCAGCAGTCGGTTGATATTGTGGATTACCGCATAAACGGGCAATGAAGAAATTAGAGTATATAAACAGCAGGGGAGTATGTGGTGTTTAAAAAGAAATGATACATTTGAGTAATCCCACATTGCATAGAAAAAGAAATAATCCAGTATTCCCTGAATAAATATTCCCACAGCTGCTAGAATAAGAAAGCTGAAAAGTCTGTGCATAAGAAGATGCTTATATAAAATAGACATTCCTAAGCACATAATACATAGCAGAAGAGCATTGAAGCCAATAAGCTTGCCGCAGACTATGTCCAGAAGAAGTCCGCATACAATACCTATGATAAGTGCAGTATGTTCTCTTGCATATGATGCAGTGCACAGCGCTACCGGTATTAGCAGCAGCGGTTTGCGAAAGCTTCCAGACGAAGCGGTAATGAAGCATAGGATTATTATAACAGCATACAGTATCCATCTTATAGCAAGATTTCTTTTTTCATGGGCAGTAATACGGCGTGTTTTTATCCTATTCATTTGAATCGCCCTTTCCGGGATAGTCGATTATTGCTATAACGCTTGTCATTGCCTCAAAATCAGCATCCGGAGTAATAACAGCATATTTGCTCAGACCGCTGTCCATTATTTCAATTGAATCCACTGTTCCTATAAGGTAGCCTTTAGGAAAGAGTCCGCTTGCACTTGATGTTGTAATTAGGTCGCCCTTTTTAAGTTCTGTATCTCTTTCGAGATAGATCATTCTGCATTTATAATCAGCAGCAAGTACAATTTCACCTTCTAGTATGCCTGTATATTTATTGTTTGCAGATATTGCGCCAATAGATAGATCAGGTGAAAGAATAGTTTGTACTGTTGCAGAATTTGAGGACAAGGAAGAGACTATTCCCACAATGCTGCCTTCACCTGTAACTATAGGATCGTGAAGAGAAATGCCGTCATTTTCGCCCTTGTTTATTATAAAACTGTGGAATGGATCGTTTGTCACATAGCCTATAATAGTACATGGTTCAGAGTATGTGTGTGTTTCATGTTTTTCTTTGATACCCATAAACTGCTGTAGTTCAAGAAGCTGCTGTTTTGTATCCTCAAACTGGGTAAGTTCATTTTTAAGGTTTGTATTTTCTCTTTTAAGCTCTTCAATTTCAGCCTGATAACGGCTGCCTTTAGTAAATGAGCTGATAATTGACTCCGTGTTATCGGAGATGCTGTTTGAAATATTTCTAAGCGGACTTATAAGTGTATTTACAATGCCGCTGCCCGGATAATCCTTGCCGCTTCGTGTTACGGAATACAGCATTATACCTACAAGCAGTGCAATTATACATATAAGAATGCGAAAACGGTGTTTTCTGAAAAAGTCACCCATCGGTGCAGACCTCCTTTAATTTCTTAGAATAAGCAAGACATGCATCAAATCGTTAATGGGAATTGTGCGGTGCTGCTTTATTAGTATAAGCCGAAAGCCGACCGTCTTTTTAAGACCTGTCGGCAGATTTTTCGTTTTTGATTAGTAATATTCGATATCCTCTGTAAGTGCGTCTCTGTACTTATTCATATCAGCGAGGATCTTTCCCGCACCTTCAGCAACACAATCAAGCGGATACTGAGATACAAAAACAGGCAGACCTGTCGACAAAGACAGCAGACGGTCGATACCTTTAAGCAGCGCTCCGCCGCCGCAAAGAGTGATACCGTTTTCAATAATGTCAGCCGCCAGCTCCGGTGGAGTCTGTTCCAGTGTGAATTTTACAGCATCAACGATTTTTGCCAGTGGTTCATCGAGTGCCTCACGTACTTCTGCTGATGTTATATTTATATTTTCAGGCAGACCTGTAAGCAGATTCCTGCCCTTTATTTCCATAGCTCCGTCAGCTCCAACATCGAATGCAGATCCGATCTCCAATTTTATTTCCTCGGCTGTTCTTTCACCGATAAGCAGATTGAATTTATGTTTTAGGTGAGCGATAATAGCTTCGTCCATTTCTGTACCTGCGCAGCGGATACTTTTTGACGCAACTATTCCTCCCATGGAAATAACGGCAACTTCACTTGTACCGCCTCCAATGTCAACTATCATAGAACCTGTAGGTTCTGTTGTAGGCAGACCTGCACCAATAGCAGCTGCCATAGGTTCTTCAACAATAATTACCTTTTTTGCGCCTGCTTGTTCACAGGCTTCTTTTACTGCACGCTTTTCAAGAGGAGTAACTCCCAGCGGTGTGCAGATTATAACTCTTGCCCTTGCGAAGAGATTGCCACGCAATGCTTTTCGGATGAATTCCTGAAGCATTATAGTAGCTTTTTCAAAATTAGCGATAACGCCGTCCTTCATAGGTCTTACAGCAATAATAGAGCCAGGAGTTCTTCCGATAACTTCTTTCGCTGCTCTTCCTACATATTTGGCGTTTGAAGTATGAGTATTTACCGCCACAACAGACGGTTCTCTAATGATAATACCTCTTCCGCTCATATACACAATGGTATTGGCAGTACCAAGGTCTATACCTATGTCTTTATTAAACATTATGCCGTTGCTCCTTAAATTAACAGGTGCTGTAGCTGCGTATCTGTCTTTGTGCAGCATTATTCATATGTATATATGGAGAAAAAATAAAAAAACAGGATTCTCCAAGAAAAAATCTAAGGCAATACCGTATAATTTCTGACGTTGCCCTGATATACAAATATTATACCATGAAATGAAATCATAGACAAACATTTTTTTATGATTTTTAAGGCAATTTTCATTTTCAGCCTTTTATACTAAATTGAGGAAATCACAAAGAGTTTTACAGCGCTTTGCACAAATAGCCTTATTCGTTTCCTTTAACCAGAGAAGAAACTACTTTTGGTGAGACGAAAATTGCGATTATCAGCATGATGATATGTGCAACAGTTAAATGAACGTTTAGACCAAATGTAAAATCCAGAATAATCAGATTTATGTTAAATGGCTCAAATCCAAAAGAAGGCTGTATTGCAAGCCATGACATAGCCGAGATCTGTGCACAAACAGTAGAAATGATACTGCCTGCGCCTATTGCAATTGCAAAAACTGCAATATATACAAGAATTTTTTTAATGGCAACCACTTTATTTTCTCCTTTATTTTGTATATTTTTATATAATTCCGCTTGAACCGAATCCGCTGCTTCCACGTTCGGTATTATCAATAATATCAGTTTCTATCCACTCCTGTGAAAGGACAGGCATTACAACAAGTTGTGCAATGCGCATGCCTGTTGTGACAACAAATTCTTCTTTTCCGTGGTTTATGAGCGGGACGATTATTTCGCCACGGTAGTCGGGGTCTATAACTCCCACGCAGTTTGCAAGGGTAATGCCATATTTGGAGGCAAGTCCCGACCGTGGAAATACGAGAAGAGACACATCTGTTCTCTCCGGCGCAGCAGCAATGCCAATGGGTATCATCCTTATTTCACCTGATGGAATTATAATTGATGATGAAGCTGCTGAACAAAGGTCATATCCTACGCTGTATTCTGTGGCACGTACAGGAATAGTGGCATTATCTCTCAGCTTTTTGAATAGTAGTTTCATAATTCTATCCTTTCTTTATTCTCTATTTTTTATTCCTTCTATTCCACGATACAGCAGTCCCCTTGTAAATTCGGAGGGCTTATAGTTACCACCGATGCCTCTGTATGCATTAGCAGTGCCCAGTATCTCTTCAGAAGTTTTTTCATTAGTAAAATCTATGAGAATAAAGTCAAAGCAGGAGATATCATTCATTTTATCAGCTGTCCAGACCGGAACTGCATTGAGCATTTCAGCATAGTCCTTTCCGCAAAGTACAGGGAATTTTCGCTTTGTACGGTCGATGAGATGACCTGTGCAGTTTTTACAGCCTATCTCATTTTTGATAGGACAGCATCTGAAAAGCATAACAGGCAGCTTGCCGTATGCATATATTCCTTTGGGTACATTTAAATATATCTTTTCTGCTTGTTTTATTGTAAGCTCAGGGGACAAAAGCATATCTTCCAGTCCGTCATTTTCATAGACCATTGAAGTTATTGAATTTGCAGTGTGAAGGTCTAATCCTCCACAAAGCCTAAAACCTGCTTTTTTTCCTATTCGGATATGAGCAGGATTTTCACACATAAGACGTGTAAATCCATTTTTATAGAGTGACGTTAGTTTTTCTATAAATGCATTTTCATCAGGAATGAACCTTGGCGGCTGTAAAATAAAGTTATCTTTTGCAGCAATTTTTTCTGCAATTTCAAAAGGCACTATGCATTCTTCATCATCTGAGATATTCAAAATATTCAGCTGCCAATCTGTTCTCACACGAAATCTGAGCTTTGGTTTACTGTTATATGCCTTTTTTACAAATAATGGAGGATATTTATAGGAAAATGTTTCGTTTGCAGGAGTATTGTTTTTAATACGCAGACTATCAAGCTCTGATGTAAGCTTACGTCTGAGGTCATTTATGGCAGAGGCAGGAAGCATAGATATGCCATCGCATTCAGCCTTTATTTCACTAAGATAATAAATCGTGTCTCCTAGCTTAGAAATTTGCTTTTTTAGCTGCTCTGAATCGGAAGGCTTTTTAGTTGCAGGTACAGGAACGCTTCCGTAAACAGTAGCGCTGTTCCCATCGCTGTCTGTTCCGGTAAGTGTAAAAGGTTCATTTGCATATAGCCTTGCTGTAACGCTAAGACCTACAGGGTGAGATTCTTTTCTATAAAGTTCCTGAAGCTTTGGCAGGACAGCAGAAGCTGCTGTTACATCTTCCTTTTCACGAATGCCGAAAAGCTGCTGACGTTTGCCTGTATAATATCCGTCAGTAAATCCGCTGCGTGAAAATACCGCTTGCAGGCTTTCCATATCAGGCGTTTTACCGTCTCTTGCAGCTTTCAGTGCAGTTACTGCTGCTGCAACGTATTCCGGACGTTTCATTCTGCCCTCTATTTTAAGAGAAGTCACGCCGTCTTCCATGATTTCATTCATATGCTCTACAAGAGACAGATCTTTGAGTGAAAGACTGCACACATTATTTTTTCCGCAAGCAGAAAATGGCAGTCTGCAAGCCTGAGCACATCTTCCTCTGTTTGCGCTTCTTGAGCCTATAAGTGCAGAGAGATAGCACTGTCCGGAAACGCTCATGCATAGTGCACCGTGAACAAACTGTTCAGTTTCGGGTACAGCTGCCGTTATAGGACGTATCTCTTCACGTGAAAGCTCTCTTGCAACTACAACTCTGCAAAAACCGTGTTCTTTTGCCCATAATGCTCCTTCTGGTGTATGAATAGTCATCTGAGTGGAGGCATGAAGCGGCATATCGGGCACAACCTTGCGAATGATGTCGGCAGCTCCAATATCCTGAACGATACAGGCATCTATTCCTGCATTTGCAGCTGCTTTTATATATTCTTCAAAGCCCCTAAGCTCTTCATCAAGAAGAATAGTATTTACCGTAAGATGAAGCTTTGCACCGTGAAGATGACACAGCTCTGCTGCTTTTTTTATTTCATCAATGTCGAAATTAGCAGCGCTTTGTCTTGCGGAGTAATTTTTTCCGCCAATATATACGGCATCTGCACCGCAGCGTATTGCCGCATACAGAGATTCAAAGCTGCCAGCCGGAGCTAAAATTTCAGGGAACGCCATTATAAAGCAGAACCAGCCTTGCTGTTCTTAACTTCTTTTTCAAGAGCAGAGAGTCTGTCTCTTAGAAGCTGGTTTTCTGCCAGAACAGCGTCACGTTCAAGACGTGTTTTTCCTGCTTCGTCCACATATGCTTTAGACTGGGTTCTTAGCTGATCGATCTGTTGGTTTACGGCATTCAGATCATCCATCATAGTAAGAGCAACCATAATTGCTGCGGTAAACTGAGTTGCACTTGTGGATGAAGAGGTTATCTCTAAAATTTTTGTTTCAAGATTTCTTGCCAGTCCCATTACGTAGGACGCAGGCTGAGAAGTCTGCAAGGTAAATTCCTTGCCACATACACTTATTTTAACTTTATTTGTCATATGTATATAAATCCTTTCGTAAGGGTTATTGCGGTTTGCCTAGTGCAAACCGCACATTTGTTTTGCGTAAGCACACTCTACTTACATTATAATATATTTTTTATCAAAAGAAAAGACCTTTTTCAAATTTTTTCAAACTTATTTGCAGGATTGTTCTTCCATTTCATGCAGCTTGTCGAGTATCATTTTGTTGACCTTGTTTACATCTCCGCAGCCCAGTGTGATTACAAGGTCGCCCGGCTGTGCGTGAGTACATACATAATCGCATACTTCTGCAAAATTTTCATATTTACGCTTATCGCATGATTCGGGATCAGTTTCGTCCTGCGGAAACCATACAGAATCAGGGATAAGTTCTGCAAGCTGTCTTGTAAATATTGGCAGAGTGTTTTTTTCACGTCCGCCCATAATGTCGGTTAAAACTGCGTGCGTAGGAATGGAGAGCGACTGTGCAAATTCTTCCAAGTGATCGGCAGTTCTTGAATAGGTGAATGGCTGGAATACTGCCCATACTTCACGGAAAGGCATTTGCATAGCAGCTTTAAGAGTGGCTGTAAGCTCTGTTGGGTGGTGCGCATAGTCGTCTACCAGTGTAATGCCCATAGCGTCACCCTTTTTGTCAAATCTTCTGCCTGCCCCACGGAATTTACAAAGGCCCTTTGCACACGCATCAAATGACGCACCAACATAGAGAGCAGCAGCTATAGCAGCCACAGCATTGAGAATATTGTGTTCACCGGCAACATGAAGAGTTATCTCACCCAGAAGTGCCCCATTATGCATAACATTAAAGCGTGTTTCAAGCCCGGAGATGTGACGTATATCGGAGACATAATAGTCGTTTTTGTCGGATAATCCATAAGAGATCATTTCTTTTCCGGTGATTCCGCTGACAGCTTTACAAGTATTTGCATCGTCACCGTTATAAATAATGGCTTTTGTGGTGTTTTCGCTGAACTTATGGAATGATTTTATGATGTTGTCTACTGTACCAAAATAATCAAGGTGGTCAGCGTCAATGTTTAGTATTACAGCAATATCCGGATAGAGCTTTAGGAAAGTGTCTACGAATTCGCATGCTTCGCATGTCATGATATCGCTGCTGCCGCTTTTTCCGCTGCCACCTATACATGGAAGCTTTCCTCCGATAAATGCAGACAGATCAATTCCAGCTGTGTAAAGTATCTGAGTTACCATAGAAGTAGTTGTAGTTTTTCCATGTGTACCTGAAACACAGATAGCATTGTCATACCAGCTTGTAACAAGACCCAAAAGGTCGCTTCTTTCAAGTACAGGAACACCGCTTGACTTGGCTGCAATAAGTTCAGGGTTATCTGCCATAATAGCAGCAGTATGAACTATAAGGTCAGCTCCTTCAATATTTTCGGCTCTCTGACCCAGCATTACAGGTATTCCCATTTTGCGTACAGCGTCTAGAGTTTCTGTTTCGTTGTTGTCTGAGCCAGTGAGATAATATCCCTTGGCATGGAGTATCTGTGCCAGCGGATACATACCCGAACCGCCAATACCGATGAAGTGGATATGTTTTTTGCCGTTTAAAATATCTTTGTTCAAAATGATCACTCTTTCTATTTTTGTTTTGTTTTAGAAACTGCTTTTATGAAATTAGTTTCTTGTTGCACAAGTCTATGAATATTTTACCCGATTCTTATCCATACTATCCCTGTGGGAACAACTTCATAATATAGGAGGTCATCATATGGAAATTACGGATATTAAAATCAGAAGAATGGTTACAGAAGGACGTCTCCGTGCAGTGGTATCTATAACGATAGATCATATGCTTGCGGTTCACGACATCAAGGTAGTACAGGGTGATGAGCGACTTTTTGTAGCAATGCCGAGCAGAAAAGACGAAAACGGAGTTTTCCGTGACATCGTACATCCCATTACAGTATCATCTCGTAAAATGCTTGAGGACGAGGTGCTCGAAGCATATAATCGTCATATGGTGCTTTTGGAAACAGAATCTGAATAATGCTTTTTATGACTGCCGTAATAATAGCGGCAGTTTTTTTATTTGTCCTGATTTATGAGCATCCATGTTTTAAGAAGTGCTATCTGAGTTTTTGCATCGTGTATTTTGCCGTCCATGACCATATTTATTGCTTCGGTCAAGGGCAGCTCTACAACGTCCAGAAATTCTTCATCATCAAGCTTCTGCTCTTCTGGTGCGGATAATTCCCTTGCAAGATACATATGGATAACCTCAGTATCATAGGCGGGAGTGGGATAGAGCTTACCGAGATATGTGTAGCTGTTGCAGGTGCGTCCTGCTTCTTCACGTAGCTCACGTAAACCGCATTCGTAGTGATCTTCACCGGGTTCGGTTTTTCCAGCCGGGACTTCCAGTGTTACCTCATGCATAGGATAACGGTATTGCTTCACCATGAGGAGAGTTCCTCTGTCAGTAAGAGGAACTACACATACTCCTCCTGAATGATGCACTACATCACGAACAGCCTTTGTTCCATCTTCAAGAAGAGCTGTATCCTTAGTCACACGGAATATTTTTGCCTGATATGCAAGGTCGCTTGAAAGTGTTTTTTCTTCAAGATGCATTAGCTTTTCCTCCCTTTTTAACTATAATACGATTTACACCCATGTATGCAATAAGCAGCAGAATACCTGTAAGTGAAATAAATGCTCCTGTTTTAAGACCGGGTGTTTCGTATTCAAATTCTATTGTGTTTTCTCCTGCCTTAACAGGAACTGCCATAAAGCCTGCGTCTACCATTTCTATATCTGTTTTCTTGCCATTTACCTTGGCAGTAAAGCCTTCATCGAATGGAACGCTGAAAAATACAAGATTATCCTTATCGGATGTTATAGTCGCTTTAAAACCGTAGGAATCATATTCAAAAGTATCGCACGAGCTTGCAATTCTCTTTTCACATTCAGAAATATATGCGTTTTCTGATACCATTTTCTCAGACGCAGGCAGCTCATTCAAAATACTTTCATATTTTTGAACGTCCTCATCTTCCAATACGATGGCACGAATGAGAGTAGAAGTACGGTTTTCTTCATCAATTTTTTCCCATTCACTTCTAGAAATATAATTATCAAATGTAAAGCCCATAGGGATAAAGTATTTGTTTTCATATACGTGGCAGCCGTTCATATCTTCTTTGAATTCAAATCCGGGCATAGGTGATTTTGTATTGTTTTCGTTATCATCTCTTCTTATTTCTTCAAAGTAGTATTTTACTGAGAAAATTCCTCTTAGCGCAAAATGCTCTTTATCCGGACGAGATGCGACATCTCTGCCTATACCAGTAGCTGCATAGAATTCCATGATAGAACCGGGCACAACACTGTGGAAACAACGCATATTTGGAAGATCCCACAGCATAGGGTAATTGTCCATATTCTTAGAAATATCAAGGCGGAAGAAATTGTCATCAGTAACGTTTAATGTTACGTCGTTCTCGCTGTCAATGGCATGATCAATATATTTTAATGCTGTGCTGCGGCTTGCTGCGCTGAAGTATACGATAGATGCTGTGCATATCATACAAGCCGTTACTGTCAGAACAAGAACCTTTTTGAGAGAAAGCTTTTTTTGCTTTCGCCTTTTTGCAATAAATATCACTGTGACAAGCGAAACAGCTGCAATTGCAAAAATGACTAAGAAATGTGCTGGATATTTTGGCAATGAGAAAAATTCTATAGTATCATCTTTTTTTACAGGCAGCAGTGCAATAATACCGAAGGCGGCTGTTATGGCAATAGTTATCCATATGCCGTCTTTCATAGGAATATTTTCTTCGCTTTCCGTGTCGATAACAACAGCTGTCATCAGTGCCATGATGAGCACTGGCATAAAGAACCATCTTGCATAGTATGAGCTGTTGAACATGTAAAAACCGCAATTTAAAATTGGAATAAATGCACATATCATGCAAATTATAAAAATTCTCTTAGCCCAGTGGCCGTCTTTATGTTTAAGAAACGCAATAACACCTGTCATTGAGAACAGCGGTAGGTAACCGCCTATAGATGACCATTTTCCTGCGCTTTCTGCAAATAGATTCGGTCTTGCAGGAGCATCCGGTACCATAAAAAAGCTTTCTATAATACGTAGTATTCTTGTTTTGTCACCATAAATTACCATATCAAGACCGTATAAGCGTTCATTTATTCGGTAATTGTTCAGAATAGCAAGCGCAGCAGGCAGAAGAATAATGCAGGCGATCATAACGCCTATAATTGCTTCCAGAAGAAGCATGAAAAACTTTTTAGCTGTGGCAGGGAAGTCCTTTGAAAAGCAGCGTACTATGAAATAAATCACTAAGAATACAGCTTCTCCTGTAAAGAAAAAGTAGTTGACCGCTGCCATAAGTGCAGTTGTAAGGGCGAATACACACTTTCTGTTATTGCATATAAACTCCTCCATTGCGATCAGCATAAGAGGAAATAGTGCTGTAACATCCTGAAAGTGATTAAAGAATATATTAAAGATCTGGAAACCCGAAAATGCATACAGCAGTCCACCTATAATGGCAGCTTCACGGCTTTTTACGAATCGCTTTATATAAGCATAAGCTGTAAGTGCAGCGATACCGTGTTTGACTGCAAGCATAAACGGCATCACATGAATTATCCATGACGATGGCAATATAGCGGTTATCCAGAAAAATGGACTTCCTATTAAGTAAAAAGCATAAGACCCAATGAAATTAGCTCCAAGATCAGTTGTCCAGCTCCATCCAAAACTGCCGCTTTTTACAGCTTCTGCTGCAAGATGATAAAACGGCATTTGCTGTGCATTGTAGTCGCCATAGTATATAAAATAGCCTTTTTCTACAATGATAATTGGAAGCAAAACTATGATAAGGGATAAAAATCCCAGTATAAAGGCAGTGAATCCACCCGTTTTATAAAATGGCACAGTCCTGATACTGTTAATGGATTTTTGCATGTAGAGAACCTCCTTAAAGGTTAAAGGAAACTTTTGTTATTGTGCAGCATATAATAAAATCAGAAATCAAGTTATAGAGACATTATTTGTAACAATGCCAGCCTCTGTAATATCAATAAAACCATATGATGCCGGTTTGCCGTCTCTTGGACGTGAAGCGCTGCCGGGATTCATAATGTGAACACCGTCCTCATAAGTACAGAGACGTACATGGGTGTGTCCGAACACAACAATGTCGCAGTTGTTTACTTTGGCAGTACTAAGAATTGTGCCGGTATCGTAGTTTACGCCGTATCTGTGGCCATGAGTGGCAAAGATTCTGTGACCGGGCGCAATATCAATAATTTTGTAAGTAGGCACACTGCTGCCGTAGTCGCAGTTGCCCTTAACAAAGTAAAAACGTTCGGCAAGAGCCGGAAAGTTTTTGAGAAGCTCCATACACTCGTCTAAGCAGTCGCCTAAATGAATAAAAGCATCAGCTTTAAAATTATTCATAACTACTTTGTAAAGACGGTTATAAGCCCCATGTGTATCTGAAATAACAATAATACGCATATAATTCACCTCAATTTTCAAGTATACACAACTATTATAACACATAAATCTTTTAATGACAACTTATTTTTTAGAGAAAGGAAATTTTTATTATGGACAAAACACCTATAAATAACGATCAGCTTCAAGGTCTTTTAAAAACAGTAAGCGGAAAGCTTGGAATTCAGCCTGATGAATTAAAGCAAGCGCTGCAATCGGGAAAGCTTGACGGTGCAGTGAAGAACATGGGAACAGGTGATAAGCAAAAGCTGCAATCAATTATGGGAAACAAGGATAAGATGGAGAAGCTTATGCAAAGTCCTCAGGCAAAGGCGCTTTATGAAAAGCTTACAGGTAAAAGTCCACAGTAAGGAGCAGTTATTATGGATGATTTGTTTGGCAAGATGCAGTCTGTTTTATCAGATCCGGAGAGTATGCAGCAGCTTCAAGAGCTTGCAGCATTAATGGGCGATAATGAAGCAGCGGAGGATAAAGGACAGACCGCACAGCAGGAACAATCTTCCGCAGATATGGGATTTAATTTTGATATAGGAAAGCTCATGGAGCTGTCGTCTTTGATGAATAATACAAAAAATGACGAGGATGCAGCGCTGCTTCTGGCGCTGAAGCCTCACTTAAAAGAAGAAAGACAGCATAAAGTCGATAAAGCTGTGAAGCTTCTGAAAATGTTAAATGTTTGGAAGAACTTAAAAGATACCGGCATTCTAAAAGATTTTCTGTAAAGGGCGGTATAGATTATGGAAAACAACTCAGATCGCAGTGGCGGTAATGTCAGAAGAGAACAAAGGCAACAGAAAGTACCGTACAATCGGCATTATGGGGATAGCCATAAGCAGACTGTTGATCAAAAAGCAGAAAAAAGCGAAGAACATACACAGGAAAAAAATCAAAGAACTAAAACAGAAAATCCTCAAACGCCATTTGGACTTGATTTGGATTTTTTGAAAAATCTTGATAGTGATAAAATTCTTATAATAGCATTGCTTGCTATGATATATAAAGATGGTAGTAACAAAAAACTTATGATGGCACTAGCGTATTTACTCACATAAATGGAGGAAGCATAATGGAAGAATTCAGCTTTTATGCATTGTGGGCAGCACTTGGAATTTTTATGCTTATTTATTATTTAAGGCGAAAGCATACTATACGTTCCATACTATGGGGAACACTCACAGGTCTTACGGGTCTTATATTGCTGCATTATTTTGGCGGTATTATAAGTTTTTCACCGGAGCTTAATTTATTTAACATAGCACAGGCGGGGATACTTGGTATTCCCGGAGTAGTACTTATGGTGATAATCCACTTTGTGTTATAGGACAAGTAGATTTAAAGGGCTGCTGCATTTTTAGTGCGGCAGCTTTTGGGTAAAAATTTGATAAAAATAAATGAGCCTGCGATTTTTCACAGGCTCATAGTTATAAAATATTATAGACTATAAATTTTGAATTGAATTAAAGCAGACCAGCTGCATCATATGCATAGATTTTCATGATAAGTGTAGCGTCTGCCATATCAACAACGCCGTCACCGTTTGCATCTGCGCTATCATCTTCGGCAGATGCTTTATAGATATCATTTCCTGACATATTATCTGCATAAGTTGAAAGAACAGTAGAAGCATCGCTTATGGAAAGTACACCATCACCATCTACATCAAAGTATTTGATTACAGCTTTTTCCAAACTTTCTTCCGCAGTTGGATATCCATCTTGAATGCCACAAGTCTCGTAGTCTGGGTTAAGAATATAGAATTTTCCATCTTCAAATGCAGGAAAGAATGTCATTTGCCTTGAATAGCATTGAAGAACAATCCTTGCATCATCAAAATCGATTTTTTCATCAAGATTCACATCAGCCCATTCTTCGTATTCAAAAAAATCCTTATCTTTACGGAAATTAGGATCTATTTCTCGGAATCTATTAAGCGTTACAATAACTTGAATGATATAGGCATCACTAATTTCGCCAAATCCATCTCCATCTACATCCCAAAGCTCACGAGTCTGAATTTCAGCGATAAGAGCAGCATCTGCGACATCTACATTTCCATCACCATTCATATCTGCCAGTTTGAGCTGTTCTTCATTAAGCTCCATTTTTAATACACCGTCTGCATACTGAGATACAATAGCAGCATCACGTCCGGTAATAGCACCGTCCATATCAACATCGCCCTTTGCAAAATCTTCAGCAGAAACGGCTGATACAGGGATAGAAACAGCAGCCATTAGCAGTGCGGATAAGAATGCAAGTGTTTTTTTCATAAAAAATCTCTCCTTTTTCTACTAAGCTAAAACAATTATCTTTTTAATGTCAACTTTACCAACCAAACCTTTATAAGGAGTAGATGCCATATTATCTGAATAACAAGTTAGTACTTCTTTTGAATCTTCTAATGTAATTTGCCCTTCGCCAGTAGCATCAGCAACTTCTGCACATACCATATTCGGAAATTCTGCCCTACAATCAAAATGGTTCGGATTGTAAGGATCAAATGAACCACGTGCAATAATAGTATTTAAGTCTTCTATGCTTATGCCCTGCTTATTTTTAGTAAATCCAACTAAACGACCAACAGCTGAGGCATCAGAAATATCAATTATTCCATTATTGTCCATATCACCAATAATATAACTGATGTCATTAGGAGCAGTTATTGCAGGCTTTTCTTCAGCATAATCGAAGAAGTCTTCGCCTCTTATACTGAATTGTATATTCTCGTTATATGAACCATATGCAGAGACACATGTATTAAATTCACAAATGTCTTCATATGCATTATCAACATTGAATACGTATCGTAAATAAAATGAACCAGTGTAATCTTGGTCATTTTCGGAACCGTCCAACATTGTAAGGTTGTAAGAACAATTTTGTAATTCTGTATTAACTGCAAAAGCATTTACAAGACTAAAACCAGATTCAAAGTCATAAGCTGCTACACATTTAGGTGTTTTACATCCTTCGTAATAAATAGTAAAGCCTAATTCGTGAAATCCTGGATTGTTTGTTACATTGACCATCAGTTCGATTTGTGTGTCAGATAAAATCCTTGCACTCATTTCATATTCAAATGCTGAGTTTTTGGAATAGGTAATCCCATATGCATCAGCTGAAATTGCTCCAATAGAAGCCGCTGAAATCGTCAGCGCCATCAGTGTAGCAATAGCCTTTTTTAATCGGTTAATAATAACCATCTCCTTTTTTTAATTATATACTTATAGTATATAATATACTGATATACTTAAAATGTTGCATAGCAAACCATTAAGTATATAACATATCATGATATATTTACATAATTTGGTACCAATAATATTATATCATATTATATCTAAATTGTCAAGCACAGATTGAATAAACTTATAAAAAATTATTGCATAAAAATATGCATATTCGACAATTTGCAGAGAGCAAAAATAAACGAGCCTGCGATTTTTCACAGGCTCGTTATTATAATATATTGCACTATAAAGACAATCCGCAGTTTTTAAATAATAATAGCTACATAGGTCAAAATAGATGTTAGAACAAATTCGAGCAGTATGGCAAGGAATATAAAACCAATACTTGTACCTCCTACCATACGTATGCGAGATTGCGTATCAATAAGGCTCTTTTGATTTGCATGTATATTTCTGATTTTTTTAATGCAGTGTTTGTAGTAAATATAGTTTCCAAACATGAAAAGAACTATTCGCAATGCAAGAGACGCATAGCTGCAAATTAAGTCTATTTGATAAAGCAGAGTTTGATTGTCGCTTATAAGATCCGAAAACGATAGTATTCTGTTTCTGATGATTTCTGCACTTTCAGCTCCGATAATTTCAAGCTGCGGCTGTATGCCTGCAAGAATAGTATCTGTTTGTTCAGCTAAGGTCATAAGAGAAGCGGGAATACTCAGTAGAAATGTAAGCAGTACTATAATAAGCGAACCTAGCCACATTTTTCTGTAGGCAAACCAAAACTGCGGAAATATTATGCATATAAAATTAGGCGCAAGCTTCTTCTTACTTGCAAAGAAAAAACGAAATCTTGTGAGATAATATAAGATGTTTTTCCCAACGAAATTTTTAATTTCCCCGAGAGTAGCGCCGCCCATATCCTCATTTTCGTTTTCATTTTGAAATCCGCCCAGCATATCGGCAATGTTTTTTTGCCAGTTTGCATTATCTTCGCTAACGCTGTCTATCTTTTTTCCACAGTGAATGCAGAAAGAACTGCCCTTTGGATTTAATTCTCCGCACTGCGTACACAGAACTCTCTCTCGGTTACTACTTTCTTCATCTGTAGTGTTGTTGTTATTGTTGTTTGGATTTTGCCATGTACCGCCGCTTTTGTGAAGCTCTGTATTGATACAGTGACCATGTTCCTGCCAGCAGTCACGATGATATGGTGTGCCGCATTCAGGACATACTACAATATCGTCGTCTGGTTCAAATACATTTTTGCAGGCTATGCAGGAACAATTTCTATAATCAGCCATTTTGCACATTCCTTTCCAATAGTCGTTTTTAGTTAAAATATATTATACCACATAATTTTATATTTTTCAACCGATAATGCAAATTTTGCCGAAAATAAATGAGTATACATTAAGGCAGTACTGTACAAAGAGCTGCTATAAGCGTGATACAAAATCATCATATTAAACAAAAATAAAAAAACCATTTGCACACAGGGAAAATTTGTAGTATAATAATAACATGGCGTTTTGGGCGTGAATTTAAATGTTGAAAGGAAAATCTCCATGGTATTATTAGATGAACTGCGTGTGGCAATGTGTGATCACCGTGCGGATATGAAAGAGTTATACGACGTTCTGGGTCTTGAAAAGGTCAAGGCTCGTTATGAAGAGCTGCAAAAACAAATTGCTGCTGACGGCTTTTGGGATGACCTTGAGAATTCTCAAAAGGTTTTGCAGGAGTCCAAGGCTCTTGAAAATAAAATCAATCAGTATAATAAGCTTGACAGCAGTCTTGAAGACCTTATTGCACTTATCGAGCTTTCAATTGAAGAAGGCGTAACTGAAAGCGATGATGATATTAACGCTGAAACTGAAGCTTTTGAAAAAACTCTTGAATCTATGAGACTTGCGTCCCTGCTTACAGGCGAATATGACAGCTCTAATGCTATCCTTACATTCCATGCAGGCGCAGGCGGAACAGAGGCTCAGGACTGGGCAGAGATGCTCTATCGTATGTATCATCGCTGGGCAGAAAGACATAACTTTAAGGTTACTACACTTGATTATCTTGATGGCGATGAAGCTGGTCTTAAAAGTGCGTCTATTCTTATTGAGGGAGATAATGCTTATGGCTTCCTTAAATCAGAATCAGGTGTACACAGACTTGTACGTGTATCTCCGTTTGATTCATCAGGCAGAAGACATACATCATTCTCTGCACTGGAAGTAATGCCGGAAATTGATGATAATATGGAAGTTGATATTAGACCTGAGGACGTTAAGATGGATGTTTTCCGTGCCAGCGGTGCAGGCGGTCAGCATATTAACAAGACAAGCTCTGCTGTACGTCTTACTCATATTCCAACAGGCATCGTTGTAGCTTGTCAGACTCAGAGAAGCCAGTTCCAGAATAAGGATTTTGCTATGAAAATGCTGCGTGCTAAGCTGGTTGAGATAAAAGAAAGAGAACATCTTGATAAGATTGCGGATATCAAGGGTGTTCAGAAAGAAATTGCATGGGGAGCACAGATTCGTTCATATGTATTCATGCCATATACCCTTGCAAAGGATCATCGTACAGGTTTTGAAAATGGTAACATTCAGGCTGTAATGGATGGTGACCTTGACGGATTTATAACAGCATACCTTAAAGGCCTTACAAGTGGTACATTGCAAAAGTAAAAAAATAAAGGCGATATTATATAAAAAACGCTTCCGATTCTCTTTTGAGCTTATCGGAAGCGATTTTTTATTTTTGAAGTATAGAACTATATCAGAAATTTTCTATTATAAGCTGTTTCATAGCGACTAAGTCGAAAACATTTATTATGCCGTCTTCGGTTAAATCGCCTGCTTCAAAGTCGTTGAGAGTGCTGATTCTGATAAGGAATCGCTGCATCATAACGATATCAGAGATACTGAATTCATTATCTGCATTTACATCGCCCTTGATTTTATGTGAGTTCTGTTCAAGGGTAATATATTCTATACTCTTAATTGTACCGGTGTCCTTATTATATGTGAATTTTATAGAAACCTTGTCACCGGCTTCATAATGAGAAAGATTTTTGCTTTCGTCACCATTAAAATAATCTGTTCCACTGAAATGGTATGTACCATTTTGTGAAAATGTAATGGTATTGTCGTTTTCATTTAAAGCAATATCTGAAATGGTGTCAGAAAACTCTGCAATGGCATCTAATAATACAGGCGGTTCAGTTGTAACTGTTGTGGTTTCAGTAGTAGTTATTGTTGTCGTAGTAGTAGATGTGGTAGTAGTTGTTGTCTCATTTGGACGTGCATTTTCAAGGTCAAATCGGCCTGGCTCATCCTTAATCTTAGTCCACATGTATCTTAGCAGCCAACCGTCAAAGTCGGTTATTTCCATAGAAGAGCCAGCCATCATTATAGAAGAGCCATTACCTGGAAAACCTCCAGGAGGGAATCCATCAATTGCACCTTCACCGCCGTAAAAGTCGGTAATACCAAATGCGTGACCTACCTCATGAACCTGAACATGTGGGAAAGTACCATCAATCATATTGAGATAAGCTGTATCAGAAAGTCTTTGACCCCAGTCTCCTCCGCAGCCACCGATAGCAGGGAAGCCCTCGGTAGCCCACATATACATATCAAAACGCTTGTCGAGTCCGCCGGGATAGTTGTATGCATCGAAAGTAGGGTCAAGTCTATGTTCAAAATGATACATACGAGATAATTCATCAGGCGCAAATGGTTCACGATCTGGGATAGTTTCCACTCCATTTGAAGTATCATACTGACTATCATAATATTTTGTATCAGTATAGATTATTTCGTCCGGTGCAGGGTCAATGATACTGTTTTTATCAATAACAGCCCAGCCTACAATTTTTACATCAATGTGATCATAAGGCCAATTTTCATAGCCTGCGAGCCTATCATTCCATGCGTTGATAGCACTGGAGAGAACTCTTTGAAATCCTTGACGCTGTTCGGGAGTGATTTGCTTATAGGACTGCCATTTTACGACATAGTTAAGAGTGCCCTTGCCTGCGATAAGCTGGTCAAAAAGCGTATTCCATCGTGCTGTTGACTCTTCTCTTACAATACGATTTTCCCATATCCAGTTAGCAGCATATTCATATTCGCTTGGCATGTCGTTTACGGTCTGAGCGTCTGCTGAAAGCATTTCGCTTTTGGTCAATAGGTTATTATGACCACTAAGCGGCAAACAGAATGCCGAAGCGAGCATCACTGCCGATAATGCACCGGATACAAGCTTTTTTAGATTCCCTTTCATTATAAATACCTCATTTCATACAATAATATGTATAATAATTTTACTATATTTTTTTAACATTGTAAATGATTTAATTGGTCTTTTTTATGGCGATTTATATCTTTTTATTTTGAAACCTGCTTTTATTATGCCACTGAAAAAGAAATAAGACTGATGATATTAGATAATATTATTACTGTAAAAAACATCCCCTGGATTTGCCAAGGGATGTTTTTGTTTAGGTCAATACCGATGATGGTGCGGTAAAAAATGAATAATTTACTCAGTGATTAATCCTGCTGTAATTCTTGCATAATGCGAGAGTATTTCAGTCGCATCAGTCATATCAACAATGCCGTCTTCATTTATATCGGCATTTACAGCTGAATCTTTATAAATAGGGGCTTCAGTGCTCAGGCATGCTGTTTCTTCTGCATAAATTTTAAGAGTTTCAGAGGCATCGGCAATATCTACAAGACCATCATTGTTTATGTCGTAACTAACAGGGGAATCATTGTTTTGAGGAGTATTCTCCTCAGGGTTTCCTACAATAATTTTCAGCCAGTTATCATGGTTGTTAGTGCGATCTACAATATTACTTGAATCGTAATTGTCCTCTTCTTTAAAAATAGGCATAAGATTGTCCGGATAATGATATGTTCCAAACGGCCGTTCGCCGAAAAGGTCGCAGCAAATGACGTTTGAATCCTCGGTCAGCTCACCTTTGTTGTTACAGTTTTTGAAGCCAACATAATAAACGCCCTCAGGGGTATCCTGATCTATTACAACGTCAAATGAAACAAATGGAAAAGCATCTGACTTTCCTCCGAACCATTCGTTATTAACATCATCATAAACATTGTGTGCTGTAAGGTAATCGCAACTATCCATGAATACTTCGCCTTCCGGCAGTTCTGGATCGTAATCGTCAATTTTAAGCTGCATCGGCTTTGGGTATATGTCATTTTCAATATAATCAATTGTAGTGGCAGTTCCTGTTTTTTCATCCCATGTTACATCATAGGTTACCCATTCGCCATTAGCATCTTTATATTTGATTTTGTATGGGCCAGCTGAATATATAGCTGTGCTTTCATATGAAGTAGCATATTTGCTGGTTATGCAAGTCCATACAGTTGTCAAAGTGGTTTGATTTCCGTGTGTTCTTAGAGTAGAGAAGCAGGTGGGGGCATATTTTATAACGAAATCTGTATTTGCAATGCTGCCGTCAGGATTTAAGCCATCAATATCAAAATCGTCTGCGAAGTTTACATTTGTGTCTCTCATGGTGGACATATTTGCAAATCGAACAAATCGTGTAGATTCTTCATTTGAATCATATCCATCCCATCTTGCGTTAACAAATGCCATTTGTTCAGGCAGTTCTTGATCTGAAAGCATGTACAAAGCCGCATTAAACACATAGTCACCATTTTTCAGATCATCGGGATCGATGTAAACGGTGCTTTCACGGGAATCGGTTGTACGAAAGTTCCATGTCACATTAAAGTCGAAATTTACATTTGTAGCAGAGGCTGTTAATGAAGCCAATGCAGATTGCAATGCTATTGCAAGTGCAGTAGCGGTGACTGTAGCGGTCACTCTTTTGATTTTTTTCATAGTAAAACTCCTTTCATTTTGCTGCGTTAGCAGCTGTTGCTTGAGGCAATGCTGCACAAAAATCGTGCAGCTTAGCCTTTTAAAATAAAAAATAATAAAAATTGTTACCGGGAAAACCGGTACTATAGTTAGATTATAACATTTTTTGTAAACATTGTAAATACAATAGTATCAAAAAATAACAATATAATGAAAAATCCCTGCGGAAAACCGCAGGGATTTAAAACAGTAAGTAAACTTACTTGATTTCGATTGTAGCGCCAGCCTCTTCGAGCTTAGCCTTGAGAGCTTCAGCGTCAGCCTTGGAAACGCCTTCCTTGATTGTAGCTGGAGCAGACTCAACAACAGCCTTAGCTTCCTTAAGACCCAGACCGAGAACGTCCTTAGCAGCCTTGATAACAGCCATCTTAGCGTCACCAAAGGAAGCCAGTACAACGTCAAATTCAGTCTTTTCTTCAGCAGCAGCAGCACCGCCAGCTGCTGGAGCAGCTGCAACAGCAGCAGTTACGCCAAATTCTTCCTGGATAGCTTCAACCAGCTCAGCCAGTTCCAGAACAGACAGAGCCTTGATTTCTTCAATGAAATTCATAATCTTTTCAGATGCCATGATAATAACTCCTTTATAATTTTTTAATTTTAAATCGCCTGATAATCAGGCATAATTACTGTGCAAACAATTATGCAGCAGTTTCCTCGTTCTTGCTGTCCACAACAGCCTGGAGAGTAGCAGCCAGCTTCTGGATAGGACCCTGGAGAGAGCCAACCAGCTGAGCCAGAAGTACATCCTTTGACGGAATCTTGGACAGAGCAACAACACCATTGGTATCGTAAGCAGTACCTTCAACGTAACCTGCCTTCAGGTTAAAGAACTCTTTATTGTCCTCAGCAAATTTACCGAGAATACGAGCTGGAGCAGTCTGGTCGTCAGTAGACATTGCGATAGCAGTTGTACCGTGCAGTACTTCATCGAAATCATCAATACCCATGTTTTTAAATGCAAAACGCAGGATGGAATTCTTTTCAACAATGTACTTAACGTTAGCCTCACGGAGTTCCTTTCTCAGCTTTGTGTCAGCCTCAACGGTAATACCCTTGTAGTCAACCAGCACGAAAGATACAGCGCTTTGAAGCATTTCTGTCATTGCAGCAACCTTAGCCTTTTTGCTTTCCAAAATCTTTTCACTTGCCATTTGATTTCACCTCCGATACATTTTTTATCGTATCAAAGAATCGCAGCCATAAAAAAAGACGCTTTTTCCGACATAGAGAAAGAGCATCTGATCATTCAGACTATGCACATTCCTCGGCTGGATTTACGGCTTAAAGCCACCAGCTGTCTTTAGAATACGATATATGTTTTACAACTCTAATAGTATATCATATTGCGGATAGCTTGTCAAGTACTTTTTAGAAAAAAATTGACATTTTTCTAAAAAGCAGACCGGCAAATAAACCGATCTGCTTTAATTTAAGTTTAATTATACTGTGCCGGAAAAGCGTCTATAAGGTCGATAGCATATTTCATCATGAGAATGACATCATCGTTATCTATAACCATAGAACCGTCAACGTCAGCGAGGTATCTTTGTATAGAATTTAAAGGCTCAATAGAACCGATGCTCATTTTGTTTACCAGAATAATATCAGTTAAAGAGATTCTGTTATCCATATTTATATCGCCAATATTTAATTCAAAATCAAGTTCATCAATTGAATCAGAAGCCGCAGTAGGATTTGGAGGAAGCTTAAAGTTTGGATATATAAACTTATCTATTACTTCCTGATATATTTGATCCGGAGTATAGTTTTTGATTGCCCATATGGAATTTTCAATTGCTGGAGTATAATCTCTATTTACTATAGAAGTAAAGTCATTCATTTCACCAAAGTACGGGTGTTCATAAGCGTTTTTACCAGCAAGAAAATCGTACAAGCCTTCTCTGTCATCCGCTTCAATAAAAGCTTCTGCATTTGGGATATCCTCTGCATTTAATGGAAGATAAAGATAGAGAATTTCGTCTGAATTTATCTTTTTCACCACGTCATAACATACGCCTTTTTTGCATGGGTATATATCTGGTTTAACTTCCATTGTACCGTAACTATAGCCTTTATCACTAAGATATTTATAGTAACCGGTATTTTCGATTAACAAATTTCCTGTAACAAAGCGAGGAGGAATTATGTTATATTTATTAGGGTATATGTTGTATTCTATACAAGTTTTAGCTGATGGGTCGGCAAAAAATGCCCTTGCTCCATTTGTATCGAGTGGGTCATTTGGGTCAATCCCAAAATGATTGGGGTACAGTTTGTACTCATTACATTCTTCCGGAGTTGTGTTCATAAAAAACGTTGATTGTGAATCTGCAATTTCATAGTTTTGGAATACTACTTCGGCATTAGCAGTAAGCATTAAAGAAGAGAAGAGTATACCTGATGAAATCACTATTGATAATAATTTTAAAAACTTCTTTTTCATAAAGATACCGCCTTTCTTATTCTACAGATGCGCTCATATCTGCAATGATAGAGCATTCAAGCTCTCTAAACATAGTACTATATTCCGCCTGCTCTTCCAAGGACATATTATTATATATTTCTTGAGCTGAACGAAGGAATGTCAATTTTTCATTTGTAGGAAGCTTTTTGTTTAATGCGGTCAAGTCTGTTAATGAAATAATTCCATCTTTATTAATATCAGCAAGGTGACGCTGTAAGTTTGATAAACTTGTTCTTTTAGCGATAAAATTTAACAATATATCTGCATCTCCAGAATCTATTATTTTATTATAATTTAAATCTCCAACGATTAAATGGGCAGATAGGCTCTTAAACCATGAACCATTTTCTACATTTGGTATACTAGTTGTTGATGTAATAGTATTCATATTATTGTCGCAAAGTTTTATCTTTGATATGGTAGGAGCTGTATATGCATCGTCACGGCGTTTTTTCATATATACTCCTAAAAAGCAAGTATTATTATCAGTGAATACGCTTACCGGATTGTCAAGGTTCCCGTAATCTAGAGGTATTGTACCATTAAATGTTAAGATACCCGCCATAATATCTTCTGATGGTGGCATTGAGCCTTTATGAGCAAGATAACTTTCAGTGTTATTATCATTATATGGATTAACGTAGGATTTTGTTGTACTAAAATCAAAATTATTTATGCAGTTAGTATTTATATCTAACAATGCTACAACATTTACAGGGCTTTTTTTAACTTCAATATAACAGAAAAAGTTTACATTTGTTTGTGGTACACCGAATGAAAAAGCAGCTACACGATCAGTATTATTCGAATAATTACTTGTATTATTTAGTGCATCATACATAAGCCAGAAAAATCCGTTATTATGTTCACTTGTACCGTGTGAATCGGCAATTTTGAAAGCCCCTTTTTCTCCTTCGCTTATTTTACCATCACCGTTTATATCACATTGTATATTATCATTATAACCAACAATTGTAAGTCCATGTCCAAGAGTTGTTTTATAACAAGCACATACAGCTTCTTCATTATTTGTTGTTCTTTTTGTAGTGAAATTGTACCTCATATTTACCTGAAGTATATAGCCATTATTTAACAATGTTTTTAGTTGATTTAAATCTGAATCTTTGGGAGATGTGATTGGTGTTTCTGATGTACGAATGCATATGGTTTCATAAGAAGAAAGTTTTGTTTCTAAAGCATCTATCATTTTTTTAGTATCATTTTTTATAGAAGTATTATAGGTTCCATCTGCTTTGTAATACGGACAATCTGCCATAGTAAGGCAGCCTCTAGTAGAAAGCATATTGTAAACGCTATATCGTTCTACACCACTATATGAATTAGCAATTCCATTATTTAGCCAGTTATAAATCCAACTTGGAGAATATGCAGTTGATTTTGTGGACGTAATATTGTTAAGTTTATTTGCAGCAAATGTAAATTGATAATATGTTGTTGCCCATGCAACGCAACTGCCCATTTCACCTTGATCTCCAATAGGTGGAAAATAAGGCGATGTACTTAAATCTACTGATGAAGGTAATGCTTGTGCACTCTTTATCTGTATATTTGCAGGCATAACCTTTTCTTGAGAATGAGCTTCTATTTTTTCTAATTCTTCTTGAGGAATTGGTGGCAATTCACAGCAGCATTTTTCTGATTCTGCGCTGACAGATAAAGCAGTAAAATTGCTTCCAACTGCGCAGATGTTTACCGCTGCAAGCATACAAGCCAGTAGTTTCTTTGATTTTTTCATAAAAAATCACGCTTCTTTAAAATAAAATGTAATTTGAATATATAAATTATAACAAATAATTTATACTTATATTATACTCCGTATGGTAATATTTGTAAATCGGCGCTTTCAACAATTATAAAGTTGATTTTTTGTGCAAATATGCTAAAAAGCAGACCGAAAAATCGATCTGCTTTTTGAAATCATATAAAATGCGTTAATCAAACACCATATTTGTTAGTAGATACCTTAACGCCGATGCCCATTGTAGAAGTAACGGTGCAGGACTTGAGGTAAGTACCCTTAGCTGCTGCTGGCTTAGCCTTTACAACAGCTTCCATCAGTGTCTCAAAGTTCTGGAGAAGCTTTTCAGAACCAAAAGATGCCTTGCCGATAGGGCAGTGGATGATGTTTGTCTTATCAAGACGATACTCTATCTTACCAGCCTTAGCTTCGTTTACAGCCTTAGCTACGTCAGGTGTTACAGTACCAGCCTTTGGGTTTGGCATGAGACCACGAGGACCGAGGATCTTACCAAGACGACCAACCAGACCCATCATATCTGGGGAAGCGATTACTACGTCGAAATCCATCCAGTTTTCCTTTGTGATCTTATCAACCAGATCCTGACCGCCTACATAGTCAGCACCAGCTGCCTTAGCAGCCTCGTACTTGTCTTCCTTACAGAATACGCAAGTACGTACAGTTTTACCAGTGCCGTTGGGCAGTACAACTGCGCCACGAACCTGCTGGTCAGCGTGTCTTGAGTCAACACCCAGACGGATGTGAGCTTCTACAGTTTCGTCAAACTTTGCCTTTGCATTCTGGCAAACCAAGGTCAGAGCTTCTTCAGAAGCATACTGCTTGGAAGTATCTACAGCCTTCAGGCTGTCAACATATTTCTTTCCGTGTTTCATGATATTCCTCCTGATTTAGTGGTAATACCGGGTGCTTATGCGCAGAGCCGGTTAGCGGAATGTTCCTCCCACCATTTGAGAAGCCAGAGCCGCACTTATTTGTGCTGACACTCCGCATTCGTTTTCGATCTTAGTCAACAACAACAATGCCCATTGAACGAGCAGTACCTGCGATCATGCTCATTGCAGCTTCGAGAGAACCTGCGTTCAGGTCGGGCATTTTCTGCTCAGCGATCTTCTGAACCTGTTCCTTGGTAATGTTTGCAACCTTATTCTTGTTTGGTACACCTGATGCAGTTTCAATGCCGCATGCCTTCTTGATAAGAACAGCTGCCGGCGGAGTCTTTGTAATGAATGTGAATGAACGGTCAGCATAAACGGTGATTACAACCGGAATGATCATGCCGATGTCATTCTTTGTTCTTTCATTGAACTCCTTAGTAAATGCCATGATGTTTACACCATGCTGACCCAGTGCAGGACCAACCGGTGGAGCAGGTGTTGCCTTACCTGCTGGAATCTGAAGCTTAATATATCCAGTTACTTTCTGTGCCATGATGCACACCTCCATAATGTGGTAAATGGCGGGAGCGCAAATGCGGTTCCCTCCCACCGGAATCGTTGAGATTCCGTATTGTTAGCGTTTTAATCGTCCAGCTTAACAACTTGGTTAAGAGCCAGTGTAGCCGGAGTTTCTCGACCGAACATAGAAATCATAACATCTACGGTTCCTTCGTCGAGATCAATTTTCTGTACGATACCGGTAAAGCCGTCCATAGCTGTGCCTGTAATGGTAACTGTGTCGCCAACGGCATAGTTTACTGTAATGCTTGTACCAATATCAACACCCAGTGCTGCCACTTCCTTTTCGGAAAGTGGAGTCGGCTCAGATGCAGGACCTACAAATCCGGTGACACCACGGATATTCTTCACGATATGCCACGAATCGTCTGTGTAGACCATTTTAAGCAAAACATAGCTTGGGAAAGTCTTGCGTTCCACTTCTTTTGTTTTGCCATCGTTTATCTCCGTCACCCGTTCAGTAGGAACTTTGACTTCAAGAATCAGATCATGAAGTTTACGGTTTTCAACAACCTTTTCAATATCCTGAGCTACCTTGTTTTCATAGCCTGAATATGTGTGGATAACATACCATTTTGCTGATTCTGTCATAATGTTTTCCTCCTGTAAAAATAAAAATAGGGCTGGCGGTCATGAAGCCTGCATCACAGGTTCATAAGGTAATTCATAAGCTTGAGCAGACCTGTGTCGAGCAAGCCTATAACGACACTGCCCAGTATAACAACACTCATTACAACAACAGTATTGTTAAATACAGTTTTCTTAGTAGGCCATGACACACGTTTGAACTCACGTTTTAAATCCTTGAGCCAGTTTACAAATCTTTTGAAAATGTTCTTCTTCTTGTCTTTGTCAGACTTTTTGGACTTCTTGGAGTTTGTCTTCTTTGCCTTTTTCTCTTCCTTTTCGGAGAGTTCAGCATTTTTGTTGATGTCAGACATTTCTTTCAGAACCTCCAATCATCACTTTGTTTCTTTGTGCAATGTATGCTTACGGCAGAACTTGCAGTGCTTGTTCATCTCAATCCTATCTGGATTGTTACGCTTGTTCTTCTTGGTCACATAATTGCGGCGCTTGCATTCGGTACAAGCCAAAGTTACCTTCACTCTCATTATCGGCACCTCCTGATCTTATTCTTCTCTCACAGACTTGTTTTAATTAAATAGAGTCTGTTGAGCCGTTTGCCTCCCTCCGGCTATAGGGCAGCCCATCCGGCAGCGGGAAGCCCGTCTGCAAACAGGCATAAAAAATACCCCCATAGAAGAGGTAAACTAAGTATATCACATTTAAATCTGCTTGTCAATAGCTTTTTTAAGTTTTTCATAAAATATCCCAAAATTCTGAGTATAATACAAAATACAAGTAAAAAAATAATGGTATTCTAGGAAAAGGTCTTGCACATCTTGGTGAAATATGATAAAATAAAGAAAGCAATGCATTTATGGCGGCGTATGCCATATAAATGTAATAAATGAAAATACGAGAGGAGACGTTAATTTATGGCAAAGATTCGAGTAGCCGTGCTTTTCGGCGGCGTTTCAAGTGAACATGATGTATCGCTTATTTCTGCAACAAATGTTATAAACAGTATTCCTAGAGAAAAATATGATGTAATATGTGTTGGCATTACAAAAAAGGGTAGATGGCTTTATTTTCCGGGAGATGTAAACGAGATAGCTTCCGGTGCTTGGGAAAAAAATCCCGACTGCACTTCCGCTATAATTTCTCCAGACCCTATTCATAAGGGCATTGTTACTATTGAAAATGGTGAGATTTATATTAAAAAAGTAGACGTTGTATTTCCTGTGCTTCATGGTAGAAACGGCGAGGACGGAAGACTTCAGGGACTTCTCGAAATGGCAGGACTTCCGTTTGTTGGCTGCGATACATTGAGCAGCGCTGCATGTATGGATAAGTGCCTGACGCATACTGTTCTTGATTATAATGGTATACGTACTGCTAAGTGGGCTGCGGTATTACAGAAAGATATAAGCCACCTTGATGAGAAGTGTCGTGAAATTGGGGATAAGCTTGGATTTCCGCTTTTTGTTAAACCAGCCAATGCAGGCTCTTCAATCGGTGTAAACAAGGCAACAGATCTTGAAGAGCTTAAAGACGCAGTGCAAATAGCGTTTTCTCATGACAGCAAGGTTATTGTTGAAGAGTTTATCAAAGGCAGAGAGCTGGAGGTAGCTGTATTCGGTTATGACGCACCGTTTGCATCTTATGTGGGCGAGATCGAGCCTGCTGCTGATTTTTATGATTATGATGATAAATATATAAACGGTTCTTCTAAGCTTTATATTCCTGCAAGAATAGAAGAGAAGAAGTCTGACGAGATCCGTAGCACAGCCGTAGCTGCATATCAGTTTATGGGCTGCAAGGGACTTTCAAGAGTTGACTTTTTCCTGTGTGAAGACGGTACGATTATTCTTAATGAAATAAACACGCTGCCGGGCTTTACAGGCATAAGCATGTATCCTAAGCTTATGGAAAATCTTGGAATGACCCAGAGCTATCTTGTAGATAAGCTGATCGAACAGGCAATAGAGAATACAGGCGCACATACTGATGCGTGATATATTCGGAAAGGAGACTGCTTTGGCAGACAGAGAGATTATCAGAAATTACGCCATAGGAGTTTTTGATTCCGGTATGGGCGGACTTACAGCTGTACAGGAGCTTAACAGAATACTGCCTAATGAAAATATAATTTACTTTGGCGATACTGCAAGAATTCCATACGGCAGCAGAAGCCGTGAGACAATTCTCAGATATGCGCGGGAGGACGTTGCATTTTTAAGATGTCATGAGATAAAAATGATAATAGCTGCCTGCGGAACTGTAAGCTCCGTTGCGCTTAATAATCCTATCGTTACTGATATGCCTTTTACTGGAGTTATTGCACCTGCAATTGAAGCTGCGTGCAGAGCAACCAAGAAAAAAAGAATAGGCATAATAGGCACGCCGGCAACTATAAAAAGCGGCAGTTATATACGTGCGATCGCAGACACTTATCCAGATGTTATGGTAGTACCGCAGGCTTGTCCATTGTTTGTACACCTTGTGGAAAATGGCTACACTGACTTTAATAATCCGGTGACAAGACTTGTAGCAGAGGAGTATCTCACGCCTATAAAGAATGAGAATGTTGACGTTCTTATTCTGGGCTGTACTCATTATCCTGTTATTGCGGATATCATCGGAGATATTATGGGAGAAGATGTTACCCTTATATCTGCCGGTGCAGAGGCTGCAAAATTTACAAAGCAATGCCTTTTGGAAAAGGATCTTCTCAGTGACAGAACCGAAAAGGGTAAAAATACTTATTATGTAAGCGATAGTACAGAGATGTTTGAAGAGAATGCTGTGAATTTTCTTCATGAAGATGTACACGGCGATGTATTCAGAAGCGATTTCTGATAGAATAGAAAGGAGCTCAAAATGAAGAGGCAAATCCAGCTGAAAATGCGCAGTGTGCTTGAGACGGATGATGACCGTTCGGAGACGGAGTTGCTTACTGACGGCACTATGGAGATAAAAGACGGCTTGCCGATAATCAGCTATGAAGATTCCGATGCCACAGGTTTTGAGGGCGCAACAACAACCATTACAGCTGATGAAAATAAGATCGTATCTATAGTTCGTTCCGGCAGTGCAAATTCAAATCTGGTCATTGAGACCGGAAAGAAGCATTACTGTTTATATGGAACGCCCTATGGAAGCATTACGGTTGGAATATTCACACATAAAATAGAAAACAGCCTGTCGGAAAACGGCGGCAGTCTGTATTTAAAATATACAATAGACGTAAATTCTGCTTATATGTCCGATAATGAGATATATCTGGATGTTTTAGCAGCGAAGTCATAAGAAAGAGGAATGAAAAATGGCAAACTGTATTAAGCTTGCATCAGATGAATTGAATGTACTGTTACTTGACGCTGTCGGACGTCTTGTAGCTGATGGAAAAGTACCGGCACAGCCGATACCTGCATTTAAAATTGAAATTCCGGCAGATAAAACTCATGGCGATTTTGCAACAAATCTTGCTATGGTAAGTGCTAAGGCATTTCGTATGCCGCCGAGAAATATTGCTGCTCTTATATGCGAAGCGCTGGTTCTTGACGGCAGCTGCTTTGAGCGTGCCGAAATAGCCGGTCCGGGCTTTATTAATTTATTTCTAAGAAGAAAATGGTTTTCCGATGTTGTTAAAAACGTTTTGGAAGAAAAGGAAAATTACGGTAAAACAAGTACAGGGGCTGGTAAACGTGCGCTTGTAGAATTTGTTTCTGCAAATCCCACAGGACCTATGCATGTCGGTAATGCAAGAGGCGGTGCGCTTGGCGACAGCCTTGCGGAAATTCTTTTGTGGGCTGGATATGATACCCAAAGAGAATTTTATATAAACGACGCAGGCAACCAGATAGAGAAATTTGCCACCTCACTGGAAGTCAGATACCTTCAGCATTTTGATCCATCAATTGAAATGCCTGAAGACGCTTATCACGGTGCTGATATAACAGAGCATTCCGAAAACTTTATTGCTGAGTTTGGTGACAAATACGTAAATGCGGATGCAAAGGATAGAAGAGATGCTCTTGTTAAATTTGCTCTTCCAAAAAATATAGCAGGTCTTGAACGTGACCTTAAAAAATATCGAATTGTATATGACAACTGGTTTAGTGAAAGTACACTTCATAAAAACGGCAGCGTTAAGAATATCGTAGAGCAGCTCACAGCTAAGGGATATACCTATGAGCAGGAAGGTGCAGTTTGGTTTAAGGCTACAGAATTTGGTGCGGACAAGGATTTTGTTCTGGTTCGTGCAAACGGAATCCCAACTTATATTGTACCGGATATTGCATATCACTATGATAAGCTTGTTACACGTGGGTATGATAAGGCTATCGACATTTTAGGTGCTGACCACCACGGTTATGTTCCAAGACTCAAGGCTGCGCTCACAGCTCTGGGAGTAGATGCAGGTAAACTTGATGTTGTACTCATGCAGATGGTAATGCTTATGCGTGATGGTGAGGTAGTAAAGCTTTCCAAGAGAAGCGGAAAGGCTATCACTCTTGTAACATTGCTTGATGAAATACCTATTGATGCTGCAAGATTTTTCTTCAATACAAGAGAAGCAAACTCACATTTTGAATTTGACCTTGACCTTGCTGTTGAAAAATCTTCTCAGAATCCGGTTTACTATGTTCAGTATGCTCATGCTAGAATTTGCAGTATTATACGTAATCTCGAAGAGGAGGGAGTTTCTGTCTCTGATGAGGACAAGTCGCTTCTTGATTTGCTTGACAAGCCTCAGGAGATCGAGCTTATAAGACATATTGCAACTCTCCCAATGGAGATTGATGCTGCCGCTAAGACTTATGATCCTTCTAAAATTACAAAGTACGCTACAGAGCTTGCAACTCTTTTCCATAAGTTTTATGATGCGTGCAGTGTAAAACGTGCTGAGACACCTGAGCTTATGAGAGCAAGACTCGTTCTTTGCGGTGCAGCTAGACAAACCCTCTGCAATACTATGAGAATTTTGAAAATAGATTGTCCGGAGAAAATGTAAGGACAGTTTTTCAAGACGAAAATGGCATTTTTGTGATGCCCTAGTGTGAATTTAACGGAAGAATCAGGAAAAAATGAGCCGATATTGTTAAATGTCGCAAAATTTAACAGAAATTCCATATATTTAGCCGTTTAATATGTTACAATTTGTAATAAGTTGATACGTAATACTCGGTGTATGCTGTGAAAATACAGCAGCATCTGAAAAAATGACAATGAAGTGAAAGGATGTTTTTCATGTCAAACAGATTATTTCAGGGTCTTGTTCACCAGATGAAAGAAACTATTGATACAACTATAGGCGTGGTAGACGACGCTGCTACTATTATAGCATGTAGTGATCTTACAAAAATTGGTACTACAAATGAATTTGTATCACTTGATCTGAGTGACGTTCATGATATATTTATTCGTGACGGATATACCTACAAGCCATTTGGCTCACATACAAAGCCGGAGTATGCTGTCTTTGTTGAAGGAACAGATGAATCAGCAGCAAAGTATGCAAATATTTTGGCTATTTCCCTTTACAATATTAAGCAGTATTATGATGAAAAATATGATCGCAACAACTTTATAAAGAATGTTGTGCTTGACAATGTGCTGCCGGGTGATATTGTTATAAAGGCTCGTGAGCTTCACTTTAGTGCAGAGGTAAACAGAGTAGTTCTGCTTATTCGTATTGTATCTGCAAACGAGGTTTCGGCATATGATGTTATCCAGAATCTGTTCCCAGATAAGAATAAAGACTTCGTGTTTACAATTTCCGAATCTGATATAGTTCTTGTCAAGGAGATCAAGGGCAGCGTTGAAACAAAGGATTTAGAAAAGCTTGCACGTTCTATTGCCGATACACTTAGCAGTGAGTTCTACACACGTGTAAATGTTGGTATTGGTACAATTGTAAATAATGTCAAGGAGCTTTCACGTTCATTTAAGGAAGCTCAGATGGCTATTGAGGTAGGCAAGGTATTTGATACTAATGAGTCTATCATGAGCTATGATAATCTTGGTATTGCACGTCTTATTTACAATCTTCCTACAACGCTTTGCGAGATCTTCCTCAGGGAAGTATTCAAGAGAGGAAGCATTGAATCTCTTGACCATGAGACTCTGTTTACTATTCAGAAGTTCTTTGAGAATAACCTGAATGTATCTGAAACTTCACGTAAGCTCTTTGTACATCGAAACACATTGGTGTATCGTCTGGAAAAGATCAAGAAGCTTACAGGTCTGGATCTGCGTGAGTTTGACCATGCGATAATTTTCAAGATCGCACTTATGGTAAAACGTTATCTGTCGGCAAATCCTGCGAAGTTCTGATATTAAAACAGGTCAGAAATTTATTCTGTGAAAGGAATCGTGGGCTGCCATGATAGAAATGAGAGATGTTTCTGTTGTTTACTCAGGAGGAGTAGACGCATTGCATCATGTCAATTTAAAAATAAATGATGGTGACTTTGCTTTTGTTGTCGGACCATCCGGTGCGGGCAAAAGTACAATGATAAAGCTTATCCTAAAAGAAATAGATCCAAGCAGCGGTTCTATCTATGTAAATGGATATAATCTCAACAAGCTGCGTCGCCGCCGCATTCCGGCATTGCGAAGAACTATCGGATTTGTATTTCAGGATTTCCGTCTTATCCCGTCTATGACTGTTTATGAGAATATTGCGTTCGTTCTGCGTGTTGTGGATGCTCCGCTGAAATATATAAAGAAGCGTGTGCCTTATGTTATCAATCTTGTAGGTTTGGAAGGTAAAGCAAAGAATTACCCGAATGAGCTTTCAGGTGGTGAGATGCAGCGTGTTGCAATTGCACGAGCGCTTGTAAATGACCCACAGCTTATTATAGCGGACGAGCCAACGGGAAACATTGACCCTGAAATGTCCTATGAGATAATGGAGCTGCTTCAGAGTATTAATGAAATAGGTACAACTATCCTTATGGTAACTCATGAGCATAGCCTTGTGCGTCATTTCGGCGGCAGAATTATCAATATCAATCAGGGCGAGGTAGTCTTTGATGAAATTGTTGGAGGCAATTTGATAAATGAGAGCTAGTGGTGTTAGATACCTGTTGGGCAAGGGTGTTGAAAATATATGGAAAAACCGTATGATGGCGTTTGCATCATTTTGCGTGTTGCTTATATCGCTGCTTTTGGTAGGACTTTCAGTTCTTGTTTCCATAAATATTTCATCCATGATCGGCGGTGTTGAAAATAAAAATGAGGTAATTATTTACCTTAAAGAGGATTCTACTGATATGGAGATCAGCGAACTGTATGGAGAGCTTGTCCGTATGGATAATGTCGCTGAGGCAAAGTTTTATTCAAAGGAAGACGCCTTTGAAGATATGAAAGACAATATGTCTGATTATGAAATGGTATTTGAATCATTGGGTGAGGATAATCCCTTGGTAGATGCTTATCGTATAAAAGTAGACGATATCACCATAATTGAGGATACTATTGCACATATAAGTACTCTTCCTAATATTGAATCTATAAGAGCACCTATGGATTTTGTAAATATACTTACTGAATTCAGGCATATACTAACTATGATATGTGGTGTTATTATTGTTGCGCTTATTATTATTTCGATAGTTATAATTGCAAATACAACCAAAGCCAGCGTATTTTCACGCCGTGCTGAGATTCAAATTATGAAATATGTAGGTGCAACAAATTCATTTATACGTATACCGTTTTTTGTTGAAGGCATGGTAACGGGCTTCTTTGCAGGCTGTGTGGCACTTGTCATAACATGGCTTGGATATGACGCTCTTGTTGAACTGCTTACACATGGTACAAATGTAATAGCGATTTTTGGTATGACAAGTATTGTGCAGTTTGAGGATGTTGCAATACCGGTAGTCGCAGCTTACCTTATAGCAGGTACTTTCTTTGGGGCATTGGGAACTGTATTTTCTACACGTAAGCATTTGAATGTCTGAAAGGAGGCATTTCGCATTAAGCGAAAAAATTATGCAAAATAAAAGTTTAGTACGTATTCTTAGCGCAGCGCTCAGTATTACAATACTGGCTGGAAGTGTTTATTGTAAAGAGTTATGGCAGGAACCGCCTGTTTTTGCGTGGGCATCATCAGAACTTGAATCTCAGAAAAAAGCAAATGACTCGCAAATCTCTGAAATGCAGAATAAACTTGATGAAATAGGCAAAGATCAAGAAGAAGCATCTGAATATCAGGATACTCTTACTGAAAAGATTAAATTGCAGGAAGAGAACATAACAATTGTTGATGAGCAGCTTAAAAGAATCGAAAAAGAAATTACAGAGATTCAGAACGATATCTCCAATACAGAGGTTAAGATCTCTGATATGGAAGGTCAGATCGCTGTTGATCTTGTGGATTTTAAAAAGCGCATACGTGCAATGTACATAAACGGCAATGACAGTCTTGCATCTGCGCTTGTTGGCGCTACTGATTTCTTTGACTTCTTGTCCAAATATGACCTTATTTCACGAATAGCTAAGCACGACAATGATCTTATCAATGGTCTTAAAGATCAGGTTGTAGAGTGCAATGAACAAAAGGCTCATCTTGAAGAACAACAGACAGAGCTTAATGTTCAGCTGGAGGATCATAAGAAAACTAAACAGGAGCTTAAAGATGCGATTTTAACGCTTCAGGAGGACTTTGAACAGTCTGTTGAATATTCTACTATGCTGGAAGAAAAACAGGCACTTCTGAGCAGTGATATAGCAGGACTGGAAGCTGCCAATCTTGAGCTTGAAGAAGAGGATGCGAGAATTTTAGCCGCTATTCTCGAAGCTCAGCGTAAGGAAGAGGAAGCAGCATCTGCTACTAAACCACAGAGCCCTAACTATAATCCTATAACGACAAACGCTCCTAGTGATAACAATAATAATACAGGACATCAGACTCAAGCGCCTGTACAGACACAAAGACCATCACAGACACAAAAACCATCGCAAACTCAAAAGCCGGTTCAGACAACACAGCCGCCAGTTCAGACTGAGCCGCCTGTACAGACTACTGTTCAGACCACAACTCAAGCTACTGAACCGCCTATTCAAACATCACGTTTTGGATGGCCTTGTCCGGGCTTCTATACTTTGACAAGCGGTTTTGGTCCAAGATGGGGTACACATCACAGCGGTATTGATATTTCAAGCGGTGGCATAACAGGTGCGGCAGTAGCTGCGTCTATGGGCGGTACTGTAATATATGTAAATACAGGCTGTTCACATGACTATGGAAAATCTTCAAGCTGTGGCTGCGGCGGTGGATATGGAAACTATGTAATTGTACAGCACAGCAATGGTTACTCAACATTGTATGCTCATATGTCATCTGTTGCAGTATCAAATGGTCAGAGCGTTTCTCAGGGACAGACTTTGGGTTATGTTGGTTCAACAGGCTTTTCAACCGGTGCACATCTTCATTTTGAGGTAAGATTAAACGGCAATCGTGTAGATCCGGAAGAATATCTGTATTAAAAATAATGCATATTTTCTAATTTTAACGTATAAAATAATAAGAAGGCAGGGGTTAAAAAAATATCCTCTGCCTTTTTTATAAGAAAGGTGTGTACTATATGGAAAACGAACATAAGGTCAAGGCTCTGACTTGTATTCTTGCTGCGGTTATAGTACTTTCGGGAACTTTTGGCTTTTTGATGTACAGAGAAAATCAGCGTCTTGAAAACGAGCTTTCAAATAATGCTGATCTTATGGAGCTTGAGAGATATGTAGATGAAAATTTTTATAAATCTCCTGATAGAGAAGTTGCTATGGATGGTGCATTAAAAGGCTATGTAGCAGGTCTTGGTGATCCGTATTCGTCCTATCTTACAGAGGAAGAATATGAAAGCTGGCAGACAATGGAGTCTGGAACAATGGTAGGAATAGGCGTAACTGTGCAGCAGCATGAAGAAGGTCTTTACGTTGTTGAGGTTGCAGAAGGTCATCCTGCATATATTAGCGGAATTCATAAAGGAGATATTATCACTCAGGTAGATGGTGAAAATGTAATAGATATTGGTTATGATGAAACAATAGAACGAATAAAAGGTGAAGAGGGTACAGAGGTTGCTATTGCTGTTGACAGAAACGGAGAAACGCAGGAATTTACCGTTATGCGAAGCGAAATAGAGACGATCACTGCAAGCGGTAAAATGTTGGATGAAAATATTGGATATATTCGTATTTCTGCATTTAGGGAAAACACAGACGAACAGTTTGCCGAAATATTTGATAGTCTGATTAATGCCGGCGCAAAGGGGATCATTTTTGATGTGAGAAACAATGGCGGAGGCTTGCTTACATCATTGCAGGCAATTCTTGATCCGTTATTACCAGAAGGGAACATAGCTATTGCAACTTATGGAAACGGCGATGTTAGAACCATTGTACAATCAGATGCAGAGGAAACAGAGATACCTATGGCTGTTCTCGTAAATGGAAGTACGGCAAGTGCGGCAGAACTTTTTGCAGCTTCTTTGAGCGATTGGGATAAGGCATTTCTTGTTGGAGAAACAACTTTTGGAAAGGGTATTATGCAGAATACTGAATCGGCTGCCGGAGGAGCAATAACACTTACCGTTGCAACATATCAGACAGTACGTGGAGAATGCTATCATGGTGTAGGAATTACACCTGATTACGAGGTCACTCAGGTGGAGGACTACGAACTGGATTTTCAAAATCCAGATGTCTTAAAAGATGCACAGCTTAGAATTGCATTGAAAAACCTTTTGAAGGTAGTGTAAAAATCATATTTTTCTTTCAAATACTATTTACTTTTTGAAATATATCTGTTATAATAAGATTACGGCAGAGGTTTATTTGTACAGAAAGGAATGGTAGAATGACTTTTGCAATTATCTTTTGGAGTGTATTGCTCGTTGTTGCTGTAATCGCTGAATTTGGTACGCAGCAGCTTGTGTCCATTTGGTTTGCAGCAGGCAGTCTTGTTGCTCTTATTACCGCTGCGCTAGGATTTTCGGAAATAGTACAGCTTCTAGTGTTCGCAATAGTATCACTTGTGCTGTTGATTTTTACAAGACCTATTTTGCGGAAATTTCTGCGATTTGAAATAAGGGATACAAATGTCAAATCAGACCTTGGCAAAAACGCTGTTGTAATTCAGGAAATTGATCCGCAAAAGGGTACGGGCAGGGCAAGGCTTGGTGATACTGAATGGAGAGCAGTGTCTTCTGACTCATGCGTAATTCAGGCAGGATCTATAGTAAAGGTTCTGGATATTGACGGAACACGTCTTATTGTTGAGCCTGTCACAGAAAAACAAACTATAAGCTGATTTTTGGAGGAAGTTATTATGATTTATGTTGCATTGATTTTAATTGTTCTTATCGCTTTGATTCTTATTACAAGAATTAAAATCGTACCTCAGTCCAATATCTACGTTGTAGAAAGACTTGGTGCATTTTATAAGGCATGGGAAACGGGAATTCATTTTCTTGTTCCATTTATTGACAAGGTTTCCAGAAAGGTTTCCATTAAGGAGCAGGTTGTGGATTTTAAACCGCAGGCTGTTATCACAAAAGATAATGTAACTATGCAGATAGATACAGTTGTATTTTTCCAGATCACAAATGCAGTACAGTATACCTATGGTGTAGAACGTCCTGTTGCAGCTATTGAAAATCTCACAGCTACTACACTGCGTAATATTATTGGTGAACTGGAACTTGATGCGACTCTTACATCACGTGACCTTATAAATACAAAGATCACCGAAACTCTTGACCTTGCTACTGATAGATGGGGTATTAAGGTGATTCGAGTTGAGCTTAAAAATATTCTGCCGCCACGTGAGATTCAGGATGCAATGGAAAAGCAGATGAAGGCTGAACGTGAAAAGCGTGAAAAGATCCTCCGTGCCGAGGGTGAAAAGCAGTATCAGATCACTGTTGCAGAAGGTGAAAAGGAAGCAAGAATTCTTCGTGCGGAAAGTGATAAGCAGACTGAGATCCTGCGTGCAGAGGCTGAAAAGGAAGCTACTATTTTGCGTGCTGACGCTATTCGTGAAGAGAAAATCAGAGTGGCTGCCGGTGAAGCAGATGCTATTGAGATGGTTCAAAGAGCATATGCAGGAAGTCTTGTAATGTTGAAAGATGCTGCTCCTGATGAAGCTGTTCTCCAGCTCAAGGCTCTTGAAGCATTCGGTAAGGCTGCTGATGGAAGGGCAACTAAGATTATTATTCCAAGTGAGATTCAGGGAATGGCTGGTCTTGTAAGCGGCATAAAGGCTGCTGCTGAAGATACAAAACCAGCAATTGCAGATCTTAAAAAATAAAAACAGATAATAAAAAATGAGCTGTTGCACTAAATTGCAGCAGCTCATTTTTGTTTGTTTATTAAATAGAGTTACTTTGCTTTTTCAAGGGTATCAAGAGTTTTCTTTACCTCTGGATCGTTTGTCAGACTGTAAAGAATGCGGAAATAGATTCTTGCACGTGTCATATTCTCCTCTTTTACGCTTGCCGTAGCAAGTGCAGCTACAACTGCAAGAACTTCGTCATTTGCACCCGGCTTTATACCGTACTTTTCAAAAGCTTCATTAACAAGCTCTCTTGAAGGTGGGGACAGCTTTTTGCCGCTGAGCTTCTGGATATGGCTTAGTTCTGCTGTAACGATAGGATTATTTGCATATATCATAGATTCGTAGTAGAAGCATACGGCACTGTCATAGTCCTTTACTTCTACGCAGTAAAAGCCTAAATTGCAGTAGCATCTTGAGATCTCCCCAGGAGATGTTGCAATACTAAGGGTTTCTTTTGTACAGCCCAGAAGATCTTCCGGCTGCTGCATGAACTTGTAGCATTCAGCCATTTCAAAGTATGCGTCTGTATTAAGAGGATTGTAACGAATTGCATCCTCCAGAACTGAAACCGCTTCTTCCGGACGATTTGCTTCCAAAAGGCTGTAGCCGTGAAGCATGACCATACGTGACAGGTCAAACGGCGGACGTTCCAGTCTTTTTGACGGCTGGTAGAAATACAGATAAAGCTGATGTTCAAGTGGATTTCTCAGACTAAGGTACATTTTTTCTTCGGTTTCACGATAAGATATGCGAATTTTTGTATAAAGTGCTTCTGTGAGCTTAAATGCTTCTTCTGATTTACGCTCGTCGATAAGCTTTATGGCATCATTCATGATTACATCAAGACGTTTGCCGTCGATATACATCATACGAGCCATTTCTTCCTTTTTTTCATCAGGGAGTATTTCATATGCCATCTCAGCAATGCCGCTTTCGATTTCTTCTGCGTTTTCATGTCCCTTGTATTTTGCGATCTTGCCTTCCAGGTACGCCATATCTACGCCGTATTCGCCTGTAAGTCCGTCACGGATTTCTTGTAAAATTTCCTGTGTACTCATTTGAATTTCATAAACTCCTTTTCTTGTGGAATATATTCCACTGCTGTTAAAATGTATTATACCATATTTTTACATAAAACGCAACACTTTTCATGCGTTTTTTATCATTTTTCCATAAATTATTTTGTTGCAGCTTTTGGGGGCGTTTTTTTCTTTTTCTTTTTACGTACAGACCATCCAAAGTCACCCAGTTTTCGACCCAGTGCAAAATATTCTCCGTGTGCGTATGCCATAAGACCACATTGCTGTAAATTTAGTTTCCCTTTACTGTCTACATATCTCTCATCAGCATTTACGCCTGTTATCTCTGCAATAAACATTGTATGGCTGCCGAGGTCTTTTGTCTCAGTGACCTTGCATTCCAGATTCACGGGACATTCAGCGATCATAGGAGCAGAGACAGTTTTAGCAGGTTCGGGAGTAAAATTGCACATAGCAAATTTATCCGTATCTTTTCCGCTTTTTACACCGCAAAAATCAGTTTCTTTGCACATTGCAGAGGTTGTAAGATTGATAACAAATTCACGTTTTTCCATAAGTATTGGATATGAGTGACGTGACGGCCTTACTGATATATAAGTCATAGGCGGATGTGTTGATAATATGCCTGTCCATGCAATTGTTAGTACGTTGGGAGATTCGATAGTTCCGCATGATACAAGTGCGGCAGGTAGGGGTGAGAGAAGTACGCTTCCCTTCCAATGTTGTTTTGCCATTAGAATTCTCCTTTTTTGTGATATGATAATATTTTACCATGTGCAGTGATGTCTTGTCAATATGGGAAAATTCATTTTTCCGCTCTTTACAATTAGAGAAAATTATGGTATAATAAAACGAAATTAGAACAAGTTATAGTATGGAAAATAGTAAAAATCGGAGGAGAGATGGAAAGAATGGAGCGTATTCGTAATTTTTGTATTATTGCCCACATTGACCACGGAAAATCAACGCTGGCAGATCGTATTCTTGAGAAAACCTTTACTGTTGCAGCTCGTGATATGGAAGAACAGATTCTTGATAATATGGACATTGAGCGTGAACGTGGCATTACTATAAAAGCACGTGCTGTGCACCTTAATTATAAAGCTAAAGATGGCAATACCTATGTGTTTAACCTTATAGATACTCCCGGTCACGTTGACTTTAACTATGAAGTATCAAGAAGTCTTGCGGCTTGTGAAGGTGCTATACTTGTAGTTGATGCTTCACAGGGAATTGAAGCTCAGACTCTTGCCAACACATATCTTGCAATTGAGCATGATCTTGAAGTTGTTCCGGTTGTTAATAAAATAGATCTTCCGGCAGCAGATCCGGAACGTGTGTGTAGTGAAATTGAGAATATTATTGGTATTCCTGCAATGGACGCACCTAAAATTTCTGCTAAAGCAGGACTTAATATTGAGGAAGTTCTTGAGCGTATTGTAACAGACATTCCTGCACCAAAGGGCGATCCAGACGCTCCGCTTCAAGCGCTTATATTTGATAGCTATTATGATGCCTATAAAGGTGTTGTAATTTATATACGAGTAAAAGAAGGTACTGTCAAAGTCGGCGATACTATTCGTCTTATGGCAACAGGCGCTACATTTACTATTGTTGAAGCAGGATATATGGATACAAGTCAGCTTGTGAATACAGGCGTTCTTCGAGCTGGTGAAGTAGGCTATCTTACTGCTTCTATCAAGAGCATAGGTGATACACGGGTAGGAGATACAGTTACACTTGATGAAAGACCGTGTGCAGAGCCTTTGCCGGGTTATCGTCAGGCAAATCCTATGGTGTTTTCCGGTATATATCCGGCAGATGGTGCAAAATACGGAGATTTGAGAGAAGCTTTGGAAAAGCTCCAGCTTAACGATGCGTCTCTTACCTTTGAACCTGAAACCTCTATTGCACTTGGCTTTGGTTTCCGCTGCGGATTTTTAGGACTTCTTCATATGGAGATCATTCAGGAACGACTGGAAAGAGAGTATAATCTTGATCTTATTACAACTGCACCGTCTGTTATATATCGTGTTACAATGACTAACGGCGATGTTGTGTATATTGATAATCCTTCTAATTATCCAGACCCGGCGGTTATTCGTATGGCGGAAGAACCTATGGTAAAGGCCGAGATCCTTACTCCGTCTGATTTTGTAGGAAATGTAATGGATCTTTGCCAAAACAGAAGAGGCGTATTTCACGATATGCAGTATATTGATGAGAATCGTGTAAATCTGAAATATGACCTTCCGCTAAATGAGATTGTTTATGACTTTTTTGATGTATTGAAATCTCGTACAAAGGGATACGCTTCATTTGATTATGTGCTTAGTGAATATGCAACGTCAAAGCTTGTAAAGCTTGATATTCTTTTAAATGGAGATATGGTAGACGCACTTTCATTTATTATTCATGCGGATAAATCATATGAACGTGCAAGAAAAATGGTTGAAAAGCTTAAAGAAAACATTCCAAGACAGCTCTTTGAAGTACCTGTTCAGGCAGCTATTGGAGGTAAGATAATCGCCCGTGAAACTATTAAGGCAATGCGCAAAGATGTACTTGCCAAGTGTTACGGCGGCGACATTACACGTAAGAAGAAGCTGCTTGAAAAGCAGAAAGAGGGTAAGAAGAGAATGCGCTCACTGGGTACAGTAGAAGTTCCACAGGAAGCATTCATGAGCGTACTCAAGCTTGATACGGAATAAGGAGAGAATATATATGAGCAAAGAATCTATTTATAAATGTCCTCACTGCGGTGAGCAAAGCTTTAATCCTATTACAAAAGCGCTGGCAGGCGGACTTAATTCTCAGGGAAAGGTTTGCAAATCATGCGGCAGACGCTGCTGCAATGGTAAGGCTTCTACTATTTTTAGTGCTGTTATATATGTTGTGGCGCTTGTCGGCGTAGTTCTTAGCTACCTTTTTGTAGATAACAATATGGTTGCGTATGCAATAATGGCTGGATGTATTATAGGAGCATGGCTTTTGGGAAAGATTTTTGATGCATTTTTTATGCCACTTACCAAGGTGATCAGAAATGATATCCGCAGCTGACACACTGGGAATATATATTCATGTACCGTTTTGTCTGAGGAAATGTCCTTATTGTGATTTTTATTCCTGTGAAAACCGCCTGAATGAGCGTAATGCTTATGTTCAGGCGGTTTGCCGAAATATCAGATATTATGGAGACGGGAGGGAAGTTAATACAATATATTTTGGCGGAGGTACGCCTTCGCTGTTGTCTCCCGAGAGTATTGCAGAAATTATACATGCTATAGAAGAAAGCTTTTCTGTTATATCTCCTGAAATTACAATGGAAGTAAATCCTGCAACAGTTATGACTGAAAAGCTTACACGTTACAGAAAAGCTGGTGTAAATCGTATTTCAATAGGCTTGCAGGACTTGCAGAATGATTCTCTTGTTTCACTTGGCAGGCTTCATACAGCAGAGCAGGGAATAGAGACTGTTTATGATGCAGTAAAAGCAGGTTTTGAAAATATTTCCTGCGACCTTATGATAGGTATAAAAGATCAGACGCAGGAACGTTTGGAGGATACTCTCAGACAGCTTACAGCGCTGCCAATAACTCATATTTCTGCATACATGCTTAAAATAGAAGATGGCACACCATATGCTGTTCAGGATATGAAAAGATACGTACCCGATGAAGATGAAACGGCAGAGTTATATTTACAGATGGTGTCATATCTGAGTGAAAAAGGCTTTTCGCAGTATGAGATTTCAAATTTTGCAAAAAAAGGTTTTGAGAGTCGGCATAATTGCCGATACTGGAAGCTGCTGCCGTATCTTGGAATAGGCCCTGCCTCACATTCATTTATGGATAAAAGATTTTATGTGCCGTCTGATCTTGATTCGTTTATAAAAAAAGAACATCAGGAAACTATTGTTGAGGAAGAGTTCCCAGATATATCAGAAGAACGCATAATGCTTGGATTAAGACTCAGCGAGGGTATACCTGTTTCATGGCTTGATAAAGAGCAAATGAGATCAGTTGAATATTTTATAAAAGGCGGCTTTATGAAAAAAATACTTGATAGGATATGCTTTACTCCAAAGGGCTTTCTTGTTTCAAATGCTATTTTGTGTGAGATTTTATAATAAGGCTGAATAATTGTTTTGCGGCGGTCCATACTTTCACCGAGGTGAGAGTTATGAAAAAAATGGAAATCGCAGCAATACTTGGATTTGTAGCTGCACTTGTTGTATCATCATTTTGTAAAAGTGCGGATACGCTGCATGACCTTGAAAAAGACGTTTTGAGGCTTCACATTCTGGCAAACTCAGATTCCTATGACGACCAGCTGCTCAAGTATGCTGTTCGTGACGCAGTTTTAGAGAAGGGCTCATGTTATTTTGAAAATGTATCCTCTCTGGAAGATGCAAAGGCTGTGGCAGCTGGATGCTTACCGTCAATTGAAGAAATCGCCCGTGAAACAGTGGCAGAAAAAGGTTATGATTATACAGTAACTGCGGAATATGAAAAAATTTCTTTTGATGAACGTGTTTACGAAGGAATTACCATGCCTGCCGGTGTTTACAACGCTGTAAGAATAAATATAGGCAGTGCAGAAGGGCAGAATTGGTGGTGCGTTATGTATCCGCCCTTATGTGTTCCGGCAGCTTCAGAAAATGAGGATACAGAGGAATATTTTACAGAAAATGAAAATGAGATGTTGCAAGAACCTCAAAAATTTCGTTATAAGCTGAAATGCTTGGAATGGTTTTCTGATCTGTGGGAAAATATATGTGAATAAAGTGTAAAAGATATATTGGCCGCTTGACAATGGCAGTGCTGTGATGTATAATAAGCAGAGTAAACAAAGTAGAGCATCACAGTTCTCACCGTTTGGTTTTAATCGAAACGGTCAATATATTTTGTCATGTAGTTGTACTTTAGTACAGTTTGGCGAGGTATTATGAGGAGTGCTCACAGTGTGATGCACTCATTTTTGTTTGTAATTAAAATGTTTGGAGGTGCTGGCTTATCAGCAAACAAGAGCTGCAGATCAATGAGGAAATTCGTGACAAGGAAATTCTGGTCATTGACAGCGACGGAACGAAACTGGGAAATATGTCCGCAAGGGACGCACAGAAGCTTGCGTACGACAAGGATCTTGACCTTGTAAAAATCGCACCGCAGGCAAAACCGCCGGTATGCCGTATTATGGATTACGGTAAGTATTGCTTTGAACAGCAGAAAAGAGAAAAGGAAGCCCGCAAGAATCAGAAGGTTGTTGCTATAAAGGAAATCCGCATGTTTTCTGCAATTGATACTCATGACTTTGAAACTAAGGTCAATCAGGCAAAGAAGTTCTTGACAGGCGGCGATAAGCTGAAAGTTTCAGTAAGATTCCGTAAGCGTGCTATTGCACATCCGCAGATTGGTGAGGAGCTGCTTGAAAAATTCAAGGAGGCTTGTGCAGCTGTTGGTACTGTTGAAAAGCCCGCAAAGATGGAAGGCCGTAGTATGGTCATGTTCATTTCACCGAAGGCATCCAAGTAAAAGGAGGATATATTATGGCAAAGGTTAAGACAAAAACACATTCTGGCGCAAAGAAGCGTTTTAAGCTGACAGGTTCCGGTAAGCTTAAGTATCAGAAGACAAATAAGAGACATAGACTGACACAGAAGGATACAAAGCGTAAGAGAATCGCTCGTACCGCAGGTGTAGCAGATGTTACAAATGCACCAGCACTGAAGAAGCTGCTGCCGTATCTCTAATCTGAGAAACGCATTTTAGGAAAACAATAAATAGAAAATCGGAGGTAGAAGATTATGGCACGTGTTAAGGGTGCAATGATGACTCGTAAGAGAAGAAATAAAACACTGAAGCTGGCTAAGGGCTACTGGGGCAGCAAGAGCAAGCATTTCAAGATGGCTAAACAGGCTGTTATGAAGTCTGGCAACTATGCTTACATTGGCAGAAAGCAGAAGAAGAGAGAGTTTAGACAGCTCTGGATCACAAGAATCTCTGCTGCTTGCAAGATGAACGGTATCAACTATTCTACATTTATGAACGGCTGCAAGAAGGCTGGTATTGAACTGAACAGAAAGATGCTGTCCGAGATTGCGATCAACGATGCAGCAGGTTTTACTGCAATTGTTGAAAAGGCAAAGGCAGCTCTGTAATAGTAATCTGAACACGCTCTGGTAACAAACGGAGCGTGTTTTGTTATAAGGAGGTCTCACATGAGCGTTGGGTATATGAAAGTGACAGCAAAGGACAACCCATCGGTAAAGCTGTACCGAAAGCTTGCTGAAAATAAAAGGGCAAGAATGAAAGAACAGTGTTTTGTACTTGAGGGCTATCGACTTGTATCAGACGCTATGAAAAACAGAGCACAGATAAAGACTATTTTTTTTACTGATGAAGCTTTTCAGAGATATGGAGAAGGATTATCTGCATGTATAAATAGTGATTGTAGAAAATATATTATTACGGCTGATATTAGTGAATATATGGCTGAAACAGAATGTCCACAGGGCATATTTGCAATATGTACGATTTCAAAGCAAATGCCTCTTTCTGAGTTTTTGAAAAATGGAAGCTCGTTTGTAGTACTGCATCAGCTTCAAGACCCCGGAAATGCTGGTATGATACTTAGAACAGCCGATGCATTAGGAGTGTCCGGAGTAGTGTTTTGCAAAAGCTGTGATATTTACAGTCCAAAAGTTGTACGTGCTACTATGGGCTCACTGTTTCGTGTTCCGGTTGCTGTATGCAGTGATGAAGAAGAGCTTTTTTCAGAGCTTGAAACGGCGGGCATACAAAGTGATGCCGCTGTGGTTACAGGTCAGGCGGAGCTTGTAGGCAGAGGTGAATATCCTGATGGTAAACGTGCTGTCTGGATAGGTAATGAGGGCAGCGGTCTTACAAATGAAGTAGTAAGCCGATGCGCACGTAGAGTTACTATTCCTATGCAGGGCAATATTGAATCACTGAACGCTGCAATGGCCGCAGGAATTCTCATGTGGGAAATGATGAAAGGAAGGGGAAGCAGAGATGCTTGAATACTGGCTGTGGCTGGTTATTGTAATGGGGGCAGGAAATCCTAAAATTTGGGATATTATTAGTGTTACCAGAAATCCGGAGAGAGCATTTCATGTTTTGCAGGATGAAATCCAGAGAAAAAGATTCAATCTTAGCGACGTTCAGAAAAGAGCTGTTTGCAGCACATCTATGGATAAAGTAAAAGCCGTTCTGGAAAATTGTGAACGCAAGAATATTTCTGTTACATATTTTGGAGATGAGCTTTATCCATCAAGTTTAAAGTCTATATATAATCCTCCGTCAGTTTTATTTTACCAAGGAAATATTGGAATTTTAGAGGAATATCCTACTCTTACGGTAGTTGGAACAAGAAAGCCCACAGAATACAGTGTTCGTGTTACAAATTGGATATGCAGCGAGCTGGCAAAAGCCGGAGTGGTAATTGTAAGCGGTTTTGCTATAGGTATAGATTCGGCAGCGCACCGTGCAGCTGTTCTTTCCAGAGGAAGAACTGTTGCAGTATTAGGCTGCGGCATAGATGTAGATTATCCAAGGGATAATGCAAGTGCTAAAAAATACATAATTAGAAAAGGTTTGCTGCTGACAGAATTTCTTCCGGGTACAGAGCCGTATCCCAGAAACTTTCCATCACGAAACAGAATACTTTCAGGTATAAGCAAAAGTACACTTGTAGCTCAAGCGCCTGAGAGAAGCGGTTCTCTAATAACTGCAAATCTTGCACTTGAACAGGGAAAGACGGTTTATTGTATTCCTCCGGCGGATATATTTGACAACAGGTATGCAGGTGTGGTAAAATATCTGCGTGACGGTGCTACGCCTGTGTTTAGTCATTTAGATATATTAAACGAATACTATGCTGAATTTGCACATAAACTAAAGCCGTCTATTTTATTTGAAACTTCGGATAGTGTAGAAGATTCCGTATTTTTGGGCTGTGGTGATAAGGAGACTAAAAAAGGCGGTACGTCTTCTAAAAAGAAAAAAGATTTAAAAAACAAAAAGAATTTTGAAGAGCAAAATAAAAAAGAAGAAAAAGAAAAGAAAGAAGAGAATAGAGAGAATGTAGCAGTATCTCTTGAGCCTGAAATTGATGAAAACAGAAAAATAAAAGATTTTTCATCACTTAAAGGATTAGAGCTTGAAATAGCCGTGCTTTTGTCTCAGGAACATCAGATGCATATAGATGCAATAGTTGAGCGTCTTAATGCTGATGAAGATGAAGTTGCTTCATCGCTTACTGAGCTTTCAATAAACGGTTATGTTGTAAGGCTTAAAGGGCAATGCTACAGAATCCTTTAGAAAGGAGTCAGCTCTGCATAGTAAATTGCAGAGCCGTATGAAATATGTCAAATCTTGTTATTGTAGAGTCACCTGCAAAGGCAAAAACTATACAAAAATATTTAGGCAAGGACTATGATGTTATTGCTTCAATGGGTCATGTCCGTGACCTGCCTAAGTCTAAATTTGGTGTAGATATTGAAAATGGTTTCCAGCCTCAATATATTGATATGAAAGGTAAAGAGGATGTTATAAAGCAGCTTAAATCTCATGCTAAGAAGTGCAGCCGTGTATATCTTGCTACTGACCCTGACCGTGAAGGGGAGGCAATATCATGGCATATTGCACAAATGCTTAATCT